>NZ_JBFRGL010000001.1:0-740360 GCF_052115325.1 Arthrobacter sp. 2RAF22 | reverse complement strand
TCCCCGACCTCCCTGCTGGACACCAACACCACCATGGGCCTGCAGGTCACCGTCGATAACTGCTCCACCGCCTGGACCGAAGCCGGCACCGCCCCCGCCTACACCTACACCTGCTCCGGCACCACCACCAGCGTSCTCGCCTCCCGCCCCGTCATCGGCGCCAACCTCACCCTGGCCAACCTCACCTCGGTCACCGCCGGACACACCGACAACCTCCGCGTCACCCTGACCCTGCCCTCCACCGCAGACAACACCCTGCAGAACCAGAGCAGCACCATCGCCTTCAACTTCACCGGCACCCAGCGCACCGCCACCAACCAGTAACACCCCCACCCAGCCAGCCCTCCGCCGTCGAGCCCCCCATGCAAACGACGGCGGAGGGCCTTCCCGTCGAAACCCCATCGCGAACTGGCAGCAGATGCCCTCAAAAAGCAGAGGGCATCTGCTGCCAGTTCGCGCTTAAGTTCAGGAAGCTGGCGCGGTGGGCGAGGGCGACATGAGCTGGGCCGGGGTCAATTTCGCCCAGGGGGAGTCCGGCGCACCCTGGATTGCTGCCTCCGGGCTGTCTCCCTGGGTCCACCACTTGGCCTCGAACGCGGACCCTTCGAAGACAATGCGGTCGCCCTTGTGATAGATCGTCTCCGGCGCCCATGCCGGGAAAGTTCCCGCAGGCACGGTTGCTTTGGGGCTTGGCCTGTCGCCAGGAAGCACGGGACCCACGAGTTTCCACGGGGTGGCGCCGCCCTGCAGAACGGGGTTGTCCGGGACGTCCGCGCGGGTCCACCATTTTGCCTCGTAGACGCTGCCGTGCCACACCACCCTGTCCGCCGCGGTGTAGGCGGCGTAGCTGCTCCACACCGGATAAGGGCTGGTTGCGGGATCGTCGGTGGTGGGCGTGGCACTGATTGAGGCAGTTGCAGTAGGCGATGGAGCCACAGCCGGCGTAGGCAGCCCTACATCATTGGCAAGCGTGGCCGAAAACAGTTGGGAGCCCTGGACCACCCCGCTGCATCCGTCCGAAACCTTGCTCACATCCGGGTAGTTGGGGCTACACGTCCGGTCCCTGTTCATGGACCACATCGACAACCTACCGAGGCCCTTGTCCTTGACGAAGCTGTTCATGGTGGCGGCATCGTCGAGCGTGAATATTTCGCCGGCAATGTCGTTCTGGCCCACCATGACGGTCAGGCCCAGCTTGCGCCAAAGGGTTTCGCTGCCAAAGTCGGTTCCGGCGTTGCGGTAGAGGGCGGCGAGCTGTCCGTGGGCGGCATCCGCGGCTGATTCCGCGGCCCGGGACATGCTCCAAGCCGCAGGCTTACTGGCGCCGAAATCCATCGTCATGATGTTTACGCCCTCCAGCTCGACGCCGCCCGCGAGGGTATGCGCCACGATGACCTGGCCCTGGCTCGTGAGTCCGTCCGGGTCGGCCGCAAGGGTGAGCCAGACGGCAAGGGGCTTGCCGCTGGCTTTGCGTTCCTTCTGAATGGCGGCGACGGCTTGCGCACGTCGGTCGGCTGCGGCTATGTCGCCCAAGGCGGCGCCTTCGACGTCGAGATCCACCGTTGCGACGTCGTAGCGATCCACGATCTGCCGGTAGGCGCCGGTCAGGGACTTCGTGTCCTTGCAGGAAACTGCGAGTTCATTGTTGTTCATCCCGCCGAAGGAAACCGCCGGGGCCCCTCCAAGCTGGCGGAGCCGGGCGATTCTCCGGTCCAGATCGAGGTCGGAGGCTGCCTGGTCGGGGCTGTACGCCGCACCCCAGGACGGGGCGCAGCCCTGCTTCGGATCGGCGACGACGAAGGACAGCACCACGGCCTTCGCGCTGGGCACTGCTGGATCTTCGAACGCGAACCGCGGCGTCGCCGTCACGTCCACATAGCCGGAAAACACCGAAGGCATGGAGGCCGCGGCGCTGACGTCCTGGACGTTGCGGAGTCCGAGGTAGCCCGCCGTGACCGCCGCCACCACGATGACGCAAAGGATGCCCAAACGCAGGACGGACAGCCGGCGGCCGGGAAAGCGTTTCGACACAGAGATACCCCCAGAGCATTGGAATAGGACTTCGCGGATGTCCGGGAAAGAACTCACTCCGGTGGTGGCTGCGCAGCTTGGCGTAGCATTTCCACGAGTCTTATCCCAACTACGCGTCGTTCGCCTATCATAGGGGCGCACTGTAGTGCGGGCCGTCACATTACGCCTGCATTGTGCCGCGCGTCCGCTGGGGGCGCACGGACGGCGAATGGGGATTCATGTCGGACCAGATCGTGCTGCTACGCCCGGATGACCAGGGAACCGCGGACGGGCAGTCTTCAAAAGCCCGGAAGCGTCAGTGGGGCGCGGAGAAACGCTCTGAACCGCTCTCGATCGTCCACCCAGCACCGTCGCGGCGCAAGATAGTCCTCGGCCGCGTCGGCGTCCTCACCACTGTCCTCGCCTGGCTCGGCTATGTGATCACGACCGTGCTCAAGCAGCTCGTGGACAACCCCGGCGCCGGATTCCGCTTCGGCGCCGAAACCCTCTCCTACTTGGTGGTGGTGTCCTTCCTGACGTTCTCGGCACTGATGTACCTCACCGCCCGCCAGGGCGCCCTGACCCGCTTTCGGGCCCACCGTCGGGTTCCCCGAGGGGAGCTCGACCGGCACTTCTTCGACTACTCCGAGGGCATCACCGTACTGATTCCCTCCTATGCGGAGGAACCGGAAGTAGTCCGCGGCACCATGTGGTCCGCGGTCCTGCAGGAATTCCCGGACCTCAGCGTCGTGCTGCTCCTCGATGACCCACCCTTCCCTGCAGACCCTGACGTGCTCCGCCGCCTCGAAGCCACCCGCGCGCTCGCCGGCCAGATCACGGAAACCCTCAAGGAACCAGCGGCGAGGGTCAACGGCGCCTACGCGAGGTACCGCCGTCGTCGTCGTGATCAAGAAGCTGAACCGGACGCGGGCACCGAAGTTGAGCGGCTCATCGCCGAATACCAATACGCCGCCGAATGGCTCGAAGCTATGGCCGAGACCGAGTCTGTCGAGGACCACGTGGATGAGTTCTTCGTCGATCTGGTCCTCATGGGCCTGGCCCGGGAACTGCGCCTGGTCATCCTGGCCCTGACGGCCGCGAACGCGCAGCGGACCTCGCCTGGCCCGGAACGCATCGCTGAACTGTACGCGCGGCTTACCTGGATCTTCAACGCCCGGGTGTCCACGTTCGAGCGGAAGCGGTTCGCGAGCCTCTCCCACGAGGCCAACAAGGCCATGAACCTGAATGCCTACCTTTCGCTCATGGGCGGGACGTGGCACCCGGAACAGACGGCGGACGGCACCGTCTTGCGGCCCGCAGGAGTCGACGACGGCGATGTGCTGTCCGTCCCGGACACCACCTACGTCCTGACCCTGGACGCCGACTCGATGCTGCTGCGCGACTACTGCCTCCGCCTGGTTCATCTTCTCGAATCCCCGGGCAATGAAAAGGTAGCCGTCACCCAGACCCCGTATTCCTCCTTCCGCGGGGCACCGACCCGGATCGAGCGCATCGCCGGCGCCACCACGGACATCCAGCACATCCAGCACCAAGGCATGACCCAATACGGCGCCACGTTCTGGGTGGGAGCGAACGCCGTGATCCGCAAACGCGCACTGGAAGACATCGTCGAGATCTCGACGGTGGGTGGCTTTGAAGTCAGGACCTACATCCAGGACCGCACGGTCATCGAAGACACCGAGTCCAGCGTGGACCTTGGCAAGCACGGCTGGACCCTGGCCAACTACCCGGAGAGGCTCAGCTACAGCGCCACGCCGCCGGACTTCGGATCGCTCGTGGTGCAGCGACGGCGCTGGGCCAACGGCGGCCTGCTGATCCTGCCGAAACTTTGGGAACAGATCCGCAAGCGCCGTGGGCAGGCCCGGCCGGTTCTCTTCCGCGAGATCCTGTTGCGGGTCAACTACATGGCCTCCATCACCTGGGCGAGCTTCGGGCTGCTGTTCCTCCTCGCGTACCCCTACGACAGCCGCCTCCTCAGCCCCTTGGTCTTCCTCGCCGCCCTGCCCTACTTCCTGGCGATGGGCAGCGACCTGCGGGACTGCGGCCACCGGTTCAGCGACATCTTCCGGATCTACGGCTTCAACCTGGTGCTGCTGCCGGTCAATCTTGCCGGCGTCCTGAAGTCCCTCCAGCAGGCCCTCACGGGAGACAAGATCCCGTTCGTCCRCACCCCGAAGGTCAAGGACCGCACCGCGGCCCCGGCCCTCTATGTCCTGGCTCCGTACTTGATCGTTGCGTTCTCCTTGTTGACCGTCTGGCGCAACTGGCAACTTGGAAACTGGGGCAACGCCGCTTTCGCCGCCTTCAACGCCATCATGGCCGCGGGCGCGATCCGGGCCTATATCGGACTGGCCAACTCCGGAGTGGACATGTACCTTGGCGTGCTGAACTGGCTGTACGTCGAGCCCAAGAAGCCGAAGGCGCTGCCGCCGGCCATCATTCCCAAAACCCCGGAACAGGTCGACTGGGAGTCTCTGCTCTACCACGGTGACCGCCGCCTGAACCGCGACCTCCGCGGCAAGAACGACCGCCGGAAACGGGCCGGATCGGTGTAGGGCTACGCTGGCATAGGGCGTCGGCGTTCCGGCTCAGTAAGGGCATCCGGCTCCGCAAGGTCATTCGGAAGGGGCACAATGAATCCACTTGCAGTGGTATTGGGATCCACCGGCTATATCGGTGGACGGCTCGTTCCCCGATTGCTCGACGCCGGTTACGACGTCCGCGTCCTGGTGCGCCATGCGAACAAGCTCAGGGACGTCCCCTGGGCGGACCGTGTGAACGTAATGATCGGCGACCTCGAGGATGTCGAGTCCTTGCGGGAGGCTTTTACCGGGGCCGACGTCATTTACTACCTGGTGCACTCGATGGGTCCATCCGGCCAGCGGTCTTTTGAACAGACCGAAAGGCTCTGCGCCGGCAACGTAGCACGCGCGGCAGCCGACGCCGGCGCCGGACGGATCATCTACCTGGGCGGACTGCACCCGGAAGGAACGCTCAGCCGGCACCTCCAATCCCGCAAGGAAGTGGGCGACATTTTCCTAGCGGAACCGCGCGTGCCCGCGATCGTCCTTCAGGCCGGCGTCGTGATCGGCTCCGGTTCGGCGTCGTTCGAAATGATCCGGCAACTGACCGAGGTGCTGCCCCTCATGGTGGCTCCGCGATGGGTGCGGAACAAAGTCCAGCCGATCGCGATCCGCGACGTGCTCTATTACCTGGTCGCGGCGGCCGGGCTCCCGGCTTCGCTCAACCGCACCTTCGACCTGGGCGGCCCGGACGTCCTCCGGTACGACGAGATGATGAACGGTTATGCCGCGGAAGCGGGGCTGCGGCGTCGTCCGGTGATTGCACTGCCCGTCCTGACTCCATGGTTGGCATCCCAGTGGGTCAACCTCGTCACCCCCATTCCCCGGTCCTTGGCCGTGCCGCTGATCGGATCCCTGCAGCAGAACTGCGTGGTCGCGGAGCGGGACATCCACCAATACATCGATCCACCCGAAGCCGGGCTGCTTGGATACCGTGAATCGCTTCGCCTGGCATTGGCGCGGGAGACCGGCGGGGAAGTGGAAACCAGCTGGCAGAACTCCTCCGTTCGCGGTGCTCCAAGTGATCCGCTTCCCAGCGACCCGCAGTGGGCCGGCCATCTGGTGTACCAGGACAACCAGCAGCAGCTCACGACGGCGACGCCGCAACAATTGTGGCAAGTCATCGAAGGCATCGGCGGGGACAACGGCTGGTACTCGTTTCCCCTGGCCTGGTCCGTGCGCGGCTGGATGGACAAGATCGTGGGTGGAGTGGGGCTCCGCCGCGGCCGGCTCAGTCCGACCCGCCTGAATACGGGGGACGCGCTGGACTTCTGGCGTGTGGAGCAGATCGACCGCGGCTCGCTGTTGCGCCTCCGCGCGGAAATGAAGGTCCCCGGGCGGGCCTGGCTGGAAATGCGCGCCGAAGAAGCCGAAGGCGGGGCGCTCTACCAACAAAGGGCGATCTTCTTCCCCAAAGGCCTGGGCGGACGCTTGTACTGGCTTGCGGTATTGCCCTTCCACGGCGTCATCTTCAAGGGAATGGCCAACCGAATTACGGCAGCGGCGGCGTCGATGGCGGACGACGATCCGGCCTTGCCTTAGCGGCCGGAACCGTTCGCTGCCGCGACGTACACCGTGACGCCCAATTCTTGGATGTTATCCCGGGTGTCCCGCTCCAGTTCATCGTCGGTGACGACGGCGTCCAGTTGCTCGATCGGCGCGACCCGGAACTTCGCAAAGGTTCCGAACTTGGTGCTGTCCGCCAGCAGGAAGCAGCGCGACGCTGCCTCAAGAGCGGCCAGTTTCATTTCCACCTTGTCCATGGACGGCGTAGTGACGCCGCGAGAGAGGCTCCATGCGCCGGTGCTCATGAAGAACAGATCGATGTTGATGTGCTTGATGGCGTCGGCGGCCATGCGGCCTGAACTTGAAGCGCTGGAAGCATCCACCACACCGCCGGTATGGATGGTCTCAACGTTGGGGTATGCGAATAAAGACGTGACCACGTAAAAATCGTTGGTGACCACCGTGATGTTCTTCCGGGCACCGAGATAGGGGACCACGGACTGGCAAGTTGTACCGGCGTCGAGGAACAAGACCATGTCATCCTCAACGAACTGGGACGCAAGCTCGGCGATTGCTTTTTTCCGAGGCAGCTCTAGCTGAGCCCGTGATTCCCGCTCCCGTGGAGGTTCCTGGCTGGTCCTCTCCGCCAAACGCACGCCTCCCTGGACCGACAACACATGACCGGCATCTTCGAGGGCCGTAATGTCGCGCCGGATGGTCATGTGGGAGACGTTCATGGATTCCGTCAGGCTGCGGATGCTCAGCACTCCCTCGCGGCGAAGCAAGCGAAGAATCTCCTGATGGCGCTGCTCCGGGATCAGGGGAGGTGATGTTGACGAACTCAAGGTTGCTCCTTCGCGGTGACAAACCCATCTTAACAAGTTTTCACACAGTGTTCCGATTTGTGTTTGCCGCCGGAGTCGGGAACCTTCTTGATCGCCGCAGCCTTGCCTTAAACGGCCTTGCCTTAAACATCGACAGATGTGAATATTTACGTGTGTCTATGTCCTTGCAGTTGACGCCCGTCCAGACCGTGGCGTGTTGCTCGCCGCTGTCCCGGGAGCCCTTGTCTGAATCCAAAGCCGAAGGAATCGTGCCGCTGCTGAAAGCGCTGGCCGATCCGGTACGGCTGCGGTTGATGTCCTTGGTGGCGTCCCATGAGGGCAGCGAAGCCTGCGTGTGCGATCTGAACGACGCGTTTGAGCTGTCACAGCCGACCATCAGCCACCACCTGAAAGTCCTGCACGAAGCGGGTCTCCTGGAACGCGAAAAGCGGGGAGTCTGGGTCTACTACCGCGCCCGCACCGACGCGCTGTCCGGCCTGGCGGCCTTGATCGGGGGACAAAGCCAGTGAGCGTTCTGACACGGCGGGCCGTAGCGGAGTTCGTAGGAACTGCCTTCCTGGTTATGGCCGTGGTGGGGTCCGGCGTCATGGCCTCGCGACTGTCCCCGAACGACATCGGACTGGAGCTCCTGCAGAACAGCGTCGCCACTGGCGCCGCGCTCGTGGCGTTGATCCTGGCGCTGCAGCCGGTCTCGGCATCCTTCAACCCGGCGGTCACTTTGGTGGAGCGCGCCCTGGGGATCCTGGATACGCCCACTGCGCTTGCACTGATCGCCGCACAGTTCGTAGGAGGCCTCGCCGGGACAGTGCTGGCCAACCTGATGTTCGGCCTCGACGCCGTGACGCTCTCCACGCATGAACGCGCCGGGGGAGGGCTGTGGCTTGGCGAAGTCATCGCGACCATCGGGCTGCTCTTGGTCATCTTCGGCACCATCCGTTCCGGACGCCCTGAGCGCGTGGCGTTTGCAGTCGGCGGCTACATCACGGCCGCCTACTGGTTCACCAGCTCCACCAGCTTCGCGAATCCCGCCGTGACCGCGGCCCGGACCATTACCGACACCTTCGCCGGCATAGCCCCGGCCTCCGCTCCGGCGTTCATCCTCGCGCAGTTGTTGGGCGGAGCCGTAGGGTTCTTCCTGATCCGTGCCCTGTACCCACGCGTTCCCGCGTTGCCTTCGTCTCTGTCAGCTCCCGCACCCGATCGAAAGGTCCTCTCATGAGCGCTGAAACCGTCAAGAAACCCTCCGTCCTCTTTGTCTGTGTCCACAATGCAGGCCGTTCCCAGATGGCTGCCGCCTTCCTCACGACCCTCGGTGAGGGCCGGATCGAGGTCCGCTCGGCGGGTTCCCAGCCCGCAGACAAGGTCAACCCTGCCGCCGTCGAAGCCATGGCCGAACTTGGCATCGACATGTCCGCCGAAATCCCCAAGATCCTCACCACAGAGGCCGTCAAGGAATCCGACGTCGTCATCACCATGGGCTGCGGCGACGAATGCCCGTACTTCCCGGGCAAGCGCTACGAGGATTGGGTTCTCGAAGATCCGGCCGGCCAGGGGATTGAAGCCGTCCGCCCCATCCGCGACGAGATCAAGACCCGCATCGAGGACCTGATCGCATCCCTTAGCCCTGCTGCGTAGCGCGGGACGCAGGGAGACTGGACAAACCGAGGACAGCATGGATTCAGTGAAGAACCTTCCCATTGCCGTGATCGGCGCCGGACCTATCGGCCTTGCCGCGGCCGCCCACCTCCTTGAACGCGGCTTGGAACCAGTGATCTTCGAAGCAGGCCCGACGGCGGGGGCCGCGATCGAACAATGGCGCCACATCCGCTTGTTCTCACCCTGGCGGTTCAACCTCGACGCCGCTTCCCTCCGCCTGCTCGATGCATCCGGGTGGGAGGCACCGCGCCCCACGGCACTCCCGTATGGCGGGGAGCTCATCGACAATTACCTTGCACCTTTGGCTGCCCTTCCTGCCATCGGCTCCCGCCTCCAGACGGGTGCCCGAGTTGTGGCGGTCACCCGTGCAGGCCTGGACAAGACCCACGTCAGGGACCGTGACACCACGCCGTTCGTTGTGCGGGTCGAGCACGAGGACGGCGAAATCCGCGACCACACCGCGGCAGCCGTCATTGACGCTTCAGGAACCTGGTCCACCCGCAATCCGCTCGGCACCTCCGGCCTGCCCGCCATCGGCGAGAACGCGGCCGCTGAGCGGATCTCCTCGCCCCTTCCCGACGTAGTGGGCCGGGACCGCGCCGCCTTCGCCCGCCGCCGTGTCCTCGTGGTCGGGGCAGGGCACTCGGCCGCGAACACCCTAATCAACCTCGCGGACCTCGCCAAGGAAGAACCAGGAACCACGATCCTCTGGGCGGTCCGGGGCGCCTCCGCGGAGAAGGTCTATGGTGGCGGCGACGCTGACGGTCTTCCCGCCCGCGGCCAGCTCGGATCCCGGCTCCGCCGCTTGGTCGAGGCCGGCACCATCGAACTGCACACCGGCTTCGGCATCAGCACCTTGAAATCCCTGGATACCCATGTGAGTGTCGAAGCCGCCGATGGCCGCACGCTCGACGCGGACGTCGTCGTGCCTTGCACCGGCTTCCGCCCCGACTTGGACATGCTCCGCGAACTCCGACTCAACCTTGACCCCGCCATTGAAGCACCTACAAGGCTCGGCCCGCTGATCGATCCTGAATTCCATTCTTGCGGCACGGTGCCTCCGCACGGCGCGAGGCTTCTGGCGCACCCCGAGAAGGACTTTTACATCGTGGGCATGAAGTCCTACGGCCGGGCCCCGACCTTCCTGCTGGCAACCGGTTACGAACAGGTCCGCTCCGTCGCTGCCGCCCTCGCCGGAGACCAGACAGCCGCTGACACCGTCCAGCTTGAACTGCCCGAAACAGGCGTCTGCTCCACGGACGCCGGCACCAGCTGTGACGTTCCCGCCCAGGAGATTGCATCATCGGAGGACGCCGGCTGCTGCGCGGCTCCCGAGCCGGTCCTCGTCGGGTTCCCCACCGGGCTGACCCACGGACGCTCGGGCGCAGCCTGATGCAAGAATCGGCGATCTCAGATGCAAGAATCACAAGCATGATCGAGTCAATCAAGACCCCGAGCGTCCTGTTCGTCTGCAGCAGGAACGGCGGAAAGTCCCAGTTAGCCGCCGGGCTCATGCGTGACCTTGCCGGAGACGCTGTCGCGGTTCATTCAGCAGGCACCAACCCATGCGAGGCACTGAATCCCGAATCCGTGGAGTCCCTGAGCGAACTCGGCATCGACGTCACCGGCGAGCACCCCAAACCCATCACAGACGACGTGCTCGACGCCGCCGACGTCGTGGTTGTCCTGGGCACCGAAGCCAAACTCGAACGCCACGGCACGGCCCGCGTCCTGACCTGGGAAACCGACGAGCCCTCCGCTCGTGGCATCGAAGGCATGGACCGCATGCGCCTGGTCCGTGACGACATCAAGGACCGCGTCCAAAGGCTCTACGCCGAACTCGTGGAAAACTAGGCCCCCGGCGTTTCTTCGGCCGCCGATTACGGGACAGGCTCCTCCGCCTCGCACACGGCCTCAACCGGTCAACTCCTTGATAGTCACAAGCGGGGCCCGAGGCGCTTTGCGTGAAATCCCGACTAAACCGGGTCCAAGCGAAGGCTCGGAGACAAGCCTTCGCCTTATGCTGGCTGAATGGCACGTACCGCAAGAGAACGCATTGATGGCGATCCCGTTTCCTCGGGCGTTTACGGTGCCCTTCTCGATCAGATTTCTGCGCTTGACGGGTGTGAGCTGCAGGAGAACGCCTCGTCGTTCCATGTCGCTCACGGGCGCGCGTTTCTGGGGATCCATCCCCGCCGAGGCGGGATTCTGGTCAACATTGTTTTGGACAGGCAAATCGAATCTGATCGTGTGCACCGCGCCGAGCGTGTATCTGCTAACCGGTGGCATAACGAAGTCATCCTGAAGGACCCTTCAGAGCTTGATGCTGAGATGCTGGCCTGGATCCGCGAAGGATATGCCCTCACTGCCTGAAACAGGATGAACGCAGGTTCGTTTCCGAGGGCATGAAGCTTTCGCGGGCCCTGCCCCACCGGACCAGATTTGACCGGCCCGCCCGGGCCGAAAAAACTTGACACGATCGGCGTTCCTTCGGCGGTCGATTGCGGGACACTTGAGCCATGGATCCGGGCCGGGAAGCAACCGTCGCCGAATACGGGCGTGCCTGCCTTCAGCTGAAAAGTTGGCTGGCGAACGCGACGCCATCGGATTTGAAGCGCAAGAGCAACGGGACCCGCTGGACCAACGAGGAACTGCTTTTCCACATGGTCTTCGGATACATGATCGTCCGGTCCCTCTTGCCCTTGGTCCGCGTTATGAGTCGCCTGCCCCGATCCTGGGGCAGGGGGTTCGCCGCCGCTTTGAACGCGGGAACCGGCCCGTTCGACTGGGTGAACTATTGGGGTTCCCGGGCGGCCGCCACGGTCTATGACCGGCACCGGATGGGCCGGAAACTCGAAAAGACGATCACGGTACTGGCGCACCGCCTCGAACGCGAATCCCCGGACTCACTGGCCAGATCGATGCCTTTCCCGACCCGGTGGGACCCCTTCTTCACAGCTGACATGACGCTCGCAGATACCTATGCCTATGCCACCAAGCATTTCGACTTCCATGCGAAGCAGCTGAGCCTCCGGCCGCCGAAGTTTTAACAAGTTTTCACAGACTGTTCCAATTTGTGAATATTTGGGGTAATCTCTTAATCAATGTTAACCAAATTTGAAGTACTAGAGACCATCGTCCGCACCGGCGCCTTGCTGATTGCCCGCCTGGACAGTGCCGACGAGGCCTACCGCGTATCTGAAGCGGCCATCGAGGGCGGCATCCGTGCAGTGGAGGTCCCGTTGACTGTTCCCGGTGCCCTGGGAGTCATCGAGCGGCTTGCCGATAAATACGGGGACCAAGGCATCGTGATTGGCGCCGGTACCGTGCTCGACGCAGAAGCTGCTTTTGCGAGCATCTCTGCGGGCGCTCGGCTGTTGGTCAGCCCGCAGTTCAATCCGAAGATGATCGCTGCAGGAAACCGCTACCAAGCCGTCACTGCCAGCGGAGCATTCACCCCCACGGAGGTCGTCAACACCCTCGAAGCCGGGGCGGACATCATCAAGCTGTTCCCCGCTGAACTGGGCGGGCCCTCATATGTCAAGACCATCCTGGCGCCCCTGCCGCAGGCACCCATCATGCCTTCCGGCGGAGTTACGCCCGCGAATGTCGGCGCCTGGTTCGGCGCGGGTGTGACCGCCGTCGGCGTGGGAAGTTTTGTGACAAAGGCGGCCCGGAACGACGGCGACTACGGACTAGTCGCCCGCGCTGCGCAGACCTTCCTCACAGCGATCGACGAAGCCCGGCGCTAACCGAAGCCCGGCGCTAGCCGGCAAGCAAATCCGGCAGGAGCCGGCGAAAGCACAACCCGACAAGGACTGTCGGTCAGAACACAAAGGAGTGAGCTGCATGAGCCAAGCATCAGCAGATATAGACGCCACGGATACCAAGCCCCTGAGGCGCGTGAGAATCAGGTGGTACCTGGTAGCTCTGCTGGTCATCGGCGGGATCGTGAATTACCTGGACCGAAACAACCTGAGCATCGCGAACACCACGATTGCCAAGGAATTCGGCCTTAACGCCCTTCAGATGGGGTTGCTGCTTTCGGCGTTCTCGTGGCCGTACGCTATTGCCAACCTGCCTGCCGGCTACCTTGTGGACAAGTATGGTCCCAAGCGCATGTTCGCCTGGGCCGCCGGACTCTGGTCCATCATCTCGATGCTCTCCGCCCTCGCCAATTCCTTCGGCTTCCTGTACGCCGCCCGTGTGGCCTTGGGTATTTCGGAATCCCCATTCTTCACTTCCGGGCTGAAGGTCGCCGACCGTTGGTTCAACAAGACCGAGCGCGCCCTGCCGGTCTCGATCGTCAACACCGGCTCGCAGATTGCCAACGCCATCGCCCCTCCGCTGCTGACCTTCCTGTTGCTGACCATGAGCTGGCGCGGCATGTTCATCGTCATCGGCGCACTCGGCGTGATCGTCGCCCTCGTGTGGCTCCGCGTCTACCGTGACCCCACGCTCAAGGAACAGTTCCTCATCAAGGGTGCTGAGTTCGAAGAGCAGTCGAAGCCCAAGGAAAAGCAAGCCGGCTGGGGCGAGCTGCTCAAGCAGAAGAACACCTGGTTCATGGTCCTGGGCGCGTTCGGCATCTTCTACACAGTGTGGGTCTACCTCACCTGGTTGCCGAGCTACCTGCAGACCGCCCGTGGCTTCAGCCTCAGCCAGAGTGGCTGGCTCGCGGCCCTGCCGTTCCTCTGCGGCATCATTGGTGTGCTGACCGGCGGCGTGATCTCCAGCAGGGCCATCCGCCGCGGCATTCCTACCGTCACCGCCCGCAAGCTCCCGATCGTCGGAGGCGCGCTCCTCGCCGCCGCAGCCGTCCTGCCCGTTGCCTATGTTGATAACTCCGCACTGGCTATCGTCCTGCTCTCTGTCGGTTACTTCGCCGCCCAAGTGCCGATCGGTGTCCTCTGGACGCTGGCAGCGGACATCGCAGAACCCTCCCAGGTGGCTTCCTTGGGCGCCATCCAGAACTTCGGCGGCTTCCTCGGTGCGGCACTCGCTCCGATCGTCACTGGCTTCATCCTTACCGAAACCGGCGGCAACTACACCATGGTCTTCCTGATTGGCGGAGTCCTGCTGGTGGTGGGCGCACTCTCCTACGGCTTCTTCGTTAAGGACCGCCGGACCACAGTTTCGGCCTAGCCTCGGCGCTGTGGCGGGGACGGCAACAACGCCTACCCGCCACAGCCCTTGACTGAAAGAATTTGATCCAGGGTTCAATGCAGAACAGACAGTTGAAGACAACCATGCCGCAGGTATTTTTTGTGATCGGGCCGGCGGGCTCCGGCAAGTCGAGCGTCAGCAAGCTCCTCGCCGAACACCACGGTGCCGCTTACATCGACAAGGACACCGCCACCAAGCGATTCACGGAGCTGCTGTTGACACTCGACGGCTCCGATCCGAACGAGCGCGATAATAATGAGTTCTACCAGCGGGCCATCCTGCCGCTGGAGTACGCGTCCATTTTGGACCTCACCCGTGACAACCTGAGCGTCGGCCGCTCCGTGGTCCTGGACGCACCCTTTGGCAAGTTCTTCGCCGATCCGGACTACCTCATCAACGCCGGGCGGGAGCATCATTGGCCCGAGGCCGAACTGATCGTGGTGCATGTTCGAACCGATGGGGAGGCCGTCAGGGCGCGCCTTGTAGCCCGGGGATATGAGCGCGACGAATGGAAGCTCAATAACTGGGAACAATTCTGGTCCGCATCCCAGGTCAACGCCTGTGAGTGGAAAGGTGCCCGCCACGTCGAACTCGACAACAGCGGCGACGCGATCGACGTCGGGCTTCTTGACGTTGTGTTCGGCATCGGCGGTGTTCCGACGTCCGACCCGCCGGCTTGAGCGACCGCCAAAAAACGAATGTCCGAACTGCGCGGCACGCCCGCTATGACGGGTTTGTGACCGTCTCCACCTAGAATTGCTGGTTGAAGCAATTCAAACGAGAGCCGCGGCGCACAACGCTGCGAATCCTAGGGGACAAGACCATGCCGGATTCCGTGGAGAACGAAGCCAGCGCCGCTGCATCTATCGAAGGGCAGCCCGAGCTTCGTCGACGCCGCGATCGCCGTCGCGAAGAGGGTGACCCCTGGACAGGAACCATGCCGATCATCACGCCGAACGATTCCGACGCACCCGCATCCACGCCTGCCCCGCTGCAAAGCAGATCGTGGGCCGAAGCGGCAGCCGCAGCCGACGCATCCACCGGAGCGGTCACCGACCCGGCCAGCGGTGACGCAAGCCGTGAGGAACCGCGCCGCGAGATCCCGACAGCGGCAGCACCGGCGTCGGGCGCTGACTCGCCGGCATCCGCTCGAGCCGGACGGGCCGCAGCCGCCAATGCTCCGATTTCAGACTTCATCTCGTCCCCGGGTTCCTTCGTGAGGGAACAGAAACCGCGTCCCATCGGTGGCTTCCGCGGCATGCTCTACAGGCTGACCGGCGGCGCGTGGAACCTCGGTCCCAGCGCCAAGCAGCGTGAAGAGGACGAGCTCGCGCGGCGCATTTCCCGCCAGCTTCAAGGCAGCTACAACACCGCCGTGCTGAGCCTCAAGGGCGGGATCGGCAAGACCTCGACGACGGTCGGCGTGGGCCTCACCCTGGCGGAATTCCGCGGCGACCCGCCCTGCGCCATCGACGCGAACCCCGATTCCGGCGACCTCGTGGAGCGTGCGCTGGGCGAGGGCATCTACCAAAAGGCCACGCCGCGCACCATCACGGACCTGCTCAAGAACGTGGAAAACGTCGATTCGCTCACGGCGCTGGCCCGGTACATGCACCATGCCGGCCGACTGCACCTGATCGCCGGTGAACAGGACCCGGAAGTTTCGGATTCGCTGACCGCCGAGGAATACTTGCGGATCCGCCAGCTGATCTCGGGCTACTACTCCATCGCGCTGACCGATTGCGGTACCGGCGTAACGCACAATGCCATGAGCGGCATCCTGCAATCGGCCGACAACCTCATCATCGCCGCCGGCTACGCTGTGAGCGGTGCCAAGCGTGCCCGCAGCACCCTTCAGTGGCTTGCGAGCCACGGCTACGAGGACCTCGCGCGCAACGCGATCGTGGTGATCACGGACAAGGACGAGGTGTCGTCCCGCGTGGACAAGGATGCCATCGAGGAACACCTCGCCGGGATTTGCCGCCAGTTGATTGCCGTCCCGCACGACAGGGGAGTGGCCGACGGCGACCTGGTCACCCTTGACGTCCTGCGCCCCGACACCCGGCGTGCGTACAAAGAGATCGCGGCCGCGATCGTGGACGGGTACGTGTAGCGCCTCCCCTTTTCGGGGGCCCCGCCCAACTAGCTCGCATTAGATGTCGTTTTGAGGGCTCAAAACGACATCTAATGCGAGTCAGTTGGGTGGGGCTACTTAGTTATTGCCTAGCGTGACGCCCGCGACACTCTATTACTACTTGTTTTTGCCCGGGTAAGAGCGGGTTCTTACTCGACTACTACGCGGATTGCAAATTGTCGCTTCCGCCGGGATTTCCCTAAAGTTGCCCTTGGACGTCATTCGCTTTGCGGGGCGACCTCGCCATGACCGGGAACTGGGCCCGGGCATGGTGCACCCAATTCCGTGCCTTCATGACACCCTGCTGCGCCCGTTTCTGAACCCGAGGCCAGCACCCAGGAGCCTCTTTTGATTCCCAAAAAACTTGCCTTGATGTTCGCTGCCGTGCTTCTCCTCGGAGTGACGGGTGCCACGGGCGCTCGGCCTTCCGCCAACACAGCGCCCGACGCCGGCGCCGCACCAATCGCCAATGCCGCACCCGCCGCTGAGGTGGCCCCGCTCGCGACGCCAGCTCCAGCACCGCCCGCTGCCCCCACTCCAGCACCGCCCGCCGTTCCGCAGCCTGCCGCCGCTCCCGCGCCCGTCGTCGTCGTGCCCCAGGCTGCCGCCGTACCCCAAGCGGACGCTGTACCCCAAACCGACCAGGGCGGCTCCGTCAAGGTGCTCGACACCACGGCGGCCATCACCGACCCCAACTGGTTCCGCCAGGCCTACGCCGAGGGCTTCCGTCTCTACGTGATGCACTCCACCGTCTGGGGCACGTGCACTCCGTGGCAGCAGACCCAGGCCCAATTGAAGATGGCGCTCGACGCCGGCCTCAAGATCGCGGTCTACACGCGTGACGCGTCGTGCTGGTCGAACGGGATCAAAGCGGCCGGTCCGTACATGTCCCAATTGCAGTTCTTCGCCCTGGACATCGAACCCGGCGGATCCCTGGTGACGCGGGCCATGGTGGATGGCGTGCGGAGCCTTGGCGTGCGGCCCGTGATCTACAGCGGCAGCGGCATGTGGCCCGGGTTGATGGGCAACAGCACCGCATTTGCGGACGTGCCCCTGTGGGATACCGACACGAGCAATCTCAACTACGCCAGCTGGGTCCCCAACTACCTGGCACCGAACCCCGTGCAGTACGGCGGCTGGAATACCGCGGGCACCATGCGCGTGGGCATCCAGCAGAAGTTCGAACATACCCTGAACGGCATCAACGTGGACCTGAACTCGTTCAACGCCAGCTTCCTGAAGTAGTCGCTGCGCTTCGTGCCCTGCGCTGCGCTAAATTCCTGACGCAGACGGAATTCCGGGGGCGCAGGGAACACACCGTGTCGGAGAGCACTGGAGTTGTCCACATGGGGGAATTCGGTGCTGTCGCGGGCCTCAATCGCCGTGGCAGGTTCTTAGGCATGACCCGCTTGCCACGCCTGATACTCAGCCGAGATCACCTTTTTCACGGAACGACCCTCAAGGAACTCGCCCGCAGCGCCAAAACGGGTGCCTTGCATCGCGTCCGCCAAGGCGTGTACGTCGACGGCGCTGCGTGGGCAGCGCTGAAACCGTGGGAACAATACCGTGTCCAGATCAGCGCGGCGGCCGAAACCTCCAGAGCGCGGACCATTTTCGCCAGGCACTCGGCGGCGTCAGTATGGGGGATCCCCACCATCGGCCTGCATCATCCGGTGCAGGCCGTGACCCTGAGGAACGACGGCGGCCGCTCGCGGGCCGGGATAACCCGCCACTACGCGGACCCCTCCGGCCTCAAGGTATGTCGCCGCGAGGGACTGCTGGTGACTGACAGGGTTCGCACCGTACTGGATCTGGCAGCTTTCACCCCGTTCGTCGAAGCGATCGCTCCCTTGGATCACGTGCTCAAAGCCGACCGGAAACGGGGATTGCCTGCCATCACGAAAGAGGCGCTTCTGGCAGGAGCGGACGGAATTTATACGGCGGCGGCCATCCGGAGAATCCAAACGGCGGTCGAATTCGCAGATCCCCTGTCCGGATCCGCGGGGGAATCCTACAGCCGCGCCTTGATGCATGTCGACGGCTTTGAGGCCCCGGTTCTTCAACGCGAATTCCGCGACGAAGCGGGCCTGGTGGGCTTTTCGGACTTCTATTGGAAGGGTGTGCGGGTGGCCGGGGAGTTTGACGGCATCGACAAGTACCTGAAACCGGAATTCCTCAAGGGACGGACCCCCGCTCAAGCCGTCGTCGAGGAGAAGCTGCGCGAAGACCGGATCCGTGCCACGGGGTGCGGCGTCGTCCGTTGGGTGTGGGCGGAACTCATGGCGCCCGGCGTGTTAGAACGGAAGCTGGCAGCGGCAGGCGTGCCCCGGCGTCGTCCGCGCGGAGGCTTTTGACGCTGCGCGGAATGCCTGGCGCTGCGCGGAATGCCTGACGCTGCGCGGAATGCCTGACGCTGCGCGGAATGCCTGACGCTGCCGGAATTCCGTGCGCGACAGGTATTTCGCGCGTCGCAAATGGAGTGGCGGCCTAGGATGAAAGGGATGACGACAACCAGCACCGTTCAACCCTTCAATCTCCGCAGCATCGCGTTGCCCGCCTTTGGGCCCGCCCTGCTGTTCTGTATCGGCGAAGGCGCGGTGCTTCCGGTGGTGGCCTTGTCCGCCCGCGACCTGGGTGCGTCCGTGGCTGTGTCCGCGTTGGTGGTCACCCTGATCGGGCTGGGATCCTGGTTCTTCAACCTGCCCGCGTCGCTCATCACCATTAAATTCGGCGAACGATGGGCCATCGTGGCTGCAGGCGCCGCCGGAGCGTTGGCCTTGTTGGCCGCAGGATTCGCGCCGCTCCTTGCGCACAACGGAATCTGGCTGCTCGCCGCGGCGATGACCGTCGTCGGGATGTCCACGAGCGTCTTCAACCTCGCGCGCCAGAAGTACCTCACGGAAGCCGTCCCCGTGATTTACCGGGCCCGCGCGCTCTCGACGTTGGGCGGAGTGACCCGGATCGGCGTGTTCATCGGCCCGTTCGTCGGTGCGGCCGTGATGCAGTTCGCCGGCATCAGCGGGGCGTATTGGGTTGGCGTGGTGGGCATGGCGGCCGCCGCGGTGTTGTCCCTCACCATCCCGGATCTCGTCTTGCCGGACGACGTCGACGGCGGCCGCAAGGGTCCGGAGCCTACCCTCCGTGGTGTTGCGGTTTCCCATGCGGGCGTGTTCCTCACGATCGGGACCGGGATCCTGCTGCTCAGCGCCCTGCGGGCCTCACGCCAAGTTGTCATCCCGTTGTGGGCGGACCACCTGGGATTGGACGCGACACACGCGTCTCTGATCTACGGCTTGTCCGGCGCGATCGACATGCTGGTGTTCTATCCGGCCGGCAAGCTCATGGACCGCAAGGGGCGCATGTGGGTCGCGGTGCCGTCCACCCTCATCATGGGCGCGGCGTTGTTCCTGATGCCGTCCTCCGCCGAGTTCGTGGGGCTCCTGCTGGCCTCGCTCCTGATCGGCTTCGGCAACGGCATCAGCTCGGGACTCATCATGACTCTCGGCGCCGACTTTTCCCCGGAGAAGGGCCGCGGGCAATTCCTCGGCCTGTGGAGGTTCATTTCCGACGCCGGTGCCACGGGCGGGCCAGTGCTGCTCTCGGCGCTCACTGCCGCAGTATCGCTCGCGGCGGGCGTCTGGGCCACCGGCTTCCTGGGCGTGGCCGCGGCGGCGGTATTCGCCGTCGCGCTCCCGAAACTCAAGCACCGCAGGAACTACTAGTCCCCAGCCGCCCCCTAGCTTCGCAAGCTCAGCCAGGGAACCCCGCGGCTGTGGGCCCACCCACCGGCTCCGTCGCCGGTGGCGGGGCCTAGACCCCCTCGCTTTGCAAGCCACCACCGGCGGTGTGGGCCCAACTGGCTCGCAATTAATGTCGTTTTGAGGGCTCAGAACGACATTACCTGCGAGTCAGTTGGGTATGCGGCTCCCAGATTCCGGTCAGGTGGCTCCGGTATGGTGAATTGGATGTTCTCAGTCATCGCGCCTCCGCATCGTGCCCCCACTGCGAATCCGACCCCTGGGAATCCCGCCAAAGACGGCGCCCCGTCGCTTGGTTCAGGGGCACAGAATCGCCTGCCGAAGAGCGACGCAAAGCAGTCCCGGCCTGATCTGGCGACGCTCACCGCACTGCGTTTTGTTGCCGCTCTGTGGGTGGTGTTCTTCCACCTTCAAGCCATGCAGCACACCTTCCTTGCCCCCGTCTACGAGCTGTTCCGACCCATCATTGCCAACGGCGACCTGGGCGTGGACGTGTTCTTTGTTCTCAGCGGTTTCATCATCACCTACACGTACCTGGACCGACTCGGCCCACGGTTCAGCTGGCGAGCTTCAGCGGACTTTGTCTGGGCCCGGTTCGCCCGGATGTGGCCCGCGTTCGCTCTGGTGGTGGGCGTGTTGGGCCTTTGGTTGGTGTACGGGAGCGCGCAGGAATCCGTGCGGGAATGGTCCCTCCAGACCGAGTCTCCCGACCTGTCGCCGTGGGGTCTCGCCAAGCAGCTGCTGATGATGCATCTCTGGTTCCAGCCGGGTACCGACGGCGCCAGTTGGTTCGGGCCCGGATGGACGGTAAGTGCCGAGTGGCTGGCCTACTTGGCATTTCCGCTGCTGGCGCTGGTCCTGTTCCGGCTACGCCGTCTCCATCCGCTCGCGGCGCTGGCCGCCTCTGTGCTCGTTCTCCTGCCGACGGCCGTCTGGGGTCCGGACTTGCCCATCGCCACGGATGAGCATCAGCCTTACGAATGGCTGCTGCGGATCGCATGCTGCTTCATTGCCGGAGCGTTCGCTTGCATCGCCGCACGGAATGCGAACCGTATGAAATTCAACGCTGCCCTGGCCGGTCCGGGCGCCCTGCTGACCGGAACCGCCGTCGTCGTCTTTCTGGCCACGGCAGGTAAACCGGGTCCGGGACGGCTGGCCGTGCTTGCCTTCCCGTTGCTCATTGCCCTGCTTAGCCTGACCCGCGGCTGGCTCCGCTCGGCATTGTCCGCCCGGTGGCTGCAGTATGGCGGGCACAGCTCCTACAGCCTTTACTTGGTCCACATGTTCTTCATCTACCTCTTCTACTGGCTCATCAGGGACTGGCCGAACGGCGCCGGACCTGTGGCGGAGAACGAGCTCGGGGTGGCATGCTTGCTCGGGATTGCCTTGGCCACCCACCTGCTGTACAGGTATGTCGAGGAACCGGCCCGACTCCGGTTGCGCGCATTGGTGCCGAAGGTCGGGGCCGCGAAGCCGGGGGCGTGATGCCGTGCGTGAACCTCAGCCGCGCGAACTGAGGAACGCGATGGTGTCCGCTGCCACCTGGTCCGGACACTCCCACAAGACCAGATGCCCTACCCCGGGATAGACCTTCAACACCGCGCCTGATATTCGCGCCGCCAAGGCCTCTTGGTGCCTTCGAGGCAACACACCGTCATGCGCGCCCCACAGGATCAGGGTGGGCGCGAGAATGGTTCCGAACTCGGTGGGCGGAGTTGCCGTACGCAAGCCATTGAGGATGAGCTTCCACGCATCGGCGGGCATCCTGAGTCCGTCGCGCACCCGGTCCTCGATAAACCAAGTGGGAACCGCATGCAGCAGTGGGAACCAAGCCAAGGAATTCCGGACCCAGTTCTCGTCGACGGGGTCCTGCAGAGTGGCGACTTCATCGGCGAAAGCAGTCCGGCCCCGAAGGCTCAGCGGAGAGCCAACCAGCACGAGCGCCGCGACGCGACCAGGGTACGCGATGGCTAACTGCTGGGCCACGTAGCCGCCGCTCGAGGAACCAAGAACGGACGCCCTGTGCACACCGAGCGCATCCAGGATGGCTGCGGCGTCCTCGGCCTGCTCCGCCAACGAATAGCCGAGCTCCGGTTTCTCGGCGTCGCCCTGCCCGCGGAGGTCGGGCGCGTAGATCCTGAAGTCCGTCAGCAGGGGTACAAGGCGGTCGAAACTACGGCGGGATTCGCCCCAGGCGTGCAGAAGCAACACCGGCTTCGCATCGGCGTCGCCATGGACCAAACACGGAACCCGAATACCCGTGGTGAGCCTGAGACCCAGGACTTCGGCGCCCATAGCATCAGGGTACGCCGAGCGGCACTAAGGTGACTGCCGCCGTCGGGCATTCAGACCAAATAGCCAAGTGGCCGCGACCGTCGCCAGATAACCGGTGATGACAATCAAGGAGACCCCGGCCCAGAAGTAGTGGGTGGTGCTCTCCTGCCCGAAACCGCTCGCGATTCCGATCAGCGAGTACACCGCAACGGCCGCGGCCACCACGCCCGCGAGGGTCGACAGCGAAAGCCACAAACGCGACGACGCCCAATGGTCGCCGCGGCCGTCCTGGACGTTCCAGCGCTTTCCCGTGCGCAGCACCAGCCAGCCGGCCGGCAGCATGACCGCTCCGACCACGAGGAACGCGGCGACGACGTCGGCAGGCCGGTGCCACTGGTTGATCAAGGTGGAAACTCCGGCCGCCACCGCGAAAGTGCCACCGAGGAACCCCGCCAGGGGCCGCCAGCGGGGCGACACCACCAGGAACACCGCAGCAGCCGCAGACGCCGCGAGCGTGGTGTGACCGGAGGGCAGCGAGTTCAGTTCAATGGTCTGGACGCCGCGGAACGGCCTGTTCGGGAACCAGTCCTTGAGGAGCTGGGTGGCCAGGTTTGCCGCGACACATGCGGCCACCGCGATCCCCGCGGACTTCCAGCGACGGCGCATTAAGGTGACGAAAAGAACCACGACGGCGGCAATCGCCACCGAGGTGACCGGCAGCCAATCGAGGAACTGGGTGGTCGCCCGCTCGGTGGGACCGTTGATGGTCGCGGCCTCCACCAGGGCGGATTCGTCGATGTACTGTCCGGTGGTGGTGCGAACAAAAAAGTAGTAGGTGGCAACGAATGCGGCCATGCATGCCAGGGTTGCGAGCACAAAAAGCAAGCCCATCCCAGCGCCCGGCCAGCGCCTGGTAGCGGTTCCACGTGTGGCCGGCAGCCGGCTCGTCTTAGGAAAACTCATTGCTTTCAGGGTGTCATATTTGGCTGGGAGGATCACTTTTGCTCGGCGAGGAGCTCCTCGTAGAGCGTCAAGTGTTCGGCGACCATGCGCTCGGCACTGAAGTAGTTTTCCGCGGCGTGGCGGCACTCGGCGCGATCCAGCGCGGCGGCGGCGATGACTGCCTCGGCCAGCTCCGGGGGGCTGGGACGAAGGTAGCCCGTGACGCCCTCGGAGACGATTTCCGGGGCGGATCCGCGGAATGTTGCCACCACCGGAGTCCCGGCGGCGAGGGACTCGATCATGGCCATGCCGAAAGGTTCATCCCACTGAAGCGGATTCAGCAAGGCCACGGACCCGCCCAGGAGGACGAACTTGTCCGCAGCGTTCAGCTCGCCGAGGTATTCGACGTCGGGCCCCAGCAGCGGCGCGATAACCGCGGCGTAGTACTCATGTTCTTCCGCGCTGTACATCTTGGCCGCAATTCGCAGCGGCACCTGGGCCAGGCGGGCGGTCTCTATTGCTTCCGGCAGGCCCTTTCCGGGATGCATCCGGCCGAGGAAGCTGGCGTAGCCGCCGTCGCCGGCTCCGAGCGGGACGGATTGCGTGTCGATGCCGTGGTGGATGACCCTCCTTATCTTGATTCCGGGGGCAGTCTCCGCTTGATGGTGCGAGATGGCAATGATCGCGGTGTCTGTGGCCATGGCCTGGTAAATGTCATGGTTTTCTTCTGAAAACGGAAGGTGCGCCGTTGCGACGATGGGCGTTCCCTCCGGCCGATGCCGGTACAGCGGCCCCGCCAAGGTGTTGTCGTGGATGAGGTCGACGTCGTGCATGGCCGCGAAGGCGTACACGCTGTGGCGGAGCTCGTCCGTCCCGTTCCCTATCCGGGAGCCGTCGGCAAGCGGCGGGCCGGGGACCTTGTCCACTGGACACGTGCTTCCGGACGCCGCGGCGAGGAGCACATCGTGGCCCGCGGCCACCAGGCCGCGAGCGAGGATATCGATGATCGACTCCGTCCCCCCGTATGCAGGCGGCGGGACTGGAATCCAAGGCGGCGCAACCAAGCCGATGCGCACCTAGTGCCCCCGCCGCAGACCAGAGGTGACGTGGTGGACATCCAAGAGATCGGACAACGGCTTGCGGGCTTCGCGGTGCAGCGCGACATCCTCGGGCAGGTCCGTGACCCGTGTTTCTCCGTTGACCACCTCCACGGAGATCCGGGAGCCGGCAAGCGGGATGTTCCGCATTTTGATCCGGCCGAAGCCTTCGGGAACCACCGGTGCCAGCCAGAGGCCGCCGTGAGTGAGGCAAGGATCGAAACGGAGCAATACGCGCAGCAAGTGAACAGGTGTGGCAGCGGCCCACGCTTGCGGCGAACAGGACGAAGGGTAGGGGACGGGCGTCCCGTAGGTTTTCCTGTCCAGGCCGCAGAACAACTCCGGTAGCCGTCCGTCGAACGCCTCTGCCGCATCGAGTAGGCCCGTGACGAGGCGCTGGGACTCCTCGACGAAGCCGTAGCGCATCAATCCGCCCGCAATGAGGGCATTGTCATGCGGCCACACCGAGCCGTTGTGGTAGCTCGCCGGGTTGTAGGCCGCCATGTCCGAGGCCAACGTCCGGACGCCCCAGCCCGTGTACATTGTGTCCGACATGAGCCGCTCCGCGACTAACCGAGCCCTGTCGTCGTCGACGATTCCGCTCCACAGGCAGTGACCCATATTGGATGCGCAGGCGTCTACCGGCCGCTTGTCGCGATCGAGGGCGATGGCGAAATAGCCGCGTTCTGGGAGCCAGAATTGCTCGTTGAACTTTCGCTTGAGTTCGGCCGCCCGCGCGCCCCACACCGCAGCCAGCTTCAGGTCGCCCTCCTCCTGGGCCATCAAGGCCCGGCTGAGATAGGCGGTGTAGACGTAGCCTTGGACTTCGCACAAGGCGATCGGCGGCTCCGCCAATGTGCCGTCGGCGAAATTGATCCCGTCCCCGGAGTCCTTCCAGCCTTGATTGAGGAGGCCATGGTCCGTGGCCCGCGAGTACTCAACGAACCCGTCGCCGTCGGCGTCTCCGTAGTCGCGGATCCAGTCAAGGGCCCGGTCCACCGCCGGCAGAAGGGACTCCGAGACCTCGGAATGGAACCCCCAGCGGGTGAGCTCCCCCGCGAGCGTGACGAACAACGGGGTGGCATCCACTGAACCGTAGTACGCACTGCCGCCGCCAAGCGCGAGGCCTGTCGTGGCGCCCAGGCGCACCTCATGCAGGATCCGGCCCGGCTCCTCTTCGCTGAGCGGATTGACGGTCCGGCCCTGATGGTCGGCCAAGGTTTTGAGCGTTCCCAACGCCAGGGACGGGTCCAGTGGAAGGGTCATGAAGGACGTCAGGAGGGAGTCCCGGCCGAAAAGCGCCATGAACCAAGGCGATCCTGCGGCCACCACCGTCCGTCCGGGATGGTCGGGGTCGAAGATCCTGAGGGAACCGAGGTCTTCCCTGCTCCGGGCCAATGCTTTGTCGAAGGCCTGGTTGGCAAGCTCCGTTATGGGAACCCTGCCGTGCCACTCCTGAAGCCTTTCTTCAGGAAGATCGTAGGCGCGCTGGTTGCCCCAAACCTGGGCGTCCGCCTCGGGTCCAACTCCGTCGATGCGGGGCGTGGCCGTCACACCCGTGGACCAATGGCCTTGGGGCTCAAGAGAGATGTCGTAGCTGACGACGTCTCCGTCAACCTCGGAATTCGGTGCGTCAATGGTGACAAGTACGTGCCGCCCCTCCCGCTGGGACTCGAGGACTAACGAACCGTCACTGGCCCGCGTCAAATGCACACTCTCGTGGCGTGCCCGGCCTTCCTTCACTTCGAAGATGTCCGCAAAGTCCGCATTGACCGTGAGTGAAACCGTGGCGTGTGTGGGCTTGCTGGAAAAATTCCTGATCGTAATCTCTTCGTGCACCCCGCCGAACAGGCTCCGCCGGCGCTCGATCAGGAGATGGCTGTCTGCCAAGCCATCGGTGCGAGACGCTCGGCCGACGAAATCGGCACGATAGGGCTCCGGGACAGGGGAACCCAAGGCCTCGATGGGGTGGCCGTTCACCTCCAACGCCCAGTTCGAAACGAACCGTGTGTCGCGGAAGAACATCCCGTGCGGGCGCAGTTGGTCCATATCGCCGTTGGCCGCCGACACGCAAAACGATGTTCCTGCCAAAAGTGTCACGGCACCTGCGCCGGCCGAACCTGCGAGGTTCTCGGCATTCCAACCTGTCATTAATGGGCTCCAAAGCTAGGGACGGGGGAATGGGGCAGCTTGCTTCAGCGTATTCGCCGCGTCTTCGGAAGTGAACCCTCCTGCAGATATGGGGGCTCTTGGGTGGACGCTCGCTCGGATATGGCGGGTTGTGGGTGGACGCTCGCTCGGATATGGCGGGTTGTGGGCCTGGGGTTGAGCGCGGTTGGTGAGCGAGGGTTTGGCCAATAGGCCACATAGGTGAGCGAGGGTTTGCCGGTTTGGCCTTGTATCCGAGCGAGCGTCCGGGAAAAAGGGCACATAGGTGAGCGGGCGTCGGGGACGAGTGAGGGAGCCGTAACACGAATGTGACGCTTGACACGTGTTAGGCGATGGATTTACGCTACCTAACACGTGTTAGGAAGGAATTGGACATGGCAGGAAGCAATGGGAAGCTGCGTGAGATCTCACGCAGGACGGCCCTTGGTGCCTTGGGTGCGGGAATTGTCGGAGCAACAGTGGCGTCGTGGCCGCGGTTGACCGGCATGGACATCCCGGGCCGCGGGGACAACAGCCTTAGCATCGCCATCTTGGGAACCGCAGCGGACGCAGCCGCCCGCCAGCGGGTCATCGATGCATTCGCTAAAGTGCACCCGGAGATCAAGGTGAAGGTCCAGGCCATCCAGGCCGCGGACTGGAAGGACTTCTTCACCAAGATCCTCACCATGGTGGCAGCAGGAACGCCACCGGATGTGGTCTACGTGGCCACGGAAGGTGCCCAGCTCTTCGCCGAGAAACTGGCGCACCCCTTGGACGAGTACCTTCGCCGCGACGCCGCGGACATGAAGGAGTACTTCGCGGACGTCCACCCGAGCCTCGTGGAGGCGTTCATGTACAAGGGCAGCCTGTTCCAGCTTCCCATCGACTGGAACGCCGCCAACATGTACTACAACACCTCGGCCCTTCAGCAAGCCGGACTCGAACGTCCGGCAGACAACTGGACCCAGGTCGATTTCCGCGACACCTTGGCTTCGATGCGCAAAGCGAGGCCGCAGGACTTCACTCCGTACTACTGGACCAACAGGCTCTTCGGTGGCGTGGTGCCCTGGCTCTATGCCAACGACACCAGCTTCCTCAAGGAATCCAAGTCCACCGGCGGCGAATGGCTCTGGGACAGCTTCTACGCCCAGGATCCGTCACGCGGGCTGCGCTCCGGCGGCTACCAGTGGCTTGAGCCCAACGCGGATGACCCGCGGGTGTACGAATCGTTCGACTACCTCCGCGGCCTCGTCAAGGATGGCCTCGGCGTTCGTCCCGAGGAGGGTGGCGGAAATTCACTCGTCGGGCTGTTCGCCTCCAACAGGATCGGCATGACCCCGGCCGGCGGCTACTGGGTGGAAGGCCTCCACGAAGCCGGAATGAAGGAAGACGGCTTCGACGTCCAGTTCTTCCCGCGCTGGCGCACCCAGCGGCACCAGTTCGGCACCGCCGGCTACGCCATCATGAAGACCGCCAAGGACAAGGACGCGGCGTGGGAGTGGCTCAAGTTCGCTTCCAGCCTGGAAGCCATGCGCCTGGTCTTCCCGACGCCGAACACCACCCCGGCGCGCCGTTCCATGGTCAACGAGCAGTTGTACGCCGGACGCGGACCCAAGCATTGGAAAGTCTTCTACGACACCCTCGACAAATTCCCCACCACAGGTCCCATTCCGGCGCCGCCCCAGCAGGCCGCCGTCGAGACCGCCCTGATGAAAAACGTATCCCTGGCCGTCAGCGGTGATGAGAACCAGCTCAAGCAGGCCCTCGCCTCCATGCAACGCGACCTTGAGATCGCCTTGAGGAGGCAGGCATGAGCACGGCAACAACGGGCATGTCCACCAAACGCCGCAACGGCGCGGGGCCAAAGCGCCGAAACGGCGCCGGAACCGGGGGCGAGACTACCGGGAGACAGCGTCAGCGCTGGCTGCCCTGGGCGTTCCTCGCTCCCACCATCCTTGGCATGGGGCTTTTCACGCTCGTGCCGATCGTTGCTTCCGTGGTTCTCGCCTTCTTCCGCTGGGACATTATTTCGGCGCCAAGTTTCGTCGGGTTCGACAACTTCGCCGAAGTGGTCCAGGACCCCACAGTGCGTGTTTCGTTCCTGAACACGATCCTGTTCGTGGTGGTCGCCGTCGCGCTTCAGCTCGGCCTCGCGCTAGCACTGGCGATCATGGTGCAGGAGAAGCTCCCGGCCTGGCTTCGTGTCTTCTTCCGCAGCGCCTTCTTCTTCCCTCTGATCCTGTCCGCGGCGTCGGTGTCCATCTTCATGCGCTACCTGTTCAACGAACAGTTCGGCGTGGTCAACTGGCTCTTGTCCTTCGTCGGCATCCCCGCCGTCCCGTGGCTGACGACGCCGGCCGGTTCTGCCGCCGTCGTGATCCTCGTGTACGTGTGGCAGAACTTCGGGTTCTCGTTCCTGTTGTTCATCGGCGGACTGGCGTCCATCCCCACCGAAACGTACGAGGCTGCGTCGATCGACGGCGCCACGGGCTGGCGCAAGCACCTCCACGTGACGCTGCCCCTCCTGAGCCCCACCACCTTGGTGGCGTCCGTCATGGCGATCATCAACGCCCTGCAAGTGTTCGACCAGCCCTACGTCCTCACCCGCGGCGGCCCCGGCGACGCCACGCGCACCGCAGTGATGGTGATCTTCGAGTCCGCGTTCCAGCGCCTCGAGTTCGGCCAGGCCTCGGCGATCGGCGTCATCCTCACGCTGATCATCATGGCCATTACCGCCGCCCAGTTCCGGCTCAGCAAACGATTCGTCTTCTACCAGTAAGGCCCGCCATGACTACAACCTCAACCCAGCGCGCCGCCGTCGATCGCTTGGCTCCCCAGCGGCTCGCGCCGCGAAAGAAGCGGAACTGGAGCATGGCGGGACGAATCGTGCTGCTCCTGATCGCGTCCGTTTTCATCCTCGGTCCGGTGCTGTGGACCCTGTCCACCTCGCTGCGGCCACCGGCGGAATCGTTCCAACTGCCGCCGTCGTTCCTTCCCCTCAACCCCGATTTCTCGTCGTATGACCAGGTCTTCAAGCAGCTCAACATCATGCTTCTGGTTCTCAACAGCGCCCTCGTGACGGGACTGATCGCCGTCGGGCAGATGTTCACGGCGGCGCTCGCCGGTTACGCGTTCGCGAACCTCAAGTTCCGCGGCCGCGGGGCACTGTTCTCGATTGTGCTGGCCACCATGATGGTCCCGGCGCAGGTGACGATCGTTCCGGTCTTCATGCTGATCCGCGGCATCGGTCTGTCCGACACGCTCCTCGCGCTCATCCTTCCGGCGATCCCGACGGCGTTCGGCACCTTCCTGATGCGGCAGTACTTCCTGGGGCTCCCGGCCGATTTGGGCGAGGCCGCCGCGATCGACGGAGCCTCGCCGTGGCGCACGTTCCGTTCCGTGTATGCGCCGCTGGCGATGCCGGGCATGGCGATCGTGGGCATCCTGGCTTTCAATTACCACTGGAACGAGTTCTTCCGCCCGCTCATCCTGACCATCTCCGAGCAGAACTTCACGCTCCCGCTGGGCCTGGTGTCGCTGCAGGGCAACCTGGGCACGGGCAGCATCTCCGTGGTGCTGGCAGGCGTGATCCTCTCCATGATTCCCGCCCTGGTGGTGTTCATGTTCGGCCAACGCGCCTTGCGTGACGGACTCACCGCCGGCACCGGCAAATAGCCTCTACTTCCCTGAAAGGACTTCGATGACGGACCTCATTTCGTCCGCCCCTGCACTCGCCGCGGCGGCCACCCACCCGGACCCGGCTTTCCCGCGCTTCCACCCGCGGCCGGCGCACGGCTGGATCAACGACCCCAACGGCGTCAGCTACATCAACGGCCGCTACCACGTGTTCTTCCAGTTCAACCCGGAATCGGCACGGCACCACCGGATCCAGTGGGGCCACGTGAGCTCCCCGGACCTGGTCCACTGGGATGAACACCCCGTCGCGCTGCGCCCGCAGGATGGCGGGCCGGACGAGTTCGGCTGCTGGACCGGCGTAGTGACCGACGACGGCGGTGTCCCCACCGCTGCGTACTCCGGCGTGCGGGGCGACGGGGGTCACTCGCAGGTGGTGATTTCCCGGGGCTCGGCGGACCTGGTGTCCTGGGAACAGGATGGCCACATTGCCGCTTCCATGCCGGACGACGGCCTTGTCACGGCCGTGCGCGACCCCTTCATCTTCCACTTCAACGGCAAGCGCTACGCCATGCAGGGCGCCGGGCTGGCCAATGGACATGCTGCTTTGCTGCTGTACACGGTGGAGGACATGTCCGACTGGAAGTACCAAGGCATTTGGCTGACCACGGAAAACCCGGTGGCGGCTGCGCAGACGCCGGCTGAGATCTGGGAGTGCCCGCAACTGGTCCGTGTGCCGTCCGACGAGGCGGCGTCCGACGGGGACGACACCTGGGTCATGATGTTCTCCCTGTGGCTCTCCGGGGATGACCACGAGCACGCAAACGGAGTCGGCCACCTGATCGGCTCGCTCGCCGAGGACCCGTCTACCGGGCTGCCGGTGTTCGTCCCGCGTTCCGGCGGCAGGTCCGACCTTGGCAGGGACTTCTATGCTCCGCAGATCGTTCAGCTGGATACTGCGTCTTCGTCCGGCTCGGAGTCGGAGCCGCGTGCCCTGCTGTGGGGATGGGCCAACGAAGGCCCGGGTCGTGATGGCCGGCGTGGCCGTTCGCAGGACGAGATCGACGCCGCAGGCTGGGCGGGCGTCTTAACCCACCCGCGCTTCCTCTCGGTTGAGGACGGCGCATTGGTGGTTGCTCCGGCGCCGGAGGTGGACGCTTACCGGGGTCCTGTCCTCGCGGCCGGGGCTTCCGGGGCCGTTGACTTGCCGCCGTTTGCCGAGGCAGTTGTGACGGCTGGGACTGTTGCTGGAGCCGGTGAGGTTCGGCTGGTCCTGGCCTCCGGCGCGGAACGGCAAGTTGTGTTTGCAGGGCCGTTGTCCGAGGGCGAGGAACTCCGCATCTTCGTGGATGCTTCCTTGGTGGAGGTGTATCGGACAGGTTCCGTCGCCACGACACTCCGCGCCTACCCTGCGGCCGGGGAAGCATGGATCCTTGAGCTTCCCGAAGGTGCGGCCGCGGAGGTCTGGGAACTGAAGCTGCCGGAATAGGCGGCAGGCCGCCGTCGGGCACTCAACTTTTGACCACTTTTGGCCGGTGCTGCAGTCCGGGATCCCCGTATTTCCGCGGATTCCCGGGCGGCGGCCCGGCCAAAAGTGGTCGGATCTAGAGAGCGGGTACGGGCCCGGTGGACTCACGGACCACCAAACGGCAGGGGACCATGGTTTCCAAGCCGCCGTTGGCCTCGAAACCGCCGCCGCCGCCCGTCGTCGGTCGCCGTGCCGGGTCCCCAATCTGCCCAAGCAACATGCCCATCGCGGCCGCGCCCATTTCGCGCAAGGGAAGCGCCATGGTGGTGAGCGCAGGAACCATGGTGGCCGCGATGCGGAACTCGTCGTCGTAACCCATAATCGAGAGGTCGCGCGGTACGGAAAGGCCCAGCCGCGCCGCAGCCAGGGCGACGCCGATGGCGAGTCGATCGTTCGCGCAGACAATCGCCGTCGGCCGCTCGGTGGCGGAGAGCAGGCCCATGGCGCCGTGGAAGCCGTCGTTGATGTCCCAACCGGCCATGAACACGCGGTCTTCGCGGACCGGGATGGCGGCCTTGGCCATGGCCTCCCGATGCCCCACGATGCGCAGGGGCACAGCCGGTGAGGCGGCGGCCCCGGCGAGGAATGCGATATCGCGATGGCCCAGCTGCAGGAGGTGCTCTGTGGCTTCCCGACCGCCGGAAACTTCGTCCGGGATCACGTGGTGCAGCCGTGGGGCGGGGCTGCTGTCGTAGCAATTGGCGAGGACAGAGGGGACCCGCAGCATGCCCTGGGGGACGTCGAGCGGCTTCAAACCGACCGTGACGTACATCAGCCCGTCCACTTGCCGGTCCAACAGGGTCTCGACGGCGCTCTCGTCACGGGAGGCGTCGCGCTCGGTGTCCATCACGACGGTGACGAAGCCGTGGGCGCGGGCGACGTCGTCGGCGCCGCCGATGATGTTGCCATCGAACGGGCTCACCACCACCTCGTCCGACACGATGCCGATCACGCGCGTTCGCTGGTTCCGAAGGCTCAGGGCGATGGGGTTGGGGGAGTAGTTCAGGTCCGCTGCGGCCTGCCGGATGCGGTCCTGGCTTTCCTTGGCCACGTTGCCGTCTCCCCGGCCGTTGAGCACCAGCGACACCGCACTCCGCGAGACGCCCGCCCGTTTGGCGACGTCGAGTGCTGTGGCCTTGCGCTGCATGCGGGCTCCTCCGGCTGTGGTTCCGATTCTTGCTGCATTCTACCTAACGCGTGTGAGGAGTGGTTCCGGTCCACGTTCCCCGCGTTCCCCAGCCCGACGCTCGCTCACATATATGGCCTTCCAGCCGAACGCTCGCTCACATCATGAGCGAGCGTCGGCCGAAAACACCCCAAAGGTGAGCGAGCGTCCGGAGGGGCGCGCGTGCCACGCCGGCCCCACGACGCCGGGCGGCCCCACGACGCCCGGGGGCCCCACGACGCCGGGCGGCAACCCGGCGTAGCCGGCTCGCCCCGCCCTAGGAACCGACCCGGCGCCGCCCCACGCTACAGTGAAACCATGCCTCCGTTCCCCACCCTCGACGAGCTCCTTGCCACCGCAAAAGTGGTCAGCCTGCCGATGCGGGTCACGTTCCGGGGCATCACCGAGCGCGAGACCCTCCTGTTCCGCGGACCGGCCGGATGGGGCGAATTTTGTCCGTTCCCTGAGTACGGCGACGCCGAGGCCGCGCGCTGGCTCGCCGCCGCCGTCGAAGCCGCATGGCAGGGTTTTCCGCCGCCGCTGAGGGACACCATTCCCGTCAACGCGACCGTCCCCGCCGTGCCGGCCGCCCGGGTGCCAGAGGTCCTGGAGCGCTTCGGCCGCGTGGACGCCGTCAAGGTCAAGGTCGCCGAGCGCGGACAGGAACTGGCCGACGACGTCGCGCGCGTCACCGCAGTCCGCGACGCCCTGCCGGACGCCGCGATCCGGGTGGACGCAAACGCAGGCTGGGACGTGCCGCAGGCGGTGGAGGCACTTGGGCGGCTATCCGCCGTCGGGCTCGAGTACGCCGAGCAGCCCGTGCCGCAGATCGAGGGCCTTGCCGAAGTCCGCCGGCGGCTCGTGCAGCAGGGCACCCCCGTGCTCATCGCCGCCGACGAATCCGTGCGCAAGGAAGACGATCCCCTCAAGGTGGCCCGCGCGGGCGCGGCGGACCTGATCGTGGTCAAGGTGGCGCCGCTCGGGGGAGTGCGGCGCGCGCTGGACATCGTGGCGCAAGCCGGGCTTCCCGCCGTCGTGAGCTCGGCGCTGGACACCTCGGTGGGGATCCGCGCGGGGCTCGCGCTCGCGGCCGCGCTGCCGGAACTGCCGTACGCGTGCGGGCTGGGGACCGTGCGGCTGTTCGCCTCGGACATCACGCAGGATCCGTTGGTGCCCGACGACGGCGCGATCCGGGTCCGCGAAGCCGTCGCCGACGAGGGGCTGCTGGAGCGGTATGCGGCTCCCGCTGAACGTCGCGAGTGGTGGCTGGACCGGCTCCGTCGCGTGCACGCACTCCTTGAGGCATAGATTGCTGGGAAAAGTCTGGGAATTCACCGGAACTTAACCGGAGCGTCCTCTCGGATTCCGATAGCGCTGTAAGGGTTGGGAAATCACTCAATCCCCGGAGGTATTTCCCATGTCTGAATCAACCAAGCGCAAGTTCGACTTGCTCCCCATGCTCGGCCATACGAAGGGCAAGCGCAGCCCCGTGACGTGCGCCCTGAAGTGCGACAACGCCTGCTCGGGCGAGGTGTGCAATACGAGTTCCAACGCCTACTTCCGCGACATCGCTTCCGCAGCCGTGTCCCGCCGCGCCGCCCTGGGCTTCGGCGCCGTCGGTGCGCTCGCCGTCGTGCTGGGCGGCAGCCTTTCCGGAAACGTTCCCGGCGGCGTTGGCCTGTCTGGGGCTGCAAAGACGGGTTTCGACAAGGCCAAGCTCAAGTTCGCGCCGATCAAGCCGGTCGACTACACCGTGGACGCGTTCACCGTCCCGGATGGATTCGCGTGGCAGCCGATCATCCGTTGGGGCGATCCGCTCTTCGCAGACTCGCCGGCCTTCGAGCTGAACGGCCAGACCGCGGCAGCGCAGGCCCGACAGTTCGGCTACAACAACGACTACACGGACATCCTGCCCATCCCGGATTCCAAGGACCGCCGTGCCGTGCTCTTCACCAACCACGAGTACACCAACGAGAACATCATGTTCCCGGCAACTTTGGCGGCCGCGGAGGCGCGCGCGATCGGGCGTGCCGCACACGGGCTCACGGTTGTGGAACTTGAGYGCAAGAACAAGAACAAGCCGTGGAATTACGTCAAGGGTGCGCCGCTCAACCGCCGCTTCCTGACCGACACCACCTACGAACTCACCGGCCCCGCCGCTGGCACGGACTTGGTGAAGACCATCGACGATCCCTCAGGCCGGAAGATCAAAGGCACCCTCGGCAACTGCTCCGGAGGCACCACTCCCTGGGGCACCATCCTCTCCGGCGAGGAAAACTTCAACGGCTACTTCGTGGCTCCCGGCACCTCGGCGGGCGACAAGCGCTACGGCCTCTCCAACAAGGCAACGGCCCGTAAGTGGGAGCTGGATGAGCCGCGTTTCAACACCAACAACGCCGGCTACGCCAACGAGTCCAACCGCTTTGGCTGGATTGTTGAAGTCGACCCGTTCGACCCCTCCTCCACACCCAAGAAGCACTCCGCCATGGGCCGCTTCAAGCACGAGGGCGCCAACGTGATAGTTGCCGACTCGGGCCACGTGGTGGCGTACATGGGCGACGACGAGCGCTTCGACTACCTCTACAAGTTCGTCTCCAAGGGCAAGTACATGCCCGGCGACTCGGCCGCGGCACGCCGGAGCAACATGGACCTTCTTTCCGAGGGCGACCTCTACGTTGCCAAGTTCACCGGCGACTCTCCGGCGTCGGAGATTACCGGCAACGGCGCGCTTCCCTCCGACGGCGCCTTCGACGGTTCCGGCGAGTGGCTTCCCTTGGTGGTCGACGGCGTCTCCGCAGTTCCGGGCATGTCCGTCCCCGAGGTACTCGTCTACACACGCCTGGCCGCGGACAAGGTCGGCCCCACCAAGATGGACCGCTGCGAAGACGTCGAACCCAACCTGGCCACCGGCAAGGTCTACGTGGTCTGCACGAACAACTCGGACCGCGGCAAGCCTGGCAAGGAAGGCGCCACCGAGGTCAACCCGCTCAGGCTCAACCGGGACGGCCACATCGTGGAGATCACCGAAACCGGCGACCAGACGTCTACGCGCTTCAATTGGACGCTCCTGATGGTTTGTGGAGACCCCGCCAAGAACTCCTCGACCTACTTCTCCGGCTTCCCGGTCGACAAGGTCTCGCCCATTTCCTGCCCGGACAACGTCGCTTTCGATTCGGCAGGCTACATGTGGATCGCCACTGACGGCGCGCCGTCGTCGATCGGGTACGCGGACGGCCTCTTCAAGGTCACGCTGGATGGCAGCGAACGCGGCAAGGTTGAGCAGTTCCTCGCCGTGCCGCGCGACGCCGAGACGTGCGGACCGATCGTGCACGACGACGAGCGGACCGTCTTCGTCGCCGTGCAGCACCCGGGTGAGGAAGGGACGTTCGACGCCCCCCACTCCTTCTTCCCGGATTACGTGGGCGCCGGAGCCGCCCCGGCCGCCGGCCAGGTCCGCGCCCCGCGACCGTCGGTCGTGCAGGTGTTCCGCAAGGACGGCTAGCCCTTCCCTTGCCCGACGCCTTCCCGACCAACGCACCGGCTGACGCCCGCTCACGTATGTGGGTCTTTCGGCCGACGCTCGCTCACCTATGTGGGTCTTTCGGCCGACGCTCGCTCACTCTCTTCAAGGGAGTGAGCGAGCGTTTGGGGTTTTGGCCCTATAGGTGAGCGAGCGTCGGGAGGGAGGCGCCGCTAATAGACTGGTGCGGTGACTTCGCAAGGCTCCCTGAGCTCCCTCGCCGCTGCCCGTATCGCCGTCAAGGCGTTGCTCGACGGCGGTGTGCGGCACGTGGTTATCTCTCCCGGTTCGCGCTCGGCACCCATGGCTTACGCACTCGCCGAGGCCGAAGCGGCCGGGAATGTCCGCCTCCTGGTGAGGATCGACGAACGTTCGGCCGGTTTCACGGCACTGGGTTTGGCCCTGTCGACGGGAGCCCCGGCGGCCGTCCTGACCACCTCGGGCACCGCCGTCGGGAATCTTTTGCCTGCGGTCATGGAAGCCAACCACGCCGCCGTGCCCCTCGTAGTCCTTTCGGCCGACCGCCCGGCCGAGCTCCACGGCACCGGCGCCAACCAGACCACCATCCAACTCGACCTCTTCGGCGACCACGTTCGCTTCGCCGTCGACATCGCCGCGGGCAGCAACCCGAAGCGGGCCGTCGAGACCGCCATCTACGCGGCCACCGGCGCCCTCGCGGACACGCCGCCCGGCCCAGTGCAGCTCAACCTGGCTTTCCGCGAGCCGCTGGTTCCCGAACCGGGCGAGGCGCTGCCCGCCACCAAGGGCCACGGAGTTTTCCACTACGATTCCGGTCCCCAACCATTGAGCATGCCCCCCGCTCCCGCTGAACTGACCGAGCGGCGGACGGTGGTTTTGGCAGGGCACGACGCCGGTCCGGTCGCCGAGGCGTTCGCCCGTGCCCACGGCCTTCCCTTGCTCGCCGAGCCCTCCTCCAACGCGCGCTTCGGTCCCAACGCGGTCGGCCCGTATCGCCTCATGCTGGACAACTTCGGGCCCGGATCTGCTCTGCCGATCGAGCGGGTGGTAGTCTTCGGGCGGCCTACGCTGTCCCGGCCCGTCGCCGCCCTCCTGGCCCGCAACGACCTCCCCGCCGCCATGTACGAGCCCGTTCCGGTGGCCTGGTATGAACACGGCCGGCGTCGCGAGGAACGCTTCGATTCCCTGGCTGAACTGGCAGGGTTCGCCGGCCGCGGCTCTGATGATTGGCTCGACGCCTGGCTCCTGGCCGGGGCTGCGGCCCAACACACGCTCGACGGCGTCCTCGAGGCCGAGCTGGCGGCCAGTGGACCCGCCGTGGGAGCCGTCGTCTGGAAACACGCGCGCGGGCAGCTGGTCCTGGGCTCCTCCAACGGCATCCGCGACGTCGACCTCGCCGGACAGCCCGACCCCGAGCCCCTCGCCACGGTGTTCGCGAACCGCGGCCTCGCCGGCATTGACGGAACTATCTCCACGGCTACGGGAATCGCCCTCGGAGCGGGCCGCGAAACCACCCTCCTCCTGGGAGACGTCACCTTCCTGCACGACGCCGGCGGCCTCCTCCTCGGAGCCGGCGAACCCGGGCCGGACCTGCGCATCGTGGTCCTCAACGACGCCGGCGGGGGCATCTTCGGTCTCCTTGAGCACGGCAAGGTGGAGGACGACGGCGGTTACGGCACCGCCGTCGAGCGCCTCTTCGGCACCCCGCACAGCGTGGACATTTCAGCGCTCGCCTCGGCGTACGGCGTCGGGCACACTTTGGTGCGTACGACGGCGGAGCTCGCCGCAGTGCTTGCCTCGCCTTTGAAGGGGCGCAGCATCGTGGAAGTACGCACGGACCGGTCTGGGTTGCGTCCCTTGCACGCGCGCATCAAGGCCGCGGTCGCCGCGGCAGTGTCCCAGGTGCTGCTCGGGGCGTAGATGTTCGGCCCTGGCGACGCGCAATCTGGCTGACGACACGGAAATGCCCTGACGCGGCTGGATTTCCAGCCGCGTCAGGGCATTTGCGCGTCGCACGTCGCAGCAGGAACTACAGCACGCGGCTGAGGAATTCCTTGGTGCGGGCGTGTTGGGGGTTGGCGATGATTTCGCGCGGGTCACCGGATTCCACCACCACACCTCCGTCCATGAAGGTCAGGCGGTCGCCGACTTCGCGGGCAAAGCCGATCTCGTGGGTCACCACGATCATGGTCATGCCGGACTTGGCCAGGTCCTTCATCACGTTGAGCACGTCGCCCACGAGCTCGGGGTCAAGGGCGGACGTCGGCTCGTCGAAGAGCATCAGTTCCGGTTCCATGGCCAGGGCCCGGGCGATCGCGACGCGTTGCTGCTGGCCGCCGGAAAGCTGAGCAGGGTAGTGGTTGGCTCGATCAGCCAGGCCCACCCGGTCCAACAATTCGAGGGCGGCCTTCTTGGCATCACTCTTGGATTTGCCCTTGACCTGCACGGGCGCTTCCATCACGTTGTACAACGCGGTCTTGTGGGGGAACAGGTTGAAGCGCTGGAAGACCATGCCGATTTCCCGGCGTTGCGCGGCGATTTCCTTGACCTTCAGGTCGTGGAGGCGGCCGTTGACTTCGCGGTAGCCGATCAGCTGGTCGCCAACGGAAATGCGGCCGGCGCTGATGGTTTCGAGGAGGTTCACGCAGCGGAGCATCGTGGACTTGCCCGAACCGGACGGGCCGATGACAACGGACACTTCGCCCTGGTTGACCGTCAGGTCGATGCCGCGGAGCACATGGTGTTGGCCGTAGTACTTGTGGAGGCCTTCGATCCGCACCAGCGGTTTCTGGGTGGTGATCGTCATTTTGCGTCCTCCTCGGGGAAGTCCATCTTTAAGGACGGCTCAGCTTCGGCGCTCGGTGCCACTGCGGCAGCGGCCTTGGCGGCTGCCGGGTTGATGACGGCCGGGGCCAGGTTGGTGTCCACGCCCTTGCCGTAGTAGGCCTCGATGTAGTGCTGGCCGACCATGAGGAGGCTGGTGATGACCAAGTACCAGATGGCTGCCACGATCAGCAGCGGCACCGGAAGGTAGATCCGGTTGGCCAGGGCGTTGGTCGCGAAGGTCAGGTCCAGGGTGAACGGGACTGCCAGGACCAGGGAGGTGGTCTTGAGCATGCCGATGGTTTCGTTGCCGGTGGGCGGGACGATGATGCGCATTGCCTGGGGCAGGATGATCCGCCACATGATCTTGCCGTTGCCCATGCCCAGGGCTTCGGCGGCTTCGGTCTGTCCCTTGTCCACTGACTTCAGGCCGGCCCGGAAGATCTCCGCCAGATAGGCGGATTCGTTCAGGCCTAGCCCCAGGATCGCCGCAACAAGAGCCGTAATGACGGTGCTCGTGTCCACGCTGAACAGTTCGGGGCCAAACGGCACCCCTGCGCTGATCTTGGGGTAGAGGACGGCGATCAGGCCCCAGAAGACCAACTGGGTGTAGACCGGGGTGCCGCGGAAGAACCAGACCCAGACCCAGCTCGTGTAGCGCAGGACGGGGTTGTCGGACTGGCGCATCACGGCCAGCAGGATGGCCAGGACAATGGCAATGACCATCGAAGCTACGGTCAGGAGAAGCGTCCAGCCAACACCCTGGACGACCTTCACGTCCAGGATGTAGGTGCCCACAACGTCCCAACGGAAGTTGTGGTTCGTGATCACGCTCTGCACCATAAGTGCTAGTACGCCAACGATGACGATGGCGCTGATCCAACGGCCAGGGTGCCTGACAGGCACCGCGTCGTTCAGCACTGGTGCTGCGTGGCCTGGTTGATGATGATCCATCTGTGCACCTGATTTGTTATCGGTGGCGGGAATACTCAAGACTTGACCGCCGGGTTGACCTCGGACTTGGTGATGGCGCCTTCGGCGTTGCCCCAGCCGGTGAGGATCTTCTTGTAGGAACCGTCAGACATGAGCTTGGTCAGGGTCTTCTGGATGACATCGGCGAGGGCGGTGTCCGACTTGGCAACAGCGATGCCCTGGGGAGCGGCGTCGTACACATCGCCGAGCTTCTCAAGCTGTCCGTTGGTCTGCGTCAGGGCGTAACCGATGATGGGGGAGTCGGCTGCCATCGCGTCGATGCTGCCGTTGACGAGACGGGTGGTGACGTCGGTCTGGTTCTTGAGTGTCACGATGTTGATGGGCTGCTTGCCGTCAGCTGCGCACTTCTTGTTGCGGCCGGAGAGGTCCGGGTCTTCCTGGACCGTGCCGGTCTGCACGCCGATGGACTTGCCGCAGACGTCATCCAGGGAGAACTTCTTCGGGTTGCCCTTCTGCACGGCCCACGCGGTGCCGGCGTTGAAGTAGCTGACCATATTAACGGCGCCGAGACGCTCAGGGTTGATGGTGAAGGACGAGATGCCCAGATCGTACTTGGGGCCGAGGGCGGGGAGGATGCCCGTGAATTCGGCGGTCTGCACCTGGACCTTCAAACCAAGGGTGGCGCCGATCGCCTTGGCGATGTCGACGTCGTAACCAACCGGGGTCTGGCCGTCGGTTCCGAGGAATTCCGCAGGAGCGTAGGTCGTGTCCGAGCCGACGGTCAGCGTGCCCTTGGACTTGATGGCCGCGGGGACCAGCGCAGCGAGGGTGTCGTCCTTGGTGATGGTGCTGGGGTCAAAGCTTGCATTGGCACTGCCGGAAGGCGAGGCGGCGCTCGACGGGCCGGCCTCTGAGGCGTTGGTGCAGGCAGTCAGTGCCAAGGCGCCGATTGCGATGATGGTTGCAGCCTTGAGCGTCGAACTGACCGGGAGCGAACGGAATTTCTGCATTTTCTTACCTTTTTTTGCAGTGGATGCGAAACTAATCGGTTCATAGTGTAGCGCCGAACATGAGATGTGCGTCACAGAAAACTAAGTTTTACTATTGGATAACCTACCAAGTAAAAAATCAAGACCCCCAACGTGGCTATTGTCTCGCACCCCAGACAGTTGGGAGGGTAGGTTTCGAACGGAATCCTCGGGTTTGAGGCTTAGTTGCTAATCCCCAGCGACTCGAGCATCGGCCGGAATTTGGCCCAGGTCTCGGCCAGCTCGGCGTCGGGAACGGAGCCTTCCACGATCCCGCAGCCCGCATAGAGGCGCACGGTGGTAGGACTCTCGATGATCGCGCCGCGCAGTGCGATGCCCCACTCGCCGTTCCCCGCGGCGTCGAGCCATCCGACCGGACCGGCGTACGGCCCGCGATCCATGTGCTCAAGCTCCCGGATCAGTTCCCCGGCAACCAGAGTAGGTGTGCCACACACGGCAGCCGTGGGGTGGAGGGCGTTGATCAGCGCAAGGCACGTAGGGACATGTCCCTCGATATCGGCGAGCTCGGCCTTCACGTCCGATGCCAAGTGCCACACATTGGGCAGTTCCAGGATGAACGGTTCGCTGTGGGCGTTCATTGCCTCGGAGAAGGGCGCGAGCTGGGTGGTCAGTGACTGGATGGCGATCTCGTGCTCGTGCCGTTGTTTCTCCGAACCGGCCAGCACGCGTTCGGCGTATTCCATGGGGGAGCCGTCCACGCCCTCGGCGTCGCGACGGTCCAGCGTCCCGGCCAAGACCCGCGCCTGTGCTGTGCGGCCCTCCACCTGGATGAGCATTTCCGGCGTCGCGCCCACCAAGCCGTCGACGCCGTAGGTCCAGCATTCGCGGTAACGGCTGGCCAGCTGCTGGAGCACTTTGGCGGCGTTGACGCCGTCGGGCAGCGTCGCCACGACGTCCCGCGCGAGAACCAGCTTCTCCAGCTTTCCGGTGCGGATTTTCGCCACGCCCTCGGCCACGGCCTGCTTCCAGGCGGCCTCGCTCAGTGAACCGCTCTCCAGCGTCACCTTCCCGTCGCCCAACTGACTCGCAGTTGTTGTCGTTTTGGGCCCGCTAAACGACAACAACTGCGAGCTAGTTGGGTGCCCGACGCCGGAGCCTCCTGCCGCCGTAAGCTCACCGGCCGCTGACTCGCGGGTCCCTGACTCGCCGCTGAGCCAACCCGCGAGGGTCGCGAGCGCTCCCGCCTCGGTGAGTTCGACGTCGTCGAGCGTCAGCTGCGTGAGCCAGGACTGCCCATCCCGGATACCGACAACGATTTCAGGAAGGATCAAGCGGGACTCAAAGTCGGACGTCTTGGAGAAGGCAAAGGAGCCAAAGGCCACTGGGCCGGTGCCGGGGAGCTCAAGGGGATCCGTGACGTCGGCCTCGATGACGAGGTGGCGCCACCAGATGTCGGCCTCGAGGAAGCGATCGGGCCCGGAAGCGGTGAAGCGCGCGAGTTCGCCAAAGCCCACCAGTCCGTTCTCTCGGCGGGACCAGCACAGGACATCGTCCCGGACCAGAAATGACGGCAGTCCCCCGGAGGATGAATCAACATCGAGGGGGACTGTCAAGGTGCGGAGCGTACTCGTCATGATGGAACAACATTACTCCCGCGCGCAACGGTAGCCGCGCTTGCCGGAACGGGAACCCGGCGCGCGAACCGGGCCCGGACCGGAGTGCCCCGAAAGTTCTTCCCATATTTGTCTGAGACAATTGCAGGGTGAACCGAGCATCCTTGGAAAAGCGTCCGGACGAAGTTGCGACGATGTTTGACGATGTCGCCCCCAAATACGATGTCGTCAACGATGTCCTGTCCATGGGGCAGACCCGGCGTTGGCGCCGCGTCGTCGTGGATGCGATGGATGTTCGGGTAGGCCAAAAGGTCCTGGATCTGGCTGCCGGTACCGGTACGTCCAGCGAACCGTACGCGGACGCCGGAGTGGACGTCGTGGCCTGCGACTTCTCCCTGGGGATGCTGAAGGTCGGCAAGCGCCGCCGTCCGGACATCAACTTCGTTGCCGGGGACGCCACCAAGCTGCCCTTCGCGGACAACTCCTTCGACGCGTGCACCATTTCCTTCGGCCTGCGCAACGTCAACGAACCACACAAGGCCCTCGCGGAGATGTTCCGTGTCACCAAGCCGGGCGGCCGCCTGGTTATCGCCGAATTCTCCGCCCCGGTCGTGCCCCTTTGGCGGACCATGTACACCGAATACCTCATGCGCGCACTGCCTGCCATCGCCACCAAGGTCTCCTCCAACCCGGACGCCTACGTGTACCTCGCCGAGTCCATCCGCGCCTGGCCGGACCAGGACCACCTGGCCGCGTGGCTGCAGGAAGCCGGCTGGACCGACGTCAACTACCGCAACCTGAGCGGCGGCATCGTAGCGGTGCACCGCGCCCAGAAGCCCGGAGCCGAACACCGGGAAAGCGTTCCCGTGGCCAAGCTGCGCCGCCAGATCAAGCCGCGCCGCCAAGCCGGCGATCAGTCCCGCTAACCGGCCTATTAACAAGGACGCTGTGAACGTACTGATAGTCGGCGCAGGGCCAGCCGGGTCCACCGCCGCGTACTACCTTGCCCGGGCGGGCATTTCCGTGACCGTGCTGGAAAAGACCAGCTTCCCGCGTGAGAAAGTCTGCGGCGACGGCCTCACTCCGCGCGCCGTACGCGAAATCCAGAAGCTCGGCCTCCCGCATGCCGAGGACGAGGGGTGGCGCCGCAACAAGGGGCTCAGGCTCATCGCCGGCGGCCGCACCATTGAATTGCCGTGGCCCGAGGTCGCCGACTTTCCCGCCTACGGACTCATCCGCACGCGCCTCGGATTCGACGAGGAACTGGCCCGGCACGCCCAGTCGGCCGGCGCCGTCGTCCTTGAACGCCACAGCGTCACCGAAGCACTGCGCGACGACGCCGGGCGGGTGATCGGCGCGCGCGCCGCGCTGCTCGACGAGTCCGGACGCAAGACGGGCGAAACGCGCGACTTCCATGCCGACGTCGTGCTCGCCGCCGACGGCAACTCGACCCGCACCGCGGTTTCGCTCGGCATGCACAAACGCGACGACCGTCCGCTCGGCGTCGCCGTCCGCACCTACTTCACCTCGCCCCGACACGACGACGACTGGATGGAAGGCTGGCTGGAGCTCCATTCGCCGGCTTCCCACGCCTCGCAAGCTCGGCGCGGTACCCGCGCCGGCTCTCTTGGCAAGTCCGGAAAGCCGCTGCCCGGTTACGGCTGGGTTTTCGGCGTCGGTGACGGCACGTCCAACGTCGGCCTTGGCATCCTGAACTCCTCCAAAGAATTCGGCAAGCTCGACTACAAGCAGGTCCTGCGCGAATGGACCGCCGGCATGCCGTCCGAGTGGGGTTTCACGCCCGAAAACCAAGTGGGGGAGATCCGCGGCGCCGCGCTGCCGATGGGCTTCAACCGCACGCCGCACTACTCGCCGGGGCTCATGCTCCTGGGCGACGCCGGCGGCATGGTTTCACCATTCAACGGCGAGGGCATTTCCTACGCCATGGAGTCCGCCCGCTTTGCGGCCGAGTTTCTTGTTGATGCGTCCGTCCGCTCGCGTTCGGCCGGATGGACGGTCGACGACGCCGACGCGCACCTTTCGCGGTACGCGGACTACGTGCGGGACCAATGGGGTTCACACTTCACCCTGGGCCGTGTCTTTGCCGCCCTCATTGGCAAGCCCGCCGTCATGAAACTCGCACTACGGACCGGCATGCCCATTCCGGTGCTGATGCGCTTTGTGGTCAGGATGCTCGCCAACCTCACGGATCCGTCCGCCAAGGGCTTCGAGGACCGCGCCATCCGCGTCCTCGAGATGCTGGTCCCGGCCACCTCCAACACCACGTCCACCGCCGCTCCCACCCGTACCGGCACCGAATCAACGCTTTCCTCCGCGAAAAGTTAGGGTTAACCCGTGACTCACTCTGCCGAACACAGCTGGACGCACGCCGGGCACGGCCTGCCGGACGCTGTCGAACCCGCTCCCACCACCACCGCGATCGCCACTGGCCTGCAGCTTCCTGCCGGTTTTGCGGCTATCGCCAAGGACGTGGAGCTGGGTCCTGCCATCACCACCAACCTTGCCCGCGTGGAAAAGAAGCTCCGCGAAGCAATCGCCAACTCGGATCCCCTGGCTGACGCAACGTCGCGTCACCTGGTGGAAGCCGGCGGCAAGCGCATCCGCCCGCTTTTGACTCTCCTGTGTGCCCACCTCGGTGACGCCTCCCGTCCGGAAGTGGTCCAGGCCGCCGTCGTGGTTGAACTGACCCACCTCGCCACCCTCTATCACGACGACGTGATGGACTCCGCGCCCTACCGCCGCGGTGCCCCCACGGCGCACGAAGTCTGGGGCAACTCGGTAGCCATCCTCACGGGTGACCTGATCTTTGCCCGCGCCTCGATCCTGGTGTCAGAGCTCGGTTCGCGTGCCCTGGGGATCCAGGCCCGCACCTTCGAACGCTTGTGCCTCGGGCAACTGCACGAAACCGTGGGCCCACGCGAAGGCGAGGACGCGGTGGAGCACTACCTCTCCGTCATCGCCGACAAGACCGGTTCCCTGGTTGCCGCCTCGGGCCAGCTGGGTGCCATCTTTGCCGGCGCCGACGAAGCCTTCGAAGACGTGCTCGTGGAGTACGGCGAGAAGGTCGGCGTGGCCTTCCAACTAGCCGATGACGTCATCGACGTGACCGGCGTCAAGGTTAAGTCCGGCAAGTCTCCGGGCACAGACCTCCGGGAAGGCGTTCCCACGCTGCCCGTCCTCCTGCTCCGCAAGGCCGCCGACAACGGTGACCACTCCGCCGTCGAACTCTTGAAGCTGGTTGACGGCGACCTGTCCTCCGATGAAGCCCTGGCCCTGGCCGTCGCGGGGCTCCGCGAGCATCCCGTCACTGCTGAATCCTGGGTGATTGCGCGCCAGTGGTCCGCTGAAGCCATCGAAGCCTTGAAGCCGTTGCCCGAAGGCGTGGTCAAGGAGTCGCTGACCAACTTCGCACACGCTGTGGTGGAGCGCGCCAGCTGAGTCTTGGCGGCGTGGGCAGCCCTGCAGAGGGTGCCGTCGTTCTCGCCCCTTTTCCTTCGTCGCAGACCCAACTGACTCGCAGTTGTTGTCGTTTTGAGCCGTTATAACGACAACAACTGCGAGCTAGTTGGGTGGGGCGCGCGGGGGCTGGGCTTAAATGCAATGGCCCCGGTTCCTTGCAACGCTACGAGTCACGCGCTGCAACGAACCGGGACCATAATCTCCGTTCGCATCAGATCCACCGGAGGCATTTAGTGAATCCGGTTACAGCATATGACAACTTTGTCACGGGTGCAACTTTCCCGGTCAAAGGGATTTTCGGAGTTTTCGGGGAATTCTGCGCGCCGTCCTGACCTTCTTTGAATTCAACATGGCCCCGACACGCCTGAGAAGGGGTGTGTCCGGCAGTTTATGGACCCAAAGAAGGTCAGGAAGGGCCAGCAAAGTTGTCCACATAGGGGAACCCGGAGCTACTGTCGCCTGAGCGATGCTGCTGGAGTGGCCACATGGATATAGTGCAATTCCTCCAGAGGCGGGGCGGTGCGGCCCGGACTGCGCAACTGCTTAGAGCGGGCTTTCCCAAGTCGGCGTTGGCCCAAGGGCTCCGCAACGGAACGCTCAACCTGTTGCGCCGTGGGATCTACACGATTGAGGGCGCCGATCCAGGCATCGTTGCTGCGCTAGCGGCGAATGGCGTCTTGACCTGCGTTTCGGCTGTTCGTTTCTACAATTTGTGGCAGCTGCAGGAGCCAGGAGGCGTCCAAGGACTGGGGAGTTCCCGGAAACACGAGGCCATCCATCTCAGCTGCGGTAGCGGCCTAGTCCGGGACGGTGTGGTGGACCACGCCCGATGTAGCCACCCGGGGCATCCGTACCTTCCTGTGGCCGGCCTAGCTGATGTGCTTATCCACGCCCTGAGATGCCGACCCGAACTGGAATCCTTGGTAATTGTCCAGTCCGCAATTAGCCGCGGGTTGATCACCGCAGACTTCCTTAAGACGAAACTGCAAGGCAACCGCAACGGAGCAGCGAGGGCTGCGCTGGATCTTGTGCTGCCCAGGGCTGATTCCTTGCTGGAAGTGCTCGCACACACGCACTTTGTCCGGGCGGGTCTCCGGGTCCGGATGCATGTGGAACTGGCGGGGGTGGGGGAGGTGGACTGCCTGATCAACGAGTGCCTTGTAGTGGAACTCGACGGCCATACGCATCTGGAGCCGCGGCAGGTCAAGAAGGACCGGTACCGGGACAACGCCAGTGTGAAGGGTGGGCTCTTGTCGTTGCACTACTTCTACCAGGACGTGGTCCACCGTCCTGAAGAGATGGTCAACGAGGTCTTGACCGTGTTTCGGCACCGGGAAGTCGGCCGCTTCGCCCCCGCAAGATACGCGCCCGGGTGGGTGCCGCCGTCGTACTCCAGCAGCAGACTCCACCAAAGCGCGGACCGTCCTGACCTTCTTTGGCACGAAAAAAGCCGCGACACACCCTGATCCAGGTGTGTCACGGCTCCTCGAAATTCAAAGAGGGTCAGGAAGGCGCGGCGCCGGCGCCCCCGGCGGCCCCAACGCAGCCCTCGGCAGCCCCCCGGTACCCCCAAAAACCCTAGTCTTCGTCGCTGAAGGCCCAGTCGAACATGTCGAACACGAACTCGGAGAACGTGCCTTCTTCGGATTTCCATTGGCCGCGGGCGTTGTTGCGGCGCCACACGATGGGATCCGGGACGCCGAGGTCGCCTACGCGGAAGCCCCAAGTGAACTGCTCTTCCTCGTCCTCCAAGAACATGAGGAAACCTTCGTCGTCCACTTCGAGTTCTTCGGGGTCCCAGAAGTAGTGGTAGGCCTCCATGAGGTCCTCGCAACCACCGAGGGCGAGGTAGAACTCGCGCAGCACCATGGGAATGGTGAACGAGTGGGCGGACAGGGCCTCGTCCAGCTCAGCGGCGGACAGCCCGTCTTCTTCCTGCCATTCGTCCTCGAGATACTTCGGTACAAGCGCGCGGAACTTCTCGAGGAACATGTCAGTCATGCTCCCATCCTAGCTAATCGCGGCCACGTGAATCGGCGCCCGGGGACACCCCGGCGCGGTGCCATCCCCGGACCGCGAGGGGCACCCGCCAACCACGCCGCCAAGCCAGCACCCGGAAGGCGAAAACCCAGCCGGCAACCAAGGCCGCCGTCAGTCCGGTGAAGGCGCCGATGTTCCAGAGCAGTGCGGTCAGGGCGGCCCCCGTGAGGGCCGGCAGGGCGTAGAGATCCCGTGCGTTGAAGAGGTTGGGAATTTCGTTGGCTGTGATGTCGCGGAGCAAGCCGCCACCCACAGCCGTGGTGACTCCCAACAAGATTGCAGCCACCGGATTCATCCCAGCGGCCAGTGCCTTGAGCGTCCCCGTGATGCAGAACAAGGCCAGCCCGCCGGCGTCGAACAGTGTCAAGAGGGACGTGAAGCGCTGGATGCTCGAAAACAGGAAGTACACCAGCCCCGCGGCCAACAAGGGTGGCAGCAGGTACACCGGGTTGGTGAACGCCGCGGGCGGGCCGGCATTGATGACGATGTCTCGGATGACGCCGCCGCCCAGGCCGACCAGCGAAGCCAAGAGGAGCGAGCCGATGATGTCGAACTGCTTCTTGGCCGCGAGCAAGGATCCGGACACGGCGAAAAAGAAGACGCCGGCCAGATCCAGCCATACCAGCGCAAGGTCAAAAGTGAACAAATGCAGCTCCATTCTTCGTTCACAGACGGGCGATCATGCTCGCCCAACGTTACGCTTGCACGCATGAACAGCCCCGTCTTGATCGCGTGCGCCCACGGAACCCGGAACGTCGAAGGGCAGGCCGCTATCCGCCAGGTCATGGCCGAGATTGAGGCCTTGCGCCCCGGCCTGACCGTCGTCGAGGCCTACGTAGACGTCCAGGAGCCCGAGTTGGGCGGCGTGGTGGCCGGGCTCCCGGAAGGCACGCCCGCCGTCGTCGTTCCTTTGCTGCTCAGCACCGGCTACCACGTCAAGGTGGACATCCCCAAGGCGATCAAGTCTCGCCCCGAGGTGACCGCCGCGCCGCCGCTGGGGCCGGATCCGCGCCTCGCGGAACTGCTCGCGGCACGGTTGCGGGACGCCGGCCTCGGCGAGGGCGACGGCGTCCTGCTCGCCGCCGCGGGCTCGTCGCTGCCGGACGGTTCCGTCGATTCGGAAGAGCAGGCGCGCCAGCTCGCCGAGTTGCTGCCGAACAAGGTGCGCGTCGCCTATGGCGCGAGTGCCGAGCCGAACGTGCCCGACGGCGTCGCGGCCCTGCGCGCCGAACTCACCGGCGCGGAAGTCACCGGCGCGGAAGTCACCGACGACGGCGGCCGGGTGGTCGTGTCCTCGTATCTGCTGGCCACGGGCTACTTCCACGACCAGCTGTCCAAGGCCGGCGCCGACGTCGTGACGGCGCCACTGCTGCCCTCTCCGGTGCTCGCGGAGATCGCCTTGGAACGCTACGACGCGGCGGTTGCCGCTCGCTCCTGAGCGGGCATGTCGAATGCACAGCGCGGCCAGCTGAACAAGGCCCGACGGCGGTTCGTGACGAAATGTTTCCCTAGGTGACTTTCCGTTTCCCGGACCTTTGTTACGCCTCTCTGGCCAGCCCTACAGTCGATGCATGACTGATACAGCTCTAGCCGGAGCGTCTGCGGACGAGGCTGCACCCAAGCGCCCGGCCCGCACCGCCCGTCCTGCCGCTAAACCCCATGGCCAGTGGAAGGTTGACGGCACCGCGCCGCTCAACGCCAACGAAACCTGGAAGCAGGAAGACAACGGGCTCAACGTCCGCGAGCGTATCGAGTCTGTCTACTCCAAGCACGGCTTCGACTCGATCGACGGCACGGACCTCCACGGCCGTTTCCGCTGGTGGGGCCTCTACACCCAGCGCAAGCCCGGGATCGACGGCGGCAAGACCGCCACGCTCGAGCCGCACGAGCTCGAGGACAAGTACTTCATGCTCCGCGTGAGGATCGACGGCGGCGCACTCACCACCGAGCAACTGCGCGTCATCGGCCAGATCTCCGTGGACTTCGCCCGCGGCAGCGCCGACCTGACGGACCGCCAGAACATCCAGCTGCACTGGATCCGGGTGGAGGACGTTCCGGAAATCTGGCGCCGCCTCGAATCCGTCGGCCTGTCCACCACCGAGGCTTGCGGCGACGTGCCGCGTGTCATCCTGGGCTCCCCGGTTGCCGGCATCGCCAAGGACGAGATCATCGATCCTACGCCGCTGATCCACGAACTCGCGGAGCGCTTCATCGGCGACCCCGAGCTCGCCAACCTGCCGCGCAAATACAAGACCGCCATTACCGGCCACCCCTCGCAGGACGTGGTCCACGAGATCAACGACTTCGGCCTGGTCGGCATGGTCCACCCCGAACTCGGCGTCGGCTATGACCTCTGGGTAGGCGGCGCGCTGTCCACCAACCCGATGCTCGCCAAGCGCCTCGGCGCGTTCGTGAAGCCTGAGCAAGCCGCCGAAGTGTGGCTCGGCGTCACCAGCATCTTCCGCGACTACGGTTACCGCCGCATGCGCACCAAGGCACGCCTGAAGTTCCTCATGGCCGACTGGGGTCCCGAAAAGTTCCGCCAGATCCTTGAGGACGAATACCTCGGCTTCAAGCTTTCCGACGGCCCCGCGGCGCCCAAGCCCTCGACCCCGGGCGACCACGTCGGCATCCACGAGCAGAAGGACGGCAAGTTCTTCATCGGAGCCACACCCTTGGCCGGTCGTCTCTCGGGCAGCCAGCTCGTGAAGCTCGCGGACACCCTCGAAGCCCGCGGCTCCTTCCGACTGCGCACCACGCCGCACCAGAAGATCGTTGTGCTGGACGTCGCCAAGGAGCAGGTGGAACCGCTCGTCGCCGAACTGGACACCCTCGGCCTCTCCGCCCGCCCGTCCGTGTTCCGCCGCGGCACCATCGCCTGCACCGGCATCGAATTCTGCAAGCTCGCCATCGTGGAAACCAAGGTCACGGCAGCCACCGCGGTCGCCGAACTGGAACGCCGCCTGGCCGACCTCGCGGACAGCGGTCAGCTGCCGCAGGCCCTGTCCCTGCACATCAACGGCTGCCCCAATTCCTGCGCCCGCATCCAGACCGCGGACATCGGGCTCAAGGGCATGATGCTGCCAACGCCCGACGGCGACCCCACCCCGGGCTTCCAGGTTCACCTGGGCGGCGGGCTGGCTTCCTCCAACCGCGAAGAAGCAGGCCTCGGACGCACCGTGCGCGGTCTTAAGGTTTACGTCGAGGACCTGCCCGATTACGTAGAGCGGGTAGTCCGGAAGTTCGTGGCCGACCGCGCCGAAGGCCAGACCTTCGCCGAATGGGCGCACTCCGCAGATGAAGGAGATCTCCAGTGACCAATCCCCAGCCACTCCCCAACCTCGCAAGCTCGGCCGGGGACCCCGGTGGCCGTGGGCCCTGCCAGCGCTCCCACGACGAACTCAAGGCCCTCGCCGAATCCGGTGCCGCCGAGCTCGGCTGGAACGCGCCCGCCCGCGACGTCATCGCCTGGGTTGCCCGCAACTTCGAACTGCCCGCCGTCGCCGTGGCCTGCTCCATGGCCGACGCCGTGCTGCCGGCCCTGGTCGCGGACCAGTTTCCCGGCGTCGACGTCCTGTTCCTGGAGACCGGTTACCACTTCCCGGAAACCCACGCCACGCGGGACGAAGTCGCCGCTAACCTGCGCGTGAACATCGTGGACGTGCTCCCCGAGAACACCGTGGAGCAGCAGGACCGCCTCCTCGGCAAGGACCTGTTTGCCCGTGACGCCGCCCAGTGCTGCGCGCTCCGCAAGGTCCAGCCGCTGCGCCGGACCCTCGCCGGCTACGAAGTCTGGTTCACCGGAGTCCGCCGCGACGAGGCACCCACCCGGACCAACACCCCGCTGATCACCTGGGACGAGGCCAACGGATTGGTCAAGGTCAACCCGATGGCCGACTGGAGCTTTGACCAGTTGGTCCAGTACTCCGAAGACAACATCCTTCCCGTCAACCCCCTCTTGAGCCAGGGCTACCCGTCCATCGGATGCCAGCCCTGCACCCGCAAAGTGGCCCCGGGAGCGGACCCCCGCTCCGGCCGCTGGGCAGGAACCGACAAGACAGAATGCGGACTACACGTATGAGTACCCAAATCACCAACGAGGACCTGGAGCTGTCTGTGCTGGAAACCGACGCTGCTGAGACGCCGACTGCCGCCCAGGGAGTGGCATCGGGCCTGTCGGAGCCGCGCGCTGGGCTGATCGAAGATCAGCCGCGCGGCGAAGGGGCGGGGGCGGCAGTCGGCGTCGAACCCCGAGCACGCCTGTCCAGCCTGGACACCCTCGAGTCCGAGGCCATCCATATCATCCGCGAGGTTGTTGCCGAGTTCGAGAAGCCTGCGCTGCTGTTCTCCGGTGGCAAGGATTCCGTGGTCATGCTGCACCTGGCCACCAAGGCGTTCTGGCCTGGCAAGGTTCCGTTCCCCGTGCTGCACGTGGACACCGGCCATAACTTCCCCGAGGTCATCGACTTCCGCGACCGCACGGTGGAGCGTCTGGGCCTCAAGCTCGTGGTGGGTTCCGTCCAGGAGTTCATCGACCGTGGCGAGCTCGCCGAGCGTGCCGATGGTACCCGCAACCCGTTGCAGACCGTGCCGCTCCTGGACGCCATCCAGCGCAACAAGTTCGACGCCGTTTTCGGCGGCGGACGTCGCGACGAGGACAAGGCCCGTGCCAAGGAGCGCATCCTGAGCCTGCGCGACGAGTTCGGCCAGTGGGATCCCCGCAACCAGCGCCCCGAACTGTGGAACCTGTACAACGGCCGCCACACCGTGGGCCAGCACGTCCGGGCGTTCCCCATCAGCAACTGGACCGAGCTGGACGTGTGGCGCTACATCGAGCGCGAAGGCATTGAGCTGCCCGGCCTTTATTACGCCCACGAGCGCGAGGTCTACGAACGCGACGGTATGTGGCGCGCAGTCGGCGAGGTTTCCATGCCGCTTCCGCACGAGGAAGTCGTCACCAAGCTCGTCCGCTACCGCACTGTGGGCGACATGTCCTGCACCGGCGCGGTCGTTTCCGACGCCCGCACGGTTGCCGACGTCGTCGTTGAAGTTGCCGCATCCACACTCACCGAACGTGGCGCCACCCGTGCAGATGACCGCATCTCCGAGGCAGCCATGGAAGACCGCAAGAAGGACGGCTACTTCTAATGAGCACCGAAACCGCACTCCTGGAGACCGGCCTGCGCGAATCAACGCTGTTCCGTTTCGCCACCGCTGGATCCGTCGACGACGGCAAGTCCACCCTGGTGGGCCGCCTGCTGCACGATTCCAAGGCGATCCTCGCGGACCAGCTCGACGCCGTCGCCCGCACCTCTGCCGACCGTGGCTTCGGCGGAGCCGGCGCCACCGGCAGCCAGGCCATCGACCTTGCCCTCCTGACCGACGGCCTTCGCGCCGAACGGGAACAGGGCATCACCATCGATGTCGCCTACCGCTACTTCGCCACGGACCGCCGCAGCTTCATCCTCGCGGACTGCCCCGGCCACGTTCAGTACACCAAGAACACGGTGACGGGCGCATCCACTGCGGATGCCGTCGTCGTACTCATTGACGCCCGCAAGGGAGTCCTGGAGCAGACCCGCCGCCACTTGTCGGTGCTGCAGTTGCTGCGCGTGGCGCACGTAATCGTCGCCGTGAACAAGATCGACCTCGTGGACTTCAGCGAGTCGGTCTTCCGCGAGATCGAGACGGACGTGCAGAAGGTTGCCCGCGAGCTTGGCTTGGGCAGCGATGGGATTGCCGACGTCGCGGTCATCCCGGTATCGGCGCTCGACGGCGACAACGTCGTGGACCGCTCGGACCGCACCCCCTGGTACAGCGGCCCGGCCCTGCTCGAAGTCCTGGAAACCCTTCCGGCCGCCGATGAGCTCGAAAGCCACTTGGAGAGCTTCCGCTTCCCGGTCCAGCTGGTCATCCGCCCGCAGGGCGCGCTGGCTCCCGACGCCGTCGCCGCAGGGCTCGACGTCGAGGCGTACCGCGACTACCGCGCCTACGCCGGCCAGATCACGGAGGGGACCGTGAAGCTTGGCGACAAGGTCACTGTCCTGAGCCCGGGCCACGAGCCCAGGATCACCACCGTGACCGGGATCGACTTCGCCGGCAGCGAATTGGCCGAGGCTACTGCTCCGCAATCCGTGGCGATCCGCCTGGCCGATGAAATCGACATCGCCCGCGGTGACACCATTGCCGCAGCAGGGACGGTGCGCGAGAGCTCGGCCGACCTGTACGCCGCGCTGTGCTGGCTTTCGCCGAAGCCGTTGCGCGAAGGTGCCAAGGTGCTCGTGAAGCACGGGACCCGCACCGTCCAGGCGTTGGTCCGCAATGTGACGGGCAAGCTGGACCTGGCCACGTTCAACGTCGAGGCTGCCTCCAGCCTTGAGCTGAACGACATCGGCAACGCCCAGCTTCGCCTGGCCGCGCCGTTGCCGTTGGAGAACTACCTGCACCACCGCCGCACGGGCGCGTTTCTGGTGATCGATCCCGTGGACGGCAACACGCTCGCGGCCGGCTTGGTGAAGGACCACCCGGGCGACCATGAGGACGAACGTTACGTCATCTGACGTTCTCGATGACCGGAACCGCAGCTTGTTTCCCAAACCCGGCCTTCAAGGCTTGGGGTGGGAAACAAGCTGCGGTTTTTTGCATTGGGGCGAGCCGAATTGTGACGCCGCATGAACGTGCGTGACCCCGGGTTTCCGGGTCGTTGAACGGCAAATATGACAGTCCCTATGGTGAATCCATGACCTCATCGGATTGGTCCTTGCCCGCCCGTTCGGGGCGATGTCGCAGGGCCTGATACACGCTCTGCCCCTTCCGCAACGCATCCCAAGGATTTCCCCATGTCAAACACCCCAGAACCCACGCCGCCCGGCTCGAACCCGGGAACCACGCGCATCGTCGCCGGCGAAACCAGCAAACCCAAGCGCCGCCGCACGCTCGAGATCGGCATCGCCGTCGGGCTCGTCCTGCTGATCGGTGCCGGCGCCGCCGTCGCATCGGTTGTCGCGAAGAACAACGAAACCCAGGCCGCGGCTGCAACGACGCCCGCCGCGGAACTCAAGCTGGGCTACTTCGGCAACGTCACCCACGCCCCCGCACTCGTCGGCGTGAGCAAGGGCATCATCGCCGGCAAGCTGGGCAGCACCAAGCTCACCACCCAGATCTTCAACGCAGGGCCCGCCGCGGTTGAGGCCCTGAACGCCGGCGCGATCGACGCCGCCTACCTTGGCCCGAACCCGGCCATCAACTCCTTCGTCCAGAGCAAGGGCGCGTCCATCAGCATCATCGCGGGCGCAGCCTCCGGCGGCGCGCAGCTGGTAGTCAAGCCAGGCATCAACGCTGCCGCGGACCTCAAGGGCAAGACCCTGGCCTCCCCGCAGCTCGGCGGCACCCAGGACGTGGCACTGCGCGCCTGGCTGGGCAAGCAGGGCCTGAAGACCAACCCGAACGGCGGCGGCGACGTCGCCATCAACCCGACGGACAACGCCCAGACCCTCAAGCTCTTCCAAGACGGAAAGCTCGACGGCGCGTGGTTGCCTGAGCCGTGGGCCTCGCGTCTGGTGCTCCAGGCCGGCGGCAAGGTCCTGGTGGATGAGAAGGACCTCTGGGATAAGGGCCAGTTCCCCACCACGATCCTGATCGTCAGCAAGAAGTTCGCCGCCGAACACCCGCAGACCGTGACCGCATTGCTCCAGGGCCACGAAGCCTCCGTCAACTGGCTCAACAGCGCTTCGGCGGCCGACAAGGCCACCGCGATCAACGCCGCGCTGAAGGCGACCGCGGGCAGCACGCTGCCGGCCGACGTCATCGACCGCTCCCTGAAGAACATCACCTTCACCGTGGACCCGCTCGCCGGGACCTACAAGAAACTCCTCCAGGACGGCGTCGACGCCGGCATCACCAAGCCGGCCGACATCAACGGCATCTTCGACCTCCGCGCCCTCAACAGCGTGACCGGGCAGAAGACCTCGGCCGCAGGACTGGGCCAAGACTGAACCGACCGGCCCAACTGACTCGCATTAGTTGTCGTTTTGACGGCTCATAACGACAACAACTGCGAGCTAGTTGGGAAACAACAAGCAACGAACGAAGGACGGGACCATGCCAGTCGTACTGGAACACCTGGGTAAACGCTTCGGCGACGGCGCCCCGGTGCTGGACGACGTCAACGCCACCATCCAGCAAGGCGAGTTCGTCGCCCTGCTCGGTGCGTCCGGCTGCGGCAAATCCACCCTGCTGAACATCCTCGCGGGGCTGGACCAGCCGACGTCGGGCGCTTTGGAGGTGCCCAGCGACGGCGCCGCCTTCATGTTCCAGGATTCGGCGCTGTTCCCGTGGCTCACTGCTCGCGGCAACATCGAACTCGCGCTGAAGCTCGCCGACAAGTCCGGCAGCCAGAGCAAGGCGTCGCGTGCTGCCCGCGCAGGCGAGCTGTTGGACCTCGTCCATTTGGGTGGCGCGGGGGACAAACGCCCGCACGAACTCTCCGGCGGCATGCGGCAACGCGTCGCACTCGCCCGCGCCTTGGCCCAGGACCGGCAGTTGTTGCTCATGGACGAACCGTTCGCTGCCCTCGACGCCATCACGCGCGACCTTCTGCACGATGAGCTTGAGCGGATCTGGAAGGAAACGGGCCGCACCATCGTGTTCGTGACGCACAACGTGCGCGAAGCCGTCAGGCTCGGCCAGCGGGTCCTGCTGCTGTCCTCCCGTCCGGGGCGGGTCGTGGCCGAGTGGAACGTCACTGAGGAACACCGGACCGACGCCGGCCGTGCCGGGGAACTGACTGGAACCATTACCCGCCGCCTGCGCGAGGAGATCCGCCGCCATGCCAATTGAACAAGAGACCCGGCTTGCCGAAGGAGACACCGCCGAGCAAGCTCCACAGTCCCGCCACATCACCTCGCCGTCCCTGAAAGGAAACCCGGACGAACTCCGTGACCTCGAGGCCGGACTGGACAAGCTGCAGTCGGATGCCCACCGCAAGGCGCGCATCGACTGGACCCGGATCATCCTCCCGATTGCGGCACTTCTGGTCCTCATCCTGGCGTGGCAGTTCTATGTCTCCCTCGGTTTCAAGCGCCGCGACCAGGTTCCCGGACCGCTCGACGTCCTGAGCCAGTTCGGTTCCCTCTGGGCCGAAGGCAAAGCCCAGGAAGCCGTCTGGACCTCCCTTCAGCGCGGCGTGATCGGCTTCCTCATCAGCGTCGCCGTCGCCACCCCGGTGGGCCTGCTCCTCGCACAGGTGCAGCCGCTGCGCCGCGCCTTTGGGCCCCTCATTTCAGGGCTCCAGGTCCTCCCGTCGGTGGCGTGGGTTCCAGCGGCAATCATTTGGTTCGGGCTCTCGGACGGCACCGTGTACTTCGTCGTCCTGATGGGTGCCATCCCGTCCATCATCAACGGGCTGATTTCCGGCGTGGACCAGATCCCGCCGCAATACCGGAGCGTCGGCAAGGTCCTCGGGGCCTCGCGACTACAGATGGCCCTGCAGATCGTCCTGCCGGCGGCCCTTCCGGGCTACCTCGGCGGCCTCAAGCAGGGCTGGGCTTTCTCCTGGCGTTCACTCATGGCCGCCGAAATCATCGCGGTGGGCGGCACCATCGGCTTCGGACTCGGTTCGCTCCTGGACCAGGGCCGCACCTTGTCCGATATGGCCACGGTCATGTCCGCGATCCTGGCGATCCTGTTTGTGGGCATCCTGATCGAGCTTGTCGTGTTCGCGCCGATTGAGCGCCGCCTCCTGCTGCGCCGCGGCCTGCTCGCGGGCAGCACGCGCTAACTCACGGGGAGCACGCGCTAACACGCGCTAAGGAATTCCCCGGCTTGTCCCGTGGTTGACGCGGGCATGAAACGAATCGGTTTTCTTTCCTTCGGCCATTGGGGTCCAGTCCAAGGCTCGCGCACTCCATCGGCCGGCGACGCCTTGCTCCAAGGAATCGACCTAGCGGTTGCGGCGGAGGAACTCGGCATCAACGGCGCCTTCTTCCGGGTGCACCACTTCGCGCGCCAGCAGGCCTCGCCGTTCCCCTTGTTGGCGGCCATCGCGGCCCGAACCAGCCGGATCGAGATGGGCACGGGCGTGATCGACATGCGCTACGAAAACCCGCTGTACATGGCAGAAGAAGCCGCGGCCACGGACCTCATCAGCCAAGGCAGGCTCCAATTGGGCATCAGCCGTGGTTCGCCCGAGCCGGCCCTGCACGGCGCCCGGTACTTTGGCTATGCGCCTGCCGAGGGTGAGGACGACTCCGCGATGGCCCGCCGCCACACCGCCGTATTCCGGCACGCGATCGCGGGCCACGGAGTGGCCGAAGCCGATCCCTCCTTCATGGGCGGCGGACGCGGGCTCCTGCCGATCCAGCCGACGTCGTCCGGGCTGCCGCGACGCATCTGGTGGGGCGCCGGCACCCGCAAAACCGCCGTGTGGGCCGCGGAACAAGGCATGAACCTCATGAGTTCCACGTTGCTCACCGAGGACACCGGGGTTCCCTTCGACCAGCTCCAGGCCGAACAGATCAGCATGTTCCGGGAGGCCTGGGCCGCAGCCGGACACGGTTTTGAGCCGCGGGTCTCGGTCAGCCGCAGCATCATTCCCGTGGTCGACGCCGAGGACGAACACTATTTCGGGCTCCGCGCCCAGGTGGAAAACCGGGACCAAGTGGGCATGCTCGACGGTGCGTTGTCGCGGTTCGGCAAGAGCTACGTCGGCGCGCCCGATGCCTTGGCCGAGGATCTGGCGCAGGACGCCGCAGTCCAGGCTGCTGACACGGTGCTCGTCACGGTACCCAACCAGCTCGGGGTGGAATACAACGCCAAGCTGCTGGGCAACATCGCCAAATACGTCGCTCCCGCGATCGGCTGGGAGGCACCCACCCCGCAGGCGTAATGTGACGCCGGGTTACCTAGCGTGAACTGGTGTTTCCGGACCTTTGAAGCATGTTACGGCCCGGCCCTACAGTTTTTTCATGGCAATACAGGACATCTACCCCACAGCCCTGCGGCTGCTTGGCCGCCCGGTGCTGGTGGTGGGCGGCGGACCCGTGGCTGCCCGACGCGCCAAGGGACTGCTCGACGCCGGCGCCCGGGTGACCGTGGTGGCTCCCGTTGCCTCTGACGCGCTCCGCGAACTCGCAGCCTCCGGCCTGCTCACCTGGGAGCCGCGCACTTACCTTTCCTCCGACGTCGACGGCGTCTGGTTCGTCCAGACGGCCACCGGCGTTCCCGCTGTGGACGCCCAGGTAGCAGCCGACGCCGAGGCGCAGCGCATCTGGTGCGTCAACGCCTCGGACCACGAATCCTCGGCAGCCTGGACGCCCGCCGTCGCCGTCGTCGACGACGTGAAGATCGCCATCAACGCCGGGGGAGACCCTCGCCGCGCCATGGCCCTGCGCGACGCAGTTGCCACCGCGCTGGAAACGGGAGACCTCCCGCTCCGCCGTCGTCGTGCGTCCACCGGAAGCGTCGCGCTCGTGGGTGGCGGTCCCGGTGACTCGGGACTTATCACTGTCCGCGGTCGTCGCCTCCTGGGCCAGGCCGACGTCGTCGTCGCGGACCGCCTCGGACCGCGCGACTTGCTGCAGGAACTTGCTCCGGACGTCCGCGTGATCGAGGTCGGCAAGACCCCCGGCCACCACCCCGTGCCGCAACTGGAGATCAACCGGATCCTGGTGAAGGAAGCCCTGGCCGGCCACTGTGTGGTGCGGCTCAAAGGCGGCGACCCCTACGTCCTGGGCCGCGGCGGCGAGGAAGCCGAATTCTGCCGGCAGAACGGCGTCGAGGTAGAAGTGGTTCCCGGTGTGACCTCGGCGATCTCAGTGCCGGCCGCAGCGGGCATTCCCGTGACGCACCGTGGACTCGCAAAGGGTTTCAGCGTGGTGACCGGCCACGAGGAACTGTCCGAGGTCCCGGCCCGCCCCGACCACACCGTGATCCTGCTCATGGGTGTAGCCAAACTCCGCGAATCCGCCGCTGCCCTCGCGGACTCCGGAATGCCCTTGGACACGCCGGTAGGTATCGTAGAGAACGGCTACATGCCCGAACAGCGCGTCACGATCGGCACTTTGGCGACGATTGCCGATCAAGCCGAGGCCGCCGGCGTCGCAAATCCCGCAGTGATTGTGATCGGCGATGTGGTGCGTGTCAGCCCGTTTGCCCCCGAACATTTCAAGACCGCTGACTACAGCACCCTGACCCCCAACAAGCCCCGCGTCGTTACCCCTTAGCCCCGTTGCACACTGAAAAGGAACACAGCCGTGTCATCTAGCACCACCGTAGGAACCGCCGCACGTCCGCTGCGCGTCGCCGTCGTCGGCTCCGGCCCGGCCGGCGTCTACGCAGCTGACATCCTGACCAAGAGCGAGGCCGTCAAGAGCGGCGAGCTGACGGTCAGCATCGACCTCTTCGACCGCTACCCGGCCCCCTACGGCCTGATCCGCTATGGCGTTGCCCCGGACCACCCCCGCATCAAGGGCATCGTGAACGCCCTGCACAAGGTCCTGGACCGCGGCGACATCCGCTTCTTCGGCAACGTCGACTACGGCACTGACATCTCCATCGAAGACCTGCGCACGCACTACGACGCCGTCATCTTCGCCACCGGCGCCATCAAGGACGCGGACCTGAACATCCCGGGCATCGAGCTGGAAGGTTCCTTCGGCGGCGCCGACTTCGTCTCCTGGTATGACGGCCACCCCGACGTTTCCCGCGAATGGCCGCTTGAGGCCACATCCGTGGCCGTGCTCGGCAACGGCAACGTCGCACTGGACGTGGCCCGTGTCCTCTCCAAGCACGCCGACGACCTCCTGGTCACCGAAATTCCGGACAACGTCTATGCCGGCCTCAAGGCTTCCCCGGTCACCGATGTCCACGTCTTCGGCCGTCGCGGTCCGGCACAGGTGAAGTTCACCCCGCTGGAGCTCCGCGAATTGTCCCACTCCAAGGACGTGGACATCATCCTCTACGCCGAGGACTTCGAGTTCGACGACGAGTCTGACCGCCAGATCCAGACGAACAACCAGACCAAGACCATGGTAGGCACCCTCACCAACTGGATCGCCGAGCAGCCCGAGGACCTTTCCGAGCTCAAGGCCTCCCGCCGGCTGCACCTGCACTTCCTGCACAGCCCGGTGGAGATCGTGGACTCCGCGGAGACTCCCGGCAAGGTAGCCGCGATCAAGTTCGAGCGCACCGAACTGGACGGAACCGGCAACGCGCGCGGTACCGGCGAGATCGTCGACTACCCGGTCCAGGCCGTATACCGCGCCATCGGCTACTTCGGTTCCGCGCTGCCGGACGTCGAGTTCGACCACCGCCGCGGGGTCGTTGCGAACGACGGCGGCCGTGTCCTGGACGCTTCCGGCGAGCACGTTCCGGGCTTGTACGCAACGGGATGGATCAAGCGTGGACCCATCGGGCTCATTGGCCACACCAAGGGTGACGCACTGGAGACGGTCACGTACCTCTTGGAAGACCGCGAAAACCTGCCGCTGGCCGCCGTTCCCGAGGCGGACGCCGTCGTCGAGCTCCTGGACGCGCGCGGCGTAAAGTTCACCAGCTGGGAAGGTTGGCTGGCCCTCGACGCCCACGAGCTCGCGTTGGGTGCCGCCGCTTCCGAGGCCGGCACGTCGCACGGCGTCGAGGTCAAGCGCGAACGCATCAAGGTTGTGCCGCGTGAGGACATGGTGGACATTTCCCGCGACGGCGTGGCTGCACAGGTCTAGTTCTACAACTGGGGCCCAAGCAACGCGGGGTCACTTAGCGCCCATCCGGGGCATCGGAATGGGCGTTAAGTGACCCCGCGTTGTTCTTTATCGGGGTTAGACTCTCCGCATGGACGTCGTCGTCGTCGAAACGACCCCACTGGGGGACCGCAGCTACCTCGTTCATGACGGCACTGTGGCGCTCGTGATCGACCCCCAGCGCGATACCGACCGCGTCGAAACAGCAGCTCGTGCTGCGGGAGTGGCCATCACGCATGTCGCTGAGACCCACCTCCACAACGACTACCTCACGGGTGGCCTCATCCTTGCCCGTGATCACGACGCCCGCTACTTGGTGAATGCCGCGGACAAGGTGGCTTTCCAACATGAACCGATTGTTCCGGGGCAGGCGTTCGCTGTAGGTAGGCTTTCCGTCAAACCGGTGGCCACGCCAGGCCATACGCACACGCATCTGGCCTATATTGTTTCGGACCCCGATCCAGGGGCGGGCGTCCGGCAAGCGGTGTTCTCCGGTGGCAGCCTGCTGTACGGTTCGGTGGGCCGGACCGATTTGATTGGCCCGGATGACACCGCCGGGCTGGCGCATGACCAATACGCCTCGGTCCGGCGGCTCGTGGCTGAGGCAGCAACCGACGCGATCCTGTATCCCACCCATGGCTTCGGTTCGTTCTGCTCCATCGGTCCCGCGAGCAGGATCGCCGCATCGACAATCGGAGAGCAGGCCGCCACCAACCATGCGCTCACCGACCCGGACGAAGACCATTTTGTCCGGCACCTCCTGGCGAATATCACGGCCTACCCGAGCTACTACGCGCACATGAGCCCGCTCAACGCCTTAGGCCCGGGGCCCGCGTTGCTGGAAGTCCCGGAATCGGTGGAGTCCGCGGAACTGGAGCGCAGGCTCGAGGCAGGGGAATGGGTGGTGGACCTGCGCAACCGGGTCGCATTCGCCGCGAGCCACCTGCGCGGCAGTGTGGCCTTTGAATACGGGACAGGCTCGAGCTTCACGAGCTACCTCGGTTGGGTCCTGCCGTGGAACCAGCCGCTGACCCTGCTAGGTGCCCATGACGACGTCGAAAAGGCAATCCGCGACCTCGCGAGGATCGGAATCGACTCCCCGGATGCAGCTGTCGGCGACGATCCTGGGGCTCTTGCACCAGCCACTGCTTTGGTGCAATATCCGATCACCGACTGGGCGGGGCTGGAGCGGGACCGGGCTTCCGGTGAAACAGTTCTGGACGTGCGCCGAACCGAGGAATTTTCCGCCTCCCATGTGCTCGGGGCCGTGAATGTTCCGCTGCACGAGCTTTTGCTTCGGCTGGACGAACTGCCGGACTCAAGGATCTGGGTGCATTGCACTTCCGGCTACCGGGCCAGCGTCGCCGCAAGCCTGCTGCATCGTGCCGGCCGCAGCGTAGTGCTCATCGACGCACTCTTCCGCGAGGCGGCTCATGCCGGCGTCGAGCTGGTGAGCGCCGCTCCGGCCTAGATGCCCGGGCCACTGCGGACGCTCGCTCAGCTATGACGGCTTTTCGTGAAACCCCCGCTCACCTTTGGGGTGTTTCCTAGAGACGCCCGCTCACATGATGTGAGCGGGCGTCCGTCAAAACCGCGATAGATGTGAGCGAGCGTCGGGGAAAAACCAGCCATGTGTGAGCGAGGGTCAGTGCGTGAGCCATTCCGCGGCGAAGTCCAGGTTGCGGTAAACGCTCGCGACGGCGGCGGCCTCGTCGCGTGCCTCGATGGCGTCGGCGAGCTCGTCATGGCCCTCGTGGGGGATGCCGTTGAAGCCGGCCTTGCGCTGTTGGCGCAGGAGGTCGTCGTGGAAGACCCCGCCGAAAGACACATACAACTGGTGCAGCAGCGGGTTGCCCGAAGCCAGGGCCACCCGTTCGTGGAAATCCCAGTCCGCCCGGGCCCACGCGGGGTAGTCGGCCGCGAGCCATGCGTCGTGGCGTACTTGGAGGAGGGCGCGCATTGCGGCGATGTCCTCGGCCGTGGCGTGCTTCGTGGCCAGTCGGGCGGCCTGGGTGTCCAGCCCCACCCGGACCTCGACCACGTGCTCCTGCGTGTGTTCCTTGTACATTCGTTGGGCCGCGCCGGAGATCTCGCTGGTGGCCCGGACATAGGTTCCGTCGCCGCGGCGAACCTCCAACATGCCGCTGTGCGCCAAAGCTTTGATGGCTTCGCGGAGCGTCCCGCGCGAGACTCCGAGCGAGGCCATGAGTTCCGGCTCGGCCGGAATCTTCTCCTGCAGGGGCCACTCCCCGGACTGGATCATGCCGCGCAGCTGGCGGGTGACCTCATCGGCCAGGACGGGCCGGTGCGAAGGTGTGAGGCTCATGCGACAGGCCTTGGCCCGGCCTTGATCGGCGTCCGCTTGCTGGTCAACTGGTGGCAGGTGACCATGAGGGCCAGGGCAACCGCGGCAAGGAGCGCCAAGGGGAGCGTCCAAGCACCGGTGGCGCTATGGAGCAGGCCCATGCCGAACGGACCCAAAGCCGCAATCAAGTACCCCACGGACTGGGCGACGGTGGACATGGCGGTGGTCTCCGCCGTCGTACGCCCGCTGCGGCTGATGATCACCAGGACCAGGGGGAAGATGCCCAGCCCGAAACCGAACATCACGGCGGGAACCGCGGCGAACGACGTCGGGAGCAACAGCATTGCGGGGATTGCCAGGAGGGTGGTCCCGCTACCCAGGTACAGGGCGGGGCGCATCATGCCGGGCCGCGAGCCGATGGCCAGCAGGATCATGCCCGCTGCCACCGAAACCAGCTGCATGAGCCCGAACTGGAGGCCGCTCTCGGAAGCGCTCAGTCCTTGGCTCGTCAGGATGTAGGCAAACCAGCTCATCACGGCATACGCCAGGAGGGCCTGCAACGTGAAGATGGAAGTGATGAGGAATCCCAGCCGGGTGCGCAGGAGGGGCCACATCGACACGTGCTCCTGGCTGGCCTTCCGTGAAGTGCGATGGGTGTGGAGGACCATCGGGAGGAAGCCAAGAAGTGCGGCGACGCCAAGGAGTCCCCATGCGGCCAGGCCCATCGAGGGCGAGCCCAGCTGTTGGGCCAAGGGGACGCTGACCGCTGCCGCGAAGGTGGCACCTGCGGACATCGTGAAGGTGTAGAGGCCGGTCATCATGGACGTCTTGCTTGCATAGTGCTCGCGGATGTACGACGGCATGGCCACGTTGCACACCGCCAGGCCGGACATCGCCAGCACGGTCCCGGCGAGGAGGGCGCCGGTCGCGGGGATGCTGCGGACGAGGAGTCCGGCGGCCAGCATGGCCAGCGCAACGAGGATGGACTTCTCGACGCCGATCCGGCGCGACAGCCACGAGGTTCCCAGCCCTGCCACGGCGAAGCACAGCAAGGGGATCGACGGAAGAATCGACGCGACGAGCGCCCCGTAGCCGAGGAACGCCTGCAAATCGTGGAACAGCGCCGCCGCGCTGGTGATGCCGGCGCGCAGGTTCAGGCCGATCAGGATGACGGCGACGATCCCGACGACGGCGACCACCCGGGATTTCGGCGCCACCGTACCGCCGCTGGTGGGCACAGTTGTTGCTTCCGTTGCGTGGGGAGTCGGGTGAGTCGAGGTCATGCTTAAAGGTTAGACGTTTGACGTTTGATCTGGGAAGTTTTGTGGTGAATCTCTCCACGCTGCGCAGGAGCCCAACTGACTCGCACTTAATGGCGTTTTCAGCCCCGAAAACGACAACAAATGCGAGCTAGTTGGGCCGACGGCGGCGGGGCTGGCCGACGGCGGCAGGGGACCTTAGCGCGGGTTGCGGGCACCCAGCCGCTGCACCGCGAGGGCAAGCCACAGCTGCACGCGGTCCGGCGTCTGGGCGGGGTCGTAGCCGGTGAGGTCGGTGATTTGCGCCAAGCGGTAGCGCACCGTATTGCGGTGCAAAGTCAGGGCTTCGGCGACGGCGGCCACCGAGCCGTTGTGGTTGAGGTAGCTCTCAAGGGTCGAGACGAGCTCGGAGCCGTGCGTGGCGTCGAACTTGCGAAGGGGAGTGAGCGCTTCGCTGGCCATGTCCGCCAACGGCACGTCCTCGCTCGCCAGCAACAGAGAGGTCAGGCTGAGCCGCTCAGGTTCGTTGACCGGTAAACCGTGCGCCACGGCGTCGCGCGCTTCGAAATAGCTCCAGCGCACGCCGTTCGGCTTGGTGTACGCGCCGCCGATCCCGATCACTGCGTGGATTCCCGCTTCCAACAGGTGATCGCTGAGGTCCTTGGCGAGCGCGCTCGCGGAACTGCCGTCGTCGGGCACTACCGTCACCAGGTCCTTCCCGACGACGGCGGTCACCCCGCCGTCGAGCGACTGCGGCAGCGATGTGCTGCTGAGCTGTTTGTGGTGGGCGGCGGAGACCACCAGGAGCACCACGTTCTTGCGGGTGCTGTTGATTCCGACGCCGGCCAGGCGGCGGGCGCCCTCGACGGTGTCCAGGGTTCCGTGGATGACATCGTCCAGCACCTGGCCCGCCAAGGCCCGCTGGCTCTGGCGCTGCTTGACCATGTTGTTGAGTTCCACGCTGATCAGGTTCTGCGCATAACTGACAATCCCGGTGTCGCCGAAGGGTTGCTTGATCCAGAGGGTGCAGGCGTCGCGGCGGCCTGTCGGGATGGGGAAGGATGCCCAGTCGTCGGCCGTCGGCGCGTGGTTGCCGGCCACGCTGTTGTAGAGCTGCGCGCTGAACTGGGTGAGTGCGATGTCGGACCGGAGCATGCTGCCCAATTGCTTGAGCAATTCCCCGAGCCCGCCACCGGTCAGCAGGGCCCGGGCCAGGATCTGGTGGCCGGCGATAAGGCGCTCCAGCTTGGAGTAGTGGTCGGCGGATTGGGAATCGGCCACGAGTTTGCCGATGGCAATGAACGGGGTCTCGTACGGGACTTCCACGAGGGGCAGCCCCCAGCGGTTCGCTTCCGCAACGAGGGCGGGGGGCACGGCTTCGTGGGTCAGCCCGGTGCCGAAACCGATGCCGACTGCTCCCGCGCGCTGGACCTGGCGCACAAAGCGGCGTTGTTCAGCGGCCCCGTTGAGCCGGAGCCCGGTCGTCAGGATCAACTCGCCGCCGTTGAGGAAGCGCTGGGGATCCTCCTGCTCGGTCACGGCCACCCAGCGGATATCTTCGTTCCAGGTGGTTTCCGCGAGGCCGGCTTTGCGGAGCCGAAGGGAGGGGACGGCGACGAGCGCGGCGATTGACATTGCCATGCCAAAAAGGATATCCCCGCACTGGTCATTCGCACTAAGTCGGGGGAGTCGGGGTGTGCACCTGACTATTCCGCGCCGGGGGGTGCTGGCATAGGCTCGGAGCAGCTGCAACCAATGCCTAGACACCGAAAGAGGTTGTACACCGTGGTCCAAACCTTGCAGAACTTCATCAACGGCGAGTTCGTCACGCCGGCAGGCACCGAACTGCTCGACATCGTGAACCCCACCAACGGGGAGATTGTCGCCCACGCGCCTATCTCCACCGCGGCCGACGTCGATGCTGCCATGAACGCGGCGAAGGAAGCTTTCAAGTCCTGGAAGCATGTTACGCCTGGCCAGCGCCAGCTCATGCTGCTCAAGCTCGCTGATGCCATCGAAGCCAACAGCGACGAGCTCGTCGAGGCGCAGCACCGCAACACCGGCCAGGTCCGCGCCCTCATCGCGTCCGAGGAAGTTGCCGCGGGCGCAGACCAGCTCCGCTTCTTCGCGGGCGCCGCGCGCATCATGGAAGGCAAGTCCGCCGGCGAGTACTTCGAGGGCCACACCTCGTACGTCCGCCGCGAACCGATCGGCGTCGTGGCCCAGGTTGCACCGTGGAACTACCCGTTCCTCATGGGCATCTGGAAGATCGGCCCCGCCCTCGCAGCAGGCAACACCGTTGTCCTCAAGCCCTCCGACACCACTCCGGAATCCACCTTGGTCCTGGCACGTCTTGCGGGGGAGATCTTCCCGGCCGGCGTCCTCAACGTGGTCCTCGGCAACGGGGCCACGGGCTCCATGATGGTTGAGCACAAGGTCCCGGGCCTCGTCTCGATCACCGGTTCCGTCCGCGCCGGCATTGCCGTAGCCAGTGGAGCGGCCAAGGGCCTCAAGCGTGCCCACTTGGAGCTCGGCGGCAAGGCCCCGGCCATCGTCTTCAAGGATGCCGATATCAAGAAGAGCGCAGCCGCCATCGCCGAATTCGCCTTCTTCAACGCCGGCCAGGACTGCACGGCCATCACCCGTGTGCTGATCGAGGACTCCATCCACGACGACATGGTTGCCGCCATGGTGGAGCACACCAAGACGCTGCACACCGGTTCGCAGAACGACGACGAGAACTACTTCGGCCCGCTCAACAACGTGAACCACTTCAACGCCGTGAACTCGGTGGTGGAGCACCTTCCGGCCAACTGCAAGATCGAAACCGGCGGCCACCGTGCGGGTGACAAGGGCTTCTTCTTCGAGCCGACCATCATCACCGGCGCCAAGCAGACTGACGACGTCGTCCAGAAGGAAACCTTCGGCCCCGTCATCACCGTCCAGAAGTTCACCACGGAGGCCGAGGCACTCGAGCTGGCCAACGACGTCGAATACGCCCTGGCATCCAGCGTCTGGACCACGGACCACGGCACCGCCATGCGGATGAGCCGCGACCTGGACTTCGGCGCGGTCTGGATCAACACGCACATCCTGCTGACCGCTGAGATGCCGCACGGCGGCTTCAAGCAGTCCGGCTATGGCAAGGACCTGTCCATGTACGGCGTCGAGGACTACACGCGCATCAAGCACGTGATGAGTGCGCTGGACGCATGACTCAGATGCCTGACTCAGGCGCAACGCCCGACGCCCAAACACGGCAAGCATAAGAAAGAAAGAACCATCATGACCGCAACAGCACATGAAATCACCTACCGCCTGAACCAGAAGCGCAGCATCAACGGCGCCTTCCCCGGCCCCAAGTCCCAGGCCCTGAACGAACGCCGCGCGGCCGTCGTCGCCGCCGGCGTGTCCTCGGGCGTGCCGGTTTACGTTGAGGACGCCGACGGCGGCATCATCCGCGACGTCGACGGCAACTCCTTCATCGACCTCGGCTCCGGCATCGCGGTGACGAGCGTCGGCGCCTCGGACCCCGCCGTCGTCGCCGCCGTCCAGGACGCTGCTGCGCACTTCACCCACACGTGCTTCATGGTTACCCCGTACGAGGGCTATGTCGCCGTCGCCGAGCAGCTGAACCGCCTTACCCCGGGCGACCACGAGAAGCGCACCGTGCTCTTCAACTCCGGCGCCGAGGCAGTGGAGAACGCCGTCAAGGTGGCACGCCTGGCAACCGGCCGTGACGCCGTCGTCGCCTTCGACCACGCCTACCACGGCCGCACCAACCTCACCATGGCACTCACCGCCAAGGCCATGCCGTACAAGACCAACTTCGGACCGTTCGCGCCCGAGGTCTACCGCGTGCCGATGAGCTACCCGTTCCGCGAGGAAAACCCGGAGATCACCGGTGCGGAGGCCGCCAAGCGCGCCATCACCATGATCGAGAAGCAGATCGGCGGCGACCAGGTTGCCGCGATCATCATCGAGCCGATCCAGGGCGAGGGCGGCTTCATCGTTCCCGCTGAAGGCTTCCTGCCAGCACTGTCCGCCTGGGCCAAGGAAAAGGGCATCGTCTTCATTGCCGACGAGGTCCAGTCCGGTTTCTGCCGCACGGGTGAATGGTTCGCCGTCAACCATGAGGGTGTTGTCCCGGACATCATCACCATGGCCAAGGGCATCGCCGGCGGTCTCCCGCTGTCCGCGATCACCGGCCGCGCGGACCTGCTCGACGCCGTCCACCCGGGCGGCCTCGGCGGCACCTACGGCGGCAACCCGGTTGCTTGTGCTGCAGCCCTTGCTGCCATCGGCACCATGGAGCAGCACGATCTCAACGCCCGCGCCCGCCACATCGAGGAAGTCGCACTCGGCCGCTTGCGCGAACTCGCGGCTGATCCTTCTGCAGGTGGGGTCATCGGCGACGTCCGTGGACGCGGTGCCATGCTGGCGATCGAATTGGTCCAGGCCGGCTCCAAGGAGCCGAACGCTGAACTGACCAAGGCCGTTGCCGCGGCGTGCCTCCAGGAAGGCGTCATCATCCTGACCTGCGGTACCTACGGCAACGTGATCCGTCTGCTGCCGCCGCTGGTCATCAGCGACGAACTGCTCCTGGACGGCCTTGAGGTCCTGGCAGCGGCCATCAAGGCCAACGCTTAGCCGCAAACCTTCAGGTGGACATGCCCACCTCTACGCACCAAGGATGGACATAGCCTGACTATGTCCATCCTTGGCGTTTAACGAGGGGCATGTCCGGTATGGGCGCCAGGCAGGGAAGCGGACTAGGCCGCGCTGAGGCGTGCGCTTTTCCTGATGACCGAGTTCTTGCGTGCCGTGCGCAGCATGTCGAGGGTCAGGAGCAGCAGGGCCAGCCACACGATCCCGAAGCCCACCCAGCGGTCCGGCGTCATGGCCTCGTGGAAGACGGCCAGGGCCACGATGAACTGGAGGACCGGCGCGAAGTACTGCAGCAGGCCGATGGTGGTCATGGGCAGTCGGCGTGCGGAGGCACCGAAGAACAGGAGCGGCACGGCCGTGATGATGCCCGAAGCCGCCAAAAGCCAGAAATGGCCCGGGCCGTTGCTTCCCAATGTTCTGGCTCCCGTGAGGCCGAGGACAATCATGGTGGCGCCGGCGATCGGAGCGAGGACAACAGTCTCCACCGTGAGGCTCGTGATGGCATTGACCTTCGGCCCCACGCGCTTCTTCACGAATCCGTAGAGTCCAAAGCTGAACGCCAGGACCAGGGCGATCCACGGCAGCTTGCCATAGGAGACCGTCAGGACCCCGACGGCGATGAAGCCGATCCCGACGGCGGCCCACTGGAGCGGGCGGAGCTTTTCCTTCAGGACGAACACCCCAAGAAGGACCGACACGAGCGGGTTGATGAAATAGCCGAGCGAGGCTTCGACCGCGTGGCCGGTGGTAACGCCGAAAGTGTAGGTCAACCAGTTGATGGCGATGAGCCCGGCAGCGATGGCGAGCGGGCCAAGGACCGCCCGGTCCCTGAAGGCGTTGCCGAGGAGGCGCCATGTCCGGGTGATGGTGATGAGCAGGGCGCAGAAAATGAGCGACCACACCACCCGGTTGGCGACGATTTCCACCGCTCCGGCGGGGTGCAGCACCAGGAAGTAGAGCGGAAGCAGCCCCCACAGACCGTAGGCCCCGATACCGAAGACGACGCCCGCCGTCGTCTCCTTCTTCGCCGTGGCAGCGGCGGAAGCTGCAGTTGCAGCATTCGAAGCGGGGGTGGCGGACGGGGCGGGCGCGGTTTGCTCGGGCGTAGACACAAAGTCAAGAACATCACATATTGCGGAGGTATTCCTGACCGTACGGCCGGAAAGTTATTGTGAGTTTCCTCGCCCCGTTGTGTCACCTCGCGCCACGTACTGACACTCCGGCCGCAACTGAGAACTAGAATTGGAAACTGCGCGCCCCACCACGCGGGGCGGATTCCCGTCTCAGAAGGGTTCACGGTGTCCAACTCGGCCGAAACCACCTCAAAACGTCCGTTGCGCGTCGCCATCGTCGGCGCAGGACCGGCCGGCGTGTACGCCGCGGATATCCTGACCAAATCGAACGAGGTCAAGGACGGCGACGTTGAGGTCAGCATCGACCTCTTCGAGGCATACCCTGCGCCGTACGGCCTGATCCGCTATGGCGTAGCCCCTGACCACCCCCGCATCAAGGGCATCGTCAACGCGCTTCACAAGGTCCTGGACCGCGGAGACATCCGCTTCCTCGGCAACGTGACGTACGGCCGCGACCTTACGCTGCACGACTTCCGCTCGTTCTACGACGCGGTGATCTTCTCCACGGGGGCCATCAAGGACGCGGACCTGAACATCCCGGGAATCGAACTGGAAGGCTCCTTCGGCGGCGCCGACTTCGTCTCCTGGTACGACGGACACCCCGACGTGCCCCGCGAATGGCCGCTGGATGCCAAGGAAGTGGCGGTCATCGGCAACGGCAACGTGGCGCTGGACGTGGCCCGCATGCTCTCCAAGCACGCCGACGACCTCCTGGTGACCGAAATCCCGGACAACGTCTATGCCGCCCTCAAGGCCTCCCCGGTCACGGATGTGCACGTCTTCGGCCGCCGTGGCCCCGCCCAGATCAAGTTCACTCCGCTGGAGCTGCGCGAACTCTCGCACTCCAACGACGTGGACATTGTGCTGTACCCGGAAGATTTCGAGTTTGACGAAGCCTCGGACGAGGCGATCCGCAGCAACAACCAGATCAAGACCATGGTCAACACGCTGACCAATTGGCTCGTCGAAGAACATGCCGAAGCCGAGCAGCCCTCGTCCCGCCGCCTGCACCTGCACTTCCTGCACAGCCCGGTGGAGATCGTTTCCGAAGACGGCTCCGGGAAAGTCTCCAGTATCAAGTTCGAGCGCATGAAACTGGACGGCACGGGCAACGTCAAGGGCACCGGCGAGTTCGTGGACTATCCGATCCAAGCGGTCTACCGCGCCATCGGCTACCACGGATCGCCGCTGGACGAGCTTGAGTACGATGCCCGCCGCGGCGTCATTCCCAACGACGGCGGACGGGTGCTGGACGCCGACGGCAAGCCGGTGCCCGGTATCTACGCAACTGGCTGGATCAAGCGCGGACCCGTCGGCTTGATCGGGCACACCAAGGGCGATGCACTGGAAACCATCGGCTGCCTCCTGGAGGACCGCCTCACCCTGCCCCCGGCCGAAAACCCGGACCCGCAGGCCATCATCAACCTCCTGGAAGAGCGGGGTATCGAGTACACCACCTGGGAAGGCTGGAACAAGCTCGATGCGCACGAACTAGCCCTCGGTGCCGCATGGACCGCCGAAAACCCGGACGCCGGCGTCGTACGCGAACGCATCAAGGTGGTCCCGCGCGAGCACATGATCGAGATCTCGCGCGGCTAGGGGACGCGGCTCGCGCCTGACGGCTCGCGGACCGCGCCTAGCGGCTAGCCGCGCACCGCGCCCATCGGCTCGCGGACCGCGCCTAGCGGCCCCGGCCGACCGGTCCTAAAATGAGCCATGGACGAGGAGCTCCGCTGGACGGACGCCGTCGGGCAGGCAGAACTGGTGCAGAGCGGCGCGATCTCGCCGGGCGAACTGCTCGACGCCGGCCGTGACCGTATCCGCGAGATCGATCCGGTCCTGCATTGCATCGTCGCGCACCTGGAGCCCGGAGCAGAAGGCCCGGCTCCTGGCGCTCCGTTTCCCCGGGTTCCCTTCCTGGTGAAGGACCTCTCGCTCGAGATCGCCGGAGCTCCCTTCAACGAAGGCTCCCGCTGGTTGAAGGACAACGTCTCAAGCCAGGACCAGGAACTTGCCCGCCGGTACCGCCAAGCCGGACTTGCGATCCTCGGGAAGACCAACACACCGGAATTCGGGCTCAGCCCGCATTGCGAGCCGGCCTTGCATGGTGCCACCCGAAACCCTTGGGACCTGGGGCTGTCCACCAGCGGCTCCAGCGGCGGGTCCGCCGCCGCCGTCGCCTCCGGAATGGTCCCCATGGCGCACGGGAACGATCTTGGCGGATCCCTGCGCTACCCGGCCGCCTGGTGTGGGGTTTTCGGGTTCAAGCCGACCCGCGGACGGGTTCCCATGGGCCCGGAGTATGGCGACGTGGCCGGGGGATTCGCCGTCGAACATGCGCTGACGCGGAGCGTTCGTGATTCGGCGGCGCTCCTTGACGCGACGGCCGGTCAGTCGCCCGGCGATCCATATTGGGCGCCGCCCCGGGCCCGGCCATTCCTGCTTGAGGCCGGAACTGCTCCTGGAAAGCTTCGCATCGCCGCAACCGCGACGCCCAACTCCGGGCAACAAGTGCATCCGGACTACCTAGGGGTGTTCGAGGAAACCGTGGAATTGCTGGCCGGGCTGGGCCACAGTGTCACGGAAGCGCACCCCGAGGGCCTGGGACGGGCCGGGCACCGGGCGGTCAGGGCCGTCTATGGTGGCGCGATCGCGTGGATCGAGGCGTACTGGACGCAGCGGATGGGTAGGCCTCCGGAAGCCGGTGAGATCGAGCCGTTCACCGCAGCCGACGTCGAGCGCTCGCGGGCTCTGACAGGTGGCCAGTATCTCCTCGGCATGGGGGAATTGCAGCGCTTCAGCCGCCGCCTGGCTGGATTCTTCGAGGAATTCGACGTCTGGATGACACCCACCGTCGGCTGGCCACCGTTGCCCCTCGGAACGCTGAATGGAACCGAGGAAGAACCGCTGCGCGGCGAGCGCGAAGCGGGCCGCTTCCTCATGTTCGACGGCGAATATGCCAACATCTCGGGCAACCCGGCCATGTCGGTGCCACTCGGAGTCGACTCGGCCGGCCTGCCGGTGGGCATGTCCTTCCTTGGCCGGTTCGGAGACGAGGCCACGCTCTTTCGCTTGGCGGGCCAGCTCGAGAAGGCCGCACCCTGGGCGGACCGCAAACCTGAAGCCCTCGAGCGGGCGTTGGCGGCACCGCACTCAAGCTGAAGCACGACAGGAGAGAAGCAATGTTCATGGGCGTCTACCATTTCGACGGAGATCCCGCTCAACTGCTGGAAGGCCACCAGCGCATGGTGGGCCTCCTGCCACCCGGTGCGTTGAAGATCCACGTGTGCCTATCCACTGAGGGTGGCATCTCGGTCTACGACACCTGCCCGGACAGGGCAACATTTGACCGCTTCAGCAGCGGCCACAGTTTCGCGGAACTCGTCGCGGAAGTCGGCTTGCCCGTACCCCGGATCGAAGCGTTGGGTGACGTCGAGTCGTACGAAATCCACCCGGAGTGAGCGGGTACACAAACCCCTGCGTCGCAACTAGACTGGCCCGTACTGTGCTGCGTCCGGTTTTGGGAGTTCGATGAAGAATCCGATCCATCCGGCAGCTTCGGTCAATGACGCCGCCGAGCTGCTGCAGCGTCATGCCCGCGCCGGGCACGAACACTTGGAATCGTGGCGTTACGGGCTTCCCGACGCCACGGAGCTTCCCGGTCTACGCAGCCTGATCAAGGAATCCTGGCAGCGATCCGCCCAGCTCAAAGCAAACCCGGACCAGCCCGAGGCGCCGCTGGTCATCGACCTCGACGAGCTCGAGGAATACCGCCGCCAACACCCGCTGGCCACCATCATGCCCGTCATCCAGAAGCTCCTCATCCAGCCCAGCTATGAGAGCGGGCTGCTGGTCGCCGTGGGGGACGAGCTGGGCCGCCTGCTGTGGGTAGACGGAAATCCCGCGATGCGGCGCCGCGCCGAAGGCATGATGTTCGTCGCCGGCGCGGACTGGTCCGAAGCCGCGGTCGGCACGAGTGCGCCCGGCACGGCGCTCGCCTTGGGCCGTGGAATCCAGATCTCCGGTGCCGAGCACTACAAGCGCTCCGTCCACCCGTGGAGCTGCACCGCGGTGCCCTTCCATGACCCTGATTCCGGAGCCCTGCTCGGCGTCGTCGACATCACCGGCACGGAAGCGGCCGTCGCACCCCACACACTTTCCCTCGTTGAAGCAACCGTGGCGGCCGCGCAGGCGCAATTACGGGTGGAAAGGCTCCAACTCGCGGCCACTAAGCACTCTGCGCCTGCCCGACGCCGGAACTCGCCTTCCGCCGTCGGCTCACGCCAGGGGACAGGACTGTACCGGAACAGCCTCCAGCTGCTCGGCCGGGACCAGGCCTTGTTGAGCATCGGAGGGCGCAGCATTCCGCTGTCCGCACGGCACAGCGAGATCCTGGCGTTGCTGGGAACCCGTCCCGAAGGGCTCAGTGCCGAGGAGCTCGCCCTGGCCCTCTATCCGGGGGATGGCTCGAGCGTGACGTTGCGGGCCGAAATGGTGCGCCTGCGCAAGGTGCTCCACGAGCTCGACCCCGCCGCGGTCCCGGAATCACGCCCCTACCGGCTCCCGATCGACCTTGGCCAGGATGCGGCCCAGGTTCTGTCCTGCCTGCAGCGGGGCGCCCACCGCATCGCGCTGGAGATCTACAAAGGCGCCGTCCTTCCGCATTCGGAAGCGCCCGGCATCGTGGAGCTCCGCGAGAAGGTTTCGGCGCTCCTGCGCGAGGCGGTCCTGAACGACGGCAGTGCCGAGGCGCTGCTCAAGTATGCCGGACTGCCCGAGGCGAAGAACGACGTCGACGTCCGGCTTGCCGCCCTCAGGCTCCTGCCGCCGCGCTCGCCGAAGCGGGCCGCCGTCGTCGCCGAGCTAGAACGACTGGAAAGCGAACTGTCGGCCTGAGGCGGGCCCTCGTGTGGCACTCGGGCAATACGGAGTTTTGGACCGTATCGTAGAAGCGAGCCAAACGAAAGAAGCTTCCTCCGTGTTGAACAAACGCCTCGCCGTTGCCCTGACCATGTCCGGACTCCTTGCCGGAGTCACAGCCTGCGGGGCACCCGCCCAGACAGCGCCCGCGTCGGCAACGCCTTCGACTTCGGCCACGCACTCGGCTTCGGCCACCACGGCTGCCGCCGACTGGGGACTTGATCCCGCGGCGGGCGCCCAGAGAATCAAGGCCGCAGGTCTGGATATCCTGACCGCCGAAGGCACAGCCGAGCACTACCACGCCCATCTGGACGTCCTGGTGGATGGCAAAGCCGTCACGGTCCCGGCCGAGATTGGTTTCAGTTTCGGGGCCGACGGGCAACCCAACGGAATCTCGGCACTTCACACCCACGACACGACTGGCGTCATCCACATCGAAGCGCCCACCGCCGGCCTGAAGTACACGCTCGGCCAGGTCCTCAGCGAATGGGGAGTGTTGGACGGCAAGGATGCCACCGGAGCACCGCACGGCGGAACCGGAGGTTGGACCGTATACCTGAACGGCGTAAAACAGAGTGCGCCGGTGTCTGACGTGGTTCTCAAGGCCCACGACGAAGTGGTGCTCTCCTTCGGTTCCGCACCTTCGCCGGTTCCGAGCTCCTACAATTTCCCTGCAGGTCTCTAGCTTTCCGGCCCGGCAGGGGAGTACTGCCCCGACGTGATCTGAACCATAAGGTTGCAACCTGCTTGCAACCTCCCCGCTCCTACGCTGATGGCACAGCAAAGCCACCATCATGCGCAGCAAAGGAGCTACAGATGACTGTTTATGCACAGCCGGGTGCCGAGGGTTCGAAGGTCACGTTCAAGGACCGTTACGAGAACTGGATCGGCGGCGAGTGGGTTGCCCCGGTCAAGGGGCAGTACTTCGAGAACATCACCCCGGTGACCGGCAAGGCCTTCTGCGAGGTGGCCCGCGGCACGGCCGAGGACATCGAGCTGGCACTGGACGCCGCGCACAAGGTGGCACCGTCCTGGGGCAAGACCTCCGCGACCGAACGCGCCGCAATCCTGAACAAGATCGGCGACCGCATCGATGAGAACGTCGAGCTGCTGGCGGTCGCCGAGACCTGGGACAACGGCAAGCCGATCCGCGAAACCCTGAACGCGGATATCCCCCTCGCGGCGGACCATTTCCGCTACTTCGCCTCCGCGATACGTGCCCAGGAAGGCCACCTGTCCCAGCTGGACGAGGACACCACCGCGTACCACTTCCACGAGCCCTTGGGCGTCGTGGGCCAGATCATCCCGTGGAACTTCCCGATCCTCATGGCTGTGTGGAAGCTCGCCCCGGCCCTGGCCGCGGGCAACGCCGTCGTCCTCAAACCCGCCGAACAGACCCCCTCCTCCATCCTGGTCCTCATGGAACTCATCTCCGACCTGCTGCCCGCCGGCGTCGTGAACGTTGTCAACGGCTTCGGCGTCGAGGCCGGCAAGCCGCTCGCCTCCAGCCCGCGAATCCGCAAGATCGCCTTCACCGGCGAGACCACCACGGGCCGGCTCATCAGCCAGTACGCGTCACAGAACCTGATCCCCGTGACCCTGGAACTGGGCGGCAAGAGCCCTAACATCTTCTTCGACGACGTCGCCGCGCAGAACGACGCGTTCTACGACAAGGCCCAGGAAGGCTTCACGCTCTTCGCCTTCAACCAAGGCGAAGTCTGCACCTGCCCCTCCCGCGCCCTGGTCCAGGAAGGCATCTACGACTCCTTCATCGCCGACGCCGTGGCCCGGACCAACAAGATCATCCAAGGCAACCCGCTGGACACCGACACCCAGATCGGTGCCCAGGCCTCCAACGACCAGCTGGAGAAGATCCTCTCCTACATCGACATCGGGAAGCAGGAGGGCGCGAAGGTCCTCACCGGCGGCGCCCGGACCGAGCTTTCCGGTGACCTCGCCGGCGGCTACTACGTCCAGCCCACCATCTTCGAAGGCCACAACCGGATGCGGATCTTCCAGGAAGAGATCTTCGGCCCCGTCGTGTCCGTCACGAAGTTCAGCGACTACAACGACGCCATTGGGATCGCCAACGACACCCTCTACGGACTCGGCGCCGGCGTCTGGTCCCGCAACGGCAACGTTGCCTACCGGGCAGGCCGGGAGATCCAGGCTGGCCGCGTCTGGGTCAACAACTACCACGCCTACCCGGCCGGTGCCGCGTTCGGCGGCTACAAGTCCTCCGGCATCGGACGCGAGAACCACGCTATGATGCTGGACCACTACCAGCAGACCAAAAACCTCCTGGTCAGCTACAACGAAAACAAACTCGGCTTCTTCTAAGCCTCATTTGACCTGGCGGGGCGGGACCAGCACAGATCCCTCCCCGCCGGCCCACCCTGGCCACCCCTCAGGAAAGCAGCACCTACACCGCACATCTAGTTTTAACGACGCAAGGATTTCGCCAATGACGACGACAATGCAAGCAGCCGTAGTAACAGAATTCGGACAAGACCTTCAGATCCAGTCACTTCCCCTTCCCACGCCCGGTCGAGGAGAAGCGCTGGTCAAGGTCATCACCAGCGGCGTGTGCCACACAGACCTGCACGCCGCCGAGGGGGACTGGCCGGTCAAGCCTTCACCGCCGTTCGTGCCCGGCCACGAAGGCGTGGGTGAAGTGGTTGCCCTCGGCGAGGGCGTCACCGACCTTGCCGTCGGGGACCTGGTGGGCAACGCCTGGCTATGGTCCGCCTGTGGCGATTGCCAGTTCTGCCGGACCGGTTGGGAGACGCTGTGCGAAGCCCAGAAGAACGCCGGCTATAGCGTGGACGGTTCCTTCGGTGAGTACATGCTGGTGGACAGCCGGTTCGCTGCGAGGATCCCGGCAGGTTCGGACCCCGTAGAGGTCGCCCCGGTGCTGTGCGCCGGAGTCACGGTCTACAAGGGATTGAAGATGACCGAGGCCAAGCCGGGCCAATGGGTCACTATTTCCGGCATCGGCGGCCTGGGACACATCGCAGTCCAGTACGCCGTGGCCATGGGCCTGCGGGTTGCCGCTGTGGACATCGCCGACGACAAGCTCGCCCTCGCCAGGAAACACGGCGCCGAGCTCACGGTCAACGCGCTGCACGAAGATCCGGCGGAAGTCATTCAACGGGAAACCGGAGGCTGCCACGGCGTCTTGGTCACGGCGGTGCACCCCTCGGCGTTCGGGCAGGCGATCGGCATGGCCCGCCGTGGCGGGACCATCGTCTTCAACGGACTCCCGCCGGGAGACTTCCCCGCGCCGATCTTCGAGATCGTGCTCAAGGGCCTGACCGTCCGTGGTTCGATCGTGGGAACACGCCAGGACCTGGAGGAAGCCCTGGACTTTTACGCGCAGGGCAAGATCCACCCGACCGTGTCCACGCGGGAGCTCTCCGAGGTGAACGCGGTCTTTGACGAAATGAAGCATGCCAAGATCGACGGCCGCGTGGTGCTGAGGTTCTAATGCCCCGCAACAGGCTTGACGCCGCAGTGACACTGCCCGGGGAAGACTTTTCCCGGGTGGCGCTCACCGCCGTTTCCATCGAACTGCTCCGGAAGCTGTGGGAGCAACACGGTCCCCTCATGTTCCACCAATCGGGTGGCTGCTGCGACGGTTCCTCACCCATGTGCTATCCCGCCGGCGAATTCATCACCGGTGATTCGGACGTTCTGCTCGGACTTTTCGATATTGGCGAGCCCGAGCGGCCGCAGCTCCTGGAGTTCTGGATGTCCCGGGAGCAGTTCAATTACTGGTCCCACACCCATCTGACGGTGGACGTAGTGGACGGCCGCGGGAGTGGGTTCTCAGTGGAATCGCCTGAGGGGAAGCGCTTCCTTATCCGTTCCACGTTGATGGATTGGAACGTCTCCAATCTCTGAAGATGGACCGTGCTTGTGTCTCACGATTCGGGACAAATGTGGGGGTCCATTGGCTGGACACTACTCTTGATGAGTCTGTTTCTACCACCTCATCAAGATTGTGGACTCTTCTATGAACCTCTTCCGGACCAAATCGATCGAGCAGTCCATTGCGGACGCCGATGAGCCCGGACGCAAGCTCAAGCGTTCCCTCAGCACGTGGGATCTGATGATCATGGGCGTCGCCGTTGCCGTCGGCGCCGGGATCTTCTCCGTCGGTGCCAAGGCGGCTGCGAACTTCGCCGGCCCGGCCGTCACGATTTCCTTCGCCGTCGCGGCCGTCACGTGTGCCTTGGCCATCATGTGCTACGCCGAATTCGCTACCGCGATCCCTGTTGCTGGGTCCGCCTACGTCTTCACCTACGCCACGATGGGAGAAGTCCTCGCTTGGATCATTGGTTGGAACCTCATCCTTGAACTCTTTACCGCTGCTGCGGTGATCGCCAAGTACTGGGGAATCTACTTGAGCAAAGTCTTTGCGCTCATGGGTGTGGATATGCCTCCGGCCGTGAACATCGCCGGCGTGGATCTCTATTGGGGCGCTTTCCTGATTGTCGCGATCTTCACGGTGCTCCTGGTGCTTGGCACGAAGCTCTCCGCACGGGTGGGCAACGTGTTCACGCTGATCAAGATCGCCGTGGTGCTGTTCGTGATTGTTGTCGGGTTCACCTACGTGAAGTTCTCCAACTACGCGCCCTTCGTCCCGGCATCGCAGCCTACCGGGGGCAACGACGGCGCGGATGTCATGAAGCAGTCCTTCTTCGGCTTCCTCACTGGTGCGGTTCCGGCGCAGTACGGAACGCTGGGCATCTTTGCCGGCGCAGCGTTGGTGTTCTTTGCCTTCATTGGCTTCGACGTTGTCGCCACCTCAGCGGAAGAGGTCAAGAACCCGCAGAAGACCTTGCCACGGGGCATCTTCGGCGGCCTGGCGCTGGTGACGCTGCTGTACATCCTGGTCTCCCTGGCCCTGACCGGCATGGTGTCTTACACCCAACTGGCCGAAGCCAAGAACCCCACCCTGACCACGGCCTTCGAGGCGGTTGGAAACACCGACGCGGCCAAGGTCATTGCGTTTGGCTCGCTCATCGGTTTGACCACCGTCATCATGGTGCTGCTCATGGGCCTGGCCAGGGTGGTCCTTGCCATGAGCCGTGACGGCCTGCTCCCGCGCGCGCTGTCCAAGACCAGTGCCAAGCGTTCGACGCCGGTCCGCCTCCAGATCATCTGCGGCGCTGCCGTGGCAATCGTCGCTGGCCTGACCAACGTGGATCTTCTCGAGGAAATGATCAACATAGGTACCCTTTCGGCCTTCGTCATGGTGAGCCTGGGCATCCTGGTCCTGCGTAAGAAGCGTCCAGATCTGAAGCCGGCTTTCCGGGTTCCGTTCGGCAAGGTGCTTCCCGTGGTCTCTGCCGTCCTGTGCGTCTACCTGATGACAAACCTGGCAGTGGAGACCTGGATCTTCTTCGCCATCTGGCTGGCAATCGGACTTGCCATCTACTTTGCCTATGGACAGCGCCACTCCCGCTTGAACGAGAAGTTCGCATCGGCGAAAGCCGCTGTGGCCGGGAACGCCGCTATGTCCGACAAGGCCGCGGCTTCCGACAAGAGCGGCGACGACGAAGACAGCCTCAGCAAGGTTTGATCCCGGGACCGGGCTCACTGCTTGGCTAGATTCACGGCCCTACGCTTACGGCGCCGCGTGTTCGTTGACCCATTCCACAAGCGGGCGCAGTACCTCCCAACGCTTGGCGATTTCTTCTTTGGCCGAGGGCTTGGACATCCATTCCGGTTCGCCCAAGGTCATGCCTGCGGACAACGACTTGTGCTTCAGAAGCTCGGCCCGGGGATGGTCTTTGTCGAAACCACGAGGCACGGTCTTGAGCTTCTCGCCTTCCACCGCGAAACCTGCCCCGGCGATGGAATCGACGATCTTCTGCAGTTGCTCCCCGCTGGCCGGCGAATCCGTGGCTGCGCGGAAACGGGCAATCTGCTCCGGGGTGCGCGAGTGGCATCCACCCCCGACCAACAGGCCGTCTGCACTGAGCTGGAGGTAGAAGCCGACGCCCTCCTTGTCTGCCGCAAACGCTCCCTGTGCCGTCTTGTAGGGGGACTTGTCCTGGGAAAAACGGATATCCCGGTTCGGACGGAACACCTTGCCCGGCCCGAATCGTGGCTCAAGCTCGTCCAATAACAGCGTCAATGGCTCCTTCACGGCGGAGTCGTAGATGTCTTTGTGCTCCAGCCACCATTCGCGGTTGTTGTTCTCTTCAAGTTCGGCATAGAAGGCGATCGCCTCTGCGGGGATCCCGGTAAATGTGCTCATGTAAGGATCCTATGGATCACCATGCCGAACTAGCCAGAGCCACCGCTTGCTATGTGGAAAACCCGCCGAGGAACGCTAAACAAGACCCGCTATTCATGCCATAAAAAGCAACCCCGCCACGTAAATTCCGTAGCGGGGTTGCTTCGTTGGAGGCCGTTGTTACAGCTTGTTGGCTGCTTCCGCGGCCGACTCGCCTTCGCCCGCGCCGAGGTTGGCGCGCAGCTTGGCACCGAGTTCGGCGTCCACGTTGGTCCAGTACTGGATGGCGCGTTCCTTGATGTGGGCGCTCTTGACGCCACCGACGGCGCCGGTGATGGTGTCCAGCAGACGGGCCTTGGCGCCGTCGTCGTACACCTCGCGATAGAGCGCGCCGGCCTGGACGAAGTCGCCGTCCTCGGCGTGCAGGGAGTGTGCGGAGAGCGTCAGCTCGCCGTCGTTCTCCCAGCCGCCGGCCGGGTTCTGCGGCTCAACAGCAGCCGGGCCACCCACGGAGTTCGGTGCGTAGACCGGAACCGAAGGAGCGTTGAACAGGTAGCGTCCCGCGCCGTCCTGGCTGTAGTTGTTGACCTGGTTCTTCGGCTGGTTTACCGGGATCTGGGCGTGGTTGGTGCCCACGCGGTAGCGGTGTGCGTCAGCGTAGGAGAAGATGCGGGCTTGCAGCATCTTGTCCGGGGAGGCGGCGATGCCCGGAACGAAGTTCGACGGCGCGAAGGTGGCCTGCTCGATCTGCGCGAAGTAGTTTTCCGGGTTCTTGTTGAGCTCCATGGTGCCAACGTGGATCAGCGGGTAGTCCGCGTGCGGCCACACCTTGGTGAGGTCGAACGGGTTGAAGCGGTAGGTCTTCGCGTCCTCGTAAGGCATGACCTGGACGTGCAGTTCCCACGACGGGAAGTTGCCGGCGGCAATGTTCTCCTGGAGGTCGCGGATGTAGAAGTCCGCGTCCGAACCGGCCAGCTCTTCAGCCTGGTCGCCCGTGATGGTCTTGACGCCTTGGTTGGACTTGAAATGGTACTTGACCCAGAAGCGCTCGCCCTCGGCGTTGATCCACTGGTAGGTGTGCGAGCCGTAGCCCTGCATTTCACGCCAGGAAGCCGGCAGGCCGCGGTCGCCCATGAGCCAGGTGACCTGGTGTGCGGACTCCGGGGAGAGGGTCCAGAAGTCCCACTGCATGTCGGCGTCGCGCAGGTGGGTGCCCGGGAGGCGCTTCTGGGAGTGGATGAAATCCGGGAACTTGATGCCGTCGCGGATGAAGAACACCGGGGTGTTGTTGCCCACGAGGTCGTAGTTGCCCTCGGAAGTGTAGAACTTGACGGCGAAGCCGCGGGGGTCGCGCCACGTGTCAGGGGAGCCGTTCTCGCCTGCGACGGAGGAGAAGCGGATGAGCATGTCCGTCTCGACACCGGGCTGCAGGAAAGCAGCCTTGGTGTACTTGGAAACATCCGAGGAAGTCTTGAAGGTACCGAAAGCGCCGCCGCCCTTGGCGTGGACAACACGCTCCGGGACGCGCTCGCGGTTGAACTGGGCGAGCTTTTCCACCAGGTAGTGGTCGGTCAGGATGATGGCACCATCGGCACCAACGGACTTGGAATGCGCGTCCGAGGTGACGGGGGCGCCCGACTGGGTGGTCGAGATGTTCGCGGTCATCGTTCTCCTATTTCGTGGTTACTTGCGTGTGAGTAGGAAGCTGTTGTTTGGCCTGGCAGTCCTGGCAGATGCCTTGGTACAGGACGTCTGCGATCTGGATGGTCATGGGTTTGGAGTGCTCATCCCAGTGCGGGGTGAGGCAGGGGGCATGGCCGACGGCACAGTCGACATCCTCCACCCGGCCGCAACTGATGCAGACGGCGTGGTGGTGGTTGTCGCCCACCCGGGTCTCATACAGCGCGGGAGAGTGGGGCGGTTCGAATCGTCGCAGCATCTGTAGGTCCGTGAGGTCGCTCAGCACCACATAAACAGACTGCGCTGTCAGTTCGGGAAGTTCCTTGCGCGCGGCAGCCAGGATGCCTTCGGCCGGGGAATGTGGATTGTGCTGAACGGCAGCAAGAACCGCAAGACGCTGCTTGGTCACGCGGCGTCCGTGGGAATGCAGGGCGGAAGCCCACGCTTCCTGGTCTGCCGTGTGATCTGCCATACGCCCATTGAAGCACTTATTATGAGTACTTCACAATAAGGTGAGGCTAACTTCGGATGAACCCGCCGACGGCGGGCGGCACTCGGGCACGACGGCACCCCGCTCGCGGCCCGGACTCGGGCCCGACGGCGGACCGCACCGCAGCTGCGAACCCTGCCCCCGCGGCGCTCCGGGAGGGCGGATGGCTTGGTGGGTAGGGTTGGACGGTGGCAAAACTCCTGGCTGACATGACCCCGCTTCGCGAAAGCCCCGCATTCCGCCGCCTGTGGCTGGGGTCTTCGGTGTCGATGGTCGGATCCCAGCTGACCCTGGTTGCCGTGAGCCTCGAGGTCTACAGCATCACCCAACAGAGCCTCTACGTGGGACTGCTCAGCATCTTTGCCCTGGTTCCGCTGGTGGTTGCGGGCTTGTTCGGCGGCGCCCTTTCGGATGCCTATGACCGGCGGACGGTCGCCATTGTTGCGTCCCTCGTCCTGTGGGCCTGCAGCGTGGCCCTGGCACTCCAGGCCTGGTTCCAGCTCAACAATGTCTGGATCCTGTTCCTCCTCGTCGCTATCCAGAGCGGCGCGCAGGGCATCAACGGACCGGCACGCAGCGCCATTATTCCCTTGCTGGTCCGCAAGGAACTGCTGCCCGCCGCCAACGCGTTGAGCATGCTCAACATGGGCATTTCCATGACGGCAGGCCCCCTGCTGGCCGGTGTGCTGGTCGCGTCGAGCGGTTTTGGCTGGACCTACACGATCGATGCGCTCAGCTTCGCCTTCGCGCTGTGGAGCCTGTTCAAGCTCCCGGCCCTTCCCGCGGCGGAGAACGCGTCGGCACCCGGGCTGCGCTCCGTCGTCGAGGGCTTCCGTTTCCTGGGCACCCGGCCCAACCTTCGCATGACGTTCATCATCGACCTCATTGCGATGATCTGCGCCCAGCCCCGTGCCCTCATGCCCGCGATCGGAGCCACGATGATCGGGGGCGGTGACACCACTGTGGGTGTGCTGCTCGCGTCCGTGGCCGTCGGCGCCTTCCTGGCGGGACTGTTCTCCGGGCCCCTGGGGAGGGTGCGGCGCCAGGGGAGCGCGGTGGTGTGGTCCGTCGCCGGATGGGGCTTCTCCATAGCGGCCTTCGGGCTGGTGGTGGTCCTGGCCGGGGACGCAGGGCGCGATGGCGTCACGCTGTGGATCATCCCGGCGGCCTTGTGTTGTGCCCTTGCCGGGATCTCGGACTCCGTCAGCGCGGTCTTCCGCACCACCATCCTGCAATCGGCCACTCCGGACCACATGCGGGGACGGTTGCAAGGCGTGTTCATTGTGGTGGTTTCCGGTGGTCCGCGCGTGGGGGACATGCTCGCCGGTGGAGTCACGAAAGTTCTCAGCGAGGGCTGGGTGCTGCTCCTCGGCGGCGTGCTGTGCGCAGTGCTTGCCTGGCTGGTGGCGCGCGGTCAGCGTGGATTCCTCCAGTACGATTCGCTCCACCCGGTGCCTTAGCCCGGACCCAGCCCCGCGCCCAACTAGCCCGCAGTTGTTGTCGTTATGGCGGCTCGGAACGACAACAAATGCGAGCTAGTTGGGCGGAACGTCCGGGCCGCCGTCGGCGTTAATCGGAACAGAACCAAAAGCCGTACTGCAAGAAAGTAGTGAAGTGCATAATCATCACAATGGCCTGAAGACCGCAGCGCTCTTCGGTGTGCTCTGGGCGGTGCTGCTGGGTCTTGGTGCCGTGATCGGTGTGGGCACCCGCAGTGCGTCGCCCATCTGGATCATGGCAGTGATCGGCGTCGCGACAACGGCTTATGGATATTGGAACAGCGACAAGATCGCCATCCGCTCCATGGCCGCGTACCCGGTTTCGGAAGCACAGGCTCCGCAGCTGTACCAAATCGTCCGGGAGCTCTCCGTGCGGGCCAACCAACCCATGCCGCGGATCTACGTTTCTCCGACCATGACCCCCAATGCCTTCGCCACGGGACGCAATCCCAAGAACGCCGCCGTGTGCTGCACCGCGGGGATCTTGAACTTGCTCGACGCGCGCGAACTCCGCGGCGTCCTCGGGCATGAACTCATGCACGTCTACAACCGCGACATCCTCACTTCGTCCATCGCGGCCGCCGTCGCCGGCGTCATTACTTCGGTGGGCCAAATGCTGCTGTTCTTCGGCGGCGGGGACCGGCGGAACGCCAACCCGTTTGCCATGATCGCCATGGCCCTCCTGGCGCCGTTTGCCGCCTCGCTGATCCAGCTCGCCATTTCCCGCACCAGGGAGTACGACGCCGACCACGACGGCGCGGAGCTCACCGGCGATCCGCTGGCGCTCGCCTCAGCCCTCCGCAGGATCGAAGCAGGCGTGAAGCAGGTGCCGCTGCCGCAGGATCAGCGCCTCGTGAATACTTCGCACCTGATGATTGCCAACCCGTTCCGCGGCGGTGCCATGACCAAGCTGTTCGCCACCCACCCGCCCATGCGTGAGCGCATCGAGCGGCTCGAACGGATGGCCGGACGGCCGCTTTCCTAGCCAGCGGTCCGGTAGATCGCCCTACCGGCCGCGTCCGACGACGGGCGGCTTCATGCGAACAAGCCCTCACCAATGAAGCCGCCCGCCTTGATGCCCGGAGGCACCGCGAACAGGCCGGAGCCCGTGTGCTTGAGGTACTCCAGGGCCAGCTTGTCGCTCTTCGCCATCATCATCTGCATGGGCACGTAGTGCGTCCGCGGGTCCTTGACGAAGGCGATGAAGAACAGGCCTGCATCGAGGTGGCCGAGCCCGTCCGAACCGTCGGCGTAGTTGTATCCGCGGCGAAGCATCTTCACGCCGTTGTTCTGGTCCGCGTGGGCGAGGCGGACGTGGGAATCGATGGGAATCAGCGGCTCGCCATCGCGGCCCTTGATTGCGAAGTCCGGCACCGTGAATTCTTCCCCTCCGGACAACGGCGCTCCGGCACCTTTCGTGCGGCCGATCAGCCCTTCCTGTTCGCGGAGCGAGGTCCGGTCCCAGATCTCGATATGCATCCGAATCCGGCGGGAGACAAGGTAGCTGCCTCCCGCCATCCACGCTTCACCCGGGCGGGTTCCGGCGGTGGCCCAGACGTGCTCGTTGAGGAGTGCCGTGTCTTCCGACTTCAGGTTGGCCGTGCCGTCCTTGAAGCCGAAGAGGTTGCGCGCAGTCGTTTGGGCCCGTGAGGTGGACGAGGTGCGGCCGAACCCCAGCTGGGACCAGCGGACGCGCACCTTGCCGAAGCCGATGCGTGCGAGGTTCCGGATCGCGTGCACGGCGACCTGCGGATCGTCGGCGCAGGCCTGGACCACAATGTCGCCGCCGGTACGCGCGGCCTCGAGGGCATCGCCGGGGAAATGCGGCAAGTCGATCAGGGCATCGGGCCTGCGGCCCTCCAGCCCGAAGCGCGGCTTGCCGTCCTTTTCGAAGAGGCCCGGGCCAAAGCCGAACGTCAACGTCAGCTTGCCGGCCGCCAGATCGAGGGCTTCCCCGGTGTCTTCAGGCGGCGCGTCGTAGGGGCCGTCGACGGCGCCAGTCGCGCCGGTCGTGCGACCGGTGGTCATGGCTTCGGCCGCGGCGGTCCAGTCCTTCAGGAGCTGGATCAGTGCGGCGCGGTCCTCAACCGTCACGTCGAAGGCAGCGATGTGGAGGCGATCCTGGGCGGGAGTGATGATCCCGGCCTGGCGCTCGCCGTAAAAGGGAACCACGTCGCTCGCAGCACTGGCCGGGGCCGCCTCAGCTGCCACTGCGTCATGGCTGAGGTACCCGGCGGCAAGGCCTGCCACTGCACCGACACCGCCCACGCCGGCGAGGGAGAACAGTCCGCGTCGGGACATGCCGCGCTTGCCGTCGTCGTCCTTGGCAGCGGACGCAACGGCCGCATTGGCCGGCCCGACGGCGGCAGCCTGGGTCCCGCCGTCGGGCGCCTCAGCGGTCTCGTGGTTGAAAGGGCAGCCGCTCACAGGACCGCGGCTGAGGTGAGCTTGGACAACGGCTCTCCCAAGGCGTCGACCAGCGCGGCGAGCTGCTGGACCTCGGCGGGGCTGAGTTCGTTGTAGTACGCGAAGCCGTCACCCTTGGCGTGCTTCTTGAGTTCGGCCTCAAGGGCAGCGAACTTCCCGTCGAGGCTCGTGGCCAGGGCCGGGTCTTTCTGCGCGAGCGCAGGCTTGAGGTTTTCGAACGCTATCCGCGCGCCGTCGATGTTGGCCTGGAAGTCCCAGAGGTCGGTGTGGGACCAGATTTCTTCCTCGCCTGTGACCTTGCCGCGCGCGACTTCGTCCAGGAGTTCCTTGGCTCCGTTGCCGAGCTTGTCCGCGGAGAGCACCACTGTGCGGGTGCGCTTGCCGAGCTCCTCGGTGTCGGAAACGAGCTGCGTGGCGATTTTGGCCCGCTCGGTGGCCGTCAGCGCTGTGTAGCCCGACGGCGGGAACAAGTCCTTCTCCGCGCGGTGCCAGCCGGTCCATTCCTGGCCCGGTTCAAGGTCGGCTTCGCGGGCGTCGAGTTTGGGGTCGAGGTCCCCGAAGGATTCCGCTACGGGTTCGATCCGTTCCCAGTGCATGCGGGTTGCGGCGTACAGTTCGCGGGCCTTCGTTACGTCGCCCGCCGCGTAGGCATCGGCGAAGGCCTTGGTGCCGGTCACAAGCTGCTCAGTCTGGTCTTTGACGTACGCCGTGTACTGCTGGACCCCAGTGTCCACAAGCTTCTGGAAATCGGCATCGACGCCGGTCTTGTTTCCGGAGTCCGTGACCTCAAAGGCGGCACGGATACCGTCGCCCTGCATGCCGGGCTTGCAGGCGGTGGTGTACTTGCCCGCGGGAGCAGTGACCACCAGGTTGCGGGTCAGGCCGGGACCGATGTTCTCCACTTCGCCGACGATCCGCAGGCCGTCCTCTGCGAGGAGGTAGAACTCGGTAATTTCAGTGCCGTCGTTCTTGACCGCGAAGCTCAGGTTGCCGCTGGGGACGCTGCCCGTGGAGACTTTGCATTCGGTTTTGGTGCTGGTGACTTGGATCGGTCCGGCGGAGGCGCTGGCGCCTGGCGTCTTTGCGTTGTCCGTGCAGCCGGTGAGGACGAGCGGCACCGCGGCAGCAGCGGCGACGAGGGCGAGGGACGTCCGGCGGCGTGAAGCCGTTGTGGGCAGGGACATTTTGGGCAGGGGAGTGCCAGGCATGGGGGTTTCCTTCTGTTGTGGGGTGCGGGAAGCTTTTAGGCAGCGTTGGCGGCTTGGGCCGTGGGGGCGTTGCCGGTGGACTGTTGCGGCGAGGAACCGTTGGTGCGGATGTAGAAATAGAGCACAGGGATCACGTACAGCAGCCAGGCCCCGGCTTCGAGCCACGTGGTGGCCGGGGACAGGTTGAGGGTGCCCTTCAGCAGGGTGCCGTACCAGGATGACGGCGGGATGGCCGCGGAGACGTCGAAAGCGAGGGTGTGGAGCCCCGGCAGGATTCCGGCTTCCTGGAGGTCATGGATGCCATAGGCGAGCACACCGCCCGCGATCACGATGAGGCCGACTCCGGTCCAGGTGAAGAACCGCGAGAGGTTGACCTTGAGGACGCCGCGATGCAGCAGGTATCCGAGCCCGGCAGCGACGGCCAGGCCGAGTAGCGCGCCTAGCAGCGGCTGCGACGACTCGCCGGCGGCCTGGGCAGCAGCCCAAAGGAACAGCGCAGTCTCAAGTCCTTCGCGGCCCACCGCCAATGCCGCCACCACCACGAGGCCCCACGCGGCGCCGTCGGCCATCTTGTCCACTTGCGACTTCAGCTCGCCGCCGAGGCTGCGGGCGGTGCGCGCCATCCAGAAGACCATCCAGGTGACGAGCCCGACGGCGGCAATCGACAATCCGCCCCCGATCGCCTCTTGCGCGGCGAAAGTCAGTCCCTGCGGACCGAAGGTGAGCAAGGCGCCGAAGGCGATGGATACGGCCACGGCGATGCCGACGCCGGCCCACAGCCGGGGGAGCAGCGAGCGGCGTCCGGTCTTGACCAAGTAGGCCATGAGCAGGACCACAACGAGGGTGGCTTCAAGGCCCTCGCGCAGGCCGATCAGGAAGTTCGCGGTCATGTGGAATCCTTCGTTAGGGGAGCCACACTTAGGCTCACCTAAGGAAGTACAGTACCCGCTGGAAGTGATTGCGCAAAAGAAACGTGTCGTAATTATTTTGGGGTGGATGTCACGCGCTGCAATCTTTTGACCTCCGAGGATCGGTGCAGTCGCGGAATCCCGGGGCCTTCGCCAGGCCTCGGCCCCAAAAGGCTGCGTGGAGTGACGCGCCTGTCTCCGTTAACGACGACGGCGCGTTGCCCCCTGAGCGGGCAACGCGCCGTCGTCGTACTTCCGGATGGCGGCTTGGGCCGCCGCGAAGTCCTAGCTGCGGAAGTTCACGAACTGGAGATCGGCCTCTTCGAACTTCTTGAGGATGTTCATGGTCTCCTGCAGGTCATCGCGGGACTTCGAGGTGACGCGGAGCTCGTCGCCCTGGATCTGGGACTTGACGGACTTAGGGGCTTCGTCACGGATGATCTTGTTGATCTTCTTCGCGATGTCCTGGGCAATGCCCTCCTTGATGGAGCACTCCAGGCGGAATTCCTTGCCGGAGGGGTAAGGCTCGCCCTGGTCGAGGGACTTCAGGGAGATGCCGCGCTTGATGAGCTTGGACTGGAACACGTCCAGGACAGCGAGGATGCGGTCCTCCGAGTTGGCCTTCATGAGGATCTTCTCGCCGCTGAAGTCGATCTCAGCGCCGACGCCCTTGAAATCGTACCGCTGGGCGATTTCCTTCTGGGACTGGTGGAGCGCGTTGGCGACTTCCTGCTTGTCTACCTTGCTGACGACGTCGAATGTGGATTCGCCTGCCATGACTCTCCTTGTGATCGTTGGGGGTGGCCCGGAAACGGGCGGTTTTGTCTGCCATCCAGCCTAGTACGGAAGCGCCCGGCGTGTGCTGAACGTTCACAGTTCGCTCACAGCACACGCATGGCCGGAACTGAGACTGCCCCGACAGAGTTGTATCAGTTTGAAGAGCCCGTCCTGAAAAGGAGCACCATGAGCAACCAGGCCGTCCGCTACGTCACCAAGTCAGCCGCTGCCGCCGCCGGTTCAATCGGAGTCGCTGCCGCCACGGCCGCAGGCGCGGTTGCAGCCGCAGCGCTCGCCGCCTCCGTGGTCCTGAGCCCGGTCCCGGACGCGGCGTCGCGGATGGATGGCGTCCACGCGGACTTGTTGCGGGCCGTGCAGCTCAACCAGATCACCCTTGAGCAGGCGGCCAGTTTCGAGGCCAAACTTGCAGGACGGATACTTGGTTAGCCTGAGATTTCCGCCGATTTTGTGGCCTCGAGGGCTCGWTTCGATTCTTCGGCAGAAGTTCTGTAAGGTTGTCTTGCTCGCGCTTACCGGATCGGAAACGAACCGATGATCGGGAGTGACTTCTTTGAAGTTCGGCAGATTACCCGAGCGGCCAAAGGGGGCTGACTGTAAATCAGCTGGCAACGCCTACGGGGGTTCGAATCCCTCATCTGCCACAAAATTAAATCCCCGGAACCACATGGTTCCGGGGATTTTTTTGTCCGTGTTTTCTGGGGAGGCCCCGTTCGACGCGCGCGGGGCCGTTCGACGCGGAAAATCCTTTGCGCGGCGCTGGTGGATTCTCGACGCACGAATTCCGGTGTCGACAGGGATTTTGCGTGTCGAAAACGAAAGCCCAGTTAGCTCGCGCTGCCCGGCTCCAGCCAGTAACCGTCCTGGTGATGGACGAGTTGCCGGCCCAGGCCTCCGGACAACTGGATCCAGAGCGTGCTGCGATCCTCGGTCATGCCGTCCAAGGTGCCTACGATCCTGTTGCCGCGGGTGTCCTGCAACACGAGCTCCTGGTGGAGCGGAAGTTCCGGCCACACCTCTGCGTGTGGCCTGATGGTTTGGGTGGTGCTCACGGGATCTCCTTGGTGCCTTCTGCAATTTGTTTTCAGACATTCTTCCCGCGGCATGTGAACCGGCGGTAAACGACATGCCACGTAGCGACACACAAAACGGGGCTGTCCCGAAATGTTACTGGGGAGTAACATTGCGGTTATGCATTTGCTTCTCCGAACCCTCTTCCTCTTGTTCACCTCGTCCAGGCGGAGCCGGCTCAGCGTTTGGGGCACGTCTTCCTTGCCCATGCGAGTGCTGCCCACGGACATCGACATTGCGATGCATGTCAACAACGGCATGTATTTCTCGCTGATGGATCTTGGACGCTTCGACCTCATGGTGCGCGCGGGGATCTGGCAAAAGATGCGCAGACGCCGCTGGAGCCCCGTGGCAGCTGGGGAGACCGTCGCGTTCCGGAAGTCGTTGCAGCTCTGGCAGCAATACACCATCGAGTCCAAGATCATCGGGCTCGATTCGAAGGCGATCTACTTTGAACAACGAATGGTGGCCGACGGCGAGATCTACGCCCGCGCGCACATCGCCACAAGGCTTGTCGCCAAGGGCCGGCCCGTGAGCCAGGAGGAAATCCTGGCCGAGTTCGGCGAGCCCCCCGCGGACCTCGAGCTTCCGGAATGGATCCACGAGTGGCGCGAGAGCAACGCGCTCCCCGGTGCCAGGAAGGCCGCCCCGCACCTCTGGCACTAGCCGACGGTACCGGGCGGCCCCAAACGAGCTGCCCGGCGTCGTGCTTTATTCCCGGTTTGCCGGGTAGCGAACAAGCGCGACTTAGGCGGTGCGGTCGCGTACCGTGGAAGCATGGCTACAGTTGACATCACCGGCGAGCAGTTCGCATCGACCATCGAGGGCAATGACATTGTCCTGGTGGATTTCTGGGCTGCGTGGTGCGGCCCTTGCAGGCAGTTTGCCCCCACATACCAGGCCGCTTCCGAGAAGCATGACGATGTCTTCTTCGCCAAGGTGGACACCGAGGCCGAGCAGCAGCTGGCCGCCGAAGCCGGTATCTCCTCGATCCCCACGCTCATGGCCTTCCGCGAAAAGGTCCTCGTGTTCTCCCAGCCGGGCGCACTGAACGGACCACAGCTGGAGCAGGTCATCGAGGCCGTCAAGGGTCTCGACATGGATGAGGTCCACGCGCACATCGCAAAGCAGCGCGCCGAAAACCCCTAGCAAACGCCATCGGCTGTTGCCCACTTTCCAGTGGGCAACAGCCGATGCTAGTTAGAGGCGCTCGAGCTTCACCGGCTCCGCGAGCAGGGCGCTGAGGGATTCGTTGAGGTCCTGGACGGCGATGCCCTTGGAATGGGTGTCGAGGTGCTCCTCGGATGCCCACTGTTCGGTCAGGACCAGCTTGTCCTCGTTGGCTTCGGTGAGCTCGTAGCGGATGCAGCCGGGTTCGTTGACCACTTCGTCGATCGCGATTTCCAGCGCGAGCTTGACGCGGAAGAATTCGCCGTCGTTGGGGATGAACGTGGCCTGCAGGTCAATGGGTGCACTCATGGGATTCACATTACCGGCTGGCCCGCCAAGGCCCTGAAATATTTTGTAGGACTTCCAAGCAAAAGTCTTCTCTTGGCCCCCGGAGTTGGTAGCGTGCGTTCATGCTTTCCTACACAGCCGGGGACACTGACGTCCCGCTGCTTGAAGAGACCATCGGCGCCAACTTCGAACGCGTCGCGGCGCGGTTTCCGTTGCGGGACGCGCTCATCGAAGCCGCCGTGGTGCCGGGCGATGAGGCCAGGCGCTGGAGCTACGAAAAACTGAACGACGACGTCGATCGCCTCGCGCGTGCGCTGCTCGCCATGGGCGTCGCGAAGGGTGACAGGGTAGGCATCTGGAGCCCGAACTGCGCCGAATGGACCATCCTGCAATACGCCACGGCGAAGGTCGGGGCGATCCTGGTCAACGTCAATCCGGCCTACCGCAGCCATGAACTCGAATTCGTGGTCCGCCAGAACGGCATGCGGATGCTGGTGGCCGCGCCATCGGACAAGAACAGTGACTATGTGGCCATGGCCCGGGACGCCTTGACCAGTTGCCCTGAGCTTCGGGAGCTCGTGTTTCTTCCCGATCTGGGACTGGACATGCTTAACGCAGGCGAACCGCAAACTGACGCCGAGCTGACGTACGCCGAACTGCTCAAGCGGGCGGACGACGTCGTCCCCTCAGCGCTCAAGGCTCGGATGGCGGAGCTGGACCCGCACGATCCCATCAATCTGCAATACACCTCGGGGACCACGGGCTTCCCCAAGGGCGCCACCCTGACGCACCACAACATCCTCAACAACGGCAACCAAATCGGCAGGCTGTTGGGGTACACGGAACGCGACCGCGTGGTCCTTCCGGTGCCTTTCTACCACTGTTTCGGCATGGTCATCGGGAACCTGAACGCCCTGAGCTTCGGCGCGGCCACCATCATTCCCGGCCGCGGATTCACCCCGGCCGCAGCGCTGGAAGCCGTGCAGGATTTTGGCGGGACCTCGCTGTATGGCGTGCCCACCATGTTCATCGCCGAGCTGGCTTTGCCGGATTTCGCGTCCTACGACCTCTCGACGCTGCGTACCGGCGTCATGGCCGGCTCACTATGCCCTATCGAGGTCATGGAGCGTGTCATCGCCGAGATGAACATGCGGGACGTGGCCATTTGCTACGGCATGACCGAGACTTCTCCCGTATCCACCATGACCCTCGCGGCCGACACCCTTGAGCAAAGGACCACGACTGTAGGGCGCACGATGCCCAGGCTCGAGTCCAAGATCGTGGATCCGGGCACCGGCGAAACCCTGGAACGCGGAGGGATCGGCGAGCTGTGCACGCGGGGCTACGCCGTGATGGCCGGGTATTGGGGCCAGCCGGAGAAGACAGCCGAGGCCATCGACGACGACGGCTGGATGCACACCGGCGACCTCGCCCGGATGGACTCGGACGGTTTCATCATCATCGAAGGCCGCATGAAGGACATGGTCATCCGCGGAGGGGAGAACATCTATCCCCGCGAAATCGAGGAGTTCCTGTATCGCCATCCCGCCATCCAGGACGTCCAAGTCATCGGGGTGCCTGACCCCAAGTACGGCGAGGAGTTGATGGCGTGCATCATCCTCAAACCGGGAGCGGCTTTGGACCTGGAAGGGGTGCAGGAGTTCTGCCGAGGCAAACTGGCCCATTACAAGATCCCCCGCTACGTCGACATCAGGGAGAGCTTCCCCATGACGGTGTCCGGCAAGGTGCGCAAGATCGACATGCGCGAAGAAGCGATCGCCCGCCTCGGACTCTAATTCCAACGCGGGGTCACTTACGGCCCATGTTGGGCGGCAACATGGGCCGTAAGTGACCCCGCGTTGGCTTGCTTGGAAGTCAGCCTGTGGATAACTCCTTGCCGGGGTCAAACTGCGGACAAACTGGATCCCATGGTCCGCATCATGCCGCTGCCGGAGGAACTTAGTAACCGTCCTTTCACGGTCTATGAATCCCGCGTGCTTGGCGTCGCTCCGAAGCGGCTCCGGGCCAGGGATATGTCCGACGGCGGGCGGCTGATCTACTTGCCTGCGGGTCGTGACTTTGAGTTTGCCGAACAGGCGCGGGTCCTTGCCGCGGCAACACCGGGCGCCTGGGTGTCCCATGAGAGCGCCGCGGTACTGACCCGGCTCGGCCTTCCTCCGTGGCTGGGCGACTGCGAGACGGTCCACCTGAGCAAGCCCCATGAGCTTCCCCGGGTCCGCCGGACCGGGGTGACGGGGCACCGAGTCCGTGTCCTCCAGGGCGAAGTCACGGAGATAGGCGGTATCCCGGTGTCCTCCCCGTCCCGGACGTGGCTTGACCTGGCGCATCAGTTGCCGCTGCGGTACGTGATTGCCATGGGCGATCAGCTGATCCGTAGGCCTCGGCCTGGCCTTGAAGGAAGGACGGAGGCCTACGCCACCAAGGAAGGATTGCGGCTCCTGATCCGGCAGCATCCGAACATGAAAGGCGTGGAGAAGGCCCGGCTTGCCCTTGAAGACATGCGGGTTGGAGCAGATTCGTTTCCGGAGACATTCCTGCGGCTCGCAATGTCGGAGGCGCGATTGCCTGAACCGGAACTGCAGCTCCGCCTCGACCCGGACGATCCGTGGTCGCCGTCCGCGGACCTGGGGTACCGGCGGTTTCGGATCGCCGTGCAGTACGACGGCGCACCACATCTCACGCGGGAACAGCAGACACGGGACAACCGGAGGGACGAAGCGTTCACCAATGCCGGCTGGTCCTACTTCAAGGCCAACGCCGATGATCTGGCCGAAGGGTTCTCTGGCCTGATTGTCCGGATCAAACGCGCGAAACTCCGAACGCGGGGTCACATACGGCCCATGTTGGGCGGCAACATGGGCCGTAAGTGACCCCGCGTTGGAGGGCGTTGGTGGCGTTAGTGTCCTCGGTGGTCCTGGATGGTCATCCGTGGTCCGAAGGTCGGCTTGCGGAAGCCGCTGAGCCCCAGCATCCGGACTACCCGCTGGCGGTGCCCACGCCACGGTTCCAGGAGGGCGATCATTCCGGCGTCGTCCGTCTTCCTGCCTGTGAGCGCATAACCGACGTACGAGGCCAAATGGTAGTCGCCCACCGCGATCGAATCAGGGCAGCCATGGGTCCGCTGGACCACCTCGGCGGCCGTCCAGATGCCGATGCCCGGGATGGTCTGCATCTTTGCCCCGGCTTCAACCGCGCTGAGTGAGGCGAGCCGTTCAAGCGCGACGGCGGATCGCAGCGCCCGCATGACCGTCGCCGAACGCTGGGGACCCACGCCTGCCTTGTGCCATTCCCACGAAGGGATGGCTAACCATTGGGCGGCGGTCGGCGCCACGAGCAGCCCCGAGGGGCCCGACGTCGGGAGGCGGCCTGCGCTTGGCGCTGCGGTGCCGAACCTGTACATCAGGTAGCGGTAGCCCCGGCGGGCTTCGATAGTGGTGACCTTTTGCTCAAGAATCGTGGGCACGAGGGAGTCCACCACACGGCCGGTGGTAGGCAAACGGACGGTGAGGTTCCGGCGTCGGGCTTCCCGGACCATGCGCGGAAGGGTGGCATGGAACGCAGCGTCATCAAAGCCGGACCAGTCGTCCCCGCTCCCCAACAACGCAGGCACGGAGGCAATGGCGGAGCCCGCGCCGGGGCCCCACGCCTGGGCATCGACACGGGTGTCTTGGCCGGTTCCCGCGGCGGTGAGTCGCAATGTGACCGGGCCATCCGGCGTCGTGAAGGCCATCCACACCCCGTCCTGCCGTGCAGCGAAGGACGGATCGCCGTTGCCGCGCATGAGGATTCCCACGGTCTGCAGGAGGTCGAAGGGGCCGCCGGGGTGCCATCGCACTGATGCGTCGGCCGCAGCCGCTGCGGCGGGTGGGGCATCGACGATGGTCATTCATTCATGGTCGCATGCTCGTGTGACAACACTCGAAAAGAGCCGCGCTCAAGCCCTTACGCCGCGAAACCCACACGACTAGACTCCACGTGTGGCGCGGGGCGTCTGCGCCTTCCATGACAATCTCAGGAGAACGCAATGGCCGGTGTAGTGCATTTCGAGATCCCCGCGGACGACAAGGAGCGGGCCAACACATTCTACCAGGGTGCCTTCGGCTGGATGCTCAACCCCATGCAGGAAATGGACTACACGATCGCCATCACCACGCCTTCGGACCCACAGACGGGCATGCCGAGCGCGCCAGGGGCCATCAATGGTGCACTGTTCCCGCGTACAGAGGAATTGAAGACGCCCATCATCACCGTTGACGTCGAAGACATCGAGGCTTCGCTCGGCCAAATCGAGAGTGCGGGCGGTTCTGTGGTCAAAGGCAAGGATGCTGTTCCGGGCATGGGTTACTACGCCTATTTCAAGGACACCGAAGGCAACATCCTCGGCCTCTGGCAGACGGACTCTTCGGCAGGAGGCACTGCACCGGCAGAGTGAATGGGTTGCTCGGGACGGCCCTTTACGCGGAGCTGGCCCTACGCTCCCGAAACTACTCTCCGAAGCGCCCGCGGGACTCCGCCGGAATCAGCGGGTTCTCGGCCCGGACCTTGAGTTCCTGCACCGTCCACGTGTTGCCGTCCGGATCGCTGAAGCCGAAGAACGTGCCGCCGTCGCGCTCGTCGAAGACGGTGATTTCGCTGGCCTCGACCCCGCGGCCGAGCAATTCCTCGCGTGCGGCGCGGGCATCCGCGACCACAAGCTGAAGGCCCCGCATGGAACCCGGCGCCATCTCGCTCTGCGCCGGCAAGTCTCCGACGACGATCGAGCATCCGGAGCCCGGCGGAGTCAGCTGTGCCACGTGCTGAGTCCTCCGCTGCACCGGAGCAGTCCCGACCAAGCGGTAACTTGGTACCTATGAAGTACGCCCAGTCCGTCCTGGACCTCATTGGCAATACACCGCTCATCAAGCTCAACCACGTGACCGGGGACATCAAAGCCACCATTCTGGTGAAGCTTGAATATGTGAATCCCGGTGGCTCCATCAAGGACCGCATCGCGGTGAAGATGATCGAGGAAGCGGAGCGGGACGGAAAGCTCAAGCCGGGCGGAACCATCGTGGAACCGACCTCGGGCAATACCGGCGTCGGACTCGCCCTGGTGGCCCAGCAAAAGGGCTACAAATGCATCTTTGTTGTCCCGGACAAAGTGGGCGAGGACAAGCGTGCCGTACTTCAGGCGTACGGCGCCGAAGTTGTCGTGACGCCTACTTCCGTGGCCCCGGACAGCCCGCAAAGCTACTACAGCGTCTCCGACCGGCTCGTGTCGGAGATCCCCGGAGCCTACAAGCCGGACCAGTTCTCCAACCCCGCAGCCCCCGGCAGCCACTACGAAACCACCGGGCCCGAGATCTGGCGTGATACCGACGGGAAGATCACCCACGTCGTGATCGGCGCCGGGACGGGCGGCACCATCACCGGCACCGGGCGCTACCTCAAGGATGTGTCCGCCCAGCGGCCGGAGTCCGACGGCGGCCGCGTCAAGGTCATCGGCGCGGACCCGGCAGGCTCGGTCTACTCGGGCGGCACGGGGCGGCCCTACTTCGTGGAGGGCGTCGGCGAGGACATGTGGCCGGCCAACTACGACAAGACTGTGCCGGACGATGTCATCGCCGTCAGCGACGCCGACTCCTTCGAGATGACCAGGCGCCTGGCCCGCGAGGAAGGACTCCTGGTAGGGGGTTCCTCGGGCATGGCAGTGGTTGCCGCGTTGCAGGTGGCCAAAGACCTTGGCGAGGAAGCCGTCGTCGTCGTGATCCTGCCGGACTCCGGCCGGGGCTACCTGGCGAAGATCTTCAACGACAAGTGGATGCGTTCCTACGGCTTCCTCTCCGGCGGCGAGGAAGCCTCGGTGGGCGAGGTCCTGAAGTCCAAGACCGGCGAAATGCCGGACCTCGTCCACATCCATCCCAACGAGACCGTCCGCGATGTCATCAACATCATGAACGAATTCGGGGTTTCGCACATCCCGGTCCTCTCGCAGGAGCCGCCCGTGGTCATGGGCGAGGTGCTCGGCGCTGTCGATGAGCGCACGCTGACCTCCAAGCTGTTCCGTGGCGAGGCGAAATTGACCGACAAGATCTCCGAGCACATGGGGGAGCGCCTGCCCGTGATCGGCTCCCTGGAGACCATTTCCGCCGCACGCGAGCTGCTGTCCGACGTCGACACCGTCATGGTGACGTTCGTTGGAGCTCCCGTGGGGATCCTGACCCGCCACGACCTTCTCGCCTACCTGAGCAACTGACACTAGGAGTTCATATGTCTGCAAACGAAGCAGGATTCAACACGCGTGCCGTCCACGCCGGCCAGGCGTTCGAACCGCGCACCGGCGCCGTGGTTCCGCCGCTGCACTTCAGCTCGACGTATGCCCAGGACGGCATAGGCGGTTTGCGCGACGGCTACGAGTATGGCCGCGGCGGCAACCCCACCCGAGATGCGCTGCAAGAACAGCTCGCCGCGCTCGAAGGCGGCACCCACGCCTTCAGCTTCAGCTCGGGCCTCGCAGCGGAGGACTCACTGATCCGTGCTGTTGCCCGGCCCGGCGACCACATCGTCCTCGGCAACGACGCGTATGGCGGAACCTACCGGCTCATCAACCGCGTGCTCGGTGAGTGGGGCATCGGCAACACACCAGTGGACATGTCCAACCTGAACGCCGTTGCCGCGGCCGTCGCGGCGAACAAGACCCGCATCGTCTGGGTGGAAACGCCTTCCAACCCCATGATGAAGATCACCGATATCGAAGCGCTCGCCAAAGTTGCGCACGACGCCGGTGCCCTCCTGGTGGTCGACAACACCTTTGCGTCCCCCTACTTGCAGACCCCGCTCGCCCTGGGGGCCGACGTCGTGGTCCACTCGACCACCAAGTACATCGGCGGCCACTCGGATGTGGTGGGCGGGGCGATCGTGGTCAAGGACGCCGAACTGGCAGAGAAGATCGGCTTCGTGCAGTTCGCTGTCGGCGCCGTGTCCGGACCCATGGATGCGTTCCTGACCACGCGTGGCCTCAAGACGCTCGGCGTGCGCATGGACCGCCACAGCGAGAACGCCCAGGCCGTGGCCGAGTGGTTGCTGGAGCGCCCCGAGGTTGAAGCCGTGCTGTATCCGGGGCTGCCTTCCCACCCGGGCCACGAGCTCGCGGCCAAGCAGATGAAGAAGTTCGGCGGCATGATTTCCGTGCAGTTCAAGGGCGGCGAAGCCGCGGCCCGCAAAGTTGCCGAATCCACCCAGGTCTTCACTCTGGCCGAGTCCCTGGGCGGCATCGAGTCCCTCATGAACTATCCCTCGGAGATGACGCACGCTTCGGTCAAGGGCACTGAGCTGGCCGTGCCTGTCAACCTGATCCGGCTTTCCTGCGGCATCGAGGACGTCGAAGACCTGATTGCGGACCTCGAGCAGGCGATCGGCAACATCACCGACTGAAAACCCCTCCAAATCACCTAGCTTTCTTTAGGAAAGCCAGCTAATCTCGAACCATGCCCTTACGATCCGATTGGTCCGAGCGGACGTGCAGCCTGGCGCGCGGCCTCGATATCCTCGGCGACCCTTGGGGAAGCCTGGTGCTGCGGGAGGTCTTCTTCGGCAACGGCCGCTTCGACGCCATCAAAACCCGCCTCCACATCGCAGACAACGTCCTCAGTAAAAGACTGGGCTGGCTGGTCGAGGCAGGCCTCCTTGTCCAACGGCCCTACCTGGACGGCGCCCGCACGCGCCAGGAGTACGTCCTCACCCCCAAGGGCGAAGATGCTTTGCCGGTCTTGAACGCCATCATCATCTGGTCCGAAAAGCATCTCGATGCGCCGGCGGACAACGCCCACATGCGCGTGATCCACAACGGCTGTGGACTGCCGACGGCGTCGGCCGATACGTGCTCCCATTGCGGGTCCCGCCTGACCGCCGCCAACACCAGTTGGCATAGCCTCACGCGATCGGAACACCCCATGGCCCTGGCCACCGCCCCCGCCCGACGCGACCTCCTGGACGAATCGGAGCCCTCCGCATGACCGCACCCAATCCCACCGAACTTTCCGCCGGCAAACCAGCTGGCAAGACTCCGCGGAAGCGGCGCCTCCACCCCGCCTGGATGGTGGCCGCCGTCGCGTTCCTGGCCCTTGTGGGCGCAGCCGGATTCCGTGCAGCCCCCGGTGTGCTCATGGTGCCGCTGCAACAGGAATTCGGCTGGTCAACAACCGTCTTGTCGCTCGCAGTCAGCATCAACCTGGTGTTGTTCGGGCTCACGGCACCGTTCGCTGCGGCGCTCATGGAACGCTTCGGCATCCGCACCGTCACCGCGATTGCCCTTTGCCTGATCGGTCTCGGCTCCGCCCTGACGGTGTTCGTCAACCAGTCGTGGCAGATCCTGCTGACCTGGGGCGTCCTGATCGGGCTGGGCACCGGCTCCATGGCCTTGGTTTTCGCGGCCACCATCGCCAATACGTGGTTCTCCAAGAACCGCGGACTCGTGATCGGCATCCTGACGGCGGGCAGCGCGGCCGGGCAGCTAGTGTTCCTGCCCTTCATCGCGGTGCTTGCCCAGAGCCCGGGCTGGCGCGGCGCGTCGCTCCTCATCGCAGCGGGTGCGCTTGCCGTAGTGCCGCTCGTGCTGCGCTGGCTGAAGAACTCACCTGCCGACGTCGGGGTCCAGCCCTACGGAGCCGAAGAAGACCAAGCGACGACGGCGGAGCCCGCCCCGGTCCCGGAAGTCGCCAACGCGGAAGGCGCCAAGACGCCCAACGCAGCCGTGCGCGCACTGCAGGTCCTCAAACGCGCCAGCAAAGTGCGCACCTTCTGGGCCCTGGTTGCCGGTTTCGCCATCTGCGGTGCTACCACCAACGGCCTGATCGGCACCCACTTCATCCCCTCGGCGCACGACCACGGCATGCCGGAAACCACCGCGGCGGGCCTGTTGGCCGTCGTCGGGATCTTCGACATCGTGGGCACCATCGCCTCCGGTTGGTTGACGGACCGCTTCAATCCCAAGGTGCTCCTGGCTGTGTATTACCAGTTCCGCGGGGTTGGGCTGTTGGTGCTGCCCGTGCTTCTGGGCTCCACCGTGCAACCGAGCATGATCCTGTTCGTAGTGGTGTACGGCCTGGACTGGGTGGCCACCGTGCCCCCGACGGCGGCCATCTGCCGGAAGGTGTTCGGCGCGGACGGCTCGGTGGTGTTCGGGTGGGTCTTTGCCGCGCACCAGCTCGGGGCCGCTGCGGCCGCGTTGCTCGCGGGTTACATCCGCGATGCCACTGGCCACTACACCTACGCATGGATCGGCGCCGCAGCGATGTGCACGGTGGCCGCCGTCATCAGCGCCACCATCCGCAAGGAGGCGGGAAAGAAGGAACCGGTTTCGGTCGGAGCCTAGCTCGCTGGGCTGGTCCCCCCGCGCGCGGAGCTAGCGGAAAGCCGGGACGCCCGTGATGTGCTGGCCAAGGATCAGCGTGTGCACCTCGTCCGTCCCTTCGTAAGTGCGCACGGATTCCAGGTTGTTGGCATGGCGCATGGGCGGGTAGTCCAGCGTGATGCCGTTGCCACCGAGGATGGTGCGCGCTTCGCGGGCGATCTTGATTGCCTCCCGCACATTGTTGAGCTTGCCCGCCGAGATCTGCTCCGGGTGCAGTTTGCCCGCATCCTTGAGCCGCCCAAGGTGCAGGGCGAGCAAGGTACCTTTCTGGATCTCCAGGACCATGTTAACGAGCTTTTCCTGGGTCAACTGGTAGCCGGCCAAGGGCTTGCCGAATTGCATGCGGCTTCCGGCATATTCGAGCGCGGCCTCGTAGGAGTCGCGGGCAGCGCCCATGGCACCCCAAGCAATGCCGTACCGCGCCTCGTTGAGGCAGGAGAACGGGCCGCGGAGTCCCATGGCACCCGGGAGGAGTGCCTCCGGACCCAGCCGGACGGCGTCGAACACCACATCGCACTGGATCGAGGCACGCATGGAGAGCTTCGCGTCGATGGGAGTCACGGCGACTCCCGGGGTGCCGGCCGGAACCAGGAAGCCCCGGATGCCGTCGTCGGTGTTTGCCCACACCACCATGACGTCCGCGATCGATGCCATCCCGATCCAGCGCTTCGAACCGCTCAGCACCCAGCAGGCGTCGTCGCCCGTCCCGTCGCGGCGGGCAAAGCTGGCCATGGACGACGGGTCCGAACCCGCCGTCGGCTCCGTCAAGGCAAAACAGCCGATCAGTTCGCCGGCAGCCATGCGCGGGAGCCATTGTTCCTTCTGCTCTTCGCTGCCCCACTTGTGGATCGCCGTCATGGCCAGGGAGCCTTGGACGGACACGAAGGTCCGGATGCCGGAATCGCCGGCCTCGAGTTCCATGGCGGCAACGCCGTATTCGACGGCGGTGCGGCCGGAGCAGCCGTAGCCCTCCAGATGCATGCCAAGGACGCCGAGTTCGCCGAGTTCCGCCGGCAGTTCCCGCGGGAACACCGCGTCCTCGTACCAGCGGGCGATGTTCGGCCGGATCCGCTGGTCCGTGAAATCGCGTACCTTCTCGCGAAGCTCCAGTTCCTCGGAGCCCAAGAGGGAATCGAGGGCAAGGACATCGGAGGTATCCGTCGTTGAATGGCTCATGCCAGCATCCTAAGGCCGGACATGTTCCCCGCAGCGTCCTGTAAGGACCGTCGGCGCCGGCGCGGCACCTGCGCCGTGCCAGAATTGAGCCATGGCCGCCGCGGATGTGAACGCAATAGGGCTGCAGCTACCGGCAGTCAAGGGAATCGGGCGACCCCGAATTCTGGCGGGCCTAGTCCTGGCCCTGCTGCTACCTTCTGCGATCGAAGTCGTGGTATCCGCGCTGCAATACCGGAACTTCGCCATGATCATGCTCTTCCAATTGGCCGTCTCCGCCGCCGTTGCCGCGATCGGCGGGTTGTGGCCGGCGGTGGTGTCCGCCGTCCTCGGCAGCATGCTCTTGAACTACTTCTCAGCCGATCCGGTGGGCTCCCTCTCGATCGCGGATCCTGCCACGCTTTTCACCCTGGTCATCTTCCTTGCCGTGGCGTGCGGCGTGGCGCTCGCCGTCGGTTTGGCGACCCGACGGGCCCAGGAAGCCGCGCATTCCGGAGCCGAGGCGAGGGCACTGAGCGAATTGGCCCTTCGTATCCTGAGCTCGGACGGCAGCCTCGAGTCGTTCCTGGACAAAATCCGCGTCAACCTCGGCATGGAAGCGATGACGCTGCTCTCCACGTTTGACTCGCCGGACGCCACCGGACCGGGTTGGAAGGTCCTTGCAAGCTCCGGGATTCAACCGCCGGTGACCCATGCGGCCGCCGACCATGCCGCCGTCGTCGATCGCAACTACACGCTCCTGCTCAGGGGCGGACCGCTCTCCGAACAGCACCGCCGCATGCTCGCCGCGTTCGGCGCCTTCGTGGTGGCCGTGCGGGAGCGCCAGCAGCTGGTCAAGAGCAGGCAGGACAACGCGCGCCTGGCGGAAGGCAACAAGATGCGGACCTCCATCCTGCGCGCCGTCTCCCATGACCTCCGCACTCCTTTGGCGGGCATCAAGCTTGCCGTCAGCAGCCTGCGCCAGGAAGACGTGACCTTTGCTCCCGAAGACGAGCGCGAACTATTGGCCACTATCGAGGACTACGCGGACCGTTTGGATCACTTGGTGGATAACCTACTGGACATGTCCCGTATCACCGCGGATGCCGTGAACCCGCTGCTGCGCGGACTGGGCTGGCACCAGATCCTGCCGGAGGCTTTACGCGGGGTGCCGGGGGAGCGCATACGCAACGAGCTACTGGCCAACCTTCCGTATATAGAGGCCGACGCCGGGATGCTGGAACGCGTTGTGGCGAACCTCGTGGAGAACGCGGTGAAATACGCGCCTGATTCCGATGTTGTGCTGGTGGCGCGGACCGGTGCGGGCATCATGGTGGATGGTCGGCCGGCCAGCGAACTGCGGGTGATGGACCACGGCTCGGGGATAGCGCCCGCGGCCGTGCTGGAGCTTTTCCAGCCTTTCCAACGCCTCGATGATTCTCCATCCAGCCGTGACGGCCGCAGCGGAATCGGCCTGGGACTCGCTGTCGCCAAGGGCTTCACCGAGGCCATGGGCGGTACGCTCATGGCCGAGGCGACGCCGGGAGGCGGGCTGACCATGGTGGTCACAATCCCTCTGTGGACGGGAGGACGGCCATGAGCCTCGTGCTGATCGTGGAAGATGAAGCCCAGATCGCCCGGGCAATGCAGATCAATCTCCATGCCCACGGCTACCGTGCCATCAGCGTCGGCAACGGCGCAGACGCACTCAAGGCGGCTGCCCAGCAGCCAGTGGACATCGTGGTGCTCGATCTCGGCCTGCCGGACATGGATGGCGTGGACGTGATCAAGGGAATCCGCGGCTGGAGCACCATGCCCATCATCGTGTTGTCTGCCCGCCACGGTTCGGAAGACAAAGTTGAGGCCCTCGATGCCGGGGCCGACGACTACGTGACCAAGCCCTTCGGCCTTGACGAACTCCTGGCCAGGCTCCGTGCAGCCTCGAGGCGGGCAGCGCCCCGGCATGAAGCGCCGACGCTCCAGACCGCCGACTTCCTGGTTGACCTGGCCGGAAAGAAGATCACCAAAGACGGCGCGGAAGTCCGGTTGACGCCCACGGAATGGAACATCCTGGAATTGCTGGTGCGCAACGCCGGACGGCTGGTCAGCCAGCAGCAGATCCTCACACAGGTCTGGGGACAGGCCTACGCCAAGGAGACCCAGTACCTGCGTGTCTATATTGCCCAGCTCCGGCGCAAGCTCGAACGCGACCCTGCGCAGCCCCGACACCTCCATACCGAGGCCGGCATGGGATATCGCTTCGATCCGTAGCTGCGTACGTAGACTGTAGTCATGGATACCGCATCGTTGCTTGCTGTTTGCCGGGTATACGAGCTCCTGCCCGATCCCGAAGGGTCGGTCGGAGTGACGGCCATTGACAAGCGCCCCGTCGAGGGGCCGGTGAAGGTCCACAAGCTGGGAATCCACGGAGACATCCAGGCGAGCCGGATCCACCACGGCGGCGAGGACCAAGCACTCTATGCGTACTCCCAGGCCGATGCCGATTTCTGGGCGGGTGAACTCCAGAGGGACATGCCTCCCGGGATCTTCGGGGAGAACCTCCGCGTTGCCGGAATCGAGACCAGCGGTGCCGTGATCGGCGAACGGTGGAAGATCGGCCTGGACGTCGAAGTCGAGGTCACCTCCCCGCGTGTGCCGTGCGCGACTTTCCAGCGCCGCATGAACGAACCACAGTGGGTCAAGCGCTTCACGGAAGCCGGACGCGTCGGCACCTATCTGCGCGTGGTGAAGACCGGCTCCATTTCGGCCGGTGACTACATCCACAAGCTGTTTGTGCCCAAACATGGCATCACGGTGGGGCAGTGGTTCAGCAACCCCAACCTCGATGACATGCAATTGCTCCTCGACGCCGAAGCCGACGGAGAAGTCCTGCTGCAGTCCGACTACCACGACACCTTCGAAAAGCTGATGCGCCGCAACGGGGTGGATGCCTGAAGCGGCCGTTGAGCGGACAGCCGGGAAGGACGTCCTGAGGGGCGGCCTTGACGGCGCCGGTGGCGGGTTTGTGCGCAAGCTCACCGCCGCCGTCGACCGTTATGTCGCCAAGGGACTCATCTGTGCCCTACACTTGAACTATCCCCCACTCCGGAAATCCCTTTTTCCTGCCCAATTCTTGAGGCAGGACTGGTCAGTGTTGGGGCCCGCAAAATGTGTGTGGGCAGTTTCATAGGGAGAGCCGGGCGAAGAAAACGCTGTACAGACTGCTGAGATAGCAGCCAAGAGATGCAGCGGGAAGTCCTGCCATGGGATTGCGACAGCGCCGGACTTCTTGCGAGCACCAGAGCCTTCGGGTTCTTTTGCCCGCAACGTGTACTGCGGCCAAGCCCAACCGGGCCGCGCCGACTGGCCCCCTATGGATGAGGAAACTTTCCCCTATGCCCGAAAACCTGAACGACCCGTTCGTCGCCGAGTCTGCTGAAGAAGCAGAGACCGCCGTCGAGATCGCCGAAACCGCACCCGCCGAAACCGCCGCACCCGCCGCTGAGTTCATCGAGGCTGCAGCGCCCGGTGAGGCCCCGGCCGAGGCACCCGCCGAGGCTTCCGCCAAGGCCCCGGCTGCAGTTCCGGCCGAATCGCCTGTCGAAGAAGAGGAAGAGGGCATCCGCTTCGTCGACCTCGGAATCGACCCCCGCGTCCTTGCGGCCCTGCAGGACGTCGGCTACGAGAAGCCGTCTCCGATCCAGGCAGCAACCATTCCGCTGCTGCTCGAAGGCCGCGACGTCGTCGGCCTCGCCCAGACCGGCACCGGTAAGACTGCAGCATTCGCAGTACCGGCACTGTCCCGCCTGGCCGAACTCCACGACCTGAACGGCCCGTCCCGCAAGACGCAGGCACTGGTCCTCGCTCCGACCCGCGAGCTTGCGCTCCAGGTTGCCGAGGCCTTCACCTCGTACGCCAAGCACATCGATGACTTCACGGTTCTCCCCGTCTACGGTGGCTCCGCTTATGGCCCGCAGCTTGCTGGCCTTCGCCGCGGTGCACAGGTTGTTGTGGGTACCCCGGGCCGCGTTATCGACCACATCTCCAAGGGTTCCCTGGACCTGTCCGAGCTGCAGTACCTCGTCTTGGACGAAGCCGACGAAATGCTCCGCATGGGCTTCGCCGAGGACGTTGAGCAGATCTTCCAGCAGACCCCGGAAGACCGCCAGGTTGCGCTGTTCTCTGCCACGATGCCGGGCCAGATCCGCCGTATGTCCAAGCAGTACCTGAACAACCCTGCCGAGATCTCGGTCAAGTCCAAGACCACCACCGGCGCCAACACCCGCCAGCGGTACCTGCAGGTCATGGGCCCGCACAAGCTCGATGCCCTGACCCGCATCCTCGAGGTGGAAGAGTTCGACGGCGTTATCGCCTTCGTGCGCACCAAGATGGCTACCGAGGACCTGGCTGACAAGCTGAAGTCCCGCGGCTTCCAGGCCGCCGCCATCAACGGCGACATTCCGCAGCAGCAGCGCGAACGGACTGTCGACGCGCTGAAGGAAGGCCGCATCGACATCCTGGTCGCCACCGACGTCGCGGCCCGTGGCCTTGACGTTGAGCGCATCAGCCACGTGGTCAACTACGACATCCCGCACGACACCGAGTCCTACGTCCACCGCATCGGCCGTACCGGCCGTGCAGGCCGTAGCGGCGACGCCATCCTCTTCATGACGCCGCGGGAGAAGTACCTGCTGCGTTCGATCGAGAAGGCCACCCGCCAGCCGGTTGAGCAGATGCACCTGCCCACTGCCGAGACGGTCAACACCTTGCGCCTTGGCAAGTTCGCGGACAAGATCACGGAGACCCTCGAGTCCGAGGACGTTGCCGCGTTCCGCGACCTGATCTCTTCCTACGAAGAGGAGCACAACGTTCCGGCTTCGGAGATCGCAGCTGCACTGGCCGTCATGGCACAGGGCGGCCAGCCGCTCCTGGTCAAGGAACTGCCGGCTGCACCGGAATTCCAGAAGCGCGAGCGCTCCAAGGACGGCTTCGGTTCCCGTGGCCCGACCCGCGCCCTGACCGAGGGCAACGCCACCTACCGGATCGCCGTCGGACGCCGCCAGCGCGTCATGCCGGGTTCGATCGTTGGCGCCATTGCCAATGAAGGCGGCATCTCCTCGGCACAGATCGGCGGCATCGACATCCGCTCGGACCACTCCCTGGTGGAGCTCCCGGCAGACCTGAGCCCCGAGCAGTTGCGTGCCCTGTCCCGCACCCGGATCGGCGGCGAGTTGATTCACCTCGAGCTGGACAACGGCCGCAAGCCGGCCTCTGACCGTGGCGGCGAGCGTGGCGGTTACTCCGGAGGCAGCCGCGGCGGCGACCGTGGTGGCTACTCCGGTGGTGACCGTGGCGGAAACTTCAAGGGCAACGGTGGCTTCAAGAAGGAGTTCCGTAAGACTGAAGGCGACCGTGGCGGCTACTCCGGTGGCGAGCGCACTTCCGCTGATCGCGGCGGCCGTTCCTACAGCGAGCGCAGCAGCGCCGGTACCGGGACGGGCAGCTACGCCGACCGCGGCGCACGCAAGCCGCGCACTGGCGGCGACGCGGGCAACCGCGATTTCAACCGCAAGAGTAAGTGGTAAACAGGACTAGTTCCTGGGTTTCTCGCCAGAGGCCGGCTTTCGAGCCGGCCTCTGGCCGTTTAACGGTGGCCCCACTTTAACGCCCGCCCAGGTTCCGCGCTTGCCCGGCTGTGGAAAGCTAGGTTCATGGGATTCCTCGATGGGTTGAAGAAGAACCTCGGCTTCGAGAAGGCCGAACACAAGCCGGATGGACGGCCGTCTGAGGCCCCACAGGAGGCCGCTGAAGCCTCAACGGGGGAGACGGTCCAAAGCCCGGGTCCGGAGCCGTCAGTGGAGGCTCCCGTGGCGCCCGGCCCCGCACTGCCCGACGCCGGTGCTTCCGCCGCCAACGCAGGGCCGGTCACGGAAGTCGTAGTGGAGACCGACGATACCCTCAGCGGCATCGCCATGCAGTTCGGCGTCGACTTGGATGCCCTGATCGCCGTGAACGCGGACACCGTGCCCAACCCGGACCACATCTACCCTGGCCAAGTGCTCCGACTGCCCTGATGCGGACGCTCTTCGGCTCAAGAAACCGGGGCGGATGCAAATTGTGTCGGCGCCGTTTTTCCCTGTCCCGCAGCCGATTTGTGGCCTGCGAAATCGTCCGGTAGAGTATTTACTCGTTGCCCCCCTAGCTCAGTGGTAGAGCGCGTTCTTGGTAAGAACGAGGTCACCGGATCGATTCCGGTGGGGGGCTCTGAATGAGGGCCTGTGTCAAGGCGGTTTTTGACCGGCTTGACGCAGGTTTTTCTCATTCGTGGCGGTGTAGCTCAGTTGGTTAGAGCGCACGACTCATAATCGTGAGGTCGGGAGATCGAGCCTCCCCACCGCTACCAAGTAAAACCCCCGGAATCCGCGAGATTCCGGGGGTTTTTCGTTTTCGGCGCTAGCTGATGGACGCCAAGGTGTAACCACTCCCGCGGCGCACACCGCACAACGGCCTCCGCGCGTTTGGAGCCCCCGCCCCTGCATCTTAGGCCGGCCGGGCCCGGTGTTGGTCCAAGTGAATTAGAGGAGAAATCTGGGCGGTAGCCACAAGGCCACTGGGTGCTTGCCGTAAAGATTTCGTAAAGATCGTGACGAAATGGCGCTACTTGCCGATAGTTTCGGACGCGCCGCCATCTGAGGTTTCCCCCAATTCTCGGGTGGTGCGCATCTAGAAAGATGGCCCGCCGCCTGTGGTTCCCCCAATTCTCAGGCGGCGGCGCCCTTCGAAGATGTCCAAGTCCTATGCACGGAACTCAACGTGGGTACGGCGCGTCGTAACTCGCGATCACCCTCGAACTTACTCGTCTATTTAGGAGATCCATTGTCGTACCAGCAGCAACAAACCACCCAGTTTGGCAGCGCCATTCCGCTTTGGGCCCCGTACTATGGTGCACCGATCGGCGAGGCAGCACGCCGGTTCGTCAAGAAGTACGCCACGTTCACCGGCCGGGCCAGCCGTAGCGAGTACTGGTGGTGGACCCTCATCTCGGTTGTCGTCACCACCGTGCTGAACATCGTCATGTCCGTAGCTGGCTCCGCGGGTGCCACCGTCAATGACTCCGGAGCTATGGTCCCGGGTCCCGGGGCGATGGTCGGCGTCATCCTCCTGGTCATCTGGGGTCTGGCAGTCATCGTCCCGTCTCTGGCCCTCACTGTCCGCCGCCTCCACGATGTGAACTTCAGTGGCTGGATGATCTTGATCGGCCTGGTCCCGTTCCTCGGTGGACTGGCGCTGCTCGTCTTCACGATCCTGCCGTCCAAGCCGGAAGGCCAGCGGTTCGACGTCCCCGCCTAGCTCCAAATCACAGGACAACCTGAAGGGTCATCGGCCGTGATGCCGGTGGCCCTTCAGTGTCTTCCTCGATTGAGTTTTCTGCCAGGCAGCGACGAACGAAACCCATTGGGTGGGCGTGGAGGGCGCAGCGGCCGGCGCGTCATCGCGCGATACTGGCCCGCATCTCCCGCGCACGGAAGGGCTTGGTGATGAAGCCGTCCGCTCCGGAGCCCATCCGCCGGCCAGTGAAGCCTGCCCTGTGCCTTCGCGAAGCCCGCAAGTTTGCTGGGCACTTGCCGTAAAGATTTCGTAAAGATCCTGCTGAAAAGCTGAGAGCGCGCGCAGCCTGCCGATAGTTTTTAGAAGCGCCGCCACTTGGGTGTCCCCCAATCCTCAGGTGGCGGCGCTTCTTGAAGATCACGGCCAGGGCCTCAGTTACCTGAGCAAAACAGATTCTTCCATAAGCATGTGGCGCCTGGTTGGCGCGCGAGCTGACAGTCTTAGTGAAATCTTGATCTTTTCTTAGTGTTTCCTTGAGGTTCACCCTGTAGTGGGCCGGTTTCGTCTGTCGGCCATCTCAAGCTACGATCAGGAGGTTGTCCGGACCGAAAGGCATCCCTGCTCGTGGATTTTGGCCGCTTTCTCATTGACCTTGTGGTCTTCGTTGGCATCACAGTTGTGCTGATGTGCTCGCTCCACCTGCTCGTGCTGTGGCGCTCGAAGCGGAAGTACAGGAAGCTCTCGCGCCCGGAGCCACGGGCACTTCCGGGCCACGATGCCGGAGCCCGTCCGGAAAGGCGAGGTCCGGCACGCATTCGCGACCAACCGGCGACTGTCAGTGGCGGCCAAAGGCCATGACAATGGCTACTATCGCCGCGACGACCAGCACCGTCGCAACCCAGATCCATTGCTGTCCGTCCAAGTTCGCCCCAATCTCAGGTCTTGATCCAGTCTCCCAAACCGGAGGTTGTTGAGCGAGGTCTTGTGGGGAAGATCGAAAGCCCACCCTTGCAGAAGCAGGCCGGAAGCGTTCAGCTTCCGGCCTGCTTTTTCAGCCAGGAAGGGAGTCCGGGTGCCTCCCTTCCTGACCTTCTTTGAGAAGCGATCCCGCGCAACACCCCGACGACACGCCCTCTACGGGGCCTTCTAAAATTCAAAGAGGGTCAGGAAGGGCGCTCGCCCAGCCCGCGCCGACGGGAGCGCCCTTAGTTCAGCGCGATGACCAGCATCTGGTTGGTGCCCGGGATGCACGTCTGCAGTATCGCCCGGGGGAAGCCGCCGAATACTGCTGCGACGTTGTTTGTCGTCCCGCCTTGGGGCACCTGGCCGCGAGCTGTCACGGTGTATGTGCCGTAACCGGGAATGCTCACCGTCTCGCCGACGCCGATACCCGAGAATCGTGCCCACCCGCCGCAGAAATCATGTTCTGTAATGAAAAGCGAATAGGCGTCCGTGGGAGTGAAATGGATCGGGCCAATGCAACTGTCCACAGCCGCCTGGCCGCCGGAGCCCGCAACATAGATGGTCCGCACCGCCGGAGCCGGAGCCGGAGCAGGCGCGGGCGCAGGCGCCGGAGCGGGGGCCGGTGCCGGAGCGGGTGCCGGAGCCGCGTCAACCGGCGGCCCGGTCAGCTTCAGCACCTGGCCGGGCACGATCACGGAATACGCACTGAGCCCATTGGCTGCCAGCATCGCATCGACGTCGACGCCGAATCGGGYGGCTATCGAGCCAACGGTGTCGCCGCTGACCACCGTGTAGGCGTTCGTGTCGGGCGCCGGAGCAGGCGCAGGAGCAGGAGCGGGTGGAGCAGCGGCTGCGACCGGCGCCGCTGCAGGAGCTGACGGCGCGACAGCGGCTGGTGCCGGTGCCGGCGTGGGACTGTCAACCGGCGTCGGACTGGCAACCGCCGGGGAAGGTGCGGCAATCCCGGCTGCCGAACCGACGTGCGTGGCGTTTGCAGCGCTCGCGCCTGGGGCAAGGACCTGTGTGTAGTTCTGCATCGTCACGGCCGCAATGGCGACCACCGCCACAATTGCCCAAGTGGCTATTGATGCCTTGTACCTGGTGACAGTTCTTACCCCCGCGGATATCAGGGCGAGGACGCTGCCTCCACTGATCCCGCCGTGTCTGTACTCCTGCTGATACATGTCGAATCCCCGTAGCTCATCGTTTCTGGGGCCGGCCGGTTGGCGGCCCCGGGAAGTGATACGCAGGCGCAGGGGATGGCGCTCGTTGAGACCCTTTTGCTTAAATGCGCAGCACTGAGGAAGCCCTCATTTCCGCCCATTTCGAATAGATCCATCAACGGGATGTAACCCGGTTATTTGGATAAGTCCATCAATGAGATTTATGAAATGAGGTATTCCTTTTCCTGCTGCAGGTGATTTGAGTGTAGGAATGGGTAATTCGCTCCACACGAGTGGGTGCCACTTGCTTTTATTTCCGGCTGGCCACCAAACACTCGCAAGTCTTCTTCGGCGTCGGGACGGGTGCCCCCAAGGCCCGGACTTCCGGCCTTTTGGCAGGGTGGCGATCTTGTTTAAACTAAGTCTACTTAGTAATCAGTAGTCAGATTTGTCCGGAGAACTGACGAATTCAGCAATGGGCTCCGCAAATGCGGAGCGGCGATTTTCCGGGAATTCATCCACCGTCTGCGGGCGGGCTTGGCCGCTTCGCTTGACCACTGCGACAGAATGGGTCCATGAGTCGAATCGCAATCATCGGCGGCCACGGCAAGGTGGCCTTGCACCTGTCCCGCATCCTGAGCAACGAAGGTCACGCGGTCACTTCCTTCATCCGCAATCCGGAACACGCGCCCGAGGTCGAAGTGACGGGTGCGGCCCCGGTGGTGCTCGACGTCGAGAATTCGACGACGTCGGAGATCGCGTCGGCGCTTGACGGCCACGACGCCGTGGTGTGGTCCGCGGGGGCAGGCGGAGGCAATCCGGAACGCACCTATGCCGTAGACAGGGATGCCGCCATCCGATCGATGGATGCCGCGGCACAATCCGGCGTGGCCCGCTATGTGATGGTGTCCTACTTCGGCGCAGGACCCAGCCACGGCGTTCCCGAGGACAACAGCTTCTACGCCTACGCGGAGGCCAAAGCCGCGGCGGACGAGTACCTGCGCGCTACTGATCTCGACTGGACGATCCTTGGCCCGGGTGCGCTGACCAGCAATCCGGGGTCTGCGCTCATTGAGGTAAGCCCCGCGGACCCGAGTACCGGGACGGAAACTTCACGGGCCAATGTTGCCTTGGTGGCTGCCGCCGTCTTGGAACTGCCCGAGACTGTCCGCCGCACCATCGAGTTCAGGGACGGCTCAATGCCGGTGGTGGAGGCTCTCACCGCGTCCTAACCGCGCCCCGCCGGGATATGTTGGTAGGGCTAGTCCCTCGGCAGGCGCCCGGGACGCCGCCGCTACGACGTCTGGGGAAATCGGGAACATGGACCAGTTGGCTCTCATTGTTGGACTGCTTCTTGCAACGGTCGTGGCCGTGGGCCTGGGGGACCGCTTGCGGCTCCCGTACCCGGTGCTGATGCTCTTGCTGGCTGCGGCTATGACCTTCATTCCGGGCTTCCCGGACTTTGATCTTGCGCCTGAACTGATCCTCCCGATCTTCCTTCCGCCGCTGCTGTTCGCAACCGCCCAGAAGAGTTCCTGGGCCGTCTTCCGGGTCCGGTGGCGGACGCTTCTGCTCATGGCTGTGGCGCTCGTCGTGGTATCGACGGCGGTTGTTGCCGGTGCCGCGTGGCTCATGATTCCGGGGATCGGCATTCCTGCGGCGATCGCACTCGGTGCCATGGTGGCCCCGCCGGACCCCGTCGCGGTTGAATCCGTTGCCGGACGCGTCCACATGCCGCGCAGGCTCATCACCGTGCTGCAGAGCGAGGGCTTGTTCAACGACGCCGCCGCGATCGTGATCTTCCAGGCCGCGGTGGCGGCGACGGTTTCCGGCACCAAGCTGGGTGCCGGCGTCGTGCTCCAATTCGTCATCGGTGCTGCCCTTGCCGTCATTGTCGGCATTGCGATGGGCTGGTTGACGAGGCTCATCACCCAGCTGGTCACCTCCATGGTGGCCCGCAGCGCCGTGACCCTGGTGATTCCCTTCGCTGCCTACATCCTTGCGGAAGAGCTGCACGCCTCGGGAGTGATCGCCGTCGTCGTCACCGCCCTCGAAACGCAGCGGCACGCGCGGTCCCAGGACGCCGCCGAGCGCGTCACCCGCACCGCCTTCTGGGACGTGGTGGAACTTCTCGCCACGGGCCTGGCGTTCGGCCTTGTGGGGCTGGAGATCCGGCATGTGATCCGGGACGAAGGGGCGGCCATATATGGCATGATCGGCCCCGCCGTGGCGGTGTGCGTGCTCGTGTTCGTTGTCCGGTTCGCTTGGCTCGGGCTTTTGGCAATCTCGGCCCGCAAGCGGAAAAACCTGCTGCAGCCGGCCTCGCCCAAGGAGGTCCTGATCCTGACGTGGTGCGGCATGCGCGGCCTCGCGACGCTGGCCCTCGCCTTGGCCCTTCCTCTGACTATCGCAGAGGGCAGCGACTTCCCTGCCCGCCACGAGATCCTGGTCATCGCCTGCGCGGTACTGCTGGCCACCCTGGTGCTGCCGGGGCTGACCCTTCCGTGGCTCATGCGCGTGCTCAAGGCGTCCGAAGACGGTTCGCACGAAAAGGATGCCGCGCGGCTCCTGGCCAAGCGCGCCCAGACCGCCGCCATCTCCGCACTGAAGGAACACGATCTGATGAAGGAGTTGCCGGCGGACAAGGTGGCCCTCGTCAAGGAAAAGATGACCCGCCTGCATGCCGAGTTGCTTGACGGGACATTGAAGAACGAGTCGGACGCCGAAAAGGGACAGCGCGGCAGGGAACTGGCGATCGCGGTCCAGACCATCGCCCTCGACGCCGCGCGCCAGGAAGTGGTCGCCGCGCGGAGCGAGCCCGGCATGGATCCCGAGGTCGCGGACAGGGTCCTGCGCCAGCTGGACCTCCGCACGATGGCGATGCCGGAATAGCCCCGGGCGCCTAGGACGCCGACGAGTGCGCCGACGGGAAACCCGGTCAAGCCGTCGAAGAGCCTAGGCCCGCCTCAACACCAGATCCAAGGAGTTCTTCTCCACGCGGTCCAGGGCATGGCGCACCGCGCCGACACCCACAATCGCATCGCCCAAAGGGGACGCGGCCAACCGCGGGGGAGTGGCTGTGTAACTGGCCAGCTTCCGGGCGGCAGGCTCAAGAAGGACCGACGCCGAATCCGCCACCGCGCCGCCGATCACCACGAGTTCCGGGTTGAGCAAAATGGCCACCGTCGAGACCACCCGGGCCAGTCGGTCCGAGAGCCGGTCCAGGATGTCCAGCGCAACCTTGTCACCCTGGGCCGCAGCGGCGAACACGTGTTGGGCCGTCACCTCGCCGCCCGGCGCGGCCGCGGTCCGCAGCGTCGTTTTCGACTCTCGCGCCAGGGCTTCTGCCGCCCATAGCCTGGCAAGCGCGGCGAGGCCGTCGGCGGAGCCCACGCCCTCGACCATGTCCAGATAGGCCATTTCACCCGCGCCCCCGGCAGTACCGTGCAGCAAACGGCCGGATTCCACCAGGCCCGCACCGAAACGCTCCCCGGCCAGGAGTACGGCCAGGTCCTGGACGCCGCCGCCCGCACCGCGCCAACATTCGCCCAGTGCCGCCAAGTTGGCATCGTTCTCCAGTACTACCTCCCATCCGTGGAGATCGTGCAGGGCCTTCTTCAGCCCGACGTCGAACAGGCGCCAGAACGGCTGGCTGACGAGGATGTTTCCGTCGCGGCCCACCGGGGCGGCGAGCCCCACCGTCACCGCCAGGACTTGGTCCGGCGCCACTCCGGCAGCCTCGAGGGCGAGCAGCGCGGTTTGGCTGATCACCCCGATCCGTTCCTCCGCTTCGATCTCCCTTCCGCGGAATGGCTTGCTCGCCCGCCCGACCGTTTTTCCGCGCAGATCGGCCACCACCACAGTGGTCTTGAGGACGCCGACGTCGATCCCCAAGACGCAACCGGCACTTTCGTCGAGTTCGAAGCGCCGTGCGGGGCGGCCCTTCTGGTACGCGCCGAAATCGCGCTGGTTCTCCAACTCGCGGATCCAGCCCCGGGCCATGAGGTCTTCGCATACGGAAAGGGTGGTGGCGCGGGTCAGTCCGGTAGCGTCCATCAGCTCCGAAACGGTCACTGCGTTGGAGGAACGGATGACCCCGAGCACGGTGGCCGCGTTGAAGCGCCGGAGCATCTGCGGAGTGGCAGTCGCGATATCAGGCATGGCTGTTGACCTTCTGTAGGTATGCGTCACATAATACTTGAGGTACTAAATTTAGATTCTAAATAAAAGTCCCATCCATCGAAGCGTCGACACAGAACAGGATTCCCTTTGTCCTCCACCGCCACCATGGCAACTCACAACGACTCCGAGCGCATGGCCGATCCCAACTGGTGGCGCCAAGCGGCTGTCTACCAGATCTACCCGCGCAGTTTTTCGGATGCGAACGGCGACGGACTGGGCGACATCAAGGGCATTACCGCCAAGGTTCCTTACCTGAAATCCCTCGGCATTGACGCCGTCTGGTTGAGCCCGTTCTACCCCTCGGCCCTGGCTGACGGTGGTTACGACGTCGATGACTACCGCAACGTGGACCCCAAGCTGGGCACCCTTGCAGACTTCGATGAGATGGCGGCCGCACTGCACGCTGCGGGCATCAAGCTGATCGCGGACATCGTCCCGAACCACTCCTCTGACAGGCACGAATGGTTCAAGGAAGCGTTGGCGTCACCGAAGGGCTCGGCTGCCCGTGAACGCTACATCTTCCGCGACGGCCTGGGCGAGAACGGCGAGCTGCCCCCGGCGGACTGGGACTCGATTTTCGGCGGCCCGGCCTGGGAGCGCATCACCGAACCGGACGGCACCCCGGGACAGTGGTACATGCACATCTTCACCAAGGAGCAGCCGGACTTCAACTGGGACAACCCCGAGGTTCGTGAAGACTTCCTGAAGACCCTCCGCTTCTGGTCCGACCGTGGCGTGGACGGCTTCCGCATCGACGTCGCCCATGCCCTCACGAAGGACCTGCCGGAGGTCCTGCCCTCCAAGACCGAGCTGCCCAAGGAAGGCGAAAACGCCTTGGGTGAGCACCCGTTCTGGGACCGCGATGAGGTGCACGAGATCTACGCCGAGTGGCGCAAGGTCTTCAACGAGTACAACCCGCCCCGGACGGCCGTCGCCGAAGCGTGGGTCCACGCGGACCGCCGCGCCCGCTACGCCAGCCCCGAAGGACTGGGCCAGGCGTTCAACTTCGACCTCCTCCAGGCCGATTTCGACGCCGAACAGTTCCGCACGATTATCACCAAGAACCTCGGCGAGGCCGCGGCATCCGGTGCTTCGTCCACCTGGGTTTTCTCCAACCACGACGTCGTTCGGCACGCCACCCGCTACGGCCTGCCCGCAGGCGGCGGCCGGGACGGCCTGGGCCAGGACGGCAAGCAATGGCTGCTCGACGGCGGTTCGGCCGCCGAGGTCGACGCCGAACTCGGCTTGCGCCGCGCCCGCGCAGCGTCGTTGCTCATGTTCGCACTGCCGGGTTCCGCGTACCTGTACCAGGGCGAAGAACTTGGCCTGCAGGAAGTCGGCGACATCGCGGCCGGCCAGCGCCAGGACCCCGCGTTCTTCCGCAACCCGGGAGTGGACGTCGGCCGGGACGGCTGCCGTGTCCCGCTGCCGTGGACCAGTGAAGGTTCCTCGTTCGGTTTCGGCGAGGGACATGCCCACTTGCCGCAGCCTGAATGGTTCGCGGGCTACGCAGTGGAGGCGCAGGACAACGTTCCCGGCTCCACGCTTGAGCTGTACCGCAAGGCCCTGGAACTGCGTTCGGAACTGCGGGCGGCCGAGGACCTTGAATGGATCCCCTCCGGCAACGAGTCGGTGTTGCACTTCGCGCGGCCCAACGGCTGGCAGTCGGTGACGAACTTCGGCACCGAGCCGGTGGCACTTCCGGAAGGCACCGTCGTCGTGAGCAGCGCACCGCTCGACGGCGGCAAGCTCCCGGCAAACACGACCGCCTGGATCGTCTAACCCGCTAATCCGCACCCCCCTACCCAACTGGCCCGCAGTTAACGTCGTTTTGAAGGCTGTAAACGACAACAACTGCGGGCCAGTTGCACGTGAAAGAGTTGGAAAATGACTGCACAAAGTGAAACAGCCGCGGGCCGGCTCATCTACGGCTGCATGGGCCTTGGAGGTCCCTGGGAAGGCAGCGAATACGCAGCTGCCGAGATCGAGCAGGCCGCGGCCGCGATCGAGGCCGCCATCGGCATCGGGATCACCCTGTTCGACCACGCCGACATCTACCGCACCGGCAAGTCCGAGGCCGTCTTCGGTGAAGTCCTGGCTCAGACGCCGGGGCTGCGGGATAAAATCCAGCTCCAGACCAAGTGCGGAATCCGGCTAAGCCAGCCTGGGGTCGACGGACACTACGACCTCAGCAAGGACGCCATCCTGGAGCGGGTCAATGGAAGCCTGGAACGGCTGAGGACCGACTACGTCGACGTGCTGCTTCTCCACCGCCCCGACCCCCTGATGGAACCCGCGGAGGTGGCGTCCGCCGTCGGGCAACTCATGGCGGAAGGCAAGGTGCGGCAATTGGGCGTGTCCAACATGTCGGGCGCGCAGATCGCTTTCCTGCAGGACCGGCTGGAGGTGCCGATCGTGGCCAACCAGCTGGAAATGAGCCTGCACCGGCGGGCATGGCTCGAGAGCACGGTCCTGGTCAACCATGATGATGCCCTCGGCTACAGTTTCCCGCACGGCACTTTGGAACACTGCGTCGCGCAGGGGATTGAGCTGCAGGCTTACGGTTCCCTCGCCCAGGGCCGGTACACGGGCTCGACGCCGGATGCCCCGACTGCCGCGGACGCTGCGACTTCCGCTCTTGTCGCCGAGCTTGCGGAAGCAAAGGGTGTCACTCCCGAGGCCGTGTTGTTGGGGTGGCTCATGAAGCATCCGGCACGCATTTCCCCGGTGCTCGGCAGTTCCAACCCGGCGCGGATCGCTGCCTGCGCGGACGCTGCCGCCGTTGCCGCAGCCATGACGCGCGCCGAGTGGTATGGCCTGTGGGTGGCTGCGCGGGGCAGCAAGCTCCCCTAAAGCGCGTTAAACCCAACTAGCTCGCATTAGATGTCGTTATGAGCCCTGAAAACGACATTAAATGCGAGCTAGTTGGGCTAAGGCAGCTACAACAGCACATGCGTGCTACTACAGCGGCGCGACAACTGAGTAGGTGCTCGAGTCACCTTGGATCGACTGGCTCGGCTTGCCGTCCACGCCCACCGGGATGTCGCCGGCGATAGTCACTCGGTTGAGCTTGCGCGGCTGGCCGTCGTAGTTGTCCGGCGCGTAGTGCTGGGTGATGCGGTTGTCGAAGAGCACCAGCTGGTTCGGCTCCCAGTTCACGCGCACCACGTTCTCCGGACGGGTGACGTAAGCCTGGAGCAAGCGGATGATGTCCTTCGACTCGGTGTTGGACAGCCCCACGATCCGAAGGCGCTGCGCGAAGCCCCCAATGAACAATCCGCGCTCCCCGGTCAGAGGATGGACACGCACCACGGGGTGGGCGGTTTCGAACTTGATTCGGGTGAATTCCTTGCGGCGCTCATCGGCGTTCTCATGTTCCAGGTTCTTCGGCACCGAGTAGTCGTAGTCGTTGGTGTGGACCGCCCAGAGCGTGTCCGCGAAGTTCCGGAGCTCGTCCGGCAAGTCGGCGTACGCTCCCGCCGAAGAAGCAATCAGGGTTTCGCCTCCATAGGACGGAAGATCGATGCTGCGCAGAGTGGAAGCCTGCGGCGGGTTGACCACGAATGTGACGTCGGTGTGCCAATTGTTGGCGGAACCGTTCTCGCTGTCCACGGGCAGGACGTTCTCTTCGCCCTCCACGGAGGCCACGGTCGGATGGGCAGTGGTGAGCGGGCCGAAATGGCTGGCGAATTTCACCTGGGCCTCGTCGCTGAGGATGTTGGCCTCCCGGAAAACGAGGGCCTTGTGTTCGTTGAGCGCGGCCCGGATCTGCCCCACGGTTTCCGGGGAGAGATTGCCGCTAAGGTCGAAGCCGCGGATTTCGGCGCCGATCCGGGATCCGAGCTTGGCGAATTCGAGTTTGGTTTCGGTAATGATGGACATTTTTGTTCCTTTTCTGTTGTGACTTGGTTGTGACTAGATGGATGGATTGACGGTCAGGACCCGCTCCCGACGGCGGTCCGCCAGCGGGAGAAATGCCGTTCCAGGGCTACAAGGAGGAAATTCACGGCCAAGCCCAGAAGGGACACCGTGAGGATGCCGGCGTACATGTCCGGGATGAGGAAACTGCTCTGGGCATTCACGATCAGGTAACCGAGCCCGGCCTTCGCCCCCACCATTTCCGCGGCGATCAACACCAGGATGGAGGCTGTGCCGGCCATGCGGATTCCCGTGAAAATGGTGGGCACCGCGGAAGGCAGGATCACTTTGCGGAAGAGCGAAAGGCTTGAGAGGCCGAGCGACTTCGCGGCCCGGATGAGCAGCGGGTCCACCGTCTTCACCCCGGCGATCGTGTTCAGCAGGACCGGAAAGAACGCCGCGTAGGCCACGATGCTGATCTTGGACTCCTCGCCGATCCCCAGCAGCAGCGTGAACACAGGCAGCAGGGCAAGCGCGGCTGTGTTCCGGAACAGTTCCAGGAGCGGGTTCAGCACCGCATTGAGCCGCCCGTACCAGGCGATCAGCAAACCGAGGGTTACGCCAGCCACGAGGGCTGCGCCGAATCCCGTCACCGAACGGGTGAGGCTCGCGGCCAAATGCGCCTGGATGGTGCCGGATTCGAACAGCTTCCCCCATGCTTCCAGGACCACGTGCAATGGCGGCAGGAATACCCGGGTCGAGGGGCTGGCCAGATATGTCGGCCCGAGTTCCCAGAGAGCCAGGAAGGCGATGATCCCCGCGGCCTTCCACAGGCCGGAACCGGCGCGGGCGGCTGCGGTCCGCACAAAGGCGAGAGTCGCCGTCGTGTTCCAACGCACCGTCTCCGCCGGACCGGAGTGCCCGACGGCGGGAGCTTGCTTGGGTGCGGCGCTCGCCGCGGGCTGTTGCGTGAGAGTCGTGGTCATCAGGCCGCGCTCCTTTCGAGTGTTGTTCCCGGGACTTCATCCGGGGCCGTGCCGTCGGGCAGGATCTTGCGATGGCCGGCATCCTGGGCAAGGCGGACTTCGTCGTGCAACAGGGTCCAGACCTTGTGCCGCTGTTCGACGAAGGCGGGGTGCGAGCGGATGTCGTCCTCGCCGTCGCGGTCCGGGATGTCCACGTCCACGATTTCCTTGAGCTGTCCGGGCCGGGCGCTGAGGACGGCGACGCGCTGCCCCAGGTACACGGCCTCGTCGATGCCGTGGGTGATGAAGACGATTGTCTTGCCCGTGGCCCGCCAGATCCGCAGGAGTTCGTCCTGGAGTTGTTCACGCGTCTGGGCGTCCAACGCGGCGAAGGGTTCATCCATGAGGAGCACATCGGGCTCGTAGGCGAGGCTCCGGGCAATGGCCACTCGCTGTTTCATGCCGCCCGAAAGCTCATGCGGGAAACGGTCCTCGAAGCCCGCCAAGCCAACCAGTTTGAGGTATTCGCTTGCCTTGGCGGCACGTTCGCGGCGGTTGAGCTTGCGCCCGTCGGTTCCCTTGCCTTCGAGTCCGATCGACACGTTGGCCGACGCCGTGCGCCAGGGGAAGAGTGCGTACTGCTGGAAAACCACGGCACGGTCCTTTCCGGGTCCCGTCACTGGCTGGCCGTCCACCAATACCTCGCCGGAGGTGGGCGTGGACAGGCCAGCCAGGAGGTCCAGCAAGGTGGTCTTGCCGGAACCGCTGGGCCCCACCAAGGTGAGGAATTCGCCGTCGCGCACGTCCAAGCTGAGGGAACTAATGGCGGTCAGTGTGGTGGGCTCTTTCGCGCCTGGCTTGCCTGTCGCGCCGGCCCTGCCGCCTTTTCCGGGGCGGACGGTGAATTGCTTGGTGACATTTCGGAGGCTGATTTTGGCGGTCATCACTATCCCTTCGCGGTACTTGGGGTTGGGGCGCTTGCTGCGAGATCGTTGAATTTGTTGGTGTAGTACTTCGACGGTGTGAGGTCGTTCTTGACGATCCCCGAGCTCTTCAGCCACGCGGACCAGCGGGTGAAGTCCTCGTCCTTGATCACGCCGTTGTCGGGGACGCCAGGGCTCTTCCAGTACTGCAGGTTCGCGGTGCTCTCATTGCGTCCGCGGGCGTCGATGATCTTCTTGAAGCGCGCGATCACTTGGTCGCGCGGCGTCTCGGTCTCCCACTTGATGGCCTTGGCCACGCCCGTAGCGAAGATCCGGGCTGTGTTGGGGTTCTTGTCGATGAAGTCGTTGCGGAGCACGTACTGCCCGCCGGCAAAGGTGCCGAAGAGTTCATAGTCGTTGAAGAGCGAGCGCAGTCCACCGGCGGCAACGGCATGGTCCTGCAGGACCCCGCCCAGGCTTCCAACATCCACCTGGCCGCGGCGTACGGCTTCTTCGGTGTCGTTGGGCGCGAGCACTACCAGCTGTACCTGCTTGATTTCGTCCTGGCTGAGGCCGTTCTTGCTGAGGTAGGTGTTGATGACGGCTTCCGAATGTGCGCCCAGGGTGTTGACCGCGATCTTCTTGCCGATGAGGTCCCTGGCGGTCTTGATGGGGCTGTCCGCCTTGACGTAGAAGCCGTTGAAGGTCTTGGCATCTTCGCCGTAATAGTTCACGACGGCGGTCACGGGAGCCCCTGCCTCGATCAGCTTCACGACGGCCCCGGCGAACGCGCCGCCGAAGTCGGTCTGGTTGGTGGCAGCCGACTGGATGTCCTGGGGGCCGCTGGTGGTGTTGCCTACCCAGTTGAGTTTGATGTCGCCCAGGTAGCCAAGGTCCGCCGCCAGTTCAGGGAGGCCGACGTTGTTGGCCGAGCCTTGGTAGCGGAGTTCTTTGACTTCGGCTTGACCGGCTGTTTGGTCTCCCGCTTGGGCATTGCCGCCGCAGCCGGTCACCGTCAGCGCAAGTACGACGGCGGCCGCGACGCTTAGCAGGGGCTGGTGCAGTTTCATGGGAGCTACTTTCTGGGGAGTGGAATTCGTGGGTCCGGACCTGTTCTGGAATAGACCGAACTGCCGGTGGGAACGATGTAAGCGCATGTCCACTGGTCAGGGGAAGCCCGGCAGTAACCCTCGGAAACGCCGGGAAACCGGGGGCAATCCGGCGAAATCCCCGCGCAACTCCGGGCAACAGGGGGACACATTTCGCCCTGCGTCGCTGGGTTGAGCTGGTTTGAGCTGGTTTGAGCTGGTTTGAGCTGCGGGCTCCCCAAAGCGCGCCAAACCCAACTAACTCGCATTAGATGTCGTTTTGACGGCTCATAAGGACAACAACTGCGAGTCAGTTGGGGGCGGGGCCTCCTGTCACAATCGTTTTGTTCGTATTGATGCTCACACCGGTGCCCGATTCTTAGCGTTCCCGGCGGCTGGCCGGATACGGTAGATACATGACGTCTAGCACCGCCGCCGAGTCCATTCGGTCCACCCGCAACATTCCCGCCGAGATTGCACGCTCCTGGCTCCTCGTGAACGCCATGAAGACGGARCTTTTCGACCAGTCGGCCTCATCGCGTGCGGACGCCATCATCCTTGACATCGAAGACGCCGTGGACCCGTCCCAGAAGGACATTGCCCGCGAGAACGTCATCAACTGGCTGACCGCCGGCGGCCAGGCATGGGTCCGCATCAACGACGCCACGAGCCCGTTCTGGGCCGATGACCTCGCCGGACTGCGTGGCACGCCCGGCCTGCTGGGCGTCATGCTGGCCAAGACCGAGTCCGCGGACCAGGTCACCGAGTCCTTCCACCGCATGGACGGCAAGACCCCGGTCATCCCGCTCGTGGAGTCGGCCCTCGGCATCGAGGAAGCCAACCACATCGCTCGCGCACAGGGTGCCTTCCGCCTCGCCTTCGGTTCGGGCGACTTCCGCCGGGACACCGGCATGGCCGCCACGCCGGAAGCGATGGCCTACCCGCGTGCCAAGCTCGTCGTCGCCAGCCGCGTGGGCAACCTGCCGGGCCCCATCGACGGCCCCACCGTCGGCACCAACCACCCGATTCTGCGCGAGCAGACCGGCATTACGGTGACCATGGGCATGACCGGCAAGCTCTGCCTGGCCATTGACCAGACCACGGTCATCAACGAGGTCATCAGCCCGACGCCGTCGGACGTCGCTTGGGCCACCGACTTCATGAACGACTTCGAAGCCAACGGCAGGGTCATCCGCGACGGCTCCGACCTCCCGCGCCTGGGCCGCGCCGAAAAGATCATGAAGCTTGCCGTTGCCTTCGGGGTCCAGCCCTCCCTCTAAGGGCTCCCTCCGACGCTAGAGCTCCCGCCGACGCTAGCTCACTTACATCCGGTTTTTTCAGGACGCTCGCTCACTTTTGACGGCAATTCCCGAAACCCTCCTGCAGATGATCTGCGCGAGCGTTGGTGGATTGGCGGCCATAGGTGAGCGGGCGTCCGCCCGCGACTTGCCATAGGTGAGCGGGCGTCCGCCCGCAACCGCTTATTTATGAGCGGGCGTCCGCCCCCAACCGCTTATTTGTGAGCGGGCGTTCGTTGGTGTTGGGTCCTGACTCGACGCTTCTGACAAGTGCCCTAAACTTGGGGGGTGCTGAACGAATTCTGGGCCACGGCCTCTACCGCCTACAAGACGCTGGTTTTCAGCGCGATGGGGCTTATCGCCGTCGGGATCATCCTGACGATTATCGGCAACACCTCCCATAACCAAGGCCTTGCGCTGACGTCATTGTTCGTGATCGGGCTCGGCCTGGTCCTGCATGTCGTGGGCATGGTGGTCCGCGGACAGCAGGTCCGCAAGGGCTTGAAGAAGTAGCCTGGCGGAACATGGCGATGACCAAGCATGCGGTGGTAATCGCCGGAGGAGGCCCCACAGGGTTGATGCTGGCGGGCGAACTGGCGTTGGCCGGCGTCGACGTCGCGATCGTCGAGCGACGTCCCAACCAGGATCTCGCCGGATCCCGTGCAGGCGGTTTGCACTCACGCACCATCGAGGTCCTCGATCAGCGCGGAATCGCTGATCGCTTCCTGTCCGAGGGGCAAATAGCCCAGGTCGCGGGGTTCGGCGGCGTCCGTTTCGACATCAGCGACTTTCCCACCCGGCACAACTACGGGCTCGGGCTGTGGCAGAACCACATCGAGCGCATTCTGGCGCGCTGGGTCGCCGAGCTGACCGTGCCGATCTATTACGGACGCGAGGTGACCGGTTTCGCGCAGGACGCTACCGGCGTCGACGTCGAGTTGTCCGACGGCGGGCCGTTGCGCGCGGAGTACCTCGTCGGGTGCGACGGCGGCCGCAGCCTGGTCCGCAAAGCAGCCGGCATCGAGTTCCCCGGATGGGATCCGACCACCAGTGCCCTGATCGCCCAGGTCGAGATGGCCGAGCAGCCGCCCTTGGGCGTCCACACCAATCCTTTCGGTATCCACTCCTTCGGCAAGCTGGATTACAAGATTCTCGACGGCAAGGTGGTCTACGCGGATGGCGGGCCCGTGGGGGTCATGGTGACCGAAGAGCACATCGGACCCACCACCGAACCGACCCTCCAAGACCTGAGCAACGCGCTCATCGCCGTATGCGGGACGGATTACGGGGTCCACAGTCCTATCTGGATCTCCAGGTTCACCGATATGACCCGGCAGGCCGCAAGCTACCGCGACGGACGGGTCCTGCTCGCCGGCGACGCGTCGCACGTTCATGCGCCCGACGGCGGACAGGGCCTCAACACCGGCGTGCAGGATGCCGTGAACCTGGGATGGAAGCTGGCCCAAGTGGTCAAGGGGACATCGCCGGAAAGCCTCCTCGATAGCTACCATGCCGAGCGCCATCCGGTGGCCGCCCGCGTGCTGCGCAATACGATGGCGAGTGTCGCGCTTCGCCGCCCGGACGACCGCACGAAGGCTGTGGGCGAGGTCATGGCCGAGCTGCTCGGCATGGAGGAACCGCGCAAGCGCTTCGCCGCGATGCAATCCGGCCTCGACGTACATTACGACGTCGGCAATGGGCACCCGCTGCTCGGACGACGCATGCCCGATCTCGACCTCGTCACCGCGGACGGGCCGATTCGCGTCTTCAGCCTGCTGCACGATGCCCGGCCGGCGCTCCTCAACCTCGGCGAACCCGGCACCATCGACATCACACCCTGGGCAGACCGTGTTCAGCTGATAGATGCCACATACCTTGGTGCGTGGGACCTTCCGGCACTCGGCGAGGTCAGTCCTCCTGCCGCCGTGTTGATCCGGCCCGATGGATACGTGGCCTGGGTGGGAGACGGCACCCAAGCGGGCCTTGCCGACGCGCTCACCAGATGGTTCGGACCGCCTGCCTCGGGGTAGCGGTCCGGCTCTACGTACCGGCTCCCGGGCCGATAGGGTTGGACTATGACTATTAACCCGGACTTGCAGGGCCGCAGCTACCCTGCCGCAGAGGTGTACGACGTCGGCCGCGAAAAGATCCGGGAGTTCGCCCGGGCCGTGAAGGCCACCCATCCCGCCCACTTCGACGTCGAAGCCGCCAAGGCCCTGGGCCACAGCGACCTCGTGGCCCCGCCGACCTTCGCAATCATCGTCGCCCAGCGGGCCGATGCCCAGCTGATCGAGGACCCCGATTCCGGGATTGACTTCAGCCGCGTGGTTCACGCCGACCAGCGCTTCACCCACCACCGCCCGATCGTTGCCGGAGATCAGTTGCGGGCCGAACTGCACGTCGACGGCGTCCGCGCCATGGGCGGCGGGGCCATGATCACGACTCGTTCGGAAATCACGACGGTGGACGGCGAAAGGGTCGCCACCACCACCTCGTCCATCCTGGTCCGCGGAGAGGGACAGTAACCATGAGCATGAAACTTGAAGAACTTACGGTCGGGCAGGAAATCGGCACCCGCAGCATCGAGGTCACGCGCCAGGACCTGGTCAAGTACGCCGGCGCATCCGGCGACTTCAACCCGATCCACTGGAACGAATCCTTCGCCACCGGCGTTGAGCTTCCCGGAGTCATCGCGCACGGCATGTTCACCATGGGCTCCGCCGTGCAATTGGTGAGCGACTGGGCCGGCGACCCCGCCGCCGTCGTCGACTACCAGACGCGCTTCACCAAACCGGTGCTGGTCGCCGACACCACCGGTACCAGTGAGCCCGGTGCCGTGATCGAGGTCGCCGGAGTGGTGGGAGCGCTCGACGCCGAAGCCGGCACCGCGCGCATCGACCTGACCGTCACCTTCGCCGGCCAGAAGGTCCTCATGAAGTCCCAGGCCGTTGTGAAGCTCGCTTGAGCCGGCTGCAACAATCTGCACCTCGCGCCACCGCGGCGGAATTGTCGCGGTGGCGCACTGCTGTGGTGACCGCGTACGGCGCCAGTGGCCTGGCCTTCTCGTCGTGGGTGTCCCGTTTGCCGGCGATCCGCGATGGCCTGAACCTGACGCCCGGCACGGTAGGCCTCCTGCTGATGTGCATGACGGTGGCATCGTTCCTCTCCGTGTCCGCATCTGGGGTGATCGTGATCCGGCTCGGATCACGGTTGACCACGCGGATCGGCGGCGCCATGGTGGGCCTCGGCCTGGCGGTCGCCGGTTTTGGCACGTCTGTGCTGGCCAACCCGGTGGCCGTGGCGCTTGGACTCATGGTGATCGGCCTCGGAACGGCAAGCTGGAACACGGCATCGAATGTTGAAGGGGCGTCACTGGAACGCGCCCTTGAACGGCACATCATGCCCCGCCTCCACGGATCCTTCAGCCTCGGCACCGTTGCGGGCGCCGGGCTCGGCGCGTGGGCCGCTGCCGCGGGACTGCCGGTCTTCTGGCATCTGGCTGCGGCCGGCCTGGTGGTGGCCGTCTCCGTGGTGACAGCTGCTTCCTGGTTCCGCGCGGACATCACCCGCCATTCCACTGCACGAGGGACCCCAAAAGCCTTCAAGCCCGACAAGCCGGACACCTTCGAAGATCCCTCAACCGGCCCCTTGCCCGTCATCCAACCAGGCCAGCAGGGACCGGCCGAACCTTTGGACAGCAAGCGCATGGTGGCCCGGGCATGGCGCGAACGCCGGACCCTGCTGCTTGGATTGCTCGTCCTGGGGCTCGCCCTGGCTGAGGGCGCCGCGGGGGACTGGGTGGCCTTGGCGTTGGCCGATGGCCACGGGCAATCCGACGCTGCCGGCGCCATCGGCTATGGAATCTTCGTGACGTTTATGACCGTAGGCCGCTTTGCCGGAACCGTAGTCCTGGACCGCTTCGGCAGGGTGCCCGTGATGCGTTGGTGCTCGGCCACTGCCGTGGTGGGGTTGGCGCTCTTCGTCTTCGCCCCAGTGCCGTGGCTCGCCTTCGCGGCCCTGGCCATCTGGGGACTCGGTGCCTCTTTGGGGTTCCCGGTGGGCATGTCCGCCGCCGCGGACGATCCGGCGCACGCAGCTGCCCGGGTATCGGTCGTCTCGACGATCGGCTACGGGGCCTTCCTTTGCGGTCCGCCGCTCTTGGGCTTGCTGGCGGAGCACTTCGGCATCCTGCATTCCTTGCTCGCCGTCCTGGTGCTGCTTGTCGCGAGCTTCTTCCTGGCGCCCATCTCGCGGAAACGCGCGCCTGAGCCGGCACCTCCCTGAGCCGGCACGCCCACGGGCCGGCCCGCCTTACGGAAGCCCGTCCCTGAGTCGGCCAGCCTTGCGGAAGCCCGTCCCTGAGTCGGCCAGCGCAGGCAATCCCCGCTAGGCTTGTTCGGTGACCCAGACGATGCTTTCCGAACTGACCACGGCCGCCGTTGGCGGCCCTGCCGGCACCTTTGTGGAGGCCCGCACCGAAGGGGAAATCATCGATGCCGTCCGTTCGGCGGACGCCGCGGGCGAGAAATTGCTCATCATCGGCGGGGGATCCAACCTTCTGATCTCGGACACCGGATACCCCGGCACTGTGCTCAAGATCGCGTCGCAAGGCTTCACCGTGAACTCGGAGGATAGTTGCGGGGGCGTTTCCGTGGTGGTCCAAGCGGGGCACAACTGGGACACCCTCGTGGAGCACTCGGTGCTGCATGCGTGGTCCGGACTGGAAGCCCTCTCTGGCATCCCCGGAGCCACCGGCGCCACTCCTGTGCAGAATGTGGGCGCCTACGGTGCTGACGTGTCCCAGACCATCGCAGCGGTCCGTACCTGGGACCGGGAACGCAACGCCGTGCAAACCTTCACCAACTCCGAGCTCAAGTTCGGCTACCGGGACTCCATCCTCAAACAGACCACCACCGAGGGCTCACCCCGTTACGTGGTGCTGACGGTTGAATTCCAGCTGCCGCTCGGACGCATGAGCGCGCCTATCCGCTACGCGGAGCTGGCCCGGTCCCTCGGAGTCGAGGCCGGGAAGCGCGCGTATTCCAACGACGTCCGGCGTGAAGTCCTGCGGCTGCGTGCCTCCAAGGGGATGGTCCTGGACGCTTCGGACAGGGACACGTATTCCACGGGTTCCTTCTTCACCAATCCGATTGTCCCGGCCGCAGCGGCCGCATCGCTGCCCGAGGGAGCGCCGCAGTACCCGGCTGGAAACGATGGCCTCGTCAAGCTGTCGGCGGCCTGGCTGATCGACCAGGCCGGCTTCGGAAAGGGCTTCGGACTCGATCCATCCAGCGTGTCCGGAGGCCGCGCCTCGCTGTCCACCAAACACACCCTGGCCATCACCAACAGGGGAGGAGCCAGCGCGGAGGACATGGTGGCGATCGCGCGCGAGGTGCGCCGCGGCGTCGTCGAGCGCTTCGGCATTGAACTGCACCCGGAACCGCTACTGATCGGCCTCGCCCTGTAGGAACCCGCGAGGAACGCTCTTTAGCGCTTTCCGCTCGGGAGGACCTTGTTGAGCAACAGGAACGTCAGTCCGCAGCTGGCGGCCCCCAAGAGGAAGATCTGGCTGAACGCTATGCTCTGCGGCGACGGACCGCCGGGCGAAATCCAGCCGGCTGCCGCGAAGCCTGCCACGCCCAGGAGCATGACGACGGCGGCGAGCAGGAAGCTGCGCACTTGATCGTTGGCGCTTGCCTGGAACCCTGATTCGGGGTCGTCAACGTGCCGATCGGACGATGGCTGGCACGCGGCAGCAAGGCCTAGGAGGAGGGCTGCCGCGCCGGTGGCGGCAAGTCCCACTTCCTGGACAGCCTGCATCGACGGGGACAGTCGAACCCCCGCACCAACCGCTATTGCCAGGCCGCAGACAAGCCCGACGGCGGCGGCGCACCAACCAGCGGCTGCCAACCGCCGGCTGAGCGGCCGCAGCAGCGGACCTAACTCACCGAACAGCATTCCCCTAGCGTAGGAGGGCCCGCTGGTAGGCCCCTGTGAGCGGCATGGGAGTTCCTCGGGCGTCCTAATGAGGACCGAAGCTGTCCGCTAAGCGTCCTATGATGGGGCCATGTCAGCTTCGGCGAAGATCCGGGTCACTCCCAAAGTCATGGGCAGGCTGCGCCTCGCTAGCCAGGGATTGCTTGGGGGATTCAGCAGCCCGGAGGAATGCGTCTCCACGATGGGTGCCATGCAGGCCCAGGACCTTGCCTCGGCGTTTTGGGCAGTGGGCCAGCGCGTCCCCGGTTCCGGCCTCTCGAAAGTGCTGGAAGCATTGGAGAACGGCACCGTGGTCCGGTCCTGGCCCATGAGGGGCACGCTGCACCTGGTTCCGCCGCAGGACTTGCGTTGGATCCTGGGCATCACCACGGAGCGGTCCATGCGTTCGGTTGCCGCACGGCACCGGGAACTCGGCATCGAAAAGGCAGACATCGCCGCCTGCCGGGACCTTGCCCTTGAACGCGTCGCTGGCAGCCCGGGCGCCACGCGCGAGGAACTTTTCAAGATCTTCGAATCCGCGGGCCAAGTGACCGCGGCCCAACGGGGGATCCATTTGCTCTGGATCCTGTGCCAGAACGCGTGGCTGGTCCAAGGACCTCCGGCGGGGACGGCGGGCAAAGCCCTTGGACAGCAACTGTTCGTGGCTTTCGACGAGTGGATTCCGGAATCCAAGATCTTGGGGCGGGAAGAAGGGATTGCCGAATTTCTGCTCAGGTATCTGCGCAGTCACGGACCGGCCACGCTCCAAGACTTCGCGTGGTGGACCCAGATCCCCAAATCCGAGGTCCGGGCAGCCCACGAGGCTATTCGCAGCCAACTCGTTGAGCTCGTCTTTGGTGCAACGTCCTATTGGCTGTCGCCAGAGACGGCCGCATTGCTCGACGACGGCGTTCCCGGCTCGCGGACCATCCTCGCGTTGCCGGGGTTCGATGAATTCCTGCTTGGGTATACGGACCGCAGCCTTGTCCTACCGCCGGAGCATTTCCAGAAGGTCGTTCCGGGCGGCAACGGGGTCTTCAAACGCATGATTGTGTCCGGCGGCGAAGTGGTGGGCACCTGGTCCCGCAGCGGCACTGGCCGGACCGCCGTCGTCGTTCCCGAACCGTTCGCCCCGGAAGGCCTGACACCAGCGGCCAAACGGTCCTTCGAGCTCCAGGCCGCCAAGTACCTGCGGTTCATGGAGCGTTGAGGCACCCAACTTACTCGCAGTTGATGTCGTTATGAGCGTTCAAAACGACATCAACTGCGAGTTAGTTGGTGAAAGCAGGACTGCTAGAGGGTGCCGGTGGCGATCTTCAGCATGCGGCGCAGCGGCTCGGCAGCGCCCCAGAGGAGCTGGTCGCCCACGGTGAAGGCGCTGATGTATTCGGGGCCCATCTCGAGCTTGCGGATGCGGCCGACCGGGATCTCCAAAGTGCCGGAGGCAGCAACCGGGGTGAGGTCCGCCATGGAGGCTTCCTTGGTGTTGGGCACAACCTTGGCCCACTCGTTGTCAGCGTCCAGGAGCTTCTCGATTTCGGCGACGGACAAGTCCTCGCGCAGCTTGAGCGTCAGGGCCTGGGAGTGGGAGCGCATGGCACCGATACGGACGCAGAGCCCGTCCATGACAACGTGGTCCTTGCCCGGTTTTCCGTTGCCGGTGCCGAGGATCTTGTTGGTTTCCACCCCGGCCTTCCATTCTTCCTTTGACTGGCCGTTGCCGAGGTCGGCGTCGATCCACGGGATCAGGGAGCCGGCCAGCGGCACGCCGAACTGGGTGGCGTCGACGCCGGAGCGCTGCGTCGCCAGGACCTTGCGGTCGATTTCCAGGATCGCGGAAGCAGGATCGTCCAGTTCGCTGCTGACTTCGTTGTTGAGGGTGCCGAACTGGTTCAGCAGTTCGCGCATGTGGCGGGCACCGCCGCCCGACGCCGCCTGGTAGGTCATGGAGGTACCCCACTCGACCAGGTTGTTCTTGAAGAGGCCGCCGAGCCCCATGAGCATGCACGAGACGGTGCAGTTCCCGCCGATGTAGTCCTTCACGCCGCCGGACAGTCCGGCGGCGATGACGTCCCGGTTGATGGGGTCCAGCACGATGATGGAGTCATCGTTCATGCGCAGCGTGGACGCGGCATCGATCCAAAGCCCGTCCCAGCCGCGGCTGCGAAGCTCGCCGTGGACCTGCTTCGTGTAGTCGCCGCCCTGGGCAGTGACAATAATCGGCAGCTTGGCAAGAGTCTCAATGTCGAACGCGTTCTCGAGCTTGCCTGCGCCGTCGGCGAATGACGGCGCGGCACCTCCCGCGTTCGAGGTGGAGAAAAATACCGGGTTGATGTTGGCGAAGTCGCCCTCTTCCTGCATGCGCTGCATCAGGACGGAGCCGACCATGCCACGCCAACCGACCAGTCCAACGGACGGATTAGCTGCTGTAGTCATTGAACCAGTCTAGACTTTCGCGGCTCCCGGCCGCTGTCGGTTACGTCACGACCCAACTGACTCGCAGTTGTTGTCGTTTTGGGCGCTCAAAACGACAACAAATGCGAGTTACTTGGGTGAGGAGTCGGGCTCTTCCAGCAGGGCCGCCTTGCGGGCGCGCAGGGCGTAGAACGCGCCAAAAGCGAAGACCTGGGTCACCACCACCAGGACGATGATCCCCAGGATCTTGTTGCCGCCCAGGATCATGGTGAGCCCGACGATCGCGGACAGGAGCGCGAAGAGCGGCAACAACATGTAGCCGAGCACGAACAGGGTCTCAGGTTTCTTCAGCATTCTCAGTCTTCCGTCCGGCGCCACGTGACGATCCGGTAGTTGGTGCCGTTCTTGGAGGTCAGCCAACCATCAGCCGGCTCTGTCGACTCAAGGTTCCAGGCCTCGCCGAACTCCGGCGCGAACGTGTCGCCGTCGGTGTCGGAATCGATGACCGTGACGACGGCGACATTCGCGATGTCCATGGACTGCCGGTAAATCTCGCCCCCGCCAATGATCCAGACGTTCTGGCCGCCAGGTGCGAACTGGGACTCGAGGAGCGCTGCGTCAAGCGAGGAGACGACGACGGCGCCACGTGCGTCGGGCGTGTCCGCCCAGCCGTGCTGCCGGGTCACCACGATGTTGGTGCGGCCGGGCAGGGGACGGTACTTTGCGGGGAAAGACTCCCAGGTCTTCCGGCCCATGATGACGGGATGCCCGGTTGTCAGCCGGCTGAAGTGCTGCAAATCTTCGGGAACGTGCCAAGGCATGGTCCCGCCTTTGCCGATCACTCCACTGCCGGTCTGTGCCCACACGAGGCCGATTCCGTTGAGCGTTTCCGCGGCCTCCCCGGGGGAAGGCGACTCCGCGGCGGGAGTTTCCTGGGCGTTCATACCGCCACGGGCGCCTTGATCGCGGGGTGGTGCCGGTAGCCGACTACTTCGAAATCCTCGAAGGTGTAGTCGAAGATCGAGTCCGGCTTGCGGGCGAAGCGCAATTGCGGGTACTCGTAAGGCTCCCGGGAGAGCTGTTCGGTGACTTGCTCCACATGGTTGTCGTAAACGTGGACGTCCCCGCCGGTCCAGACGAAATCGCCGGGCTCGAGGCCCAGCTGCTGGGCCACCATGCAGGTCAGCAACGCGTAGGAGGCGATGTTGAAAGGAACGCCCAGGAACATGTCGGCGGAACGCTGGTACAACTGGCAGGACAGCTTGCCGTCGGCAACGTAGAACTGGAAGAACGCGTGGCACGGCGGCAACGCCATGTCCTTGATCTCGGACACGTTCCAGGCCGAAACGATGTGCCGGCGCGAATCCGGGTTGGCGGCCAGGCCCTTCATGAGCTCTGCGATCTGGTCAATGTGCCCGCCGTCGGGAGTCGGCCAGCTGCGCCACTGCACGCCGTACACCGGGCCGAGTTCGCCATCAGCGTCTGCCCACTCATCCCAGATGGTGACGCCCTGCTCTTGGAGCCACTTCACGTTCGACTCGCCGCGGAGGAACCACAAGAGTTCCAGCGCGAGGGATTTGAAGTGGACCCGCTTGGTGGTGATGAGCGGGAAACCCTGGCTTAAATCGAAACGCAGCTGGCGGCCGAAAACGCTCCGAGTGCCGGTGCCCGTGCGGTCCGACTTGTGCGTTCCGTTGGCCATGACGTCGCGCAGGAGGTCTTCATATGGGGTTGGGATGCTCACGCACCCAGCTTACTGGAGTCAGTCATCGAAGGGCTTGATCTGTTCCACGGCAACTACGCGCTGGCCGTTTCCGCGGGCCACATGGCACACGATCATCTCGCCAGGCGCCAGGTACGGATCCTGGGCCGGCAGCATCTCGTGAAGCTCGGGGCCCATCCGCTCGCCGAGCGTCTTCAGGACGGTGGGGAGTGCCGGCCTGTGGGTGCAGAGCGCAACCCCGCGTTGCTTGTCGAATAAGCCCTCGACGATCGCGGCTGTCTTCTTCGGGCTCCGCTGGTGATGGTGTTCCGTCAGGGCCTCCACAAGTTTCACCTTGGCTCCGGCTGACTTGGCGTAAGGCGCGATGGTGGACACACACCTGGCCCAGGGACTGCTCACGATCCGCAGCGGCTTCCACACGCCCAGAAGCCGTTCGACTGCCAGTGCCTGGCGCAGGCCCGTCACGGCCAGCGGCCGGCTGCCCTCTGCCTTGGTCCAGGAGGATCGCGGCTTGGCCTTGGCATGGCGCACCAGAATCAGGGGCCATGTTTCCAGCTCACCATTGAGGTGGGCCTTCGCCAACGCCTGGAGGGGGCCCACATCCGTCGGGTTGCTCAGGAAACGTGCCGCCTTGTCCGGCGCGGCCCACATGTAGGCATCCACTTCTTGGCCGTCCGGCTTGATGATGGACCCGTTGACTTGCGTCGCCCAGTAGTGCACCACCTTCAGCCCGGCCGCCACATGGTAGTGCGTCGGAGGAAGCGGAATACCGAGGGCAGCCTTGAGGCCGATCTCTTCCCTGATCTCGCGGACGGCGCACTCCGGGATGGTTTCCCCGGCGTCGAGCTTGCCCTTGGGCCAGGACCAGTCGTCGTACTTGGGCCGATGGATCAGCAGGACCTCAAGGGTGCCCTTGGTGACGCGCCAAGGAATGGCGCCGGCCGCCGTGACGGCGATCGGCTCCCCCGGATGGTCCGTCTGGTCCGCAATAGGTGTATCGCTCTTCAACTTTTCGCTGCCTACCGCCGGGCAACTGCACGTTGGCGGGACCGGGAGGCAAGCAGCCAGGACTGGATGTCCAGAAGCGGCGAGCCGTCCTCGGCCTGGTGGAACCTGGTCCAGTGGCCTTCGTTGTCGAGGTGCCAGCTGGCAGTGCCGGGGTCCATGTAACGGCGCAGCAGATCCATGACCTCGGCTGTATCTTCGCGGCTGGAGAGTTGCACCAGCGCCTCGACCCGGCGGTCGAGGTTGCGGTGCATCATGTCCGCGGAGCCGATGTAGACCACGGGATCGTTGGCATTGGCGAAAGCAAACACGCGCGAGTGCTCCAGGAAGCGGCCCAGGATGGAGCGGACCGTGATGTTCTCGCTGAGTCCAGGAACTCCCGGACGCAGCGAGCAGATGCCGCGGACAATGACGTCAACCTTTACGCCGGCCTGCGATGCGCGGTAGAGGGCATCGATGGTGGCCTCGTCAACCATGGAGTTGACCTTGATCTGGACCTTGGCGGCAATTCCCGCCCGGGCGTTGCGGATCTCGGTCTCGATCCTGTCGATCAATCCGGACCGCACTGAGCGCGGCGCCACGAGGAGCCGCTTGAAGGTCGACTTCGGAGCATACCCGGAGAGCTGGTTGAAGAGCTTGGACAAGTCCTCGCCCACCTGCTCATTGGAGGTCAACAGGCCAAGGTCCTCGTAGTAGCGGGCCGTCCGCGGGTGGTAGTTGCCCGTGCCGATGTGGCAATACCTGCGGAGGCCATCCACTTCCTGGCGGACAACAAGGGACAACTTGCAGTGCGTCTTGAGTCCCACGATGCCGTACACCACGTGCACGCCGGCCTGCTCCAGTTTGCGGGCCCAGGAGATGTTGGCCTGCTCGTCGAAGCGGGCCTTGATCTCCACGAGGGCCAGGACCTGCTTGCCGGCCTCGGCAGCGTCGATCAGTGCGTCCACGATGGGGGAATCGCCGGAAGTGCGGTACAGGGTCTGCTTGATGGCCTGGACCTTGGGGTCGGCGGCCGCCTGCTCCAGGAAGGCCTGGACCGACGTCGAGAACGAGTCGTACGGGTGGTGCAGCAGGATGTCGCGGCGGCGCATCGCCGCGAAGACGTTGGCGGCCTTGGATGTCTCGGATTCGTTCAAGTACCGCGAGGTGTGGGGCACGTGCTTCGGGTAGTGGAGGTCGGCGCGGTCAATTCCGCCGATGACCGACAGGCCCCGGAGGTCCAGGGGAGCCGGAACGGAGTAGACCTCGGATTCCTCGACGCCGAGTTCCCGCACCAGGAGCGCGCGGATGTTCGGGTTGATGTCCGTGGTGACCTCAAGCCGGACGGGCGGGCCGAAGCGGCGGCGCAGCAGTTCTTTTTCAAGCGCCTGCAAGAGGTTCTCGGCGTCGTCCTCTTCGACTTCCACGTCCTCGTTGCGGGTGACGCGGAAGGTGTGGTGCTCCATGACTTCCATTCCGGGGAACAGCTTGTCCAGATGCACCGCGATGACCTCTTCGAGCGCGATGAAGCGTGCCACCCGGCCCGGGACCGCGCCGGCACGCGGTCCGTCGATCGAGACGAGGCGCGGGAGCTGGTCCGGGACCTTGACGCGGGCAAACAGTTCCTTGTCGCTGACAGGATTGCGGACAATCACGGCCAGGTTGAGGGATAGCCCGGAGATATAGGGGAAGGGGTGGGCGGGATCGACGGCGAGGGGGGTGAGGATCGGGAAGACCTTCTCGCCGAACATGATGCTCAAGCGGTGCTGGGCCTCGTCGTCGAGTTCGTCCCAGCGCATGAGGTGGATGTGCTCATAGGCCAGAGCGGGGCGGATCTGCTCGGCGAATACGCGCGCGTGGCGTTCCTGCAGCTTCCGGGCGGCATCGCCGATCTGCTCCAGGACTTCGATGGGGCTCAGTCCGGCGGGGGAGGGCACCGCGAGTCCAGTGGCGATGCGGCGCTTCAAGCCGGCAACCCGCACCATGAAGAATTCATCCAGGTTCGAGGCGAAGATGGAGAGGAAATTGACCCGCTCCAGGAGGAAGAGGTCGGGATCCTCCGCGAGCTCAAGAACGCGGGAGTTGAAGGCGAGCCAGCTTAGCTCGCGGTCCAGGAAGCGGTCCGGGCTGATGTCGCCTTCGGGCTCCAGGGAGGGCGCAAATTCAGGAATGTCGATCCGGTCCTGGGTTGCCCGCGCAGCCGGGACTTCGGAAGACCCGAAGCGGGGAGGCAAGGTTGCGCCCTTGACCTCGGTTTTGGTGGTTCCGACCGGGTCCGGGTTCATCGGGCTCTCCTTCGTTCAGCGCGGGGTTTGATTCAACCCTACAAGGATTCCACGTACCGGAATCCTAGATGTCCTAGCCTTTCAGATACGCCTTGGTTCCGGGTTACTTCCCGGTTAACGGCGCATACATGACATCGACGTCCCAACGAACGAAGCCCAGTTTCTGGTAAAGGGCGACGGCCGCCGTATTGTCGGCGTCCACGTACAACATGACCGAGTGCAGTTCGTGGCTCTGGAGATACCTGATGCCAGCGACAGTGAGCGCTTTGCCAAGCCCCAGGCCTTGGGCCGCGGGTGTCACACCCACGACGTAGACCTCCCCGATGGCCGGATGGGGTCCTTGCCGGGGGTGCACCTTGGTCCAATGGAATCCGAGCAGTTCCCCGGCCGGGTTCACGGCGAGCAGGAAACCTGCGGGATCGAACCAATCCTCAGCCATTCGGGCGTCCAGGTCGGCCCTGGTCAGGGAGCCCTGCTCGGGATGGTGGGCAAATGCCGCCCTGTTGGCGGCCAGCCAGGCGGACTCATCCTGACCCGGCACGAAGGCGCGCAGGGAGACTCCCTCAGGCAGGCCGGCGTCGGGCAGTTCCGCGGTGGAGGACATAAGGCGCATCTTCCACAGTTCGCGCGCCGGACCGTAGCCGTAGCGGGCCGCAAGCTCCGCGGCGGCCTCGTGATTCCCGTGGGACCACGCGTTCAGCCCCTCGAGCCCGCGGCTGTCCCGGAGCGAGTCGAGCAACCGGCCCGCGGCACCCTGGTTGCGGTAGCTCGGGTGCACTGCCATTTCCAGGACTCCCGTCCCGCCGTCCGCTTCAACCACGACGGCGATTCCCGCCAGGTCCTGGCCGCTTGCGGGATCGGACTGCTCGTCCGGGGCGTACAGGGCCAGGGCGAGCACAGAGTGGTCGCCGGCATCGGCCCCGCGCAGCATGACCAGGGTCTGTTCTGACAGCGGGGGATTGCCGTCCGACTCCTCGGCGGCTGCGGCGAGCGCCTTGATGTCTTTCAACAACTCGTTGTCCGAGGCGCCTTTGACGACAAGGACGGGCCAGTTCTCCGGGTGCGCAGGGCTCATGCTGCAAGGCTATACGTCTCGGGCCGGTTTGGCGGGATGGATTTTGCGGGCACTGTGTTGGCCGTGTAAGGTCTATATCTCGTCCGGCTTCGCGAAGCAGGATACGAGGGGGATCCACCAGTGGGGTGGCCTCGATACGTTCGACCCGTATGTCCTCCACTCAAGCAAAAGAAGGCCCGGACTCAGTGAGTCCGGGCCTTCTTTGTGTTTCGAAGCTTGGGGTTCGGAAGCCTAGGCCTCCGTGAGCTCATCTTCCGGCAGGCGGACCAACGTCAGCCTGTAGCCAACGTTGCGGACCGTGCTGATGAGGTTCTCGTGGTCCACGCCGAGCTTGGCGCGCAGGCGCCGGACGTGGACGTCCACGGTGCGGGTGCCTCCGTAGTAGTCGTAGCCCCATACTTCGGTGAGAAGCTGCTGACGGGTGAATACCCTGCCCGGGTGCTGGGCGAGATACTTCAGGAGTTCGAACTCCTTGAAGGTCAGGTTGAGCGGCTGCCCGTTCACGCGGGCCGTGTAGCTTGCCTCGTCGATCACGACGCCGGCCGCCCGGATTTCGGTGTTGGTTTCCTCTTCGCCGGGGATTGCGCGGGCCACGGCCAGGCGGATCCGGGCTTCGACTTCGGCCGGGCCGGCCGAGTCGAGGACGATGTCATCAACGGACCATGCGGAAGAGACGGCAGCCATGCCGCCTTCCGTGAGGATCAGGATGAGGGGGGCGCTCAAGCCCGTGGCTTTGAGCAACTGGGTCAGGGAGCGGGCCCCCACGAGGTCCTTGCGGGCATCAAGGAAGACGACGTCGGTGGGGTCGGTTTCGAGCAAGGCCGTTGGCTCTGCCGGAAGGATGTGGACCCGGTGGTTCAAGAGCTCCAAGGCGGGCAGGATGTCTACCGACGACCCGGTGCTGTTCGTCAGGAGCAGGATGTGCGACATAGTTCCTCCAATGGGCGGTCCGCGCATCATCGGGCGTCTGAACCGGGTTTCCACCGGCCGGTAGCTGCTTATGGGGCGTGGTTCCGTTGTAACGGAAGCGTTGCAACAAGAAGCGCTGTTGACAACCGAGTATACCCAAAGGCCCCTGCAACGTCAGGGATTCGTGTCACCTTCAGCCTATGTTTGCGACATATTTGTGCCGTATAAGGCAGGATTGGCAGGAGGTTGCTCGCGGCTTGGAACGAAATGGGCCCATCGAGGATCCCATGAAGGCGCGGCGAGGTTAGGGACACAATGAGGTCAGGGGCGCAGTGAAGTCTTGGAGCATCGGGGTGGTCGGCCTCGTGGCGCTCGCGGTTTTCGTCGCCAGCTCTTACGGCCCCACGGAAGGGTTGGTCGCCGTCGGAATCCTGGCGTCGGCCGCGGTTGGCATCGGCTGGCCCCACTTTCTAGCCGTCCCGGCGAAGAAAACGCTCGCCACGGTGATCGGCCTGAGCGGCGCGGGTTCAGCCTTGGCTGCCGGCTTCGTGCCAGCCCCCGGATTTCTGGATGCAACTCCGGCCTTCATCGCCGCAGGCGTGATTGCGGTGTTCGTCGTGCAGCTGATCCGCGGAACCGGTCAGGCCCAACGGCTCGAGTCCACTCTGGGCAGCTGCGCCGGTGTGCTGCTGAGCTGCCTTGGCGCTGGCTGGATTGCGGGGGCGAGGTTCAATGGGATCAAGGAAATGGTGTTGGTCGCTGCCCTCAGCGCCGCGGTCGCCCTCCTCGCCGGCTTGTTGCGATGGCCGGACCGGGTCGTGGCGCCCTTGGGCATCGTGGCCGCAGGGTTGGTGGCTCCGCTGGCAGGCCTGGTGTTCTCCAACATCGCGATCGTGGCTGCCATCGTGGTGGGCGTCGTCATCGGCTCAGTCCTGGTCAGTTTCCGTCGGATGGTGACGCTTCGGCTCGGCCGCCTGAACTTCCCGGCTGTCCTTGGAATGGGCGTCGCCCCCGTTTGGGCGGTTGGCGCCTTGTGCTACTTCATCGACAAACTACTCATCTACTAACAGTTAGGATGGCATCATGTCCGTACTTGCATTTGAAATCTTCTTCCTTGTCCTCCTCGGCCTGGCCAGCCTCTCGATGGCGTGGTTCGCTGGTTTTGTCGTTTACCGTCTCTTCAAAGGCCAGAAGTAGAGCTCCCAGCGCTTTTGATCAACCCGTACCTTCCGGTCCACTGAGGTAATTGCTGTGCCCATTGAAATTCCTTCCGACCTGACACCCGAACTGGTACCCCTTTCCTGGCTCATTGGTGAGTGGGAAGGCCGGGGACGGCTTGGAAGCGGTGAAGAAGACTCGGATCACTTCATCCAGCACGTCTCCTTCACGCACCACGGCCTGCCCTACCTGGAGTATCGGGCGGAAAGCTGGCTCAGCGACGAGGACGGCACCAAATTGCGGCCCCTCACCGTGGAGACAGGCTTTTGGGCGCTGGAGCGGAAAATGCTCGACGCCGACGGCGGCCCCGGCTTGATTCCCGCGGAAATCGTCCCGGTATTGAAAACTGCCGATGACGTCGAAGCCCACCGGAACGCCGACGGCGGGTTCGACATCACTGTGACGATTGTCCATCCCGGTGGCATCAGCGAGCTGTACTACGGTCAAATCAAGGGGCCGCAGATCCAGATGAGCACCGATATGGTGATGCGCGGCGGCCACTCCAAGGAATACACTGCGGCCACACGCATCTTCGGCCTCGTGGATGGCAATCTGTTGTGGCGCTGGGATGTGTCCACTCCGGGCAAGTCGCTCGAGGCCCACGCTTCGGCTTTCCTGAACAAGCTCTCCTAGGGTGCTTGTTACATAGCTTCAAGGTCTCACCGAAGAGGTCTCACTGAACGTCCCGTTTCGCAGTTCGAACCAAAGGGGAGCAGCAAGTGAACGAAGCGCCAAAACCTGCCAGCTATGACGATCTCAAGGCCGTCTTTTTCAACGGGACGCTCAAGCCATCGCCGCAAGTGAGCAATACCGACGGACTGATAACCATCAGCCGGCGCATCATGGAAAAGCAGGGCGTCAGTACCCAGGTGATCCGGACCGTGGATCACGACATTGCCGCCGGAGTGTATCCGGACATGCGCGAGCACGGCTGGGCGACGGATGAATGGCCGGAGTTGTATCCGGCGGTGCTGGAGGCCGACATCGTGGTGGTGGCCGGTCCTATCTGGCTTGGCGATAACTCCTCCCAGACCAAGAAGCTCATCGAGCGGCTCTACGCCCATTCGGGCCAACTCAACAGCAAAGGCCAGTGGGCCTACTATCCAAAGGTCGGCGGCTGCCTGATCACCGGCAACGAGGACGGCGTCAAGCACTGCGCCATGAACGTCCTGTACAGCCTCCAGCACGTCGGCTTCACCATTCCGCCCCAGGCCGATGCCGGCTGGATCGGCGCCGTCGGCCCCGGGCCCAGCTACCTCGACGAAGGGTCCGGTGGTCCTGAGAGCGACTTCACCAACCGGAACACCACCTTCATGACCTGGAACCTGCTCCACTACGCCCGGATGCTCAAGGACGTAGGCGGCATTCCTGCCTACGGGAACCTCCCGGACGAATGGAAAGCCGGTACGCGCTTCGATTTTGAAAACCCGGAATACCGCTGAGCCCCAAGGACTTCTACTACATATGACTTACACGAGCCCCCTATTGTCGCGCCCCGGAGCTGTAGAAGGCGGCGGCGAGGACTCCGGCGTCGCGGCCCACTACGGCGAGCCCCTGCGGGAGCAGCGCGCACTCGCCGCAGGCACCGCCGTCGTCGATCTTTCCTACCGGGGCGTTGTCACGGTCACCGGACCGGATCGCCTGAGCTGGCTCAATACTCTTTCCTCGCAGCAACTGACCAACCTCCAGCCGCGCGTCTCAAGCGAACTGCTGCTCCTCACCATTCAGGGACGCATTGAGTTCGACGCCCGCGTGGTGGACGACGGCGAGACCACCTGGCTGTTGGTCGAAGCCGCCGAGGCTGCCCCGCTGGCCGAGTGGCTCAACAAAATGCGGTTCATGTTGCGCGTCGAGGTGGCTGACGTGTCGGCCGAGTGGGCCGTCGTCGGCTCAACGAAGCCCGTTGACGCCTGGTCCGGGCGGCTCGTCTGGGAAGACCCGTGGCCGCACATCGGCGTCGGCGGCTATTCCTACAGCGTGGTGGAGGAAAGCTCCCATCCCGGCCTTGAGCGTCCTTGGTTCGAGTACCTCATTCCCGCGGATGAGCTTGAAACGGCCGTTGAGGGCATGGCCCTCGCTGGCTCGTTGGCCGCGGAGGCGCTCCGCATTGCTGCCTGGCGTCCCCGGCTCGGCGCGGAGACGGACGAGAAGACCATCCCGCACGAGCTCGATCTCCTCCGGACCTCGGTCCACTTGTCCAAGGGCTGCTACAAGGGCCAGGAAACGATTGCCCGTGTCCACAACCTCGGACACCCGCCCCGGCGGCTCGTTTTCCTGCAATTGGACGGCTCGCAGCACACCCTTCCAGCGCCGGGCAGCGTTGTATTTGCCGGAGAGCGCAAGGTGGGTACGCTGACATCTGTGGCCCAGCACTTCGAAATGGGGGCAGTAGGACTGGCCCTGATCAAGCGGTCTGTGGACCCGCACGAAGTGTTGACCGTGCTGGACGGTGAGGAGCCTTATCCGGCCGCCCAGGAAGTAATCGTTGCGCCCGATGCCGGACAGGTGGTGGGGCGTCAGACCGGATTCCTGAAGGGACCCCATCGATGAGCGAAACGACGGGCGCTGAAGCCCAAGCGACGGGTGCCGATGACGAGGCCATTGCCTTGGCGCACACCTTGTTCGATGCCGCCAGGGAAGGCAACTCGGAGCTCCTGCGGAGATACCTCAACGCCGGTGCTCCGGCTGGAATGCGCACTGCCGCAGGCGACTCTCTCCTGATGCTGGCCGCCTACCACGGCCACGCGGAAACCGTTCAGCTTCTGCTGTACCACGGTGCCGATGCGAACGGGGCAAACGACCGTGGCCAGACTCCGCTGGCCGGCGCGGTTTTCAAGGGCTACACGGAGGTGGCCCGGGTTCTGATTGACGCCGGCGCAGATCCCGACGCCGGTGCCCCCACAGCGCGCGAGGCCGCCCGGATGTTTGCCCGCGCGGAGATTCTCGAACTGCTCGGATAGACCAAGGGGGGCCGTCGGGCTGAGCCCGTGCCTGGCGGCGTGGCCGCGGTGGCCGCCTTGCGACCAAATATTCCATGTGGAATAGTTGTTGTGGAATAGTTCGTACGGAGGATGGGGAAATGGCACGAGCCGCACTGACTCCACTTGGTGTCGCCGCATTGGCCCTCCTCGTGGAGGCGCCGATGCATCCATACGAGATGTACCAGCTCCTGATGGCCCGTCACGAGGACCGCTTGGTCAAGGTCCGGCCGGGCACGCTCTACCACGCCGTCGGCCGCCTGGAAGAGGCGGGTTTCGTCGAGTCCACGGGCATTGACCGCGCCGGCAACCGGCCCGAACGGACCACCTACCGAATCACGGGAACCGGCAGGGAGGCGCTGACCGAGCGCCTCCAGAACATGCTGGCGGAACCCGTGAACGAATACCCGAGCTTCCCCCACGCGATCGCCGAGGCACACAACCTGCCGTCCGGCGTCGTCCTCGAACTCCTGGACCGCCGCGTGGCGAACCTGGAAGACCAACTCGACTTCCTGGTCCGCGGTGAAGAAGCTGTCGCCGCAAAAGGCGTCGAGACCAAGTTCTGGATCGACGTCAAGTACCAACAAACCATGCTGCGGACGGAAATCGACTGGATACGCAGCTTCCAAAACGATCTCCGCAGCGGGCAGTTGCCGTGGTAACCGCCCAGCCAACGCACCAACGTGCAAGATATTCAGCACAGTCAAAGGAAACCCATGGAAAACGTAGCTAAACCGTGGCCCGCACTGTGGTCCCTCGTGGTCGGGTTCTTCATGATCCTGATCGACACCACCATTGTCTCCGTGGCGAACCCACGGATCATGGAGGGCCTGCATACCGACATCAACGCCGTCATCTGGGTGACGAGCGCCTACCTCCTCGCCTACGCCGTGCCGTTGCTGATCACCGGAAGGCTCGGTGACCGCTTCGGGCCCAAGAACCTCTACCTGATCGGCCTCGTGGTCTTCACGCTCGCTTCGCTGTGGTGCGGCCTCTCGGGCGACATCGGCATGCTGATCGCGGCCCGGGTGGTCCAGGGCATCGGCGCAGCCATGATGACGCCCCAGACCATGGCCGTCATCACCAGGATCTTCCCGCCGGACCGCCGCGGCGCGGCCATGGGCCTCTGGGGAGCGACGGCTGGCATGGCCATCCTCGTCGGTCCGATCCTCGGTGGCGTGTTGGTTGACGGCCTCGGCTGGCAGTGGATCTTCTTCGTCAACGTTCCCATCGGCGTCGTTGCCTTCGTCCTCGTGACCCGGCTGGTACCGAAGCTGACCACGCACAGCCACAAGTTCGACGTCGTGGGTGTTTTGCTGTCCGCGGCCGGCATGTTCCTGCTGGTGTTCGGCATCCAGGAAGGCCAAAGCTACAAGTGGGGCACCGTCACCGGGCCCATTACCGTGTGGGGACTGATCATCACGGGGCTCGTTGTCCTTGCCGTGTTCGTCCTCTGGCAGTGGCTGCTGGAGCGCCGCGGCGGCGAGCCTTTGCTGCCGTTGGGCCTGTTCAAGGACCGCAACTTCTCCTTGGGTAACACCACCATCATGGCGGTGGGCTTCACCATCACAGCGTTCCCGCTCCCCACCATTTTCTACTACCAGGTAGTCCGTGGGTTGACCCCCACGCAGTCCGCGTTGCTCATGATCCCCATGGCCGTGATCTCCGGCGCCTTGGCACCTTTCGTCGGCAAGTTGATCGACCGGATCAACCCGCGCTGGTTCGCGGCCTTCGGGCTCCTCTGCCTGTCCGGTGCGCTGTTCTGGACCGGGACGCTGCTGAAGCCGGACACTCCCATCTGGATGTTCCTGCTGCCCAGCGCCCTCCAGGGCGTGGCCAATGGTTTCATTTGGGGCCCGGTCTCCAACGCCACAACCCGCAACCTGCCGCCGCGCTCGGCCGGCGCCGGTTCCGGCGTCTTCAATACGACGCGCCAGATCGGTGCGGTCCTGGGATCGGCCGCGATTGCTGCCCTCATCCAGTCCCGGCTCGCGGCTGAGCTGCCCGCGGCCCCGCCAGGCGCTGCCCCGGCAGGCGAAGGGGGATTCACCGGCAAGTTGCCCGAATTCCTGCACGACGGCTTCTCGACCGCGATGAGCCAGTCGGTCCTGCTGCCCGCTTTTGCGATTCTGCTGGGCGCAGTAGCGGCGTTGTTGTTTGGCAAGCCCAAGGCCGTCCGGGGTTGGGGTTCTCCGGCGGCGGCCCCGTCCGAGGCTAAGCCTCAAACTGTTTCGCAAGACGGCTAGCCCGCGCGAACACGCAGACGATGCCCTCAAAATGCGGTTTTGGGGGCATCGTCTGCCAACTCGCGGTTAGCGGAGCAGGACGGAGGTCTGGATGCCGCCGTCGACGAATCCCAGCTTTCGGGCCAAGGCCATGGAGCCCCGGTTGTCCAGCGCTGTTCGCCATTGCAGCGTCAGGCCGGAGGCGAGTGCCTCGTGGGCGGCGATCGAGGCAGCCAGGGTTCCAAGTCCTTGCCGGCGCAAATCCGGCGGCACCAGGACGCCCATGTCCGCGAGGATACCCTGCCACTCCGCATAGGCGCCGCAGGCCACCGGTTTGTGGTCCGGTTCGTTGCCGTCCATCACGGTGAAATGGTGGTCCATCCTTGAGAGATGGACTTCATTGACGTCGTCCGGAGGGCACCTGCCCTCCAGCTCGATCGCCTCCGGGTGGCCGTGCGAGACGGTGACTTCGCCGCCCGGCCGGAAGAGGGGAAGGTCGTCGGCGAACAGCAGCGCCGACGTCCCGAGCCCGTGGCCGCCGTGTTCGCGGCTGATCCGCAACAGTGCGGAATGCTCGCTCAGTTGATCGTCCGAGAGTTCGACGGCGGCAGCCACCGCCCACGCGGGAGCCACCAATGCGGAGCGGCCAAAGAGCCTCACGAAGGTGATGGATTCGGCGTCTTCGTCTTCCCTGACCAGCCGCTCCCCGGTGCGGGCAGCAGGTGAGCCGGAGACGAAACTGAAGGCCTCGTCGTCGAACCCTAAGTGCCGGGCCCAGGCCAGCAGCACAATTTCCGCCGATCCCGCATCAAGTTCCATGACATCGAGTCTATGCAGTCCCGGAAAAGGAAAGGAGCAGGCAGGCACCCGGTGGTACCTGCCTGCTCCTTGAAGAATCTGCCCTTGTGAAGAACCGGCTCAGCCGAACAGCACCGCAGCTTCGTCATAGCGGTTCTGCGGGACGGTCTTGAGCTTGCCCAAAGCGGCTTCGAAGCCCACATGCTCGATGTCCGTGCCCTTGAGGGCCACCATGGTTCCCCAGCGGCCTTCCACGACGGAATCGATGGCCGCCATGCCCAGGCGGGTGGCCAGGACGCGGTCAAAAGCCGACGGGACGCCGCCGCGCTGGATGTGGCCGAGGATCGTGGCACGGGTTTCGATGCCGGTGCGGGCTTCGATCTCCGGCGCGAGCTGGTCGGCGATGCCACCCAGGCGGGGCCGGCCGAAGGTATCCAGGCCGCGTTCGGAGTGCGGGGCCTCCATGTGGTCCGGAACAAAACCCTCAGCGACAACAATCAGCGGCGCACGGCCACGATCGTGGGCCTCCTGGACCCACTCGGTGATCTGCTCGATGCTGACCTTCTGCTCGGGGATCAGGATGGCGTGCGCGCCGGCGGCCATGCCCGCGTGCAGGGCGATCCAGCCCACGTGGCGGCCCATGACCTCGGCGATCATGCAGCGGTGGTGGGATTCTCCCGTGGTGCGCAGCCGGTCGATGGCCTCGGTGGCGATCTGGACGGCGGTGTCGAAGCCGAAGGTGTAGTCGGTGGCGTCGAGGTCGTTGTCCACGGTCTTGGGGACGCCCACGATCCTCAAGCCGGCGTCGGTGAGGCGCTTCGCGGCGGCCAAGGTGCCTTCGCCGCCGATGGCGATGATGGCGTCGATGCCGAGGCGGTCCATGTGGGCCTTGATGACATCCGGCCCGCCGCCGTTTTCGAACGGGTTGGTGCGGGAGGTGCCAAGGATGGTTCCACCCTGTTTGGCGATACCGCGGACCATAGTCCGGGGAATGTCGATGACGTCGCCCTCCACGACGCCCCGCCAACCGTCCCGGAAACCGACGAATTCCTGGCCGTGGATGGCGATTCCCTTGAGGACGGCGCCGCGGATGACGGCATTAAGTCCGGGGCAGTCGCCACCGCTGGTAAGGATTCCAATTTTCATGAGGGCTCAAATCCTGGCTAGGAGGTATACGTGCAGAGCGCCACGCTGAGCTCACAATGATTGTAGGGGGCAATGTGGGGTAGGACACAAACCGTGACCGCCGCGGATGAGACTTTTGAAACAACCAGGAAACAGCCCGGGCGAACCCGGGCTGTGCTAGTTCCTGCCTTGCGAGCGCTGGGTGAGGAAGGATTCCAGCGCAATGGTGCCGCTTTGGTTGGGAAGCAGCAACCATGCCACCACGTAGATCACCACGGCGGGCCCGGGTAGCAGGCAGAAGATCAGGTAGCCAATGCGGACGTAGGCTACGTCCACATTCAGCTTGGCGGCGATGCCACCGCAAACCCCTCCGATCAAACGCTGCGGACCGCGCTTCAGGCCGATGCCCCGTACGATGCTGAAGAACTTGTTCATGGCTAGAGCCTTCCCTGTTGTGGCTGCTTTGTCACGTGCTGCTTGCTAGCGGTGCTCGGAATTGACGGCACCGGAGTCCGGGCTGGACCCGCGGTCTTTTCGTGAGCGGGCGGAGACCAGGCCTCCGATCACGAGTGCCGCGCCGGCTCCGATCATGAGCCCGATCAGCACATAGGTGCCGTTGAGGACCACGAGGCCGAGTTTGGAAATGATGATCAAAGCTGCGAGTGCCAGGACAATCAGCCCCCAGACCACGGTGCCTACCCTTGCCCGGGCGGTTTGAACCGGGGTTTCAGGTGCTGTTTCAAATGCCTGCGTGGGTTCGTGCGTGCTCATGTCAGTTTCCTTCCTGGACGGTGACGTTGCTGAAAGTGCCGTTGAGCCTGACGACAAGCTTGGCGCCGGGCTTGTCCGTGTTGAAGCTGTCCCGGGTACCGCCATTGCTTTGGGTGACTGCGCTACCGTCTTGCTTGAGGTTCGCGAAGGTCATGTCCGCCTGGACCTCCACCGGCACGGTCGCCGGGATGACGAGTTTGATATTGCTGGCGGTGACGTCCATCGGAACAACGACGTCGGAGCTCAGCGGCGCGCTCAGGTTCAGCTTGGTCAGGTCGACGGTCCCGTTGGCCCCGGTGATGTCGAAGCCTTTGCGGGCATCGTCGATGCTCACGGGATTCCATTGGGCATTCTGGAGACGGAAGTGGTCCGCGTTGGGCGCGATATTGAAGATGCCGCCGATCACCAGCGTGGCTATGGCCAGGAAGCCGAGTAGTCCCGACGTGCGGCCACGAAGCCCCGCAACAAGGATCCCGAGGCCGAGGACTCCGGCGCCCGTGGCCCAGACCACCGCGTTGGCGGCTTCGCCCAGGTGGATGACGTTGCCGGCGTCGAGCAGCTTGAGTGTTCCGCCGGCCAGCAGGGCAGCCCCCGCTGAGACCGCTACGATGGCCGCGCCCGGCCCCTGCCGCCTTGGACGCTCGGGGCGTTCAGGGCGGTTGGGAACGCCGGCCGGTGGGTAGGGCCCTGCGGGATTGACGGGGCCCGGGGGGGTTCCCGGCCCCCCGGTTCCGTAATTACCGGTTCCGCCGGTTCCGTATGTCCCGGCGCTGTAAGTCCCGGCGCTGTAAGGACCCGCGCTGTAAGGGGCGGCCGGGTAGCCTGCCGAGGCGTGTGTGTCCGCGCCGCCAAAGGAACCTGGAGCGGACGCGTAGTTGTGTGTGCCCATTGTCTGCCTTCCGTTGCGGGCTTTGCTGCGCTGGACCAGGAAATAGACCAGGTAGATGATGCCGCCTACCCAGAACAGCGTCCACAGGAGTCCGGGAACCCCATTCCAGCCCCATCCCCAGAAACCGCGGCCGAGGCTTGGCAATCCGATGATGGTTGTGATGAGGGCTCCGGTCATGCCTGCGGACCAGCGGCCCGCCCCGGCCTCCTGTGCATGGATGCGGCCATCGGGTTCGGGCAGGAGCGCCCAGGCGATGCCATAGAGCAGGATGCCTATGCCGGCGAAGAGGGTGAGGATGATAAAGATGCCGCGGACGATCAAAGGATCGATGCCGAAGCGGTGGGCGATGCCGCTGGCCACGCCGCCCATCCACCGGTCCCGGCCACGGCTGATGCCTTGGCTTCTGATCCAGTTGAAGAAGTTCTGCGGGGGAGCTGGCACGGCGTAATTCGGTGCCGCGCCGCTGGTGTTGCCGGCGTTCGGCTGGGCCGGTTCTTCGGGCACGCCCGTCGCGGCCGGCTGGCTGGATTCTGCAGGTTGTCCGGGCTCCGCAGCTTGTCCGGGGTCCTCTGGATTCATGCTGTTCGCGTTCATACTTCGATCTTGCCGTCCGGCGACGTCTCCCTCTATTGGGGGATACCCTGAACGTTCCCTGAGTGGCCCCCTGAGATGCCCTGCTTCGAGCGCCGAAGACCCTGATACGTGTTTGGATGGATTCATGACAACCGCCACGCAACGCCCGCCGCTGGTCCGGAGCAGCGACCGGATCATTGCCGGCGTGTGCAGCGGCCTGGCGGACCATCTTGGCTGGCCCGTGAAGTACATCCGGCTCGCCATGGTCCTTGCCTCCTTCGCCGGCGGCGCGGGCCTGGCTTTCTACGCCTGGCTCTGGGTCATGGTGCCCACCGCTGACGAAAGCGCCCGCCGAAACAGCCGCCGGCCGGCGTCGCCCATTGCTCCCGCGGTGAGCCTGCCTCCTTCGGTGAGCATTCCTCCCGACGTTGCAGCGCCCGACGGCGCGCAGCCGGTGCCGCTGTCCACCCCGGCTCCCGTCGTCGCCTCCTGGTTCAGGATTCGGCGGATCCAGTATGGGAAAGAGATCCTCCTCGGGGCCGGCCTGCTCCTGGTCGCCGCCATCCTGATCGCCCGGCAGTTCGGCGTCGAGGTCCCCCTCGGCACGCTGATCCCGGCGGCGGCCATACTCGGTGGGGCGGCGATCGCGTGGATGCAGTTGGACGAGACGCGCCGGGCCGGGCTGGTGGACAAGACGAAGGCGGACCAAGCCGGTGGCTGGGTCCGCCTTGCTGCAGGCCTGGCCCTGGTGGTTGCCGGGGTGTTGGTCATGGTGTCCGGTTCCGGCTCGTGGGAGCAGACCTGGCTTGCGCTGCTGGCTTCCATCGCGGTGCTGGGCGGCGTGGCCTTGGTGCTGCTGCCGTGGGGCTTGAAGTTCTGGAAGGACCTTGAAACTGAGCGGGCAGCGCGGGTTCGCGAGACCGAGCGGGCCGAGATTGCCGCCCACTTGCACGACTCGGTACTGCAGACGCTCGCCTTGATCCAACGCCGTGCCGGTTCGGAACAGGACGTGGTCCGCCTCGCCCGTGCCCAGGAGCGTGAACTGCGCACCTGGCTATACCGGGACGCCGCCAAGGATTCGGGGCTCCTCGCGGAGCGGATTGCCGCAGCCGCAGCCGAAGTGGAGGACGCCCACGGACATCCGGTCGACGTCGTCAGCGTCGGAGACACCGCCATGACGGACAGGCACGAAGCCCTCGTCCTGGCGGCCCGGGAGGCCATGCACAATGCTGCCCGGCATGGCGGCGGAGCCGTGTCCGTCTATCTCGAGACTTCCGACACCGGCAGCGAGGTTTTCGTCAGGGACCGCGGACCCGGCTTTGACCCGGATGCCGTCCCGGAAGACCGGCTCGGTGTCAAGGAGTCAATCGTCGGACGGATGAAACGCCACGGCGGCACTGCGGTCATCAGCAGTAGTTCCGAGGGCACCGAAGTACGCCTGAAACTGCCCGTCGAGAACGCCGACAAAGCAGAGAACCGAAACGGAGAAGCCAAAGTATGAACGCCCTATCAGAGCAAGTAACGCGGAAGGTTCGCGTGGTGATCGTGGACGATCACGCCATTTTCCGGTCCGGGCTGAAGGCCGACCTCGATTCGCGGATCGACGTCGTGGGCGAGGCCGGAACAGTGGAACAAGCCATCGCCGTGATTGCCGAGGTTCAGCCGGAGGTGGTGCTTCTTGACGTCCACTTGCCCGGCGGCCTTGGCGGTGGCGGCCGGGAGGTCATCAGTGCATCCTCGGCGTTGCGCGGGAGCACGAGCTTCCTGGCCTTGAGCGTCTCGGATGCCGCCGAGGACGTCGTGGCCGTCATTCGGGCCGGGGCACGCGGCTACGTCACCAAGACCATTTCCGGCCCGGAGATCTCCGACGCCGTGGTCCGCGTGGCCGACGGTGACGCGGTCTTCTCGCCGAGGCTGGCGGGTTTTGTCCTGGACGCGTTTGGAACTTCCCCGGCCGAGATCGCCGACGACGAGCTGGACCGTCTTTCCGCGAGGGAACTGGAAGTCATGCGTCTCATCGCCCGGGGTTACAGCTACAAGGAGGTGGCCAAGGAGCTGTTCATTTCCATCAAGACCGTGGAAACCCATGTCTCTGCGGTACTCCGCAAACTCCAGCTCTCCAGCCGCCACGAACTGACCAAGTGGGCCGCCGAACGCCGCCTCCTCTGACGCCCGCTCACCTATGGCGGGTTAAACCCCAACGCCCGCTCACCTGTGGTGGGTTAAACCCAAACGCCCGCTCACCTATGGCGGGTTAAACCCAAACGCCCGCTCACCTCTATCCCAAGGTGAGCGGGCGTTTGCGCGGGGGAAAGGCTACTTGGCCTGGCCGAGGAATTCCTGGAGGCGTCGAACGCCTTCGGCGAGGTCGTCGTCGCCCAAGGCGTACGAGAGGCGCACGAAACCGGAGGGGCCAAAGGCCTCGCCCGGAACAATCGCGACCTCAACCTCGTCGAGGATCAGTGAGGCAAGCTCCGCGGACGTTGACGGACGGACGGGACCGTTCGAGGTCGGGAATTCCTTGCCCAGCAGCCCGCGGACGTCGGCGTACACGTAGAAGGCGCCGGTCGGCGTCGGGCATTCCACACCGTCGATCGCGTTCAGTCCGGCAACGATCGCCTTGCGGCGGCGGTCGAAGGCGACCTTCATTTCGTCGACGGCGGTCAGCGGGCCGGACACCGCAGCGAGGGCAGCGATCTGCATGATGTTCGAAACGTTCGACGTCGCGTGCGACTGAAGGTTGGTGGCGGCCTTGATGACGTCGGCCGGGCCGATCATCCATCCGACACGCCATCCGGTCATGGCATAGGTCTTGGCGACACCGTTGAGGATGACCACCTTGTCGCCGAGTTCGGGAGCGGCAGTGGCGATCGAGGTGAAGGGGACGCCGTCGTAAGTCAGGTGTTCGTAGATCTCGTCGGTGACAACCCAGAGGCCCTTGGCCGCGGCCCATTTTCCGATTTCGGCCACTTGTTCGGCGCTGTAGACGGCGCCGGTCGGGTTGGACGGGGAAACGAAAAGCAGGATCTTCGTCCTGTCGGTGACCGCGGCTTCGAGCTGCTCCACGGTGACCAGGTAACCCTGCTCGGGTCCGGCGAAGACCTCGACGGGAACGCCACCGGCCAAGCGGATTGCCTCCGGGTAAGTGGTCCAGAAAGGCGTGGGGATGATGACTTCGTCGCCCGGATCAACCAGGGTGGCGAAGGTGTTGTAGACAGCCTGCTTACCGCCATTGGTAACCATCACCTGGGAAGCATCGACTTTGTAGCCCGAGTCGCGGAAGGTCTTGTCCGCGATGGCCTGCTTCAGCTCCGGCAAGCCGGCAGCGGGGGAGTAGCGGTGGTACTTCGGCTGCGAGGCGGCCTCGACGGCGGCCTTGACGATGTAGTCGGGGGTCGGGAAGTCGGGCTCCCCGGCGCCAAAGCCGATCACGGGGCGACCCGCTGCCTTGAGCGCCTTGGCCTTGGCGTCAACGGCAAGTGTGGCGGACTCGGCGATGGCGGAAATTCGCTGTGAAATGCGGGCGGCAGGTATTCCGGCAGACATTAAAGCACCGTTCTTCGCGGGCAGCTCATGAGCTGGATGGTGGGATTCGACGGAATCTACTTTATGCTGTTCTGCGGAGCTATCGGGCTAACCTCTCGAAAGTGACAGTGCATGCTGATCAAACGAGCGCTGATCACACGAGGCTGATCGCGTGAGCGGGAAGGCCTGAACGCTCCGGAAATGGCCCGGTTCGACTATCGCGACGTTGTTGCGTAGACTGGTTCACCGGTGTTGAAAAACATCACAATGGTTCGCGCCCCAGATTGGCCCGGAATCCCGTGTTCTTGGAGATTCCTTGGCAATGATGGAGTGCGGCCAAATATGGATTCGTTCCATAGGGTAGTGGCGCAATTGGTAGCGCAGCGGTCTCCAAAACCGCAGGTTGCAGGTTCGAGTCCTGTCTGCCCTGCGCAAGCTGTTCCGGGTTTCGCTCGGAACAAGCGCAGCAACCATGACTCTGATCAGAGTCGGGTCAACGACGTTTGCATAGATGAGTGAGGATCAGGTGACCGAAACAGCTGCGAGCAGCTCGAAGGGCCGCCCTGCCAAGAAGTCCGATTCCGGACTCTTCGCTCGAATTGCTCTTTTTGTCCGCCAGGTAATTGGCGAGCTCAAAAAGGTAGTTGCCCCCACCCGCAAGGAACTGGTCAATTACACAGTCGTGGTGCTGGTGTTCGTGGCCATCATGATGTTGGTCGTCACCATCCTGGACCTGGCTTTCGGTACGGGAATCAAATGGGTTTTCGGCGCTACCGGCACCACGAACCACTAAGCGGATCGCTCCGCAAACCGCGTGAAATCCCCGGAAAATCAAGGGATTTCACAGGGTTTGCGGAATTGAGCCATTTAAATAGGCATGTTAGGCAATGAGGAAGCAGGAGACCAAGTGTCTGAGCAGGAGCTCGAGGTAACTGAGACTGAGCTGGATGGGCCCGCTGAAAGCACGGCCCACGCCACGGCTGACGCCGTGGAAGGATCCGAGGTCGATTCTGCTGCGCCCGAAACTGCCGACGTCGACGACGCCGACCAGGATGAGTCCGATGACGCCGATGCGTCCGACGACGCCGATGTGTCCGACGACGAGTCCGGCGCCGACGCCCTGGCCGCCGCTGCAGCCGTAGCGCCCGCCGACCCCGCCGAGGAGTTCAAGGCCAAGCTTCGCCGCCAGGAGGGTGACTGGTACGTCATCCACTCCTACGCAGGCTACGAAAACCGCGTCAAGGCCAACCTTGAGACCCGCATCCAGACCTTGGACATGGAAGATTACATCTTCGAGATCCAGGTGCCCATGGAGGAAGTCGTTGAGATCAAGAACGCCCAGCGCAAGATCATCAACCGCGTTCGCATTCCGGGCTACGTCCTCGTCCGTATGGACCTGACCGACGCATCCTGGGGCGCCGTCCGCCATACCCCGGGTGTCACGGGCTTCGTGGGCAACGCACACAACCCGGTCCCGCTTCGCCTCGATGAGGTCTTCTCCATGCTGGCCCCGGTCTTCGAAGAGCAGCAGGCCGAAAAGGGCAAGCCGGTCAACAAACAGCACCAGACGCCCGTCGACATCGACTTCGAGGTCGGAGAGTCCGTCATCGTCAAGGAAGGTCCGTTCGAGACCCTTCCCGCCACGATCTCCGAGATCAAGATGGATTCCCAGACGCTTGTGGTGCTGGTGTCGATCTTCGAGCGCGAAACCCCGGTTACGCTCGCATTCAACCAGGTCACCAAGATCTAGTTGATCCAAGAATTTCGCCCCGCGGTTGCCCGCTTAGCAGCCACGGAGCGGTCGGTCGCCTTGCCATGGCGGCCACAAACCTGAGGCACGCTCCTGTGTCCTAGGAAGTTATTGAGAGAAGGACCTACATTGGCTCCCAAGAAGAAGGTCACCGGCCTCATCAAGCTGCAGATCCAGGCAGGTGCCGCCAACCCGGCCCCGCCGATCGGTCCTGCGCTTGGCCAGCACGGTGTCAACATCATGGAATTCTGCAAGGCGTACAACGCTGCAACAGAAGCCCAGCGCGGAAACGTTATCCCGGTTGAAATCACGGTCTACGAAGACCGCTCGTTCACCTTCATCACCAAGACCCCGCCGGCTGCAGAGCTCATCAAGAAGGCTGCAGGCGTCGCGAAGGGTTCGGCCACGCCGCACACCGTCAAGGTTGCCAAGCTGACCCAGGCACAGGTTAACGAGATCGCCACCACCAAGATGGAAGACCTCAACGCCACCAGCCTTGAGGGCGCTGCCAAGATCATCGCCGGCACCGCACGCTCCATGGGCATCACCGTCGAGGGTTAATTCCCCTCACAGCTTCATGGCGTCTGTTTTGGGAAACTGACGACGCCGGGTAGCACCGCCGGGAAACCGGCACCATTGAAATATTGAGAATGTTGGAGATCCACGCCGGATGTCCAACTGTGGCAGGGCCCAGCGCGGTCCGCAGACCACAACTGCACAAGGAGAATAAGCAGCATGGCAAAGCGCAGCAAAGCATATGAGGCAGCCGCAGCCAAGATCGAGGCAGACAAGTTCTACGCCCCGTTCGAGGCCATCAAGCTCGCCAAGGACACCAACCCGTCCAAGTTCGACGCCACCGTTGAGGTCGCTTTCCGTTTGGGCGTTGACCCGCGTAAGGCCGACCAGATGGTCCGCGGTACCGTCAACCTGCCGCACGGCACGGGTAAGACTGCCCGCGTCTTGGTGTTCGCAACGGGCGACAAGGCTGAAGCAGCAATCGCTGCAGGCGCCGACTTCGTTGGTTCCGATGACCTGATCGAAAAGATCGCAGCCGGCTGGACCGACTTCGACGCCGCAGTGGCAACCCCTGACCTCATGGGCAAGGTTGGCCGTCTCGGTAAGGTCCTCGGCCCGCGTAACCTCATGCCGAACCCGAAGACCGGTACCGTGACCGCTGACGTCACCAAGGCTGTCAACGACATCAAGGGCGGCAAGATCGACTTCCGCGTCGACAAGCACTCGAACCTGCACTTCATCATCGGCAAGGTTTCCTTCGACGAACTGAAGCTGGCCGAGAACTACGCAGCCGCTCTGGAAGAGGTGCTTCGCCTGAAGCCGTCCGCTTCCAAGGGCCGCTACATCCAGAAGGCTACGGTCGCCACCACGTTCGGTCCGGGCATCTCCGTTGACCCGAACGTCACCAAGGTTCTCACCGAGGCGTAAGCCGCCGGGAGCATCGACTCTGAAAGGACCGTCCGGCATTAGCCGGGCGGTCCTTTCGTTGTAGGCGAACCGTCACCTATCGCGGCCGGCGACCGCTGATTAGGCTGAGGGCATGACAGGCCAGGTTCCGGATTTCAGCATCCACGAGCTCCATCTGCCGGAGTCCCTGGATGGTCCGGACGGCAAGGTTTTCCGGGAGCTCTCATCCGTGATGGACGCCATGGTGCTGGAAACCTGGGGAAACCTGGAACGGGCGTCCTCGGCCCAGGCCCGGCTCGCCGGATGGCGCGATACCCCATACGCGGTATCGAGGCACGTCTTCGCCCGAGTGGACGGAAGGATCGTTGGCCACGCGTCCTGCGAAGTTCCGCTCAAGGACAACATCCAAACCGCGTGGCTCGAGGTAGATGTGCTGGAGGGGTACCGCCGGTACGGAATCGGAACCGCGTTGCTTCGCACCGTAGAAGGCATCGCGAAGGCCCAGGGGAGGCACGTCCTGCAGGCGCACACCGAACACCCCATCGGCCTCGCAGGAGCAGAGGGAGTACCCGGGGGAGTACCCGACGTTGCTCCGGGAGCAGCCTTCTGCCTCAAGAACGGTTACACCTTGGAACAGGCCAGCAGATTCAGCACGTTGGACATGGACCACAACGCGGAATGGGCAAGGCTGGAGTTTGCGGCGCACTCCAAAGCAGACGCCGGTTACGGGGTCCTTGCCTGGACGAACCGTTGCCCCGCCGAATACGTGGACCGCATGGCCGGGCTGATGGGCCGGATGAGCACGGATACTCCGGCGGGAGGCCTTGAGATCGAGGCAGAGGACTGGGACGCTGCCCGCGTCAGGCAACTCGAAGACACCATGCTTGCCGAGGGCCAGACTGCCCTCGTGGCCGCCGCACAAGACCGGAGGACGGGGGAGCTCGTTGCGTACACCGTGATCTATCTTGATCCCGCGAAGCCCGGGGTGGCCGAGCAGGACGATACTTTGGTGGCACCGCCGCATCGGGGCCATGGGCTGGGAATGCTCGTCAAACTGGCCAATCTGCGCAGGCTGCAGACGGAATATCCGGCCGTAGGGCGCGTCATGACTTTTAACGCCGAGGAAAACGAACATATGCTGTCCATCAACGTACAGCTCGGCTTCAAACCGGCCGGATACGACGGCGAATGGCAAAAGAGGATCAAATGACGAGCACGGTGGAGATCGGCCAACTCTGGATCCCGGATTCCCTTGACGCCGATGACGCAAAGGATTTCCTGGCCGCCGTCGAAGTCAGCCGCAGGGTCCGCATGCAGATCTGGGGCACGGACGATCTCGCGTACACGCCGTTGGAAAAACTGCTCGAACTCGGCGACCCTTACGAACGCCAGGTCATTCTCGTGGCCCGCGTCGACGGCCGCATTGTCGGTACGGTAGACATCGCGCTTCCCCTTGCCGACAACATGGACCTGGCCGAGTTCACCCTCGACATCCTTCCCGAATTCCAGCGCAGGGGCGTCGGAAGGCAGCTCCTGGAAGCTGCCGAGCACTTCGCCAGAAGCGAGGGCCGGACCATGATCATGGTGGACACGAACCATCCTGCCGAGTCCCTCCGGGGTGGTGCCGAAGGTCAACTCGTGCCTGGCAGCGGCCTGGGCTTCGTTCCCTTGGCCAGCCGCGAGGTCGATTTTGCCCGGCGTACCGGTTACACCCTGCAGCACATCGAACAGTTCAGTTCCTGCGCGCTCCCGCTGGATTCAAAGCTCGTAGCCGAGCTTGAGGCCGAAGCCGAAGACGCGAACGCCGGCCGTTACCAGGTCCACCACTGGACCGATCGGTGCCCCCAACAGTGGCTCGAAGCTGTGGCCGCCCTGGAGAACGCAGCCGGCGAGGTGGTGTCGGAAGGCAACGAGGCCCCGGAAGCCGAACAGCAGCAATTAGTGTTCGACGCCGGTGTGTTGCGGCAGGCGGAGGACGCCGCCGTCGCGCAGGGACGCCGAACGGTGGTCACCGCCGTCGAACACGTCGCCAGCGGGCGGATCGTCGGACTCACCACGATCGGGGTCCTGGCGCAACGCCAGGATGTCGTCTTCCAGGACGACACGATCGTCCTGCAGGAGCACCGCGGGAACAAGCTCGGGCTCCTCATCAAGGTCGCCAACATGCAGCGCCTGAGCGAACAGTTTCCCGACGCCCGCGTGATCTACACCTGGAATGCGCCGGAAAACCGGTACTTGCTGACGGTGAACAAGCAACTGGGATTCACCACGGCCGGGGTCACGGGGTTGTGGCAGAAGGAACTGCCGAACATGGGGCCGAGGGTCACCTCCTCCGAGTAGGCGGCGCGATTTGGCGATGCACTTGCCCGTCCCGTAAGCTTGAACTACCAAAGACCGTCGGTTGATGGGAATCCACTCCTCCGGGCACAGCTCAACTCTGTAGCTGCGTGCGGAAGAACCAAGTGGTTTCCTAGACGAAGGACCCTGACAAAGGGCGGCCGGCGCAGGTGAACGAAGCAAATCTCCATGATCATTGGATCGTGTTGAGCCAAGCCCCGTGCATCTGCGCGGGGCGTTTTTTAGTTGCAGCTCTTTTGAGCGGGGACCCGGAAAACCGGCTTTATTCCCCGGAAGGAGGGTTATGGCAACGCCTAGCAAGATCTCCGCAGTAGCTGAGATCACCAACGATTTCAAGGAATCGAACGCCGCTGTCCTGACCGAATACCGCGGGCTCTCTGTTGCACAGCTCAAGCAGCTGCGTGTTTCTCTCGGCCTGGACACCAAGTTCTCGGTCGTCAAGAACACCCTGACCGCCATTGCAGCCAAGGAAGCTGGTGTCGAAGCATTCGACGGTCAGCTTGCCGGCCCCACTGCGATCGCATTCATCAAGGGTGACGCGGTTGCTGCCGCCAAGAGCCTGACGGACTTTGCCAAGGCCAACAAGCAGCTTGTCATCAAGACCGGCTACTTCGAAGGCAAGGCACTGAACGCAGCAGAGGTTGCCGCACTGGCAGCCCTCGAGTCCCGTGAGCTGCAGCTCGCCAAGGTTGCAGGCATCCTCAAGGCACCTGCTGCCGCGGCTGCACGCATCATTGACGCTCTGCGCCTCAAGCTTGAAGAAGAGGGCGGCGCTGTAGCACCGGCCGCTGACGAAGCACCGGCTGCCGCCGAGGCTGCTGCAGAAGAGGCTGCCGCTCCGGCTGAAGCCGCTGAAGCAGCAACCGAAGAGAACTAAGTTCTCCCCACTCAAACTGCGGTGCAGTAACGGACAACGTCCGTGGCAGCACCACCTATAGGAAGGACGCCAAACATGGCGAAGCTCAGCAACGAAGAGCTCATTGAAGCTTTCAAGGAACTGACCATCATCGAGCTCTCCGAGTTCGTCAAGCTCTTCGAAGAGACCTTCGAAGTTACCGCTGCTGCTGTTGCAGTCGCCGGCCCTGCCGGTGGCGCTGCTGCTGAAGAGGCCGAAGAGAAGACTGAATTCGATGTCGTCCTCGAAGCTGCCGGTGACAAGAAGATCGCAGTGATCAAGGAAGTTCGCGCCATCACCTCCCTCGGCCTCAAGGAAGCCAAGGACCTGGTTGACGGTGCACCGAAGGCTGTTCTCGAAGGCGCCACCAAGGAAGCCGCTGAGAAGGCCAAGGAGCAGCTCGAAGCTGCCGGCGCCACGGTTACTGTCAAGTAACTCGCGTTCGCGTTTTCAGGAAGCCCCGTCCGGATTCGTCCGGGCGGGGCTTTCCTGCATTTAACAGCAACGCGGGGTCACTTACGGCCCATTAGGTGCTGCCGGATGGGCCGTAAGTGACCCCGCGTTGCTCAGATGGGGTCGCTGATGTCGGCTACGATCGCGCCCAAGGCCTCAGTGAGGGAATCGGCCTTCACGAAGGCGCTGAATCCGTGTTCGCCTGCGCCCATTGAGATCCTGCGTCCGGCGATGCTGGCATCCGCATAGACCGGCCAGGGCGTCGAACTTCCCAGCGGCGTGATGGTGCCGCGCTCATAGCCGGTTGCCTCGAAAGCGATATCGGCCGAGGGCATCGACAGCTTGTTGACGCCCAGGAGGGCGCGCAACTTGGGCCAGGAGATCTGCCGGTCACCCGGAACCAGCGCGAACAGGAACGAGCCGTCCCGGTGTTTGACCACAAGGGACTTCACGATGTCCGCCGGTGTGATCCCCATGATGCGGGCAGCTTCCTCAAGACTGCTAGCCGCCGCCCGCTCTACGAGTTGGACGTCGAGTCCGCGTGCGGCCGCGTCAGCCAGGAATCGCTCAGTGCCCCGCATTCATGCTCCATTTCCGCTCACGGCCACTCCGCCGCCGAACTCGCCGAATATCTAGTCGCGGTAGAGAAGCAGTGCTTCACCTTGGCCGCCGCCACCACAGAGCGCAACTGCCGCCTTACCCTTACCGCGGCGCTTCAGCTCGTGGGCCGCGTGGAGGGCCAGCCGCGCTCCTGAGGCACCGATCGGGTGTCCAATCGCGATTGCTCCGCCGTGCACATTGCACTTCTCCAAGGGATAGTCCAGGTCCTTCAAGGACTGTACCGCCACCGAACCGAAGGCTTCATTGATCTCGATGAAGTCCAGGTCGGCCGTTGTCCACCCAGCACGGTCCAGCGCGTGCCGTATGGCGTTGGAAGGCTGCGAATGCAGGCTGTTGTCGGGTCCCGCCACCTGGCCGGGCTTGCCGACGACGGCAAGGTAGTCAAGGCCGTTCTCCTCGGCGAAGCGGCGGCTCGTGAGCACGAGTGCGGAGGCGCCGTCGGACAGGGGAGAGGAGTTGCCTGCGGTGATGGTTCCGTCGGTGGCAAAGGCGCCCTTCAAGGGGGCCAGGGTCTCGAGCGTGGTCTGCGGGCGGACGCCTTCGTCCCTTGTCAGCACCAAGGGTTCTCCCTTGCGCTGCTTGACGCTGATGGGGGTGATCTCGCCGTCGAACACTCCTTGCTCGGCGGCCGCGGCCGCACGCTGGTGCGAAGCGGCGGCCACTTCATCTTGGGACCGGCGGTCGATGCCCAGCGAGAGGTTCTTGATCTCGGTGGACAGGCCCATTGACTGGCCATCAAAGGCGTCGGTGAGCCCGTCGTGGGCAGCGACGTCGAGGGCCTGGATGGCGCCGTAGCTCCAGCCTTGCCGGGAACCGGGCAGCAAGTGCGGAGCGCGGCTCATCGATTCCTGGCCGCCGGCAACCACGACGGCGGCATCGCCACTGCGGATCATTCGCGCTGCATCGATCACGGCGGTCAGTCCGGAGAGGCAGACCTTGTTGATGGTGACGGCGGGGATGTTCCAGCCGATGCCAGCGGCGATGGCGCTTTGCCGGGCCGGATTCTGGCCGGCGCCCGCCTGCAGGACCTGCCCCATGATCACTGCGTCCACTTTGTCCGCGGTGAGCCCGCTCGCCGCAATGGCGCCTGAAATGGCGTGAGCGCCGAGCTCGACGGCGGTGAGCCCGGCCAGTTGCCCGTTCAACCGTCCCTGTGGGGTACGGCTGGCGGAAAGGATGACAACGTCGTTGTTGTTGTCCGTTGTGTCTGAGGGGGTGCCCATTTTCTCTCTTCCGATCAAGGGTGGTGAGCCTAGGTTACCGTGGCGTAGATCACCTCTCCATTCAACAATGGAGCCTGGATCAACATTCCGCCCGCGCCAGCAAGAGGCCGTTGCCGCATAGGTGCCTGCGGCAACGGTGCTTGCATTCAGGCGGGATGTGGGGTAGACAGGTGGGTTGATTTGCCGTATTGTGGATATTTGCGTCTTCCCTGTTAACCTTCAGCCTTCATATAGCGGTGGGCTTTACCTCTCAGCTGCGCCATCGACGTGCCGTTAAGAACGAGCATGGTCTTGGTCAGCCGGGGTCCCGGGTCATATAGCGGAACCGGAAAGGTACACTGCGGATTCAATCTGCAGGGTGCAAGCGGGGGAGATCTGAAAACGCCTGAAGGTCTGTGGAAGGATCCCTCTTGGTCGCCTCGAGCACCTCTAATAACGAAACCGCTAATACGGCAAGCACCGATGGTGCAACTCGCCGGCTCTCATTCGCAAAGATTCACGAACCGCTGGACGTTCCGAATCTGCTCGCACTGCAGACAGACAGCTTTGACTGGCTGGTCGGAAACGAACGCTGGCAGTCGCGGGTAGCGAAGGCTGTCGAGGAAGGCGACCTGAGCGTCGCCACCACCTCCGGACTTGCCGACATCTTCGAAGAGATCTCCCCCATCGAGGACTTCCAGGGCACCATGTCCCTGAGCTTCTCCGAGCCGGAGTTCGCTGATCCGAAGTACACCATGGCCGAATGCAAAGACCGTGACGCCACTTACTCGGCACCGCTGTATGTCAAGGCCGAGTTCATGAACAACAACACGGGTGAAATCAAGCAGCAGACCGTGTTCATGGGCGATTTCCCTCTCATGACCGAGAAGGGAACGTTCGTCGTCAACGGCACCGAGCGTGTCGTCGTCTCCCAGCTGGTCCGTTCGCCGGGCGCCTACTTTGAGCGCACCGCCGACAAGACCAGTGACAAGGACATCTTCACTGCAAAGATCATCCCGTCCCGCGGTGCATGGTTCGAACTCGAAATCGACAAGCGCGACCAGGTCGGCGTACGCCTCGACCGCAAGCGCAAGCAGTCGGTCACCGTTCTGCTGAAGGCCCTCGGCTGGACCGAAGGCCAGATCCTCGAAGAGTTCGGCCAGTACGACTCCATGCGCGCAACGCTGGAGAAGGACGCCACCGAAACCCGCGAAGACGCCCTGCTGGACATCTACCGCAAGCTGCGTCCGGGCGAGCCGCCCACCGTCGAGGCTGCCCAGTCCCTGCTGGACAACCTGTACTTCAACGCCAAGCGCTACGATCTGGCCAAGGTTGGCCGTTACAAGATCAACCGCAAGCTCGGCATCGACCGCTCCCTTGGCGACAAGGAAGCTTCGGTCCTGCACGTTGAAGACATCGTGGCCATGATCAAGTTCCTCGTCGCGCTCCACGCCGGCGAGAAGACCCTCATGGGCAAGCGCGATGGCGAAGACCACGAGCTCCGCGTCGAGATCGATGACATCGACCACTTCGGCAACCGTCGCATCCGCGCCGTCGGCGAACTGATCGAAAACCAGGTCCGCACCGGCCTCTCCCGCATGGAACGCGTCGTCCGCGAACGCATGACCACGCAGGACGTCGAAGCGATCACGCCGCAGACCCTGATCAACATCCGCCCCGTTGTGGCAGCCATCAAGGAGTTCTTCGGAACGTCCCAGCTGTCGCAGTTCATGGACCAGAACAACCCGTTGTCGGGTCTGACCCACAAGCGCCGCCTGTCGGCCCTTGGTCCGGGTGGTCTGTCCCGTGACCGCGCAGGCATGGAAGTCCGAGACGTTCACCCGTCCCACTACGGACGTATGTGCCCCATTGAAACTCCTGAAGGCCCGAACATCGGCCTGATCGGTTCGCTGGCTTCCTACGGCCGCATCAACCCGTTCGGTTTCATCGAGACTCCGTACCGCCTGGTGTCCGAGGGCGTCGTTTCCGATGAGGTCCAGTACCTCACCGCCGACGACGAAGCCGAAGTCCTGATTGCACAGGCCAACGCACCGCTGGATGCCGACAAGAAGTTCGCGGAAGAGACCGTGCTTGTCCGTGCCCGTGGTGGTGGAGGCGAGCCCGTTCTGGTTCCGGCCGGCGAAGTTCAGTTCATGGACGTTTCCCCGCGCCAGATGGTGTCCGTAGCTACCGCCCTGATTCCGTTCCTCGAGCATGACGATGCAAACCGCGCACTCATGGGTGCCAACATGCAGCGCCAGGCTGTGCCGCTGGTCCGTTCCGAGGCCCCGTTCGTGGGTACCGGCATGGAGCGCGCTGCCGCCGTCGACGCCGGTGACGTCGTCATCGCGAAGAAGGCCGGTGTCGTCAACGAAGTTTCCGCTGACCTCGTCACCATGCTTAACAACGACGGCACGGAAACCAGCTACCGCATCAACAAGTTCGCCCGTTCCAACCAGGGCAACTGCTACAACCACCGTGTCCTGGTCAACGAAGGCCAGCGCCTCGAAGTCGGCGGCATCATCGCTGACGGCCCGGCAACGGACCAGGGTGAGCTCGCCCTCGGCAAGAACCTTCTCGTGGCATTCATGTCCTGGGAAGGCCACAACTTCGAGGACGCCATCATCCTGTCGCAGCGCATCGTCGCTGAGGACGTCCTTTCCTCCATCCACATCGAGGAGCACGAGATCGATGCCCGCGACACCAAGCTTGGTGCCGAGGAAATCACCCGTGACATCCCCAACGTGTCCGAGGAAGTCCTCGCAGGACTGGACGAGCGCGGCATCATCCACATTGGTGCCGAGGTTGAAGCCGGCGACATCCTGGTCGGAAAGGTCACCCCGAAGGGTGAAACCGAACTGACTCCGGAAGAGCGCCTCCTCCGCGCGATCTTCGGCGAGAAGTCCCGCGAAGTGCGTGACACCTCCCTGAAGGTTCCCCACGGTGAGTCCGGCACGGTTATCGGCGTGCGCGTCTTCGACCGCGACAACGACGACGAGCTGCCCCCGGGCGTCAACCAGCTGGTCCGCGTCTACGTTGCCGCCAAGCGCAAGATCACCGACGGCGACAAGCTCGCCGGCCGCCACGGTAACAAGGGCGTCATCTCCAAGATCCTGCCGATCGAAGACATGCCGTTCCTTGCCGACGGTACCCCTGTGGACATCGTCCTGAACCCCCTGGGTGTTCCGGGTCGTATGAACGTCGGCCAGGTGCTCGAAACGCACCTTGGATGGGTTGCCAAGACCGGTTGGAAGATCGAAGGCGAGCCGGAGTGGGTCAAGAACCTCCCGAACCTGCCTCGTGAAACCGGCCAGACGACCGTTGCCACCCCGGTGTTCGACGGTGCACGCGAAGAGGAAATCACAGGTCTGCTGGATTCCACCAACGTGACCCGCGACGGCGACCGCCTGATCGACTCCTCCGGCAAGACCCGTCTGTTCGACGGCCGCTCCGGCGAGCCGTTCCCGGACCCGATCTCCGTGGGCTACATGTACATCCTGAAGCTCCACCACCTGGTGGACGACAAGATCCACGCACGCTCCACCGGCCCGTACTCCATGATCACGCAGCAGCCGCTGGGTGGTAAGGCTCAGTTCGGTGGCCAGCGCTTCGGTGAAATGGAAGTGTGGGCGCTCGAAGCATACGGCGCTGCCTACACCCTCCAGGAACTGCTGACGATCAAGTCGGACGATATCCACGGCCGCGTGAAGGTCTACGAAGCCATCGTCAAGGGCGAGAACATCCCCGAGCCTGGCGTTCCGGAATCCTTCAAGGTCTTGATCAAGGAAATGCAGTCGCTGTGCCTGAACGTGGAAGTCCTTTCCACGGATGGTACGACGATCGAAATGCGTGACTCTGATGACGCAGTCTTTACGGCTGCGGAAGAACTGGGCATCGATCTGTCTCGCGCAGAGCCCAGCTCCGTAGAAGAGGTCTAAACAGCCGCTCTGGCTGGCGGTGCAGACCGCCAGCCAAGGCTGCTGCCTCTTTCCGTAAACCCAAGACTTCAGAATTTAGAGAACAAGAGAGAACAGGGACCATATGTCCAGCGAATCCTCCTTCGGCCTCATGCAGATCGGCCTCGCCACCGCGGAAGACATCCGCGGCTGGTCTTACGGTGAGGTCAAGAAGCCGGAAACCATCAACTACCGCACGCTCAAGCCCGAGAAGGACGGCCTCTTCTGCGAGAAGATCTTCGGCCCGTCCCGGGACTGGGAATGCTACTGCGGCAAGTACAAGCGCGTGCGCTTCAAGGGCATCATCTGCGAGCGTTGTGGCGTTGAAGTCACCCGCGCCAAGGTGCGCCGCGAGCGCATGGGCCACATCGAGCTGGCCGCTCCCGTCACGCACATCTGGTACTTCAAGGGTGTTCCCTCCCGTTTGGGCTACCTCCTTGACCTGGCACCGAAGGACCTTGAAAAGGTCATCTACTTCGCTGCCTACATGATTACGAGCGTCGACACCGAGAGCCGTCACGCGGAACTGCCGAACCTTCAGGTGGAGCACGACCTCGAGAAGAAGCAGCTCGTCGACAACCGCGACAGTGACATCGCCACGATTGCCCGCGACCTTGAGGACGAGCTTGCCCGCCTCGAAGGTGAAGGCGCCAAGGCTGCGGACAAGAAGAAGGCCCGCGACTCCGCGGACCGCCAGATGGCCAACGTCCGCAAGCGCGCGGATGCTGAGATCGAGCGCCTCGAGCAGGTCTGGGACCGCTTCAAGAACCTGAAGGTCGCCGACCTCGAGGGTGACGAAGGCCTGTACCGCGAACTGCGCGACCGTTACGGCATGTACTTCGAAGGCTCCATGGGTGCCGAAGCCATCAAGAAGCGTCTTGAGAACTTCGACATGCAGGCAGAGTCGGAGTCCCTCCGCGACACCATCCAGAACGGCAAGGGCCAGCGCAAGACGCGTGCCCTCAAGCGACTGAAGGTTGTCAACGCTTTCCTGACCACCAACAACAGCCCGCTTGGCATGGTGCTGGACGCCGTCCCGGTGATCCCGCCGGAACTGCGCCCGATGGTCCAGCTGGACGGTGGCCGCTTCGCGACCTCCGACCTCAACGACCTGTACCGCCGTGTGATCAACCGCAACAACCGACTCAAGCGACTGCTTGACCTCGGCGCTCCGGAGATCATCGTCAACAACGAGAAGCGCATGCTTCAGGAAGCTGTTGACAGCCTCTTCGACAACGGCCGTCGCGGCCGTCCCGTCACGGGTCCGGGCAACCGTCCGCTGAAGTCCCTGAGCGACATGCTCAAGGGCAAGCAGGGCCGTTTCCGCCAGAACCTCCTCGGCAAGCGCGTCGACTACTCCGGCCGTTCGGTCATCGTCGTCGGCCCGCAGCTGAAGCTGCACCAGTGTGGTCTGCCCAAGCAGATGGCCCTGGAGCTCTTCAAGCCGTTCGTGATGAAGCGCCTGGTTGACCTCAACCACGCGCAGAACATCAAGTCGGCAAAGCGCATGGTCGAGCGTTACCGCCCGCAGGTCTGGGACGTGCTGGAAGAGATCATCACCGAACACCCGGTGCTGCTCAACCGTGCACCTACCCTGCACCGCCTCGGCATCCAGGCATTCGAGCCGCAGCTTGTTGAAGGCAAGGCCATCCAGCTTCACCCGCTGGTGTGTGGCGCCTTCAACGCCGACTTCGACGGTGACCAGATGGCAGTCCACCTGCCGCTGAGCCCCGAAGCGCAGGCTGAAGCCCGGATCCTGATGCTGTCCTCCAACAACATCTTGAAGCCGTCAGATGGCCGTCCGGTGACCTTGCCTTCGCAGGACATGATCATCGGTCTGTACCACCTGACCACCAAGCGCGTTGGTTCCGCAGGCGAAGGCCGTATCTTCTCCTCGGTTTCGGAAGCCATCATGGCCTACGATGCCCGCGAGCTGCACCTGAACTCCCAGGTCAAGATCCGCCTTGAGGGCTTTGTGCCTTACGCCGGCTGGGAAGCTCCGGAAGGTTGGGAGCCGGGTCAGACCGCACTGGTCCAGACCTCCCTCGGCCAGGTTCTCTTCAACGAGACCCTGCCGGAGGACTACCCGTGGGTTGAGGCTGTTGCCGACAAGGGCGAGCTTTCCCGTATCGTCAACGACCTCGCAGAGCGCTACCCGAAGGTTGTCACGGCTGCAACGCTGGACAACCTGAAGGACGCCGGTTTCTACTGGGCAACCCGCTCGGGCGTCACCGTGGCAATCTCCGACATCGAGGTGCCCACCTCCAAGCCGGCCATCCTTGCCGGTTACGAGACCATGGCTGCCAAGATCCAGGGCCAGTACGACAAGGGCCTGATCGACGACGACGAGCGTCGCCAGGAACTGATCGAGATCTGGAACAAGGCCACCAACGAAATCGCCCAGGCGATGCGTGACAGCCTGTCCCCGATGAACACCATCAACCGCATGGTGTCCTCCGGTGCACGTGGTAACTGGATGCAGGTCCGCCAGATCGCGGGTATCCGTGGTCTTGTGGCCAACCCGAAGGGTGAGATCATCCCGCGTCCGATCAAGTCCTCGTACCGCGAGGGCCTGTCGGTGCTGGAATACTTCATCGCCACGCACGGTGCCCGTAAGGGTCTGGCCGACACCGCGCTGCGTACCGCCAACTCGGGTTACCTGACCCGTCGTCTGGTGGACGTTTCGCAGGACGTCATCGTCCGTGAAGAGGACTGTGGCACCGAGCGTGGTCTCATGACCGCAATCGCCGTGCCGGACTCCAACGGTGAGCTGGTCCTTGACGAGAACGTCGAGAACAGCGCCTACGCACGTACCCTCGCCGTCGACGTCGTCGACTCCAAGGGTGCTGTGCTGGCAGCTGCCGGCACCGACTGCGGCGACGTCGTCATTGCCGAGCTGCTCGCAGCCGGCATCACCGAGGTCAAGGTCCGTTCCGTGCTCACGTGTGAGTCCAAGGTCGGTACCTGTGCGCTCTGCTACGGCCGTTCGCTGGCCACTGGCAAGACCGTGGACATCGGAGAGGCCGTCGGCATCATCGCCGCACAGTCCATCGGTGAACCCGGTACCCAGCTGACCATGCGTACGTTCCACACCGGTGGTGCTGTTTCCGCCAGCGGTGGCGACGACATCACCCAGGGTCTGCCCCGTATCCAGGAGCTCTTCGAAGCCCGTACTCCGAAGGGTGTTGCACCGATTGCTGAAGCAGCCGGCCGCATCGCCATCGAAGAGTCCGAGCGCCAGATGCGCCTCATCATCACCCCGGACGATGGTTCCGAGGAGATCGCCTACCCGGTGCTGCGCCGTTCCCGCCTCCTCATCGAGGATGGCGAGCACGTCAGCGTCGGCCAGAAGCTGATCAACGGTCCTGTGGACCCGAAGCAGGTTCTGCGCATCATGGGTCCGCGTGCCGCCCAGAAGTTCCTGGTGGACGAGGTCCAGGGCGTTTACCGCAGCCAGGGCATCGGCATCCACGACAAGCACGTGGAAGTCATCGTCCGTCAGATGCTGCGCCGCGTGACCGTCATCGAATCCGGCGACTCCGATCTGCTTCCGGGCGAGCTCGCTGAGCGCAGCCGCTTCGAAGACGAGAACCGTCGCGTGGTGTCCGAAGGCCGTACCCCGGCTTCCGGCCGTCCGGAACTGATGGGTATCACCAAGGCATCTCTGGCAACTGAGTCCTGGCTGTCGGCCGCTTCCTTCCAGGAGACCACCCGCGTTCTGACGCAGGCGGCCATGGAAGGCAAGAGCGACCCGTTGCTCGGCCTCAAGGAGAACGTCATCATCGGTAAGCTCATCCCGGCCGGTACGGGTTTGCCCCGTTACACCGAGGTCACCGTGGAGCCGACTGAAGAAGCAAAGGCAAGCCTGTTCACGGGCCCCAGCGCCTTCACCGACTTCTCGTATGACGCCCTGGGCGGCGACGGAGCTCCCGAGTTCCACGCCATCCCGCTGGATGACTACGATCTCGGCAACGACTTCCGCTGAGAAGTCTGAAACGCAAGGACCCCGTACTCACTGAGTGCGGGGTCCTTCCCGTTAAGCGCCCGACGACGGCGGCCGGCACCCGCCGTCGTGGTTCACCCCTCTACACCCGATTAAGGCCTCAGATCAAGCCATGCTAGAATTCTGGTAATTGTTCTGTGTGGCAGTGGATGAAGGCCGCCGCAGCATCATTTCGGTTTTGTTCTCATGATGTTGGGTGGAGCCTGTTTCCGGGTTGCGGGCTACGTGCGCAACGAATGCCGCACTTTTGCACGCCCACCGGTCTTCGGGCCAGGGTCGCATGGACAACGCCAAAGCTCTCACGCAAACACAGGCCAACGCCTGGGCGCGGAGCAGAGATCAACCAACGGAGAACACGAAAGTGCCTACGATTAACCAGCTGGTCCGCAAGGGCCGCACGCCGAAGGTCTCCAAGACCAAGGCTCCCGCGCTTAAGGGCAGCCCGATGCGCCGCGGTGTTTGCACCCGCGTTTACACGACCACCCCGAAGAAGCCGAACTCGGCTCTCCGTAAGGTTGCTCGTGTCCGCCTCAACGGTGGCGTTGAAGTTACCGCCTACATCCCCGGTGTTGGCCACAACCTCCAGGAGCACTCCATCGTGCTGGTCCGTGGTGGTCGTGTGAAGGACCTTCCGGGTGTCCGTTACAAGATCGTCCGTGGTGCCCTCGATACCCAGGGTGTCAAGAACCGCAAGCAGGCCCGCAGCCGCTACGGCGCAAAGATGGAGAAGAAGTAATATGCCTCGCAAGGGTCCGGCCCCGAAGCGGCCGCTAGTTTCCGATCCCGTTTACGGTTCCCCGTTGGTCACCCAGCTGATCAACAAGGTTCTGATCGACGGCAAGAAGTCCACCGCAGAGCGCATCGTTTACGGCGCACTCGAAGGTGCACGCGCCAAGTCCGGTGGCGACCCCGTCGCCGCCCTCAAGAAGGCCATGGACAACGTCAAGCCTTCCCTCGAGGTCCGCTCCCGCCGTGTCGGTGGCGCAACCTACCAGGTTCCCGTTGAGGTCAAGCCGGGCCGCTCCACCGCCCTCGCTCTCCGCTGGCTGGTTGGCTACTCCAAGGCCCGCCGCGAGAAGACGATGACCGAGCGCCTCCAGAACGAAATCCTGGATGCGTCCAACGGTCTCGGTGCCGCTGTGAAGCGTCGCGAAGACACCCACAAGATGGCCGAGTCGAACAAGGCCTTCGCACACTACCGCTGGTAAAACTTCCCGTACGCCGCCGGCTCCCTGAGCTGGCGGCGAACGTGTAGTCCATCCGAAAGGGAGACACCGTGGCACAGGACGTGCTTACCGACCTTAGCAAGGTCCGCAACATCGGCATCATGGCCCACATCGATGCCGGCAAGACCACCACCACCGAGCGCATCCTGTTCTACACGGGTGTGAACCACAAGATCGGCGAAACGCACGACGGTGCTTCGACGACTGACTGGATGGAACAGGAAAAGGAACGCGGCATCACCATCACGTCTGCCGCCGTGACCTGCTTCTGGGACAAGAACCAGATCAACATCATTGACACCCCGGGCCACGTGGACTTCACGGTTGAGGTCGAGCGCTCGCTGCGCGTCCTCGACGGCGCCGTTGCTGTCTTCGATGGCAAGGAAGGCGTTGAGCCGCAGTCCGAGACTGTTTGGCGCCAGGCCGACAAGTACAACGTGCCGCGTATCTGCTTCGTCAACAAGATGGACAAGCTCGGCGCTGACTTCTACTTCACCGTAGACACCATCATCAGCCGCCTCGGCGCCAAGCCGCTGGTTCTCCAGCTGCCCATCGGTGCAGAGAACGACTTCATCGGCGTCGTGGATCTCCTTGAGATGCGCGCACTGGTGTGGCCGGGCGATGCCAAGGGTGACGTCACCATGGGTGCCAAGTACGAGGTCCAGGAGATCCCCGCCGATCTCCAGGCCAAGGCTGAGGAATACCGTGCACAGCTCGTTGAGACTGTTGCCGAGGCTTCCGAGGAACTCATGGAGAAGTACCTCGACGGTGAAGAACTCACTGTCGAGGAGCTCAAGGCCGGCATCCGCAAGATGACCATCAACTCCGAGCTCTACCCGGTTCTCTGTGGTTCTGCCTTCAAGAACCGCGGCGTACAGCCGATGCTGGATGCTGTTGTTGACTTCCTGCCGAACCCGCTCGACGTCCCGCCCATGGTCGGTCACGACCCGCGCGACGAAGAGAAGGAGCTCACCCGCAAGCCTTCCGCCGAGGAGCCGTTCTCGGCCCTCGCGTTCAAGATTGCGGCGCACCCGTTCTTCGGTCAGCTCACCTTCATCCGCGTGTACTCCGGTCACGTGGAAGCAGGCGCCCAGGTGGTCAACTCCACCAAGGGCAAGAAGGAGCGCATCGGCAAGCTGTTCCAGATGCACGCCAACAAGGAAATGCCTGTTGAAGGCGCTACCGCGGGCCACATCTACGCAGCAATCGGTCTGAAGGACACCACCACGGGCGACACCCTGTGCGACGCCAACAACCAGATCGTCCTCGAGTCCATGAGCTTCCCGGAGCCCGTGATCTCGGTTGCCATCGAGCCGAACACCAAGGGTGACCAGGAGAAGCTCTCCACGGCCATCCAGAAGCTCTCCGCTGAGGACCCGACCTTCCAGGTCTCCCTCAACGAAGACACCGGTCAGACCATCATCGCCGGCATGGGCGAGCTCCACCTGGACATCCTGGTGGACCGCATGCGCCGCGAATTCAAGGTCGAGGCAAACGTCGGCAAGCCGCAGGTTGCTTACCGCGAAACCATCAAGCGCGCTGTAGAGCGTCACGACTACACGCACAAGAAGCAGACCGGTGGTTCGGGTCAGTTCGCAAAGATCCAGATCGCTATCGAGCCGATGGACACCGCCGACGGCGAGCTCTACGCGTTCGAGAACAAGGTCACCGGTGGCCGCGTGCCCCGCGAGTACATCCCGTCCGTTGACGCGGGCATCCAGGATGCGCTCAACGACGGCGTTCTGGCAGGCTACCCGGTTGTCGGCATCAAGGCCACGCTGATTGACGGCGCGTACCACGATGTTGACTCCTCGGAAATGGCGTTCAAGATCGCCGGCCGTATGGCTTTCAAGGAAGCCGCACGCAAGGCGAACCCGGTTCTGCTCGAACCGCTGATGGATGTTGAGGTCCGCACCCCTGAGGAATACATGGGTGAAGTAATCGGTGACCTGAACTCCCGCCGTGGCCAGATGCAGTCCATGGAAGACGCCGCTGGCGTCAAGGTGATCCGTGCGCACGTTCCGCTGTCCGGCATGTTCGGCTACATCGGTGACCTGCGTTCGAAGACCCAGGGCCGTGCTGTGTACTCCATGACGTTCAACAGCTACGCCGAGGTCCCGAAGGCAGTTGCCGACGAGATCATCCAGAAGAACCGCGGCGAGTAATCACCGACGGATAAACCAGGATGTTGGCCCGTTCCGGGAAAGCATTCAGCGCAGGCGCCGGGCTGTAGCCCAGGCCGCAGTCCGGTCCTTGCGCGAACAGACTCCAGGTACCAACATTGGTCCCTGAATCTGCAATTTCACCAAATCCAAAGCCCCCAAGTAGACTTGCTGGAGTTTCTGCCGCGAAAAGCGCGGCCGAGGAGCAACTCACTTGAAATCGTTCTAGGAGGAACCTGTGGCAAAGGCAAAGTTCGAGCGGACTAAGCCGCACGTCAACATCGGCACCATTGGTCACGTTGACCACGGTAAGACGACGCTGACTGCCGCCATTTCCAAGGTGCTGTACGACAAGTACCCCACTCTCAACGAGCAGCGCGACTTCGCGTCGATTGACTCTGCTCCGGAAGAGCGCCAGCGTGGTATTACCATCAACATCTCCCACGTTGAGTACCAGACCGAGAAGCGCCACTACGCACACGTAGACGCTCCGGGTCACGCTGACTACATCAAGAACATGATCACCGGTGCTGCCCAGATGGACGGTGCGATCCTCGTGGTTGCCGCCACTGACGGCCCGATGGCTCAGACCCGCGAGCACGTTCTGCTCGCCCGCCAGGTTGGTGTTCCCTACCTGCTGGTCGCGCTGAACAAGTCCGACATGGTCGACGACGAAGAGCTTCTCGACCTCGTTGAAATGGAAGTTCGCGAGCTGCTCAGCGCTCAGGGCTTCGATGGCGACGACGCTCCCGTTGTCCGCGTTTCCGGCCTCAAGGCACTCGAAGGCGACCCGGTTTGGGTCAAGTCCGTCGAGGACCTCATGGAAGCTGTCGACAACTCGGTTCCGGACCCCGTTCGTGACCGCGACAAGCCGTTCCTGATGCCGATCGAAGACGTCTTCACGATCACCGGTCGTGGCACCGTTGTTACGGGTCGCGCCGAGCGCGGTACCCTCGCGATCAACTCGGAAGTTGAAATCGTTGGTATCCGTCCGGTCCAGAAGACCACCGTTACCGGTATCGAGATGTTCCACAAGCAGCTCGACGAAGCATGGGCCGGCGAGAACTGTGGCCTCCTGCTCCGCGGTCTGAAGCGCGACGACGTCGAGCGTGGCCAGGTTGTCGTCAAGCCGGGTTCCATCACCCCGCACACCGACTTCGAGGCCAACGTCTACATCCTGTCCAAGGACGAAGGCGGACGTCACAACCCGTTCTACTCGAACTACCGCCCGCAGTTCTACTTCCGTACCACGGACGTAACCGGCGTTATCACCCTGCCGGAAGGCACGGAAATGGTTATGCCTGGCGACAACACTGAGATGACCGTTGAGCTCATCCAGCCGATCGCTATGGAAGAGGGCCTCGGCTTCGCAATCCGTGAAGGTGGCCGCACCGTTGGTTCGGGACGTGTTACCAAGATCATCAAGTAGTTTCTACTTGTAGATCGGTGGAGGATCGGACGCCTGGCGTCCGGTAGCAAAGCAAAGAAGAACCCCGTCACTATTGTGGCGGGGTTCTTCTTTGCTATGGTTTATCTATCGAATGGATTAATGACGAAGTGTGGATCCGTGACTTCGCGGATCCGCAGGCCGTGCGGCTTCGTCGCCCGTGGACAGGAGAGCAGGAATGTCTGGCTTCTTTGGCACCATCCTCGTAATGGTTTTTGTCCTGGTCACTGCTTTGGTGTCGTATTCCTCAGGGAAATCGAAAGGGCGTTGGCTTGCCGAACGTGCTGCCTCACGGCTTGCAGACGATTCCGTCAGGCAGTATCGCTCAGGCTATCTGGCCGGCCACCTTGCAGGGTGGCGCGACGCCGAGGCCCACCGCGGCGCTGCTCCCGCGGAGTACCGGGAGTCCGGCCCGTCGCGCCCGGAGGGTTGGCAAACGCGCGCGACAGCTCCCGTCCAGGACGTCCCGGCCCTAGCAACTCCAGGCCAGGCCGCCCCAGCCAAGACCGTTCCGGCCCTGCCCGTTCCACTTGAACCTTGGCCATTCCCCATCCAGCCGCAACCAGCCCGGATGCAAGCAATCCAGTCGCCAGAGGCCCGGATCCCGCCGGAGGCCCTGCGGGAAGAGGAAGCGGCCCGGAAGCGGAAGCGGGATCGGCAGAACATCAACATCACCCTCTACGTGGCAAGCCTTCTGCTGGTCGCCGCTTCGGCGCTGTTCATCGGCTCCGGCCTTCCGTCCGTTCTCCGCTTCGTCGGAGTCTGGGCCATCACGGCTGCCTTCTATGCTGCGGGTTTCATCCTCCATGCGAGGGCTTCCAGGCTTCGGCCCGCCGCGATCGCCTTCGCGGGAACAGGCCTTGCGTTGATCCCCGTGACGGGCCTGGCGATGTACAACTTCGCGTTGCACAATGGCCCGGCGGCCTGGCTGGTTACGTCCGTCGTCGGGACAGTGGCCTATGTTGTCGCCGCGGTGCGACTCGACAACAGGGTTCTCGCTTTCCTGTCGTTGAGCTTCGTGGTCTCCGCGGCGTGGTCGGGCGTGTCCATGCTGGGCGGTGCCCTCGTCTGGTATTTCGCATGCCTGATCGGATTCGCCGTAGTCCTGACCCTGATAGCCATGCGCAGACCGCGCTGGCTTCCGCCGGTCTATGTCCGGCCCTTGATGTCCCTCCACCCCTATGTGGTGCCGCTCGTTACGCTTGCCGCGAGCTTCGTTCCCCAACATTTGGGGAAGGGCGAGTACGCCATCGTCATGATGGCGTGTGGACTGTATTTTGCCGTGATGGCGGCCCTTCCGCAGGGCATCTTCCGGCTCCCACAGTTCTATGCCGCGCGGCTCTCATTCACGGTGGCGTTCCTTGTACTCCTGTCCGACGCGGGGCTTGGACTCCCGGAAGTGCTGCTGGCCGGCATCGTTCTCCTTGCGGCGCAGTCGCTATGGTCGGCATTCGACAGCAGCAGGCTGGTCCGTTGGTTCCCTGGGCCGGGCACATCCCAGGCGATCCGGCGCTGCCGCATTGATGCCGTGGCGTGTTTTGGCCTTCAATCGGCGGCTGCCTTCATGGCGGGCTTTGCCATCCTGGTCCGGCATTCCGGGACGCCCGTGGGGATCCCGTTGTTCGCGGCCCTCCTGTGCGGTCTGGTCCTGGCGTGGAAGCTGGGCGGCGAGGCCGAGTGGCTCCCTGTTGCCGCTCTTGTGATTGCTGCCCCGTTTGCCGATGAGCTGGGCGGTTGGCCGACAGCGGCATTGTTGGCTATCGCCGGCGCGTTCTGGCTGCTGCGCGCAAGCAGGCCTAGGGAGGGCAAACGCAAGGCCTTTGTCCTCGCGGGGCGCATTGCGCTCACTCTCAGTGTCCCGGCAGCGACGGCGGCGGTAGTGCCGGAGACTCCCGAGCGCCTTGCCGCCGTCGTCCTGGCGTTCCTCGCCGCAGTGACGTTCCAGTTGCTATTGGAGGCCGCGCTGATCCGCTCGGGTGTCAGCACCTTCGCGCCGACCGCCTGCCTCGCAGCCTTTGCCGGTACCGGCATGGCAGCGCTGCCTTTGCTTTTTTTGCTGGACCAAGCATCGGGCCAGCCCCTCACTGTATCGGCCGTGGTGATTCATGTCCTTGCAGTCGCTTTGCTCGGCTTGACGCTGTTCCCGAAAGCTGTGGGCGACGCCGTGAGGACCGGAAGGGTGGTCGAGTTCCTCGCCCCGGCGGCATTTGCCTGGTCGGGGGCGTTGTCCTTCGGGGCAGTGTCCGTGTCGTTGGGAAACACGGTGTTGCTCGTCGGCGCGCTGTACTTCGCCGTTCAGGCGCTCCGCCTTCCCCGCACCCTGCATCGCCGCAGCTATTGGTGGGCAGCCCGTGCGCTCGTCACCCTGCTCGCCGGCACAGGCTATCTGCAGCTGCTCCGGGACGGAGGCGATTTGGTGGTGGCGGGGGAGAGGCTTCAGCTTGCCACCGTGGTGTTCGTCGCCTTGACAGTCCAACTGATTCCGCCCCTCGTGGAGGCGGTCCGCAGTATTGACCGGGGCCTTGCGACAGTCGATTCCGCCGTGGTGCTCCCCTTCATGGCCGGCGCAGTCGCCGTCGTCAGCGTCTCCGGGAGGTACTCCGACGGCTCCGTGGCCGGAAGCTGGCAGGCGGTGGCGATCTCGATCACCATGGCGGGGTCGGCTGTGGCGGCGGGGTTCCTGCTTCGCACCGAGGCCGCCTCCGCGGTCTTCGCGCCGGCGACGTTGGCGCTCTTGCTATTGCTTCGCGGTGGGCACATTCACGAGGTCGAGGCTTTGCTTGCCATCTTCGCCGTATTCAGCGCCGTCATGGTCGCTGCGGTGCCCGCGCGCATGGCGAAGGGCGTCTACTTCATCGCCGCCAGGATTCTCACGGCCGCCGTTGCCGCGGTATTTGCCCACGACGTATCAGCCTCCGCCACGGCGGTGTCGCTGACTTTCGCGGGAGTCCTGGTGCTGCAGCACATCATCCGCGGGCTCATGCGGAACCGATTGCAGCAGATTCCCTTCCAACAGGCGGCAGTGTGGGTGACGCTCAGCGCGCAAGCAGTGCTGCCGGCGACGTACCTTTCGTCTGTGTCTCAGCCGGAAGCCCACGACGGCGGCCGCTGGGTGCTGCTGCTTGAGCTGGCCGTGCTGTTGGTTTCCGCCGTGGTCGCGCATCGGATCTTCACCGCCCGAGGCGCTGTGTATTTCACCATTCCGGCGTCGATCGCAGTGGTGGTGGCAGCCGGACCCGAAGTGTCCTTCCCTCCCGGGACCTGGCTGGCCGAACCCTTGCTGGGCCACACGGCTGTGCCCCTGGTGCTGCTCGCTATGTCACTCGTGGTGACTTGCGTGAGGCTACTCGTCCAACCAGGAAGCGGCGTCCCTGAACATTGGTTCTGGCTGGCGGCGGCGCTGGGCTTCGGCGGTGCCGGAGGGGTGGCGTCCGTTGACGTATCGGACACCGCCGTGGGAATGGCTGGACTGGTGCTGGCAATGGTGTGCTTCGTAGCCTCCCACGTCGAGGGAATGCCGGGCTTCTACCCGCTAGCCTCCGCCGCGAGCCTCGTTGGTGCTACTGTCTTGGCTGCTTCGGTCCTGGATGACGCTCGGCTCCTGTGGCTGTCTGGGGCTCAATGGGAGGATTTCCTGCCGTGGCTCCTGGGCTGCGCAGGATCGGCCGCTGTGCTTTACGCTGTCCGTTGGTCCCGGATCCCGGGCGTGGGATCGCACCCAGTGCGCAAGTTGTCGCTCGCTGTAACAGCAGGAGGGGGATTTGCCCTGGCCGCAGCTGCAGGCCTACTGCACGATGACACCGCTGTGGCAGGAACGTGCTTGCTCGGCGCTGCCGTGGCCGTGGCTTTCCTCGAGGTACCACGCGCCATCAGATTCGCTGTCGCGGAGCTCGGTGCGGTGCTGGTGCTCTCAGCCGCACAGCGGGCGGTCCTCTTCGTCCATGGAGCCAGGCCCGAGTTCTTTTGGGTGGTGCAGTGGTTCGCGGTCCAAGGTGCGGTTTTGGCAGGGGTGCGCTATTACGTTGGGGACGCGCTGGAGGGGCGTATCAGAGGGGGGATCGCTTCAGGCTTGTTGTCCTTCGGAGGCCTCCTCTCGATAGTGCCAGGAAGCCTCTTCCCGGGCACTGTGCCACAGCAGCTATGGGTCCTCGTCGGATTTGCGGTGCTAGTGCTTGCCGGACTTGTCCTCGCCGAGCGCACGTTCGTGTGGTGGGGTGCCGTGGGTGTTGCGCTCAGCGTGATGTGGGCCCTTCGTTCCTATGCCTTCGCGATGCTCGCCGTGATCGCCTTGGCATTGATTGTCCTTGCGGTCTGGCGCCTCAACAGGACTGCGCCCTGATACCGTTGCCTCAAGGGAGGAATGCGAAATGGGAACGCTGATTTTTCTGGTCTTGGTGGTTGTTGTGGTAGCCGGGGTGTTGTGGGGAAGGAAATACTTCCGCCGCGAGATCGAGCGCGCCAAGCGCATCAATCGGGCGAACAGGAAAGACTGATTTAGCACAATCGGTCCACAAAGTGACTTCGAATCAGCCCCGTCGCGCCTTGCTCAAGGACTGGTACCAGTAGTACGAGTCCTTGGGGGTTCTCTCAAGGGTATCGAAATCAACGTGCACCAGGCCGAACCGCTGCGAATAGCCTGCGGCCCATTCGAAGTTGTCCAGTAGCGTCCAGACGTAGTAGCCCAGAAGTTTGACGTCGTGGGCGATCCCGCCGGGGGCAGTGGCCCTCAAGGCCTGGCCAAGGTGCGAGGCAAGATAGCTGATGCGGTCGGCGTCGTGCACCGGACCCTGGGTGTGGTCCGGTTCCGGAAAGCTCGCGCCGCTCTCCGTGATGAACAGCGGAGGCAGCGCTGCTCCGTAGCGGTCCTTCAGTTCCCGCAGCAGGATTCCGAGGTGTTCGGGAGCCACAGGCCAACCGAATCCTGTCGTCTCGTATTCGGGAAACGCCGCCAGATGGAACGGCAGCTTGGCCATCATGTCCGGGGTGTTCCAGTGGGCGGTTCCGTCGCCGCGGCCCGAGGCCACCTTGACGGGGTAGTAGTAGTTCAGGCCGTAGAAATCCAACGGCTGGTGGATGGTTTTGAGGTCCTCGTCGCGGACCTTGCCCAAGGCCCGGAACCAAGGCCTTACCTGGAGCGGCGGCTTTGGGTACTTCCCCAGGAGGATGGGATCGGCGTACACCCGGTTGAAGATGAGGTCGAAGGCCTTGGCCATGAGACCGTCTGCAAGCCGCTTGCTTGCGGGCCGGACCGGAGAGTGGACATTGGCGACGCCGACAGTTCCCGCCACGCCTGCGGCGCGCAGCGCCTGGACGGCGAGGCCGTGCCCCAGCAACTGGTGGTGGGCAGCCGGCAGGGCATCGAAGAGCAGCCGCCTGCCGGGAGCGTGGACACCGAGCGCATAACCTTGCAACGCGACCGAAACCGGTTCGTTGAGGGTGACCCATTGCGCCACGCGGTCACCGAAGCGGTGTGCGGCCGCGGCGGAGTATTCGGCGAACCGTTCCGCAGTCGCCCGATTCAGCCAGCCGCCGTCGTGCTCCAACGGCAGGGGAGTATCCCAATGGAACAGGGTCACCATGGGGGAGATCCCGGCCTTCAGGAGCTTGTCGATCAGGCGGTCGTAGAAATCCAGGCCCTGTTGGTTGATGGGCCCCTTGCCGCCGGGTTGGATTCGCGGCCAGGAGAGGGAGAACCGGTAGGAATCCACGCCCAGGTCCTGCATGAGGGCAATGTCCTCGTCCGTCCGGTTGTAGTGGTCGCAGGCGACTGCAGGGGAGTGCCCGTCGACGATCGCGCCCGGTTTCTCGGCAAACGCGTCCCAGCTCGACGGTCCGCGTCCGTCCGCCGTGAGCGAGCCCTCGATCTGGAAGGCCGCGGCAGCGACACCCAAAGTGAAGTCCGGCCGGATGCGGCCTGCAAGATCCCCCACAGTGGCAGCATCTTGGACGGTCATGCCCCCATCATCCCGAGCGCAGGTGCCGATGGCAATGGTCAGGGAGGCCCGATTGGCTTATGCCGGGGAATTCCGGCATACTAGGTGAGTTGTTCAAGCGCTTCTTCGCGTCCCGATCCGGATAATGCCGGGTGTCAGGGTCCAAGCTGAAGCCCAAACATAACCCAGATCCCCAAAGGAATACGGACGCGTTTGCGTGGAAATCGCGACACGCCCGACCGCGGGGGTCGGTTACACCGGCAAGTTGAGGAACCCGGATCCCTCCGGATTCAGCTTGTGCGGCGGGTGGTAGTACTACTTCAAATGCTTCGGCAGCCACATACAACACGTAAGTGAACAGGGCAGCCTTTATTCGAGGGCAGCACAGACTGAAAGAGAGTCAGGCGACATGGCGGGACAAAAAATCCGCATCCGGCTGAAGTCATATGACCACGAGGTCATTGATGTTTCAGCGCGGAAGATCGTTGAGACGGTCACGCGCGCAGGCGCAACGGTAGTGGGCCCCGTGCCGCTGCCGACGGAGAAGAACGTGTACTGCGTTATCCGCTCTCCCCACAAGTACAAGGACAGCCGTGAGCACTTTGAAATGCGTACTCACAAGCGTCTGATCGACATCATCGACCCCACGCCGAAGGCTGTTGACTCGCTTATGCGTCTCGACCTGCCGGCTGACGTGAACATCGAAATCAAGCTGTAGGGAGGTGCTGAGAAAACTATGACCGCAACCCGTAACGTAAAGGGCCTGCTGGGCACGAAGCTCGGCATGACCCAGGTCTGGGACGAGAACAACAAGCTCATCCCGGTAACTGTCGTCCAGGCTGACTCCAACGTCATCACCCAGCTGCGCAACGCAGAGACTGATGGCTATGTCGCCGTTCAGATCGGCTACGGCCAGATCGATCCCCGCAAGGTCACCAAGCCGCTGGCTGGTCACTTTGAAAAGGCTGGCGTAACTCCTCGCCGCCACGTCGTCGAACTGCGCACTGCAGACGCCGCGTCTTACGAACTGGGCCAGGAGCTTTCTGTTGAGCTCTTCGAAGCCGGTCAGAAGATCGACGTCGTCGGCACCAGCAAGGGTAAGGGCTTCGCCGGTGTTATGAAGCGTCACGGCTTCCACGGTGTTGGAGCCTCCCACGGTGCGCACAAGAACCACCGCAAGCCCGGTTCAATCGGTGGCGCATCCACCCCGAGCCGCGTCTTCAAGGGTCTGAAAATGGCCGGTCGCATGGGCGCAGAACGTCACACCACGCTGAACCTTACGGTTCACGCTGTTGACGCCGAGAAGTCGCTGCTCCTTATCAAGGGTGCCGTCCCCGGTGCCCGCGGCCAGGTCGTCCTCGTACGCACCGCCGTGAAGGGAGCCTAGTTAAATGACTAGCACTGTCAAGGTAGACCTGCCTGCAGAGATCTTCGACGTCCAGACCAACGTGCCGCTGCTGCACCAGGTCGTCGTCGCACAGCTCGCTGCTGCTCGCCAGGGTACCCACAAGACCAAGACCCGCGCCGAAGTTTCCGGTGCAGGCCGCAAGCCGTTCAAGCAGAAGGGCACCGGCCGCGCCCGTCAGGGTTCCATCCGTGCTCCTCACATGACCGGTGGTGGCATCGTCCACGGCCCGACGCCGCGTGACTACAGCCAGCGGACCCCCAAGAAGATGAAGGCTGCCGCACTGCGTGGCGCCCTGTCCGACCGCGCCCGTAACGGCCGCATCCACGTCGTTTCTGAACTGGTTGCCGGCACCAAGCCGTCCTCCAAGGCAGCACTGGCCGCGTTGCGTGCAGTCTCCGAGCGTCGGAACCTGCTCGTTGTTATCGAGCGCGCCAACGATGTTGCCGCACTGTCCGTGCGCAACCTCGCAGATGTTCACGTTCTGTACGCAGACCAGCTGAACACCTACGACGTGCTGGTTTCCGACGACGTTGTCTTCACCAAGGCTGCGTTCGAGGCTTTCATCGCTGACAAGGCAAAGAACGAGGAGGATGCCAAGTGAGTGCAGCCACCATCAAAGACCCGCGCGACGTCGTCATTGCACCCGTCGTTTCGGAAAAGAGCTACGGCCTGATCGACGAGGGCAAGTACACCTTCCTGGTGGACCCCCGCTCGAACAAGACCGAGATCAAGCTGGCCGTGGAGAAGATTTTCTCCGTCAAGGTCGAATCGATCAACACCATCAACCGTGCCGGTAAGCGCAAGCGGACCAAATTCGGCTGGGGACAGCGCAAGAGCACCAAGCGTGCAATTGTCACCCTCAAAGAAGGCACAATCGACATCTTCGGCGGTCCGCTCGCGTAGCGGAGACCACTTTAACGAGGAAATGAATTATGGGAATCCGTAAATACAAGCCGACTACCCCGGGCCGTCGCGGCTCGAGCGTAGCCGACTTCTCCGAAATCACGCGATCGACTCCGGAAAAGTCGTTGCTGCGTCCGCTGCACAAGACTGGCGGCCGTAACAACACCGGTAAGATCACTACCCGTCACAAGGGTGGTGGCCACAAGCGCCAGTACCGTCTGATCGACTTCCGTCGCCACGACAAGGACGGCGTCAACGCCCGCGTTGCCGAAATCGAGTACGATCCGAACCGCACGGCTCGCATCGCCCTCCTGCACTACGTTGATGGCACCAAGCGTTACATCATCGCCCCGAACAAGCTGTCCCAGGGTGACTTCGTCGAGGCTGGCCCCGACGCTGACATCAAGCCGGGCAACAACTTGCCGCTGCGCAACATCCCGGTTGGTACCACCATCCACGCAGTTGAACTGCGTCCGGGTGGCGGCGCCAAGATGGCCCGTTCCGCAGGTGCTTCGGTTCAGCTCGTCGCCAAGGAAGGCCGTTTCGCCCAGCTGCGTCTGCCCTCCGGTGAAATCCGCAACGTTGACGTGCGCTGCCGCGCAACCGTCGGCGAGGTCGGCAACGCCGAGCAGTCGAACATCAACTGGGGTAAGGCCGGCCGTATGCGCTGGAAGGGCGTTCGCCCGACCGTCCGTGGTGTCGCCATGAACCCGGTCGATCACCCGCACGGTGGTGGTGAAGGTAAGACTTCCGGTGGACGCCACCCGGTCAACCCGAACGGTAAGCGTGAAGGCCGCACCCGCCGCCCCAACAAAGAGAGCGACAAGCTTATTGTTCGTCGCCGCCGTACTGGCAAGAACAAGCGATAGGAGCCTGGACACATGCCACGCAGCCTGAAAAAAGGTCCTTTCGTAGACCAGCACCTCTTTGTGAAGGTCGCCAGGGAAAACGAAAAGGGCACCAAGAACGTCATCAAGACCTGGTCCCGCCGTTCGATGATCGTCCCGGACATGCTGGGTCACACGATTGCCGTTCACGACGGACGCAAGCACATTCCGGTGTTTGTCACTGAGTCGATGGTCGGGCACAAGCTCGGCGAATTCGCTCCCACGCGGACATTCCGCGGCCATGTCAAGGACGACCGTAAGGGCAAGCGCCGCTAAGGCGCTCGCTCTACGGCTAAGACGAGAGAAGGAAAGCAATGGAAGCCAAGGCTATTGCGCGTCACATCCGCGTAACGCCTATGAAGGCCCGGCGCGTCGTCAACCTTGTTCGTGGTAAGCAAGCGAATGAGGCTCTGGCAATTCTGAAGTTCGCCGAACAGGCAGCTTCGGAGCCGGTATTCAAGGTAGTTCAGTCGGCAATGGCAAACGCACGGGTCCTCGCGGACCGCGACGGCGTTGCCTTTGACGAAGGAGACCTCTACATCAGCGAAGCGTTTGTTGATGAAGGCCCGACCATGAAGCGGTTCCAGCCGCGTGCTCAGGGTCGCGCATTTCAGATCAAGAAGCGCACGAGCCACATCACCGTGGTAGTCGCTACCCCGGAGAAAGAGGAGGCTCGCTAAGTGGGACAGAAAGTAAACCCGCACGGGTTCCGACTCGGCATCACCACCGATCACGTATCGCACTGGTTTGCTGACAGCACCAAGGCTGGCCAGCGGTACAAGGACTTCGTTCGCGAAGACATCCGCATCCGCCAGCTCATGTCCACGGGTATGGAGCGCGCTGGCATCGCCAAGGTCGAAATCGAGCGCACCCGTGACCGTGTCCGCGTGGACATCCACACGGCCCGCCCGGGTATCGTCATCGGCCGCCGCGGCGCAGAAGCAGACCGCATTCGCGGCGAGCTCGAGAAGCTCACCGGCAAGCAGGTCCAGCTGAACATCCTCGAGGTCAAGAACCCCGAGATGGAAGCCCAGCTTGTTGCCCAGGGCGTTGCTGAGCAGCTGACTTCCCGCGTGGCTTTCCGCCGTGCGATGAAGAAGGCCATGCAGTCCGCACAGCGTGCGGGTGCCAAGGGTATCCGTATTGCTTGCTCCGGTCGACTGGGTGGCGCAGAAATGTCCCGCTCGGAGTTCTACCGCGAAGGCCGTGTGCCCCTGCACACCCTGCGTGCGAACATCGACTACGGCTTCTACGAAGCCAAGACCACCTTCGGCCGCATCGGCGTGAAGGTCTGGATCTACAAGGGCGACGTCACTGCCAAGGAACTGGCTCAGCAGGCAGCTGCTGCTCCGTCCCGCGGCCGTGGTCCGAGCGACCGCCCGGGCCGCCCGGGTGGCGCCGACCGTGGTGACCGCCGTCGTCGTACCGACCGTCCGGCAGCTGACGCAGCACCTGTTGCTGCAGAGGCTCCGGCAGCTGAAGCTGCTGCTCCCGCAGCAGAAGGAGGACAGGCTTAAATGCTTATCCCACGTCGAGTCAAGCACCGTAAGCAGCACCACCCGGGTCGTTCCGGCGCTGCAACGGGCGGCACCAAGGTCACCTTCGGTGAGTACGGCATCCAGGCGCTGAGCCCGGCCTACGTCACGAACCGTCAGATCGAGTCTGCCCGTATCGCGATGACCCGCCACATCAAGCGTGGCGGTAAGGTCTGGATCAACATTTATCCGGACCGTCCGCTGACGAAGAAGCCGGCCGAAACCCGCATGGGTTCCGGTAAGGGTTCTCCGGAATGGTGGGTCGCAAACGTCAAGCCGGGCCGCGTTCTCTTCGAGCTCGCCGGTGTCAATGAAGAGGTAGCTCGCGAGGCACTGCGCCTGGCAATCCACAAGCTGCCGTTGAAGGCACGCATTGTGCGTCGCGAAGGTGGTGAATAGAAATGGCAGTAGGGTCGAAGGATCTCGCACCCGCACAGCTGGACGGTTTCGACAACGAGCGTCTCGTTGAAGAACTCCGCAAGTCCAAGGAAGAGCTGTTCAACCTGCGTTTCCAGTCCGCCACCGGACAGTTGGAGAACCACGGTCGTCTGCGCGCGGTAAAGAAGGACATCGCACGCATCTACACCGTTCTCCGTGAGCGCGAGCTGGGCATTCGTGCCGAGGTTGCCGCACCGGTTGTGGAAGCCAAGGAAGAAAAGAAGTCCAAGAAGGCAGAAGCCAAGGCTGAGAAGGCCGAAGCCGAGGCTGGAGAGGACGCCAAGTGAGCGAACAGAAGGAAACTGTGACGGAAGCAGCAGCCAGCGCTGAACAGCGCGGTTACCGTAAGACGCGTCGCGGCTACGTTGTCTCTGACAAGATGGAAAAGACCATCGTTGTTCAGGTTGAAGACCGCGTGAAGCACGCTCTGTACGGCAAGGTCATTCGCCGCACCTCGAAGATCAAGGCTCACGACGAGCAGAACACCGCCGGCATCGGCGACCTCGTTCTGATCTCTGAGACCCGCCCGCTGTCCGCTACAAAGCGGTGGCGCCTGGTCGAGATCCTCGAAAAGGCTAAGTAATCCCGCGCCGGGCTTTGTCCGGCAGCGATATGGATTGGTGGAAGGCCCGTATTCCGGAAGGAATGCGGGCCTTTCCGCGTTTCGGTCCTTAGCATAAAACGTGCTAGGATATTGAGTTTGTATGGCGCCAGTTGTGCGTCAACAACCACCTCGTAAACAATCGTGCCGCGGCATACTGCCCCGCGCAGTTATTTCCGCAAGGGAAGCTGATGCTGGCGGCACGGGAGTTTAGGCCTGCACTGGCAAAATCCAGGCAGGTCAAGAGACACCCCGATCAACCGTTCCGCAAGGCTCATTCCGTATGCTCCATTTCGGTCTGAGAACCGGCGCGACGCAAGGAGTAAAAATTGATTCAGCAGGAGTCGCGACTGAAGGTCGCCGACAACACGGGTGCTAAGGAAATCCTTACCATTCGCGTTCTCGGTGGATCCGGCCGTCGCTACGCAGGCATTGGCGACGTCATTGTCGCAACCGTCAAGGACGCTATCCCGGGCGGCAACGTAAAGAAGGGTGACGTCGTCAAGGCTGTCATCGTTCGTACCAAGAAGGAACGCCGCCGTGCGGATGGTTCCTACATCAAGTTTGACGAGAACGCAGCTGTGATTCTGAAGAACGACGGCGACCCCCGCGGTACCCGTATCTTCGGCCCGGTTGGTCGTGAACTGCGTGACAAGAAGTTCATGAAGATCGTTTCGCTGGCTCCGGAGGTGCTGTAACCCATGGGTGCAAAGATCAAGAAGGGTGACCTGGTTCAGGTCATCACCGGCGCCAAGCAGGAACGTGGCGGCGACCGTGGCAAGCAGGGCAAGGTTCTTCGCGTGTTCACCGAGACCAACCGCGTCCTGGTAGAAGGCATCAACCGAGTCACCAAGCACACCAAGGTCGGTCAGTCGCAGCGCGGCACCAAGACCGGTGGCATCGAGGTCGTTGAGGCCCCGATCCACGTCTCCAACGTTGCTCTTGTTGACCCCTCGACCAAGAAGCCGACCCGCGTTGGTTTCCGTCTCGAGACCGTTGAGAAGGACGGCGTCTCCAAGTCCGTCCGTGTCCGCGTGTCCAAGGCATCCGGGAAGGACATCTAATGACTGAGACTCTCGAGACTCCAGCGAAGATCGTTCCGCGTCTGAAGACGAAGTACGCCGATTCCATCAAGCAGACCCTGGTTGAGGAATTCAAGTACGAGAACGTGAACCAGGTTCCCCGCCTGGTGAAGGTTGTTGTGAACATGGGTGTTGGAGATGCCGCCAAGGACTCCAAGTTGATCGACGGCGCTGTCCGCGACCTCACCCTGATCACCGGCCAGAAGCCGCAGGTTACCAAGGCCCGCAAGTCGATCGCACAGTTCAAGCTGCGCGAAGGCATGCCCATCGGTGCACACGCAACTCTGCGTGGGGACCGTATGTGGGAATTCGTGGACCGCCTCGTGACCCTCGCCCTGCCCCGTATCCGCGACTTCCGCGGCCTCAACGGCAAGCAGTTCGACGGCAACGGCAACTACACCTTCGGTCTGACCGAGCAGGTTATGTTCCACGAAATCGACCAGGACTCCATCGACCGCGTTCGCGGTATGGACATCACGGTTGTCACCACTGCAAAGACCGATGACGAAGGCCGTGCGCTGCTCAAGGCACTTGGCTTCCCGTTCAAATCCGAAGACTAATAACTACGTAGTAGGTCCGGCCGCGGCTGCTTTGCAGCCAACGCGGAAACCATTACGAGGAAGGGCAAGAGCCCACAATGACTATGACAGATCCTGTCGCAGACATGCTTACGCGTCTGCGCAACGCCAACTCGGCATACCACGACACCGTGAGCATGCCGTACAGCAAGCTCAAGGCACGCGTTGCCGACATCCTGAAGGCAGAAGGCTACATCGCTGCTTGGAAGGAAGAGGAAGCCGAAGTCGGCAAGAAGCTGACCATCGACCTCAAGTTCGGTCCGAACCGCGAGCGTTCGATTGCTGGTGTCCGCCGCATTTCCAAGCCTGGTCTCCGCGTTTACGCGAAGTCCACCAACCTGCCTCACGTGCTGGGTGGCCTGGGTATCGCAATCCTGTCCACCTCTTCCGGCCTCCTGACTGACAAGCAGGCCGGCAAGAAGGGCGTGGGCGGCGAAGTCCTCGCGTACGTCTGGTAACGGGAAAGGAAGAGAATAATGTCACGTATTGGACGTCTCCCCATCACCGTTCCTGCCGGCGTTGAAGTTAAGGTTGATGGCTCTGTCATCAACGTCAAGGGCACCAAAGGCGAGCTGAGCCACACTGTAGCCAGCCCGATCGAGGTCACCCTGGACGAAAGCACCTTGACTGTCACCCGCCCGAACGACGAGCGCGCTTCGCGTTCCCTGCACGGCCTGACCCGCACCCTGATCGCGAACATGATCGAGGGCGTCACCAAGGGCTACGAAAAGAAGCTTGAAATCGTTGGTACCGGTTACCGCGTTCAGGCCAAGGGTTCTGACCTTGAGTTCGCTCTCGGCTTCAGCCACCCGGTCAATGTCTCCGCTCCGGAAGGCATCACCTTCACGGTGGAGGGGCCGACCAAGCTCTCCGTCGCTGGTATCTCCAAGCAGCAGGTCGGCGAGGTTGCTGCCAACATTCGCAAGCTGCGCAAGCCCGACCCCTACAAGGGCAAGGGTGTCCGTTACGCCGGCGAAGTTATCCGCCGCAAGGTCGGAAAGGCTGGTAAGTAAACCATGGCCATCGCAATTAACAAGAAGCGTACGAACAAGAGCAAGTCTGCTGCACGCAGCCGTCGCCAGCTTCGTATCCGCAAGCGCATCACCGGCACGGCTGTTCGTCCTCGTCTGGTCGTCAACCGCTCCGCACGCCACATCTTCGTCCAGGTTGTCGATGACAGCAAGGGTGTAACCGTGGCTTACGCCTCCACTTTGGAAGCTGACCTTCGTGCATTCGACGGCGACAAGACTGCCAAGGCCAAGCGCGTCGGCGAGCTCGTTGCCGGGCGTGCCAAGGCTGCAGGCATCGAAGCTGTTGTCTTCGACCGCGGTGGTAACAAGTACCACGGCCGGATCGCCGCCGTCGCTGACGGCGCACGTGAAGGTGGGCTGGCACTGTGACCGTTGAGAATAACGAAAAGGACATTCAGGTGACTGAAGCTGCAGCTGCTGAGGCAACTGAGACTGCTGCTGCCACCGACGACCGCCGCGGCGGCCGTCGTGGCGAGCGTGGTGACCGTGGCCAGGGCCGCGGCGACCGTGGTGGCCGTGGTGGCCGCGACGGCGGTCGCGAGGCCGAGAAGAGCCAGTTCGTAGAGCGCGTTGTAACCATCAACCGTGTTGCCAAGGTCGTCAAGGGTGGTCGTCGCTTCAGCTTCACCGCCCTGGTCGTCGTCGGTGACGGCAACGGCCTGGTTGGCGTCGGCTACGGCAAGGCGAAGGAAGTTCCGGCAGCTATCGCGAAGGGCGTTGAAGAGGCTAAGAAGTCCTTCTTCCGCGTTCCCCGCGTTGGCAACACCATCCCGCACCGCGTGCAGGGTGAGGCCGCAGCAGGCGTTGTCATGCTGCGTCCGGCTTCCCCGGGTACCGGTGTTATCGCCGGTGGTCCGGTCCGCGCGGTACTGGAATGCGTCGGTATCCACGACGTTCTCTCCAAGTCGCTCGGTTCCTCGAACGCCATCAACATCGTTCACGCGACTGTTGACGCCCTGAAGCGACTGGAAGAGCCCGCTTCCGTGGCAGCCCGCCGTGGCCTGCCGCTGGACGAGGTTGCTCCTGCTGCTCTGGTGCGCGCACTCCAGAACCAGAAGGCAGGTGTCTAGTCATGGCTAAGAACCTGACTCCCTCCGACGCTCAGTTGGAGATCACCCAGATCAAGGGCGTCATCGGCGCCAAGCAGAACCAGCGTGAGACCCTGCGGTCCCTCGGCCTCAAGCGCATCGGACACACTGTTGTCCGTACCGCTGATGCCGTAACCGTTGGAATGCTCAACACGGTTCCGCACCTCGTGAATGTAGAGGAGGCGAAGTAATGGCCGAGAACAAAACCGCCGATAAGGCAGAGAACGTGGCTGCCGACAAGCAGAACACTCTGAAGGTCCACCACCTGCGTCCCGCCCCCGGTGCCAAGACTGCCAAGACCCGTGTTGGTCGTGGTGAAGGCTCCAAGGGTAAGACCGCAGGTCGCGGTACCAAGGGTACGAAGGCCCGCTACCAGGTCAAGGCTGGCTTTGCCGGCGGCCAGCTGCCGCTGCACATGCGCCTGCCGAAGCTTCGCGGCTTTAAGAACCCGTTCCGGGTTGAGTTCCAGGTTGTAAACCTGGACAAGCTCAACGAGCTGTTCCCGGAAGGTGGCGCTGTCACCGTCGAGTCCCTGGTTGAGAAGGGTGCCGTTCGCAAGAACCAGCCCGTCAAGGTGCTGGGCACCGGCGACATCACCGTCAAGGTTGACGTCACCGCCCACGCTTTCTCCTCCAGCGCAGCTGAGAAGATCGCAGCAGCAGGCGGAACCACCACTGCCCTCTAAGGGCTCTGGGCTATCGCTCGCTGTAAAAAGACTCCCGGTGCGGAGGGCTTCGGCCCCCTGCTCCGGGAGTTTTTTGATATGGCGCGCACCCCTCGATTGTTCGCATGGCGCATCAAACCGTTAGACTCGGGTGTTGGGTTTCAATGACCCCTTTCGACACCCTTGGACTTTTAACTCAGGAGGACGCTTGCTAAGCGCATTCGGCCGGGCATTTCGGACGCCTGATCTGCGACGCAAGTTGTTGTTCACGCTGGGAATCATCACAATCTTCCGCTTGGGAGCTTTTATCCCCTCGCCTGGTGTGAGCTACCAAAATGTTCAGCAATGTTTGTCAAGCAATCAGGACCAGGGCGGCCTCTACCAGCTCGTCAACCTGTTCAGCGGTGGTGCACTGCTGCAGGTTTCGATCTTTGCCCTGGGGATCATGCCGTACATCACGGCGAGCATCATCGTGCAGCTGCTCCGCGTGGTCATTCCGCGGTTCCAGCAGCTGTATGACGAAGGTGCCTCGGGCCAGTCGAAGCTGACGCAGTACACGCGTTATCTGACCATTGCGCTGGGCCTGCTGAACGCCACCACGCTGGTGTCCCTGGCACGCTCCGGACAGCTGCTGCCGAACTGCCAGCTGCCGATCATCCCGGACACGAGCATCATCGCCACGATCCTCGTGGTCATCACCTTGACGGCCGGTACAGGCCTCATCATGTGGATGGGCGAACTGGTTACCGAGAAGGGCGTGGGCAACGGCATGTCCCTGCTCATCTTCACCTCCATCGCTGCCGGCTTCCCGACCTCGCTCGGTGCCATCTGGAACTCCAAGGGACCGGGCACCTTCTTCACGGTGTTGGCGATCGGCCTCGTAACCGTCGCGCTCGTGGTCTTCGTGGAGCAGTCCCAGCGGCGCATTCCGGTCCAGTACGCCAAGCGTATGATCGGCCGGCGCACCGTGGGCGGCACCAGCACCTACATCCCCATCAAGGTGAACATGGCCGGCGTCGTGCCTGTCATCTTTGCCTCCTCGATGCTCTACCTGCCGGGGCTGATTGCACAGTTCAACCAGCCGAAGGCCGGAGAGTCCATCGCTCCGTGGGTTGAGTGGATCAACAACAACCTCACCAAGGGCGACCACCCCATCTACATGGCGCTGTATTTCGTCATGATTGTGTTCTTCACCTACTTCTACGTCGCGATCACCTTCAACCCTGAAGAGGTCTCGGACAACATGAAGAAGTACGGCGGGTTCATTCCGGGCATCCGGGCGGGTAAACCGACCGCGGACTACCTGCAGTACGTGCTTTCCAGGATCACCCTCCCCGGCGCCTTCTACTTGGGCTTCGTGGCGTTGATTCCGCTGGTCGCACTCGTCCTGATCAGCGCCAACCAGAACTTCCCGTTCGGTGGCACGTCGATTCTGATCATGGTGGGTGTGGGCCTGGAAACCGTCAAGCAGATTGATGCGCAGCTACAACAACGTCACTACGAAGGGCTTTTGCGATGACGAGAATGCTGATCATTGGACCCCCGGGTTCGGGCAAGGGAACCCAGGCTGAGCGGATTTCCGAGCGCTTGGGCGTAGTCGCCATCTCCACCGGCGACATCTTCCGTGCGAACGTCAAGGGCGAAACCCCGCTGGGTATCGAGGCAAAGAAGTACATGGACGCCGGCGATTTCGTTCCGGACAGCGTCACCAACAAGATGGTCCGCGACCGCCTGAGTGAGAGCGACGTCGAGAACGGCTTCCTGCTCGACGGCTACCCGCGCACCACCGCCCAGGTGGAATACCTGGACCGGATCCTCGCCGACACGGAAGAGAAGCTCGACGTCGTGCTTCAGCTGACGGCCGACGACGAGGAACTTGTTACTCGTTTGCTGGGCCGTGCCAAGGAGACCGGGCGCTCGGATGACAACGAAGGCGTCATCCGCCACCGCCTGGACCTCTACCACGAGCAGACCGAGGCCGTCGTGGCCAAGTATGCCGAACGGGGCATCCTGACCCAGGTCGATGGCATTGGCGGCATCGACGAGGTCACGGATCGCGTGCTGCTGGCCATCGAGGCAGCCAAGGCGGTCTAGCCGCCGCACGACTGTTGAAGAGGGTGTGTCCCGCGCCGGAGCTGACTGCTCCCGTGCGGGACACGCCCTTTTTGCTTCCCCGTTTGAGCGCCTGAAATCAGAACCAATTCACGGGCGTTTGTGGCTCCGGTTTCGGGCTGGGCCGCTGATGCGGGAAAATAGGAAGCCAGAGGGGGTCTGGATCTGCAGCCCACCACAAGCAGCACACGACAAGAGGAGACCATGGCGTTCGGCCAGCCCCGCATCGAATACAAGACCAATGAGCAAATGCGCAAAATGCACGAGGCCGGATTGGTCCTCAGCAGAGCGCTCGACGCAGCCGTTGAAGCTGCGAAACCGGGCGTGACCACGCGCGAGATCGACGCCGTTTTCGCCGCGGTCCTCATCGACGCTGGAGCGAAGTCGAACTTCCTCGGATACCACGGCTTCCCCGCCACCATCTGCACATCCGTCAACGAGGAAGTGGTTCACGGCATCCCAGGCGACCGGGTCCTGCAGGATGGGGACATCATTTCGATTGATGGCGGGGCGATCGTTGACGGTTGGCACTCCGACTCCGCACGCACTGTGATAGTCGGCGCGGCGGATCCTGAAGATCAGCGGCTCTCGGATGTCACCCAAGCCGCCATGTGGCGCGGAATCGCTGCTTTGGCCAAAGGCAAGTTCGTCGGCGATATCGGCAACGCCGTGGACGACTACGTCTCCTCCGTCCCGGGAAAGCCGCTGGGCATCCTGGAAGACTACGTAGGCCACGGCATCGGCTCCGAGATGCACATGGCCCCTGACGTGTTGAACTACCGCACCACCCACCGAGGCCCGAAAATCAGGCCGGGACTGTGCCTTGCGATTGAGCCCATGCTCGTCCGCGGCAGCATCGAAACAGCAACCCTCGACGACGACTGGACTGTGGTGACCACCGACGGGAAGCGTTCGTGCCAGTGGGAGCACTCGGTCGCCGTCCACGAAAAGGGCATCTGGGTGCTTTCCGCGCCCGACGGCGGCGCGGAGCAGCTGGCGCCGCTCGGCGTCGTGCCCGTTCCGATTCCCTGATCAGGCGCGGCTGCCCAACTAGCTCGCATTAGATGTCGTTCTGACGCGTCAAAACGACATTAATTGCAAGCTAGTTGGGCAGCGGGCAGCACTCGGCGCGTTGAGCCTCAGCTCTTGAGCTTGGGCTTCACGTCCTTGGTGTAGATGCCATCGAGGGTTGTCTTGAGGTCCGTCATGGTGGCCTTCACGTCGCCCTGCTGGGTGAGGATCTTCGCAGCGGCCTTGGCCATTTCCTGATCGGCGCCGGGCAGGAATACGCGGGCGTTGTCCTGCACCTTGGTCACGGCGAGCTGGTCCATGGCCGTCTTGATTTGCGGAGTCTTGGCGAGGACTGCAGTCATGTCCGCGGAAACGCGCGTGGGCATGTAGCCGGTGGCAGCGGAGAATGCCGCCGTGTTCTCCGGTTCGGTCATGAATTTCAGGAAAGTGGCAGCCGCGAGCTGGACTTCCTTGCTGACGCCGCTGGGAATCCCGAGCCCCGCGCCGCCGGTGGGGCAGACGTTGGTCTCGGCCTTGGGGCCGCCCGGCAGGAAGCCGACGCCGACGTTGAACTTAGCGGACTTCAGCACGCCCAGCAGGTCTCCGGTAGAGGAGATCGTGGTGGACGTGATGCCTGCGGAAAAGTCGTCCGCGGCGTTCTTGGAGGAGACGCCGGCCCACTTGTCCTTGTAGATGGAGTCCTGGGCCCACTGCAGGGCCGTGACGGACTCGGTGGAGTCGCAGTTGAAGGTCCAGCCGTTGGACCAGCTGCCGCCCCAGCCCCACAGGTTGTTCTGCAGGGTCCAGCCGGCGTATCCGGCAAGGGCCGGGTAGATGTAGGCGTACTTCGCGCCCGAGCTTGCCTGGAGCTTGGGGGCCCACTCGGCGAACTCCTGCCAGGTCTTGGGAGCCCGGTCCGGAAGGCCGGCGGCCTTGAAGTGGTCCTTGTTGTAGTAGAAGAGCGGGGTGGAGCGGCCGTAGGGGAGCGCCCACTGCTTGTTGGCGTACTGGTAGTCCGCGACGAGGGACTTCTGGAAGTCGTCAATCTTGACGTCCATCTGCTTGATGAGTCCGTCCAACGGGATGATATTGCCGTTGGTGTAGTAGCGGAACCACCAGACGTCGGAGAGCACCACGAGGCCGGGGAGGGCCGACTTCGCTGCCTGCGAGGTCTGGAACTTCTGCGCGATTTCCTCGTAGTTGGCGCCCGCCGTCACGAGGTTCACCTTGATGTCCGGGAACTTCGCCTGGAACTTGTCGATGATGGATTGCTCGACGGCCTGGGACTGCCCGGGGTGGCTGGTCCAAAAGTCGAAGGAGCCGGCCGGCTTGACCCCCGTGAAGTCGATGTCCGAGGGGCTGCTGCTCGTTGCGCTGCCGCCCGTCGACGGACCGCCGCATGCTGCAAGGGCGGCGGCGCCGACTCCGAGTCCGGCGAGCCCCAGGAAGTTTCTACGATCAAGATTCATTGCCATGGTTGGTCCTCTCAAGGATGCAAAGGTGGTGATGGGGTTGTGTGGACGTGCTGTGCTGTTAGCCGGTGACGCTGCCCTGGGTGAGCCCGGCAACGATGTAGCGTTGCAACGCTGCGAAGACCAGGAGGATGGGAATGATCACCAGGACAGCTCCTGCCATCAAGATCCCCCAGCCTGCGCCGTTTCCCTCGGAGTTTTGAAGGAGAGTCAGGCCGACCGGGAGGGTCATGGTTTCCGGGCGGTCCGTGATGATCAGGGGCCAGATGTAGTCGTTCCATTCGCTGACGACTGTGACGAGGGCAACGGTGGCGATCGAGGGGAGCGAAACGGGGACAACCACTTGCCAGAGCCTGCGCCAATGGCCCGCACCGTCGATTTCCGCCGCTTCGAGGATGGACCCCGGAAGGGTCTTGAAATGCTGGCGAAGGAGGAAGGTTCCGAAGGCCGTGCCGAGTCCCGGGAGAATGATTCCCCACAGGGTGTTCTTCCCGCCGATCCCTGCGATCAGGATGTAGTTGGGGAGGATCGACACCTGCGGCGGCACCATCAGGGCCACGAGGATCACGACGAAGATGACGTTCTTGAACGGGAAACGGACAAAAACCAGGGCGTAGGCCGTCAGGATCGCCAGGATCACCTTGACTGTGGAGCCGACCGTGGTGACGATCAGGCTGTTCAGGAAGAACTGTGCGAACGGCACAGTGGTCATGGCCGTGTGGTAGTTCTCCAGGTTCAGGCCCTGCGGGAGTATCTTGAGATCCGTGGTGACGATCTCGCCGGGCTGCTTGAAGGAACTCAGCAGCATCCACAACAGCGGCAGGACTACCACGAGGGTGGCCACGATCAGCGGGATGTAGCCGCCTGCCAGCGTCTGGATGAGGTTCGCGCGGGAGAACGGCTTGTCGCGCTGCGCCGGCAGGTCCGGACCGCCGTCGGGAGCTTTAAGGGTCCCGACGCCGCTCGCGGGGTTGGGGCTGACGGGGGAGAGCGTGCTCATGAGTAGTGCACCTTCCGTTCGACGAACCGCAACTGGAGCACGGTGATGATGAGCAGGATGGCGAACAGCACCACTGAAATGGCGGCGGAGTAGCCGGCTCGGTTGTAGGCGCCAAAGGCCTGCAGATAGGCCTCGTAGATCAGGGTGCTGGTGCCGTTGCCCAGCGGCGTCATGATGCGGATCAGGTCGAAGGCCTGAAGTGAGCTGATCATCGTGGTGATGAGCAGGAAGAACGTGGTGGGCGAGAGCAGGGGAACGGAAATGCTCATGAAGCGGCGGAACCCGTTGGCTCCGTCCAGGGAAGCGGCCTCCATGACGTCCTTCGGGAGCGATTGGAGCCCGGCGAGGTACACGACCGCGCAGTAGCCCAGGTTCTTCCAGACGTAGACGATGATGACCATCGCGAGGGAGAGTTGCGGATCGTTGATCCACTGGGGACTTTGCTGGCCGATGCCGCGGAGCAGCCAGGACAGCACGCCGTATCCGGGATCGAAGATGAACAGCCATACGAGGCCGACGCCCACTCCACTGAGGACGTAGGGGGCGAAGACGGCAGAGCGCGCAAATGTGGTGCCGCGGACCTTCGCGTTCAAGGCCAGGGCCACCAAGAGGCCCAGCACCATGGAGCCACCGACGGTGACCACGGTGAAGATGAGCGTGGTGCCGAGTACTTGCGGGGCGTCGGAGCTGGTGAAGAAGGTGACGTAGTTGTCGAGGCCAACGACGGTGGCCGAGGTGGAGCCCAGGGTCCAGTCAAGGGTCGAGTAATACATGTTGTTGATGAGGGGCAGATACGTGAACACCGCGATCAGCGCCAAGTTCGGCAATGCCAATGCCAGGAATACGAAGAAGTCGCGTCGGGTTCGGCCGGACCAGCGTCCCCGGCGCTGAGGGGCCGGGACAGCCTGCGCGGTGGCCGCGGGGCTGCCAGTCAGTTGTGTTGTCATGGGGGTCTCTAACGGTTCGCAGATATCGGGGCGCGCCGGACTCGGACTGGTGGGTCAAGGGGGCGGCTAGTTTTTACCTCACCACACGCAAACACCTGTCAAGTCACAAAAGGGGGCGTTCGCGGGATTGTTGGACAAGCCTTCTGCGCTCGTTCACTCGATGTTTCGTGGCGGATGGGGCCGTGTTTACATTCGAGGCACGACTACCGTTTGTTCCCAGGCCGCCGAAGGTCCTGCGCGCTGCGCGGGTTCAGCGCAGGGGAAAGCTCGGCGGAAGGAGCTCGTGGATGGGGCGGCGGGCGTAATCCGAGTCGCTCAGCGAGGCAATGTACTGGTTCAGGAATGCCTGGGCACGTTCCCGGTAGTCGCTGGTGTCCACAGTGACGATTTCGCCCCGGTCCACAATGGTGCGGCCGGCCACCACTACCCGCGTGATGTCCCGTCCGTCCGAGTTCATGATGAGTGTGCGGATGGGGTCGGCGTACGGACCAATATGGCTGCTGCTCAGGTCCAGGACGAAGTAGTCGGCCTGCGCTCCAGGTGCCAGCCGGCCCAGATCGGAACGGCCGAGGGACTCGGCGGGGTCCAGGGTGGCCGAGCGGAACAGGTCTGCGGCCTGGGCGCTTGAGCGGTCCCCGGTGAGGGTCTTGGTCATCCCCATCGCCAGGTCCATGGCCCGGATCATGTTGGGCGGGGCTGAGTCGGTGCCCAGTACGATCCGCACCCCGCGGTCGCGGTAGGAGTCATAGTTGTCGAGCATCCCGCCGTAATGTGCCATGGGGATGGGGCAGAGCAGGACCGACGTTCCGGACCCGGCGAGCAGCGCCAGATCGTCCCCGGTGCCTGCGGAGGCAGGCATGTGCGGGTGCCCGGGGATGGCCCAGGCGTGGGGGATGTAGGTGCGTTCCGCGAGGAAACCGAGATCGGCCAGGTAAGGGAGTGGACGCCGTCCCGTGCGGGCGATCATCGTCTCGACCTCGAAGAGCCCCTGGGCGGCGTGCAGGCGCACGGGGACCTTGAGCTCATCGGCGGCTTGCCGGGTGAGGCGGAGGGTCTGTTCGGTCTGCGTTTCGATCCGGGCCGGTAGCAATGCCGCCCGGATCAAACCATGGGCCCGCCCTTCGTAGTCCTGGGCGAAGCGAACGGCTTGGTCGAGGCCGTCGAGGCCGCGCCGTTCGTCCTCATGGAGCATCACCCGCTTGCCGTCCGTATAGGGGACTGCCGTACGGTAGCTCGGCCCCAGGTAGGCCCGGACGCCGAGGTCCTCCACGGCGGCGGCCGTGTCGGCAAGGTCCTCATAGTCCTCGCACCATTCGTGGTAGCTCTCGGACGCAATGGGCATGAGCGTGGTGATGCCGTTGCGGACCAATTGGGACAGGGCGAACTCGCGTCGGAACCGTGCCTGCTCGCGGGTGAACACGGCTCCGTGGTCCCCCAGGTAGGACTCGGACCAGACGAGGCCGAGCCGCCGGCCGGGATCCGGCCAGGAATCGAAAAGGGCGTGGTCGATATCTGCGAGGGCGTTCAAGTCAATGAATCCGGGGGACACGATTGCCTCCCCGGCGTCGATGTCAATGTCCACTTTCCCAGGGTAGTCCCGGCCCACGAAGACAATGGTTCCGTCCTCGTGGACCAGCTCCGCGTCGGGCAGGATGCAGTGGTCGCCGTCGGCATAGCCAATGATGAAGGCGGCCTTGATGCGCGTGATCACGGCTCTCCTTGATGGTGTTGTCGAGGTTCGGAGATCCTAGGACCCGGTGGAGCCGACGGGCTTGCCTTCCAAATCCGAAGCCTGGTTGTCCAGGATCGCTCCAGCCACCAGCATGGCGTCCTGTGTGGAGCGGTCGCGGATGGCGTCAAAAAGCTCGTCATGGCTATCGTGCTCGGCGTGGGCAGCACGGTTCAGGCCCTCGGGCGATGTCCACGAACCGTCGATGCTCTCCGCGAGGGAACCATAGATGCCAGCCAGGAGCTGGTTGTGCGCGGCGCCCACCACGGCCCGGTGGAAGTCGATGTCTGCCAGCCGGAATCCGTCCTCGTCGTGGGCTTCCGCGGCGGCGCGGCGTCGATCGAGCGCGTCCTGGAGCTTGTCCAAGTCCTCTTGGTCACGACGCTGTGCAGCGAGGGCGGCGGCAGGAATGTCAAGGCTGCGGCGGACTTCGATGGCTTCGAGCCGGTCCGCTCCCTGGAGGCCTTTGCGGAGGGCGACTTCTTGCTCGTCCACGGCGGCGACAAAGGTTCCGTCACCTTGCCGTGTCACGAGGAGTCCCGCGTGTACCAACGCGCGGAGGGCTTCCCGGAGGGGTGCCCGGCTGAGGCCCAAGGCCTTTCCGAGCTCCGGCTCTGGCGGAATACGGTCTCCGAGGCCCCATTCGCCCTCCCGGATCCGCAGGCGGATGTCATCGATCGCATCGTCGACGACGCTGCGCCGGCCATTCACCGTCATGGTGCCCTCCTTGCTAGGCAATTCGCCGATCCACTTCCGTCAACGAAGCGTCTCATATGGGGCTCGAAAAATCCACCCTTTCGTAAGACGTCTTACGAGTGTATCTTGCAAACATGACCCAGATCACACACGTGCTACCTGATTCACGGGCCCTCGGCGCCGGCGAGCTGCCGGAGACGCGGCTGGGAGTCCAGTTCACCCGCTACCCTGGCCACGAAGACCGGCCACTGGTGGAATCGCTTCGGGCCGCCTTGGACGACGGCTTCACCCTGGTGGTGCTCAACAGCATCTCTGCGGAACTTTCGAGCGAAGCGCCCGGCCAACCGAACAAGGCCGGAGAACTGAACGAGGTTGCAGAGGAAGCCCGGCATGCCGGCGTCGAACTCCAGCTGGGCTTGGGCTGCGCAGGGCCGTTCGATGATCCCGCCATGGTTCGGGCCGGACTGAACAGGACCCTGGTTCGCGGCCTGGAACTAGGCGTCACTGAGTTCTTTGTTTACACCCGGTCAGTTCGCGAAGGTGCCTCGGAACAAGGCAGGTTCCTCGACCACCCTGCCCAGCTCCGGCTCATCCGGGCGAACCTCGAGACGCTTGCGTCCACAGCACGTGACGCCAGGGTCCACATCAACGTCAAGACCCATGAAGACCTGGCTTCACCTGAAGTGCACGCATTGGTCCAGTCCTTGGACCCCGCAGTCTTCGGAATCGGATTCGATGTGGCCAACCTGGTGGTTCGTGGAGAGGATCCTGTCGATGCGGCCCGGGCGCTCGGGCCGCAGGTCCGGATGACGCATTTGGAGGACGCGGTCCTGTTCCCGCTGCCGCACGGGTACCGACGTCGCCTGCGGGCGGTGGGCGAAGGAGTTTTCGACTGGGAAGCGATACTCGGCCACCTTCTCCGCGCCGGGGTGCGCGACTTCACCCTGGAACAGCACCGGGGAAAGTTCGACGCTCCGGTTTTCGACCGTTCGTGGTTCACCCACGAACCACACCTCGACGCCGCGGGGCTGGGCCAGTTGGCCCGGCTCGGTGTTGCAACGCACGACGGCGTGGCGCGCGGGCGTATCCCGGCGCTCGCCGACTGGGACGACGAGCCCGCCCCCGCCGAGCGCCGTCGTCAACTGCTCCACAGTGCCGCCACTGTGCGGACGATCCTCACATCAATGGGTGCCGGCGTGAAGAAGCCGGCCACGATCCTTTCCGGAGAGGAAGGACTCTCATGACAGCCATTGCCGCCCCACAGATCGTTGTCCCGGTCAGAAGGAGACCCTTCAGGAGCTTCCTTCGTCGGGACAGGGCATTGACCATGACCTTGTCGTTCCTGGCCGCCCTCATTGTGGCCACCTTGATTGGCCCCTTGGTCTGGCGCGTGCAACCCGATGCCATCAACCTCGGCGCCGTCCTGCAGTCTCCAAGCCTGGGACACCCTATGGGCACGGACGACACCGGGCGGGACGTGTTGGCCCGGGTCCTGGCGGGTGGGCGGACGTCGATCCTGGCCGGTCTGACCATTGCACTGATCGGCGCGGTCGCCGGGTGTATCGCTGCCCTTTTGGCGGGATCGATGCGCGGCTGGGTAGACACGCTCTTTACCTGGCTGACCAACTCCATCCTCTGCTTCCCTGCCATCCTTCTGGCGATGGCGATCGCGATGGCACTGCAGCCGGGAGTCACGGCGGTGGTCATCGGGCTTTCGCTGCACTCGTTCCCCTGGTACATGCGGACGCTTCGCGGGGAGGTGATGCGCTTGTACGGCCAGGACTTCGTTCGCTCCACGGTCGCACTCGGAGCACACCCCGCCCGCGTGCTGTTCCGCCACGTTTTCCCGCACCTGGTCCCGATCATGATCCTGCAGATGGCCGCCGTCTTCGGTGCGTCGGTGCTCTCCCTGGCTGCCCTCGGTTACCTGGGCCTCGGCGCTCAACCTCCGACGGCCGAATGGGGAGAAATGATCACCGATGGCCAGCAATTCTTCCTGACGGGTCAATGGTGGATCGCGGGCTTCCCCGGCCTGGGCCTGCTCCTTGCCGTCAGCCTGACCACCATGATCGCGGACAGGGCCCGGGAAGTCCTGGATCCACGCGGCGAATTCATCCAGGCGAAATGAGGCTTTTTCGATGATTAGCACCATTTTCAAACGGCTCGGCATAGCACTGGCCACGGTCTTCGGGGCTTCGATCTTCGCCTTCATCCTCCTCCGCAAGGTTCCCGGTGACCCGGCCCGGGCCATTGCCGGCGATGCGGCCACCGACGACGCCATCGCGGCGCTGCGGAAGTCCATGGGACTGGATGACAACCTCTTCGTCCAGTACGGGAACTACATGGGCTCGCTCCTCCGCGGTGACTTCGGCTTCTCTTACAGCACCGGCAACAGCGTCGGTAGCCTCCTTGCCCAACGGCTGCCGGCGACGATCGAACTGGGGCTGCTGTCAGTAGTCATTGCCATTGTGGCGGCGGTCCTCGCCGCGAGCATCGCTGTCTACTCACGACGCCGCTGGCCGGACCGGTTTCTTCGCATCGCTTCCTCCCTGGCCATGGGATCGCCACCCTTCTGGATCGCCCTGCTTGCCTTGCTGGTTCTCTCGATCCAGCTCGGGATATTCCCGGGTCCTGAAGGCCGGCTGTCACCCGGGATGCTCCGTCCGACGAACGTCACCGGCATGTTTACGGTGGACGCCCTGCTTGCGGGACAGTGGGGGACTTTCGCCAATGCGAGCTGGCACCTGATCCTGCCCGCAACGATTATCGCCTTGGGTCCGTTCGCCTTCCTCAGCCGGCTGTACCGGAACCAGCTTCGTGGCACGCTGCGGGAAACCTTCGTCACAGTCGCCCAGAGCCATGGCCTCCGCAGGTTCCCGGTCTACTCGCGCCACGTGGCCCCGCACGGGCTGTTGGCACTGTTACCGGCTGCTTCGCTGTTGTTCGCCGATCTCCTGGCTGGAAGCCTGCTGGTCGAGAAAGTTTTCGGATGGCCGGGCATAGGTTCCATGACCGCCGACGCCATCATCCAGAAGGACTTTGCCGTGGTCCAGGCGGTACTCCTTTTGGCCGCCATCCTCTACGTGGTAGTCAGCCTCGTCTCGGACCTCGTCATGACCGCGGCAGATCCCCGCACCCGAGTAGGAGCCCGCTAATGTCGCACATCAACGCACTTCCCTTTCCTTCCCGAAGCATTGCCAGCGACGGGATCCCGGGCCAGGCGCCCGTCCTGAGCGTCAAAGGACTAACAACCAATTTCGACACTTCCTCGGGAACCGTCCACGCGGTGCGGGACGTGTCCTTCGACCTCTACAAACGGCAGCGATTGGCGATCGTCGGCGAATCGGGTTCCGGGAAATCCGCCCTCGCCATGTCCCTCGTGGGGCTCGTTCCGCCACCGGGCCGCATTGTGGGCGGCAGCGTCAAGCTCCACGGGACAGAGCTCGTGGGCCTTGACGACGCCGGGATATCCAAGATCCGGGGGCGGGACATCGGCCTGGTATTCCAGGACCCGATGGCTGCCCTGGATCCCCTCAAGACCATCGGAACCCAGTTCGTGGAAACCATCCGGGTGCACCAGGACGTCTCAGTCAAGGTGGCCCGGCGGATGGCCTGCGAACTCCTCGCCGAGGTGGGCGTCAACGATCCGGAACGGAGGATCGCCGACTACCCCCACCAGTACTCCGGGGGCATGAGGCAGCGCGTGCTCATTGCCATGGCCATCGCCAACGATCCCGCCGTGGTCATCGCCGACGAACCGACCACGGCCCTGGACGTCACCACGCAGGCACAAGTCCTGGACCTCCTGGCCAAAATCTGCGACGAACGCGGCAACGCGTTGGTGATGATCACCCACAACCTGGGGATCGTGGAAGAACTCTGCGACAGCGTCAACGTCATGTACGCGGGACGGTTCGTCGAATCGAGCAGCACCCGGTCACTTTTCGGCACGCCGGCCCACCCGTACTCGAAAGCGTTGCTGGACTGCGTCATCGACCCCGCTACGGCCAAGCGCGGCGCGTTGCCGGCCATCCCCGGCTCGCCCCCGGACCTTTCGGCCGATGAGCCCGGATGCCCGTTTGTGTCCCGATGCCCGATCGGCCGGGACGAACTACGGTGCGCAACGGAACGGCCCGAGGCGCGCACCTTGGCGGGCGGCGCCGTCGTCCGCTGCCACTTCGCGAGCGATACCCCAGGAGATCCAGCATGAGCAACGCAGCCACAGCCCCGCTCTTGCGGGTGGCGAACCTCAACAAGTCCTACGGCAGGGGTGTCGGTTCCAGGAACAGGACCCAGATCCTGCGGGATGTCTCCTTCGAACTACGACGCGGAGAAACACTGGGGCTCGTGGGGGAATCGGGCAGCGGCAAGTCCACCACGGCTGCGTGCGTCATGGGCCTGACCGCGGTGGACAGCGGACTGATCGAGTTCGACGGCGTGGACCTCACCTCCTTGTCGAAGCCGGAGATGCGGCGGATGCGCAAACGCATCCAGATGGTGTTCCAGGATCCCAACGGATCACTCGACCCGCGCTTCACGGTTGCCGACCTCGTGGAAGAGCCGCTGGTCATCCACGGAGTCTCGGACTCGGCGGAGCGCTCGCGCCGGGTCGAGGAAGTGCTTGACCGCGTCGGGATCACCCTTAAGCAGGCACAGCGCTATCCGTTCGCGTTTTCCGGCGGTCAACGCCAGCGGATTGCGATTGCACGGGCACTGGTCCTCAATCCGGACCTCGTAGTCCTCGACGAACCGGTGAGCGCGCTGGACGTCTCGATCCAGGCCCAGGTCCTCAATCTCCTGAGCGATCTCCAGGACGAGTTGGGGTTGACCTACTTGTTCATCGTCCATGACTTGGCCGTGGCGCGGCTCATGAGCCATCACATCGCCGTCATGAACTCGGGACAGATCGTGGAAGCCGGAACCTCAGAGGACGTTTTCGACAACACCACCCACCCCTATACCCGTGCGCTGCTGGACGCGGTCCCGGGCGCTCGCCGTCGGGCCAAGGCCCTTGCGGCGGCCGGTACGGCCGTAGCCGTGGAAGGAAAGTGAAATGAGGACCTTGCCCTCCCTGCGTAGCCTGACGAAGAGGACGACGGCGTTCCTCGCCGCCGCGGGTCTGCTCGCCCTGGCGGGCTGTGCCAGTCCGGCCGCTTCGTCCGCCCCGAGCAGCCGGCCCTTCACCGTGAACTGGGCCACGACGCTGACCAACATTGATCCTGCATTCGTGTGCGCCGGCAATGAGAACAGCTTCGCCAGCAACTTTTACGCCCGGCTCGTCAAGCTCGACGAGGATCAACAGCCCGACGGAACGCTCGTGGCCAACACGGACCCTGCCCGGGTCAAGGGGGACTTGGCCACCACCTGGACGGTTTCCCCCGACGGGAAGGCTTACACCTTCTCCTTGCAACCGGGAGCCAAGTTCGCCAACGGCAACCCTTTGGATGCCGAGGCCGTCCGGTACTCGATCATGCGGAACCTCACCATCGGTGGCTGCGGATCCCTCGGCCTGCAAATCGGCCTGACGGACCCGCCCCTGATCAGCAGCGTCGTCGTAGTGGACGCCCAGAATGTCCGGCTCGAACTGTCACGTGCCTACCCCGCAATCCTGGTGACGTTGGCGCAGAGCCGCGGATCGATCTATGACCCGAAAGTCATCAAGGACCACGGCGAGGACAAGAAGGGCGTGCCCAATCAGTGGTTGGCCGCGCATACCGCCAGCAGCAGCGGCCCCTATGTCTTGGACGAGTACGTGACCAACAACTACGCGGTGCTCAAACGCAATCCCAACTATTACGGCCAAGCCGCCAAGGAACCGGTGGTCCGCGTCAACTTCATCACCTCGATCCCCACCCTGATGCTGCAGGCACGCCGGGGCGAGGCGGATGTGACCCTGGGGCTGCCACCATACGTTGTTCACGAACTAAGCCAGAACGACTGCTGCACGGTCACCGCGGCCCCCGCTTTTGCCCCGGTCACGGTGTCCTTCGACAATTCCTCCGGCGTGACCTCGAATCCGAAATTGCGCGAAGCGCTGACGTACGCGGTGCCCTATGAGCAGATCAAGGCCAGCGTGGCTTACGGCTACGCGGACAGCTACTACGGCCCCTTCGTTCCAGGAACACCGGGATTCGACCCGCAACGCTCGGCCGCCCGCCCCCTCGACAAGGACCGGGCACGGGCCTTGGTCAAGGAGTCCGGGCTGGTGAACCCCCAGATCGACCTCATGATCAACCCGACATCGCCGGGGGTCTCCACGCTTGCGACGATCCTGAAAGCCTCGTGGGAGGACATAGGCGTCACGGTCAACATCGATTCGCAGACGCCCACGGCCTTCGCCACGAAGTTCAACACGGGCAAGTACCAGTCTGCGCTGCTGTTCGAGAGCGCCGGCGCGGTGGCTGCCTACGAACTCCGCAAGAAGATGACCTGTGGCAGCAGCTTCAACAACCAGCACATCTGTATCCCAGGGACGCCGGACCTCATGAAGAAGCTGGACAACGCCCCGGATCTCCAGTCGCAGCAGCCCTACATCAACGCGCTGGTGGACGCGTGGCGGGCCAGTTCGCCCACCATCATCCTCTACCGTGCGCAATTCACGGCGGTGCTGGCCCACTCGGTGAAGGCCTTCGACTACGCCTCGTCAACCACCTTCTACAACTGGGGACGGTAGGGGCTAGCTCCCTGGATACCGCCCTGGGCTCCGGAGAGCACCCGCGGCGGACAAGACAACACGAAGAACTAGCTAAGGACGCGAAATGCGAATTGGTGTCGATGGAAGCAAAATCCCCCACGACGCGGACGACTCGGCGATCCGTATCCTCGAACGGGCGCACGGCATGGGGATGGAAGGAGTGTACTTCCGCAGCGTCATGGACGTCTCCCCAACCCTGGACCGCGGCTTGCTCGCAGAGGTCCGGGACTGCGCGGATTCACTCAACCTCTACCTCCAAATGGGCCTCGCGAAGGTCAACCCGTACGCGACGGCTGAAGCTCCGCACGTCCGCAGGCTCGGCGATGGCGACTACACGCGCGGCATGATCAAGATGATCGAGGCCGCGCATGAAGCCGCAGGCGTGACGGACTTGTGGGTGGCGTGTGCCAACTACCAGCGCGGCATGCCGGGCTACTACGTTTTCGACCGCTTCCGGACAGACGCGCCGTGGGCCGACCAGATCGTGGCGATCGAGAAGTTCCTGCGGCTCCTTGCCCCGGTGGCCCGGGACCACGGCGTGCACATGAACATCGAGACACACGAAGAGATCACGAGCTATGAAATCGTCCGCCTGGTGGAAGCCGTGGGGCCGGATGTCCTCGGGGTCACTTTCGACACCGCCAACGTGGTGGTGCGAGGGGAAGACCCTGTGGCTGCTGCGCGTCGCGTTGCACCGTACACCCGGGCCACGCACTTGCGGGATTTTGTCCTCGGTGAACAGGACGGCGTCTTTGGCAGGGTCTTCGCGCCGATCGGCCAGGGCTCGATCGATTGGGACGCGGTGCTCGGCATCCTGCACGCCGAGAACCCGGACCTGCCGCTCTCGATCGAGAACGCAGGTCCCACCCTGCATTTGCCGATCGGCCTCGACGATCCTGAATGGATTGCCATGCACCCTGACCTTGATCAGGACGAAGTGGCCAGCATCCGGGGCATGGCTGCCGAGTACGCGGAACGGACGGAAAGGGGCGAGGCGCCGCGGATCAGCGACTTGCGCGCGGCAACGTACGACGGTGCGCACTTCATCGACGTCTCGGCGAAATCCCTGAGGGACGCACTGTCCCGGATCGGAGCCGCGGTGTAGGCACGACTGCGCTGTCGCACCCAACTGCCTCGCAGTTGTTGTCGTTTAGACGCTTCAGAATGACATTAACTGCCAGTCAGTTGGGTGGGGAGGAGCAGAATAGGCCCATGACTTCCAAGATCACTGATGTGCCGGGAATCCGGGTGGGACATGTCCAGCGGATCGGCGACGGCTGGCTCAGCGGGGTGACCGTTGTCCTTCCGCCGCCCGGGACTGTGGGTTCCGTGGATGTGCGCGGCGGCGGGCCGGGCACGCACGAGACGGACGCCCTCGATCCCACCACCCTGGTGCCCACGGTCGACGCGGTCGTGCTCACCGGCGGGAGCGCCTTCGGTTTGGTCACGGCCCACGGTGCCCAGCGATGGTGCGAAGAACAAAGACGCGGCTTCGCAGTGCCGGGGGGAGTGGTACCGATCGTTCCGGCCGCCGCGATCTTCGACCTGGGTCGCGGCGGTGACTTCGCCGCCCGCCCCGACGAAGCCATGGGATACGAAGCGGCAGGCGCGGCTGCGGCTTCAAGCGAGCACGCCGACGTCGGGCGCGGAAACGTCGGTGCCGGCACTGGTGCCGTGATCGGCCGCGGCGCGTTCAAGGGGGGAGTGGGCACCTCGTCCATCACCCTGGACAGCGGCGTGGTGGTGGGTGCGCTCGCAGTGGTCAACGCGCTCGGGATGCCTTTCGGCATATCGTCCCCGCAGGCGGAAGCCGGCACCTCCGAACCGAGGCCCCCGGCACTGAACACCACGCTCGTCGTCGTCGCCACCAACGCCGTCCTCGACCCGGCAGAATGCAAGCGCACCGCAAGTGCCGCACACGCCGGCCTCGCCCGGGCGTTGAGTCCTTCCCATACCCTCGCCGACGGCGACACCGTGTTCGCGCTGGCGACCGGCGCCGTCGGGCTTGACCGCAGTTCGGAACAAGCGCGGCAAGTCTCGCTCATCACCCTGCAAAGCGCGGCGGCCGACGCCGTCCGCCTGGCTGTCCTCGACGGTGTCGCGGCCGCGGAATCAATCACGACGGCGGCAGGCACCTACCCTGCCTACGGCGCGGTTTAGCGGGATCCAAGGGGGTCCCGCGGCCAGGGGAAGCGTGACACCGTGCCGGTGTCTGCGCTAGCATGGGCGGATTTAACTTTCGCGCCGTCTTGGCGTAGAGTTGTCTGTTGGTTGTCTGCACAGCCACGCCCATTTAACAGGTCGCGAGTCCTGCTTCGTGGAGTGGCAGGGGCCGGACGGTCAAACAAACAAAAAACGTCCGCAGATTTTCCGGTGCCTAACCGGAGGGCTGCGGCAAACAACAGTTAGCGGAGGATATGGCCAAGAAGGACGGGGTCATTGAGATCGAGGGCGTTGTGACTGAGGCGCTGCCCAATGCGATGTTTCGCGTTGAGCTCACCAACAAGCACATCGTTCTTGCACATATCTCGGGGAAGATGCGACAGCACTACATCAGGATTCTCCCTGAGGACCGCGTAGTGGTGGAGCTAAGCCCTTACGACCTCACACGTGGTCGCATCGTCTACCGCTACAAGTAATTGCTGGGCGGCAGCCTTGGGAAACCCGGGTAGTTGCCGCTCCAGCCGACCAACTGCAACACGCAAAGGAACGCCATGAAGGTCAAGCCGAGCGTTAAGCAGATCTGCGACAAGTGCAAAGTGATCCGCCGTAATGGCCGGGTCATGGTGATCTGCGAGAACCCGCGCCACAAGCAGCGCCAGGGCTAATTCCCCGCAAGGGAACTAGCGCCCGCGAGGGCAAACCTGGGTTGCTAACCCACGCAAGTAAATAAAGGCAGCACAAGCTGAATTGGGACGTATGGAGCCCGGACAGCTAACCCCCGGTCGGAGGCTGGGGCCGCACTGAAAGTGCGGGTGTACTGCCTACGACCTCCGGTTTATTCAAGGAGTACTGCCACTATGGCTCGTCTCGCTGGCGTAGACATTCCCCGCGAAAAGCGGTTGGAAATTGCGCTTACTTACATCTACGGCGTGGGCAAGACCCGTGCACACGAAACCCTGGCTGCCACCGGCATCAGCGCTGACGTTCGCGTCAAGGACCTGACTGACGCCGAACTGGTTCAGCTGCGTGACTACATTGAAGGCAACTACAAGGTTGAGGGTGACCTTCGCCGCGAAGTAGCAGCAGATATCCGCCGCAAGGTTGAAATCGGCAGCTACGAAGGCCTGCGTCACCGCAAGGGCCTGCCCGTACGCGGTCAGCGTACGAAGACCAACGCTCGTACCCGCAAGGGCCCGAAGCGCACCGTCGCCGGCAAGAAGAAAGCCGGCCGCTAGAAATAGCGCCGACTTTCCCCCGATAACTTTCTGTAGGAGAAATAATGCCCCCGAAGACTCGTGGCGCGGTTCGCAAGCCGCGTAAGAAGGACAAGAAGAATATCGCGCTTGGCCAGGCGCACATCAAGAGCACCTTTAACAACACCATCGTGTCCATCACGGACCCGAACGGTGCTGTAATCTCCTGGGCTTCCGCCGGTGAGGTTGGATTCAAGGGCTCCCGCAAGTCCACCCCGTTCGCCGCCCAGATGGCTGCCGAGGCTGCTGCAAAGCGCGCCCAGGAGCACGGTCTGCGCAAGGTTGACGTGTTCGTCAAGGGACCGGGATCCGGACGCGAGACCGCAATCCGTTCGCTGCAGGCCGCTGGCCTCGAGGTTGGCTCCATCCAGGACGTCACCCCCAGCGCCCACAACGGTTGCCGCCCGCCGAAGCGCCGCCGCGTCTAATTGGATTCTTGGCCTTGCCGGCCGGGTCCGCCACGGAACAGCCTGACTGTTCCGTGGCGCCCGGCCGGCAAAGCCGGAACCAAGCCGATTTCCACCACCTGTGTTGCGTCATATAGCGGATGCTCGCCGAAAGGAAACCTAAGTGCTTATTGCACAGCGCCCCACTCTGTCTGAAGAAGTAGTCTCCGAGAACCGCTCGCGTTTCATCATTGAACCGCTGGAACCGGGCTTCGGTTACACCCTCGGAAACTCCCTCCGCCGTACCCTGCTCTCCTCCATCCCCGGTGCTGCTGTAACCAGCATCCGGATCGATGGCGTGCTGCACGAGTTCACCACGGTTCCGGGTGTCAAGGAAGATGTCACTGAGATCATCCTGAACATCAAGAACCTCTCCGTGTCCTCCGAGCACGATGAGCCGGTTGTTGCATACCTGCGCAAGCAGGGCCCCGGAGTCGTCACGGCCGCGGACATCGCTCCGCCGGCCGGCGTCGAATTCCACAACCCGGATCTGCACATTGCCACGCTGAACTCGAAGGGCAAGTTCGAACTCGAACTGACCATCGAACGCGGCCGCGGCTACGTTTCGGCAGCTCAGAACAAGTCCGGCGACTCCGAGATCGGCCGTATTCCGGTCGACTCGATCTACTCGCCGGTCTTGAAGGTTACCTTCCGCGTGGAAGCTACCCGTGTTGAGCAGCGCACTGACTTCGACAAGCTGATTGTCGACGTCGAGACCAAGCAGGCTATCGCCCCGCGCGACGCCGTTGCTTCGGCAGGCACCACCCTGGTGGAACTGTTCGGTCTTGCACGTGAGCTGAACACCGCAGCTGAAGGTATCGAGATTGGCCCGTCGCCGACGGACGCTGCCCTGGCAGCCGACATGGCACTGCCGATCGAGGATCTGGACCTCACCGTCCGTTCCTACAACTGCCTCAAGCGTGAGGGCATCCACACCGTGGGTGAACTCGTTGCCCGCTCCGAGGCTGACCTGATGGACATTCGTAACTTCGGTGCGAAGTCCATCGATGAGGTCAAGGCAAAGCTGGTTGAACTGGGTCTGTCCCTCAAGGATTCCCCTCCCGGTTTCGATCTTGCAGCCCGCGCCGCAGCCATCGAAGAGGACGACGCCGCTTTCAGCGACGACGAGCTCTAACAAGCAGATCTTGGCCACCGAGTCCACGTTCGGACCCGGACGGCCTTCATTACAGGAGAAATTACTATGCCTACCCCCACTAAGGGTCCGCGCCTCGGAGGCGGTCCGGCTCACGAGCGCCTGATGCTCGCGAACCTGGCAGCATCGCTGTTCGAGCACAAGCGCATCACCACTACGGTCACCAAGGCCAAGCGCCTGAAGCCGTACGCAGAGCGCCTCGTGACCTTCGCCAAGCGCGGCGACCTGTCCTCCCGCCGTCGCGTACTCGGCCTGATCAGCGACAAGGGCATCGTCCACGAGCTGTTCACCGACATCGCCGGCGCCGTTGCCAACCGCGATGGTGGCTACACCCGTATCACCAAGATCGGCAACCGCAAGGGCGACAACGCTCCCATGGCTGTCATCGAGCTGGTTCTTGAGCCGGTTTCCCCGAAGCAGGCTGTAGTTGCCGAGGCAACTGCCGCTGCCAAGAAGGACGCTGAGAAGGCTGCTCCGGCCGCCGAAGAGACCGCTCCGGTTGCTGAGGAAGAGGTCGTTGAGACCGAAGCCGCAGAGACCGAAGCCGAGGCTCCTGAAGCTGAAGCTGCTGAAACCGAAGAGGCTCCGGCCGCTGAGGAAAAGAAGTAATTCACTGAATTCCTCACAGTAGACTTAAGTCTATGAACGAACGAAAACCCGCTGCCCCCGTTTTGGGGGGCGGCGGGTTTTTGCGTGTCCGGATGGATCTTTCGTACGACGGCGGCCCTTTCAACGGGTGGGCGCTCCAGCCCGGTCTCCGGACCGTGCAGGGATCGCTGGAGGAGGGGTTGGCGCTGATCGTGCGGCGCCCTGTGCGGGTCACCGTGGCGGGGCGGACCGACGCCGGTGTCCACGCCCGGGGACAAGTGGCGCACATTGACCTGTCCGAGGCCGAGTGGGACGGGCTGCCGAGGGGACACGAGATCGACCCCGCTGCCGCGTTGTTGCGGAGGCTTCGCGGCGCCTTGAGCCGGGTCCTTCAGGATGAAACCGGCGCCATTGAAGTGCACGACGTCGGATTGGCGCCGGACGGTTTTGACGCCCGCTTCTCAGCGTTGTGGCGTCGCTACAGCTACCGGATCGCCGATGGGCCGGAACGCTGGGATCCTGTCTTGCGCAGGCTCACCCTCTGGCACAAGGCGGAGTTGGACGAGGCCGCGATGAACGCGGGGGCCGCGACGCTGCTCGGGCTCCAGGATTTCCGCGCCTACTGCAAGCCCCGTGAGGGAGCCACCACTATCCGCGAACTGCAGCGGCTAGAGTTCGTCCGCGGCAGCGACGGCGTACTGCTCGCCAATGTCCAGGCCGACGCGTTTTGCCACAACATGGTGCGTGCGCTGGTGGGATCCGCATTGCGTGTGGGGGAGGGCCTGGAAAGTCCGGAGTGGCTGCACGAGCGTTTGCTCGCGGGGGTCAGGGACGCCAAGTCCGTGCTTGCCGCGCCTCACCCCTTGGTGCTTGAGGAAGTGGCCTATCCCTCTGACGACGAACTGTTTGCACGGGCCGAGCTGACGCGGGCACGGCGGGAGTAGGTTTGGGGGCGTCCACGGTACCCGCGAGGAGGTCCTCCTCGACTCTGGGTGTCGAGGAGGACCGGTCTTTGGGGGATTCGTTTGGCGCCCTCGACGTTAAGCTGTCTAGAACGCTCCGACGAAGTTCTTCATGACATTGATGACCGCTGGACCGATGATCACGATGAAGAGCACGGGCAAGATGCAAAACATGAGCGGAAACAGAACCTTGATAGGCAACTTCATCGCCTTTTCTTCGGCCCTTTGGCGCCGCTTGACACGCATCTGCTTCGCCTGCGTCCGGAGTACGTTTGCGATCGCGATCCCATAGGTGTCCGCTTGGACGACCGCCCGGACGAAGCTCCGAACATCCGGGACCGACACCCTCTCGGCCATGGCCAGATAGGCTTCCTTACGGCTGCGGCCCACCTGCATGTCCTGGAGCGTTCGGGCTAGTTCCGCAGCCAGCGGCCCTTTTCCGTTTTGGGCTGCCCTGGCCATCGCGGATTCAAAGCCGAGACCCGCTTCGACTGAAATGAGCATCTGGTCAAGCGTATTGGGTAGTTCCAACTCGATTGCTTCCTGCCTCTTCGCCCCGCGGCCGTGGATGAGAATGTCGGGAACGAAGTAGCTCAGCACCACCAGAAAGATGATGAAGAGAACGGCGTTGCTGCTCGGTGTTCTAAAAACCAAGAGGAACCCCAGGATGCTCACCACCAAGGCCGTCGCCGGCTTGGCTATCAACAGGCGTTCCAAAGGCATTCCGGCTGGTCGCCCTGCCCGCGCAAGGAGCTTGTCAAGCCAGCCCGCATAACCGGCGGGCGTCAGGCGAAGCCCTAAAGCGACCCGTTTTGCGTCGGAAGTGGAGCCGACCACAACGCCTGCATTCGAGGCGACGGGGACAGCGATTCCGCTGCGCCTGAGGTTGGTGCGAACTGCCGCGATCCCACTTCGGTCAACTGAAACAAACGACCACACTATGTAGGTGCAAGGCAGGACAACGAGTCCCACCATCAACCAGGCCATGGTAGTCACGATGCCCTCCTAGAACTTGATCTTGACAACACGGCTGAGCCAGAAACTGCCTGCAACCAGAAGAATGACGGCCGCGATCACCATCAACCACCCCAATGGGCTGGTGTAGAGCGTCCCGACATAATTGGGACTGGCTACGGTCAGGTAAAGGAACATGCCGAGGGGGAGAGCCACCAGGATGTACGCCGAGAGTTTCCCTTCGGCGCTGAGCGACTGCACCTGGCCCTTGATCTGAGCCCTTTCCCGCACGGTTTCCCCGACATGGTCCAACACTTCGGCAAGGTCACCGCCGACTTCTCGATGGATTTCAATTGCCTGGGCGGTCCAATCGAAGTCCTCGCTGCGCAATCTGCGCGCGGCATCCAACATGGAGTCCTTCAAGTCGCGTCCCAGGAGGGACTCGTTGACGAGCCGGGCGAATTCTTCCGAGGTAGGTGCTTCGGCTTCTTTTGCGACTGCGTCAACCGCTCGCAGGAGGCTGTGGCCTGCCCTGAGACCACCTGAGAGCATCAGCAGAGTGTCGCCGAGCTGTTCCTCGAATTTCTGCCGACGGCGGTTGGTCTTGAATTTCAAGAAGAGCATCGCGAGGAAAGGGGTAATCAACAGCGCCAGGATTCCGAGGAAGAAACCGGCCAATACGAAGCCAACGACCCCGGCTGTCACAGCAATGCAGGCAACCAAGAGGATGAAATCGGATTGGCGCAGTTTCAGCCCGGCTTGTTCAAGCAAATCGCGGCTGCCGAATCTAGAGTTTCGACTCACGTTTTGCTCAACGAAAGTTGTTGCCTTCCCGGTAACGCGGGTGAGGATCGATGGTTGCTCCGTCACTCCGGGCCGGCGTCGGGCCAGTGAGATCTGGTTCCGTCCCGATCCAATTGTCGTGAAGAACAGCGTGGCCAGGGCAACGAGCCAGAACCCGACGCCGATCGCGAAAAAGGCGGGTTCAGTGACGGTCATCGGAATGCGCCCCCAATCGGCACGGTTCCAAAGACGGCCGGTGAAAGCCCGATTCCAAGATCAGCGAAATGATCGACGAACCTCGGCCGCACTCCGGTCGGAACAGGGCGTCCGAGGAACCTGCCGTTAGCGTCCACCCCGGCACCATAGTCAAAGACGAAGGCGTCCTGGAGAGTGATGATGTCGCCCTCCATTCCCTGAACCTCCGTAACATGTGTAACCCGACGCGTGCCGTCGCGGAGACGGGAAATATGCACGATCAGGTTCACAGCGGATGCAATCTGCTCGCGAATGGCCCGGAGTGGCAGGTCCATTCCTGCCATCAGAACCAGGGTCTCAAGGCGGGCAATTGCGTCGCGGGGAGAGTTGGCGTGAACGGTTGAAATGGAGCCGTCGTGGCCCGTGTTCATTGCCTGCAGCATGTCGAGGGATTCACCCCCGCGCACTTCGCCGATCACGATTCTGTCCGGGCGCATGCGCAGCGAGTTCCGTACCAGTTCCCTGATGCTGACCTCGCCCTTTCCTTCGATGTTTCGTGGCCGGCTTTCCAGCCGAACCACATGCTCCTGCTGAAGCTGAAGTTCAATTGCATCCTCGATGGTGATGATGCGTTCTTCAGGTGGGAGGAAAGAGGACAGCACATTGAGAAGCGTGGTCTTCCCGGTGCCTGTACCGCCAGAAACGATGATGTTGAGCCGGCCCTGCACACAAGCGTGCAGGAGCTCGGCGATCTCCGGAGTCATGGTGCCGAACGAAATCAAATTCGCCACCGTGAGGGGAACATGGCCAAACTTTCGAATGGTGAGTGTCGAGCCACCGACGGCCAGCGGGGGAATGATCGCGTTAACGCGAGATCCATCCGAAAGCCGAGCATCGACGAGCGGCGAGGATTCGTCGATCCGTCGCCCGACTTTGGTGACGATGCGCTCGATGATCCGCCGGAGATGTTCTTCATCGCTGAATTTTGCGCCGGTCAGGTAGAGCTTGCCGGCCCGCTCCACGTAGACCTTGTCGGGCCCATTGACCATGATCTCGGTAACAGCCGTCTCATCGAGGAACCTTTGCAGTGGACCAAGACCCAGGACGTCGTCGGTGATCTCTTTAACGAGTCGCTGCCGCTCAAGCATGGAAAGCGGGATTTCGTCTTCTTCGATGATGGCGCGGAGTTCGTCCTTGACGTACTGGTGCAACTCCGCTTCCTCCATGGAAGCGTCGGTGATTCGGCTTCCCATTCGCTCGTAGAGAGCGGTCCCGGCACGGTCCTTGATTGCATTGAGTGCTTCATTGGTGTCGGAGGAATGCCGTTGTTCAACTGATGTAGACGCAGTGTGACTCATTGGATCGAGCCCCCCCGGGCCCCACGGGGCCGCCTGGGAGGTTGACTCCGAAGCCGACCCCGAAGCTGACGCAGTCGCTTTATCGAAATTGCGGGCTTCTTCCAGCCTTTTGGCGAGACTCATTGGACTACTACCCTTCTGTGAAGTTTCTTATGTGGCCTTTCTTCCCAAGACGGTTTGAACCGATCAACCAACTCGGAAAGTCCTCTGGCGGCGGCATCCTTGGATCCGTCTTGCAGCAAGGGCACACCTTTGTTGGTTGAAAACGGAACGGCGGTGGAGCGGCGAAGGACCACGTCAACCGGCGAACCAATCGTGGACTCCACGTCCTGAAGCGTGAGGCCGCTTCGACGGTCCGCGAAGTTCAGGACGATATGGCGCCTCTCCGGGAGAAGACCCACCTCATTGAGAATGTTCAGTCCCGTCCGGAGTCCGCGAATACTGGGAATGTCCATCCCGCAGACCCACACGACGTCCGTGGCTACCTCCAGGGTGGCGAGTACATGCTCACCCAGGCCAGGCGCGGTGTCGACAACAACAAACTGAAATTCATCTGAGAGTTGCTTGATCAGGTGCCCTACTTGATCACCCGAGATCTTGTCAGCGTCCACTGGATTGAGCGGAGCACAGAGCGCGTAGAGGCCGGCAGGATGCATCGTCAGATAAGACTTGAGGACCATGCTGTCCTGAACCGCGGCTCCGTCCACGGCGTCCGTAAGAGTTCGCTCAGGGTCAAGGTTGAGCCCCGAAGCAACATCTCCAAATTGCAGGTCCAAATCCAGTACGACGACGCTCATCGGCGCAACTTTGGCCAAACCCACAGCGAGGTTCGTTGTGACGGTCGTCTTGCCAACACCTCCCTTCGGAGACATGACCGCGATGACGCGGGCGCCGCTGGGGTGACTCTCTACTGAGCTTCCAAGGCCACGACGCCTCCCGGCGGCGGCCAGGCTTGCACGTTCGAGCATGGCGCGGATTTCATCCGCGTCCGCATTGGGCGACAGTAGATCGCGGACCCCGGCGCGCATTGCCGGCAGGGCTATTTCCGACCTGCTTTCCGTGACAAGGACGACGCTGATTTCCGGGAACTGAAGGTCGAAAAGGCTTGCTAGCCGGATCGAATCCTCGAGCGGGAGGCCTGGACCGAGGAGGATGACCTCGGCAATCTCTCCCGTCAGTACACGGAGTATGTCCTCCGGGCTCGGTGGCAGGTAATCAGCTGTGATCACGTGGAGGGTGCCGCGCAGGCCGGTGGCCGCATGCCGCGCCCTGCGCTCGAAGTCCGCATCACACGTGATCACTACGAACCGGCTCATCGGTACAGCTCCGTCTTCTTGATGACAACAGGTGCGCTTTCTGCTGCGGAGGCGGGTTCTTTGGTGAGCCATAACTTGCCGAACTCAGCTGCGAATGCCAATTTGGCTGAATCCACGTCACTGCGAGCGAAAGTCACGAGCAACTGGCCGGTTGGCAGTTCAGTGTTCGCCTGTTCCTGCGAGTTTGAGGTTGAGTTCGAAGCCTTGGCTTGGGAACGCTGCACGCTTGTGACCAGAACCTTGTGGAATACCTCCTGGGACGTTGCTGCGCTCGAGGAGTCACCGCCGGATCCGGCAGGGAAGAGGACGACGATACCTACCGTGTCGCCCGCGGCGATTCGTCCACCCACCACTCGCTGGGCCTCCAGTTGCACGGAGATTTCCTGCATTCCAGCCGGGACGGGAACAGAGCCAGGTGCCGCCAAGCTGCTGGGGTCGACTAGCCGTGCGCCCAGCAGGGCCTCGCCCGGCAAAAGGTCCGTTCCAGCCACTTTCCCTTGGACGCCGTCCAGGCTCTTGAGCGCACCGTTGGGGACGGACGCTGTCGGCAGAGACGTCAGCTTTACCGACGACCTAATCGTGTCAAGGCTGGCGCCCGAGGGAATCTGAGCCTGGACCACCAACACATCAACAGGTTGAAGGTCCTTCTGAGCCCGGGCTTCAGATCCTTGTACGTATGAGACCAGTAGCAGTGTGCCGGCGATTGCGAGCACTAGAGCAACGATGCCTCCCAGTAGGCGAGTTTTCACTTTCTTCCCCTTAATTAGTACCTAGTTGCTGAGACCGATGTTTTCGGTTCCGAGGTCCGATCCACCGCCACCACTGCCAGCCGCGTCGATGGTCTGATATTTGATGAACTGTCCGATGATGCAGCGATCATTTCCGCCCGAACATGCCAGCGAACTCGTCATGTTGGGGTCCGATGTCTTGTTCCGGAACTCATAGACGCCGTTGTTTCCGAATTTCCAACCCCAGATCTTGAAGGTTGCATAGCCGATGATGTTGAACGTGCCGTTATTGCCCTGGTTGCTGGCGTTGTCGAAGACCGGGAAGGTCACGTCGGCGTCACCGCCGCCAAGAATGGTGTCTTCCCAGCCTTGGAGAGTGCTCTGGCAAAGGCTCGGAGGGTTGTTTCCCGGGTCCGAGCCGATGGTGTTGCTTCCGACCTGCGTGCTTGCATAACACGGAGCACTCTGGGTCAGCCAACCCCAACCGCCAGGTATTTGCGTTCCGGATGGGCCAGTGCATGTTCCGCCTGGCTTGTACGAGATCCTTTGAACCTCAGCGGTTTGACTGGCGGACGACAAGTTGAAGCAGCTGTCCGAAATTGCCAGCGGGAATGCGCCGGCCGAGCCTAGCGGCCCCCATTTTGCTTGGGCGGAGGCGCGGATATCCGCTGTCTGAATCCCGAGGGCGCGTGCGAAGACGAGGGAGAAGTGATTGCTCGCGGACGGATCCTGGGCCTGAATGGTCACGTTCACAATGTTGCCGCTGACGGTTGCGACGATTGCTTGACCATGGCTGTCCAGGGTATTGCCATTGGCAAACTGTGCTGCGTATGCCGTCTGATCTGCGGGACAAGTGCCGGCCGGCAGTTTGGAACACTTTTGGGCAATCGCAATGGCCGCGGCATCCGCCCCGTTCTGGAGCTGTGCGTGCTCGGAATACATTGAGCCGACATCCACCGCGAACGCCGCCATACCAAGTAGGACCACCATGAGAAAGGCAGTCATCGGAGCTACGACGCCGCGCTCCGGTTGATCGATCCTTATCCGCCGCATCGCATAACACCTGTCCCTTTGACGGTCAGACTTGAAGGCATGCCTGGAATAAGTGCGGGGAAGCCGGTCATCCAGGCGGTCGTGTAGCTTACGTTGGCGACCGCGTTATTCCCCGAAGAACATGTGCCGGTGCCCGAATACGTGATGGTGATGTTTGACGCATTCAGAGCGACGGACGGCGCCGCCGCAATTCCGGCGCTCTGCGCATTTGAAGCGCTGTAAGTGGTCTCTGAACAGTGGATGGCCGCGTAGCGCGAGGCCTCCCGACCGGCTTCGGAAAGCGAAACTTGAATGTTGAAAGCCCTGCCGAATTCGGCGATTCCCAGAACAAGAACAATCAACAAGGGAAAGACGAGGGCGAATTCGACGGCCACTGCGCCCGATTCCCGGGTTGTGGTCGTCTTCGCGGTTGAACGGTTCCGGATTCTCATCACAGACCTGCCACAACATGTTCGAACCCTGGAACGAGTTGGGCCCCCAAAGTGCCTACGATCGTGAAAATGATCGTGGCGATGAAGGCAACGAGGAGGCTGTACTCTACGGCGCTGGCGCCGGCCTCGGAGGCACTCGTGACCCTGAGTGCTTTCCTCAGACGTAGTGAGAGAGTGATTACCTGAGACTTGAGACCTTGCACAACCCCTCCTTGACGAGAGTGATTACCAAATAAAAAGCCCAGGGGCGAAGTGGTTACCAGTGGAGCAGAAGCCCGTACTGTTCCGCCCGCCCCTGGGCTGATTACTTTGTTGTTGTTTGCTAGAGCTGGCTTGAGATGGAAGTGAAGGCGGTGTTGATCTGCCCGCCGAGCGTGCCGACGATCACGACAATGACCGCAGCGATCAGGGCTACGAGCAAGCCGTATTCGACTGCTGTTGCGCCCTTTTCCGATTTGAATAGCTGCTGCGCACGCCACCTAAGAATCAGTGCTTGCATTCCCAGAGTCTTCATCGGACTTGCTAGAGCTTGTTTGAGATGGTTGTGAAGGCGGTGTTGATCTGCCCGCCAAGAGTGCCGACGATAACAACGATGACGGCGGCGATGAGGGCTACGAGCAGGCCGTATTCAACGGCTGTCGCACCCTTTTCGGAATTAAAGCGCTCTTTGACGCCGGCGACGAAAGCAATGACGGAAACCATGAGAGATGACATTGGAAAACCCTTCCCAGATAAGTGAATTTGTCTACGAATCCCTGCCGCTTACATATCCCTTTGGCGGTTCGGATTTCGATAGGACAAGAATTGCCCCTGGGAGGGTTAACAAACAATGCGTAGTGGTACTCGTCTTTCCGGCAGTGGATGGCGCTGACTACTCGAAGTACGATTCACGGGTACTCGGTTTACCTGCCTAAGTACTACTTAGGCGCCCGCGCAGATGGGGCTCTTGTGAACCGAGGGAACTGGGAAGAACGTCAGGACCTCACGCAACGAGAAGGGCCACTCCAATTGCCGCGGCGAACATGGCAGGTCCGTGTGCCACCTCAGATGGCTTGGTTCCGCGCTTCAGGCGCAACATCAGCACCGTCACCACCCCGCCCACCACGAAGCCCAGCAGTCCCCCGTAGAACACGTGGGTCCAGCCCAAGTAGCCCAAGTACATTCCGAGTGGTGCCGAGAGCTTCACGTCGCCCATTCCGAGGCCTCCCGGAGAAATTAATCCGAGAATTAAGTACCCCAGGAACAAGATGACGCCGCCGGCAGCCGCTCGCAGCAGCCCCGGCCAGTCCGGAACAAGCACAGCCGACATAGTTAACAGACCAAGCCCGGACGCAAGCAGCACCAGGACCAGCGGGTTTGGAAGCAAATGGTGCGCGATATCAACGCGTGACAGCTGCACGGCGAGCACTGACAGGAGGAGATAGGCGGGGAGTGCCGGAGACAAGCCGAACCGCAGCGTCATGAGGGCAAACAACACCGCGGTGGCAACCGCCGTCGTGAGCCTTATGGCGGGGGAAGGGAGCCCGCCAAGCCGCGGCATGGACCAACTGATCAGAAGCTCTGCCAGAGGGCTCGTGAGCAGCCCCAGGAGCCCGAAGGCGGCCACAAGCAAGGGCTGGGCGGCAGTTGCTGTCATCGCATCTCCTAGGAGCTCAGGAAGGGTCTCAGTTGTTCACGCTGGTTGCCAGCCTATTTTGACCCTGAAGCTCCTTGCCGCTATTGTTGATAGTCGTTGTGCGTGTCCTTTCTCGATGACACATGCCCGCTTGGGGATCCAGTTGCAGGATCGTTAACTCGACAGGCATATCGGGACTTCGGGATGACTGGTACATAGAGCCCTCACCTCTGCTCCGGTAACGCATACCTAGTAGGCACACGCTTCAAGCGTGCCGCCTAAAACATGAACGCCAGAACAAGAACGAGGCAAAACCGTGCGTACGTACACCCCGAAGCCCGGCGATATCAACCGCCAGTGGCACGTCATCGATGCCACCGACGTTGTCCTTGGTCGTCTTGCCAGCCAGACCGCAACACTGCTGCGCGGAAAGCACAAGCCGACCTTTGCGTCCCACATGGACATGGGCGACTTCGTCATCATCATCAACGCTGAAAAGGTCGCCCTGACCGGCGCCAAGCTGGAGCAGAAGCGCGCATACCGCCACTCCGGCTACCCGGGCGGCTTGACCTCCGTCAACTACGCGGAACTGCTGGAATCCAACCCGGTCCGCGCCGTGGAGAAGGCCATCAAGGGCATGCTCCCGAAGAACTCCCTCGCTGCACAGCAGCTGGGCAAGCTGAAGGTATACCGCGGTGCAGAGCACCCGCACGCCGCCCAGCAGCCCAAGACTTTCGAAATCACCCAGGTCGCCCAGTAGTCCTGGCCACCAAACAACTTTTAATCAAGGAGAATCGTGGCTCAGAACGAAGAACTGACCACCGAGGCCGTTGTGGCTGAGGAAAACCTGACCAGCTACACCTCGGAGAGCGGTCCTGCAGAAGCAGAAGCGCCGAAGAAGGAGCGCCCGGCACTTACCGTTGCCGGCGCCGCAGTTGGCCGTCGTAAAGAAGCTGTTGCACGTGTTCGCATCGTGCCCGGCACCGGCAAGTGGATCATCAACGGCCGCGAGCTGGCCAACTACTTCCCGAACAAGCTGCACCAGCAGGACGTCAACGAGCCCTTCAAGATCCTTGATCTTGACGGCGCCTACGACGTCTTCGCACGCATCCACGGTGGCGGCATTTCCGGCCAGGCCGGTGCACTGCGYCTCGGCATCGCCCGTTCGCTGAACGAGATCGACGCCGAGAACAACCGCGCCACCCTGAAGAAGGCCGGCTTCCTGCGTCGTGACGCCCGCGTCATCGAGCGTAAGAAGGCTGGTCTCAAGAAGGCACGCAAGGCACAGCAGTACTCCAAGCGCTAAAACCGCTTTCCCCTGGTGTTGTCGCTGGCGCGACATCACCAGGGGCAGTCAGAGGCCCGTTCCGCCATTTTGGTGGGGCGGGCCTCTGTCGTTGGTAAGCAACGTCAATCGAACAGTTAGGGCCGAAGGGCGTAGTACTGCGCTCCATCGATGGTCTCTGCCTTGTAATGGGTACTCACCCAATCGACTATCCGCGCGGCCTCGCCATGGCCTTCCAAGGTGGTTGGTGGCAGTTTCTGGATAACCATGGATCCGACGCGGCCAGCATGAACAAGGTCCTGGAATTGCTCAAGCGTCGGAAAGGGGTCGGTTCCATCAAAGCCCCCCACGGGCATCACCGCCCGCCCGCTTGTGAGCTGGTAATTTGCCGCGGATTCAGAACCAACCATCGCAGCGGGCCAAGTGACACTTTGGGGGTCTTGGCGCAGCCGATCGATGACGGCGGGCACCGGGATGTCCCCATAGGAAAGAATCAAGAGCGTCGGCGGGATGTTCGGCGGCAACTGCAGCCTGTCCGGGCTGTCTGTTCGGATGTGCAGGATGCTCGGACCAGCTATCACTCCAGCGCCGACGTGTGCGCTCAAGGTGGTATTGACCGACCAAAGCACGGGCCCCGCCAAAAGGGTCACTAGGGGCACCGCAACGGAGACCCATCGGATCCGAAGGCCCGACGCGGGGATAAGTACAACTGCGATGGATACTGATCCCAGGATGAGGAGCGCCTGCGGAAACCAAGGGAAATCGCTCGTTGAACGTGCCGCTGAGACATAAGCAATTATCATGCAAGCCAGCAAGGCTATTCCGAGGCCGAGGCGCGGTTTCCAGCGTCTCGTATGCCGCACGAGGTGAACGAACCCAAAGGCGGCCAAGCAACTCAAAGGTGGCACCGCCGCGAGTGAGTAGTAGGGATGGACAATCCCCGACATGAAAGCAAGGACAGTGGCCGAAGTAGCAAACCAGATCCCGCACAGAAGCAGCACGGCGCGCTTGGACGTTCTGTCGGTACGCTTCCACAAAAACCATGCCGTGATGCAGATTCCGGCCAGGGCCAGTGGCAGGAACCAGCCGAACTGACCGGTAAATTGCGGCTCCAGAAATCGCTGGAATCCGGCTTCGAGGTCGTCCGAATTTCCAGGAGTCATAGTTCGAACGGCGGCCTCACCGGTCAGACGATCGAGGCCGTTGTACCCCACAGTGAGTTCTACGACGCTGTTGTTCCTTGTGCCTCCAATAAATGGCCGCAAGGACGGGTTTACCAACTGAACAAGAACAAACCACCAGCCACCCACGAGCGCCGCCACGAAGAATGCCGCACCTAGATGCATAAACCGCCTGACGACCGCGGCACGGGAAAAGGCGAGGTAACTCACGGCGAGCGCCGGGAGAAGGAGCAGGACCTGGAGTTGTTTGGCTAGGAACCCGGCGCCAACACAGGCTCCCGCGACGAGCAGCCAGCGCAGCTTACCCGCGTCGATCGCTTCAAGGGTCCCGTAGGCGGCCCCGATCATGAGGAGCGCCAGCAGCGCATCAGGGTTGTTGTACCGAAACATGACGGTTGCCACTGGGGTAATCGCGAAGAAAAGCCCTGCAAGCAGGCCAGTTGCGGGGTCGGTTCGCTTCGTTACCATCCGATACAGCAAATAGACGCTGAGTACACCCATCAGGGCTTGCGGCAGGAGGATGCTCCATGAGTTAAGCCCGAAAATCCGCACGGAGAGGGACATGATCCACAATGACAGGGGAGGCTTGTCAACTGTTATCGCATTGCCCGGGTCCGAGGAGCCGTAGAAGAATGCCGTCCAATCTTCCGAACCGGCCATGGCGGCGGCCGAGTAGTAAGAGTTTGCCCAACCGTTTTGGTCGAGTCCCCACGCATAAAGGACTGACGTGAGAACGAGGAGGCCAAGAAGCGCCGGGCGCGCCCACGCCGGATTCGCGGGATTCCCGCGAAACCACTTTCGGATGACCTGCGAAGGGCCCCCGATGACGGTGCCCGGGACTGCTTGTCCGGGAAGTCGGCTGGTTTTGTTGCTCAAACTGCCAACTGCTTAATGGGAGCCACGCCACGCCGTTCCTCCGACCGACGAACCCGGAAGACCCAGATCCGGAGCAGGACGAATCGGACAAGGGTTGCAAATATGTTTGCGCAGGTCAGGACGAAAAGCTCGGTGCTGGGCGATGCGTCCGGATGGATGGCATGTAGTAGTAGCAGGGAAGAGGAAGTGATTCCCCAGGCGACCAGGAACACCACGAGGCCTTGAAACTGTTGGGTGAACTGCCGCTCGGGTCCATGGATCCTGAACGTGAAGCGGCGGTTGGCAGCCGTGTTCGCGATGGCCGTGAGCAACAGGGCCAGGAAGTTTCCCTGCTGGGGACCAAACGGGCCCTGGAACAGCAGATATAGCAAAGCAAAAGCAAGAGTGGAGAACGCGCCGACGATTCCGAAACGTATCACTTGGCCGAAGAAACTTGGACGCGTTGGCGCGGCGATAGGTCCTCGCCCCAGCTCCGCGTATATCGCTTGCAAAGGGATATTTCCCTTCATCATGGAACCCGCGACGCGCACGAGGCCCCTGATATCGTCGATGGCCGTTTGGCGGATATCCACCCTGCTGTCTGGATCGTCGATCCAGTCGACGGGAATCTCGTGGATTCGAAGCCCTGCCCGCTCTGCCAAGATCAGCAGTTCGGTGTCGAAGAACCAGCAGTTGTCCTTCACATAAGGAAGCAGCCGATGCGCGACTTCTGCCCTGACGGCCTTAAAGCCGCACTGGGCGTCGGAAAACTGGACCTGCATGGTCCGTTTAAGAATCAGGTTGTAGCTCCGGGAGATGAATTCCCGTTTGGGACCTCGGACTACTCTCGAAGTCCGGCCGAGGCGGGTGCCGATGCTGACATCCGAGTGTCCGGAAAGCAGGGGAGCGATAAGCGGCGGCAACGCCGCCAAATCGGTCGAGAGGTCCACATCGACATATGCCAGAACTTTCGCTTCAGACGAGGTCCAGGCGTCGCGGAGCGCGAAACCCCGCCCCTTTGTCTCAAGGCGCCGATAACTGACATTGGGAACCTCATCAGCGAGCTTCCGCGCAATTAAACCGGTCGCGTCCGTGCTCGCGTTATCGGCAATCGTGATTTTCCAGCTGTACAACAATTCCCGGGAAAGATAGTCGGCAAGCCGGTAAATGCTTCGTTCGAGTATGGCGGACTCGTTGAATACGGGGACAATTATTTCGAGCGCCAAGCCCCCAGAGCTAGGTGTCATGCGGTAATCGTAGATACTTGTTAAGGGGCATTACTAGAGTGGAGCAAAAAGCGCAAGTCAAGTAGTTCCACTCTATCGATCGCGCGGTTGAAGGAGTATGCACGGCCCTTCCGGCACTCCTTCGCTCGGCCCCTGCAACCGTCGTCTAGACTGGGACGCGATGGCTAGATTATTTGGAACAGATGGCGTGCGTGGTCTCGCCAATGGATTGCTCACCGCGGAGCTTGCTCTTCAGTTGGCCCAAGCTGCAGCAGTGGTCCTTGGCCACGAGCGTGCGGCCAACGGAACGCGGCCCCGCGCCGTGGTCGCCCGGGATCCGCGCGCCAGCGGGGAGTTTATCGCCGCAGCGGTGGAAGCCGGACTTTCGAGTTCCGGCATCGACGTGTACGACGCCGGTGTGCTGCCCACGCCCGCAGCGGCCTACCTCATCGCCGATCTCGATGCCGATTTCGGCGTCATGATCTCGGCCTCGCACAACCCCGCGCCGGACAACGGCATCAAGTTCTTTGCCCGCGGCGGCCAGAAGCTCCCGGACGAGGTTGAGGACGCGATCGAGGCCCAGCTCGGCAAGGAACCCTCACGCCCCGTGGGCGGCGACGTCGGCCGGATCCAGCGCTTCTCGGACGCCGAGGACCGCTACATCGTCCACCTGCTCGGCACCCTGCCGCACCGTCTTGAGGGCCTCAAGGTTGTCCTGGACTGCGCCCACGGTGCAGCCAGCGGCTGTTCCCCGCAGGTCTTCTCCAGTGCCGGCGCCGAAGTTGTAGTGATCGGCGCTGAACCCGACGGCCTGAACATCAACGACGGCGTCGGTTCCACCCACCTGGGCCAGCTCAAGGAAGCAGTCGTCAAGCACGGCGCGGACTTCGGCATTGCCCACGACGGCGACGCCGACCGCTGCCTGGCCGTGGACCATGAAGGCAACGAGGTTGACGGTGACCAGATCATGGCGATCCTGGCCCTCGCGCTGAAGAAGTCCGGAAAACTGAAGGACGACGTCCTGGTAGCCACCGTGATGAGCAACCTCGGACTCAAGATCGCCTTGCGTGAAGCTGGAATCACCATCCGCGAGACCGCGGTGGGGGACCGGTACGTCCTGGAGGCAATGCGCGACGGCGGCTTCAGCCTTGGCGGAGAGCAGTCGGGCCACGTGATCTTCTCCGATTACGCCACCACCGGCGACGGCGTCCTGACCGGACTTCAGATCGCCGCCCAAGTGGCCGGCACCGGACGGACCCTCCAAGACCTTGCCCGCGCCATGACCAAGCTGCCGCAGCTCATGATCAACGTGAAGGGCGTGGACAAATCACGCGCCGCCACGGACGAAGGCGTCGCTGCCGCAGTCGCCGCCGCTGAGCTCGAACTTGGTGACACCGGCCGCGTGCTCCTCCGGCCGTCAGGCACCGAAGCACTGGTGCGCGTGATGGTGGAAGCCGCGGACATGGAAACGGCCACCCGCATATGCACCGAACTCGCCGGCGTCGTCGAAGACCGCCTCGCCATTCCACGCGAACTGGCAGTTTAGCCCCGAAGCCAGCAAGCAACTGTGGCCCGTCTCCATGAGGAGGCGGGCCACAGTTAGTTCAAGTGCTTACCTTTGGCGGTGCTTACCTTTGAGCCAGGCTGTCGCGGATCTCCGTGAGGAGCGTGACCGCGGGGTCCGCCGCCGGCTCGTCTTCCGTGATGCCCAACTTGGCGTTGCGGCGCTCGATGAGGTGGTTCATCGGAGCCACCACGACGAAATAGATTGCGGCTGCTACCAGGACGAAGTTGACGATCGCGGTCAGCAAAACGCCGAACTGAAGGTCATTTCCGTTGATGGTCACCTTCGCGAAACTGTCAAAGTTGGGGGATCCAACCAAGGCAGCGATCAGCGGCATGAGGACGTTCTTGACGAGTGCATCAACAACTGCACCGAAGGCGGCACCCATGACGACGGCTACGGCAAGGTCTACGACGTTGCCCTTCAGAATGAAATTCTTAAATCCACTCAACATGGCACCAAGCTAGTGCATGCTTGTAAATTCAAAGTGAGCAGCCGTTCAATTTCCGGGAGTGTCGGAAACTTTCCTGGTTAATCAACCGTTAGGGGTAGCCCGGCGCCGCTTCGAGTCCAAAGTACTCCTCGAGAGTGCCGATGCCTCGCTTGGCCATATCCGTCGCAGCCTCAACCCCGACGAATCGCAAATGCCAGGGCTCGTAGTAGTAGCCCGTGATCTCATTGAGCATCCACGGGTACCTGACAACAAATCCGTGCTTGTACGCATTCGCTTTGGCCCAGACGGCCGCCGGCTGATCAGCGAAGCAGGGTTCGAAGCTGCACGCCCCGCCGCCGTCGCCGATGTCGAAGGCCCAACCGGTCTGGTGTTCCGAGAAGCCGGGACGGGCGGAAGCCGTGTCCGCCGAGGCCTGGCCGCGCGTGCTCACGTAGCCGTTGTATGTGGCGGTTTGGGTCTGGAAGGAGCGGTAACCGGACGCCAAGGTCATGGTGGCGCCTTCCGAGGCGGCTGCTGCGAAGAGCTTTTCGGCCGCTGCGGCGGTGGTGCTGTTGAGGAGGGACGCCTCTCCGCTGACTGCGAGTTGCACGCGGGGCTGTATCAGGTCGGGAGGGACGAACTGCAAGGGGGTCAGCGGCCGGTGCTTGTTGACGATGACCCACTGGCTCGCCGGGTCGCTCAAGGAAAACTGCTGGGACAGGACCCCCGACGGCGGAGCCTTCGACGGCGGTGCGCTCGACGGCGGCTCGCTCGCCGCTGCGGTGGGAACCGCCGTCGTGGTCGCAACGGTCGGCGTCGCGGTTTGGAGACCCGAGGGGGACGGTGCCGACGTGGGCGAGGCGACCCGGGTATCCGGGCTGCAGGCCGCCAAGGCCGCCATTCCCGCCCCTGCGGCAAGAAGCGTCGCGAAGGACCTTCGGCTGGGGCCGCAGTTGTAGCACATCCGTGCTAGACCTTTCGGAGTAGCATGCGGCGGATGGAATGGTCGGCATCCTTGGTGAGGACAAGTTGCGCCCGGCCGCGGGTGGGGAGCACGTTTTCCTCAAGGTTGGGCTCGTTGATCCGCTTCCAAATGCCGCGTGCAGTGGCTTCGGCCTCGGCATCGGAGAGCGTCGCGTAACGGTGGAAGTAGGATTCCGGCTGGGCGAACGCGGTGCTTCGAAGCTTGCGGAAACGGTCCACGTACCAGTCTTCGATGTAGGAGGTCTTGGCGTCAACGTAAATGGAGAAATCAAAGAAGTCGCTCAGGGCCAAGCCTTGCCGGCCGTCCTGCCGGGGACGCGCAGGGGCCAACACGTTGAGGCCCTCGACGATCAGGACGTCGGGCCGCCGGACCACTACTTCCTTGTCCGGGACGATGTCGTAGGTGACGTGCGAATACCAAGGAGCCCGGACTTCTTCGGCGCCCCCCTTGATCGCACTCACGAATCGAAGCAAAGCCCGGCGGTCGTAGGACTCCGGAAAGCCCTTGCGTTCAAGCAAGTGCCGGCGCTTCAACTCGGCGAGGGGATACAGGAACCCGTCGGTGGTGATGAGTTCGACGTTCGGGGTGCCGGGCCAGCGGCGGAGCATCTCGCGCAGCACGCGGGCGATAGTGGACTTGCCGACTGCCACCGAACCCGCGACGCCGATCACGAAGGGCGTGCGCTGGGTCTGCTCTCCAAGAAAGGTGGTTGTGGCTGCATGAAGCTGTTGTGACGCCTGGACATAGAGGTGCAACAAGCGGGAGAGCGGGAGGTAGACCTCGCGGATTTCCTTCATGTCCAGGGGATCGCCAAGGCCGCGAAGCCGGATGATGTCCTCTTCGTTAAGCGGCTGCTCCATCTGCGCACCGAGCCGGGACCACGTCTGCCTGTCCAGTTCCACGAACGGAGAGGAGCTGTCGCCGTTCGCTTCGTTGCGTTGCAAAGTCACCATAGAGATTCTGCCCCTCCGTTGGCTGATCCGGAAATACAGCATGAACGGCGGGCAGATTTTGTGTGAGCATGCTCTCCCGGAAAAGGTGCATGAACCTGCATATTCCGCGGACTGGGCTGATTGCGGGCGCGGATATCCTACGTCCATTTCGCGGGGCAACCGCTACTCTTGTAGGCATGTGTGGAATCGTAGGTTACGTTGGCAATTCATCCCGCCGGGCAGATGCCGGGCACTCGGCCCTCGACGTCGTACTTGAAGGACTCCGGAGGCTTGAATACCGGGGCTATGATTCAGCCGGAGTAGCAGTGGTGGCTGATGGAACCATCACAGCCCGGAAGAAGTCCGGGAAACTGAGCAATCTACTGAACGAGCTCGAGGGAAATCCGCTCCCGGACTCGCTGACCGGCATCGGCCACACCCGTTGGGCCACCCACGGCGGACCCACCGACCAGAACGCCCACCCGCATCTGGCCGATGGCGGGCGCCTGGCGATGATCCACAACGGAATTATCGAAAACTTCGCCGAGCTCAAGCAGGAGCTCATCGCCAAGGGTGTCACTTTCGAATCGGAGACGGACACCGAGGTGGCGGCAGCACTGCTGGGCGATATTTTCCGCAACCAACTCAATGGCGACTCCTCCAACGGCAGGCTCACCAAGGCGATGCAGCTCGCGTGCCAGCGGCTCGAAGGCGCGTTCACGCTCCTCGCCGTGCACGCGGAACGGCCCGACGTCGTCGTCGCCGCGCGTCGCAATTCCCCCCTTGTCGTAGGACTGGGGGAAGGCGAGAACTTCCTTGGCTCCGACGTTTCCGGTTTCATCGACCACACGCGCCGCGCCGTCGAGCTTGGCCAGGACCAGATCGTCACGATCACCGCCGACACCGTGGAGATCACGGACTTCTTCGGCGCCCCCGCCCAGGGCAAGGAATACCACGTTGACTGGGACCCGGCTTCTGCGGAAAAGGGCGGCTTCAGCTCCTTCATGGAGAAGGAAATCCACGACCAGCCCGACGCGGTCACCCAAACCCTCCTCGGCCGCTCGGACATCAACGGCCAGCTGACTTTGAGCGAGCTCCGGATCGACCCCGAGTTGCTCAAGCAGGTCAACAAGATCATCGTCCTGGCCTGTGGCACGGCCGCATACGCCGGGATGGTCGCCAAGTACGCCATCGAGAACTGGTGCCGCATCCCCACCGAGGTGGAGCTTGCGCACGAATTCCGCTACCGCGACCCGATCGTTGACGCCAACACGCTGGTGGTGTCCATCAGCCAGTCCGGCGAGACCATGGACACCCTGATGGCGGTCCGTTACGCCCGCGAACAGGGCGCCAAGACGATCTCCATCTGCAACACCAACGGATCCACCATCCCGCGTGAATCAGACGCCGTTCTCTACACCCACGCCGGTCCGGAGATCGCCGTCGCTTCCACCAAGGCGTTCCTGGCCCAGATCACCGCCGCCTACCTCCTGGGCCTCTACCTCGCCCAGTTGCGCGGAAACATCTTCTCCGGCCAGATCAAGGACGTCCTGGCGGACCTTGGCAAGATTCCCGCCCACATCCAGAAGATCCTCGACAACGCGGGTCCCCTCCGCGAGCTCGCCCGCAGCATGAAGGACGAGAAGTCGGTCCTCTTCCTGGGCCGCCATGTGGGCTTCCCGGTAGCACTCGAGGGCGCGCTGAAGCTCAAGGAAATCGCGTATATCCACGCTGAAGGGTTCGCTGCCGGTGAGCTCAAGCACGGTCCGATCGCCCTGATCGACGAAGGGCAGCCCGTCTTTGTGGTGGTTCCCTCGCCGCGGGGCCGCGATTCCCTCCACGCGAAGGTTGTTAGCAACATCCAGGAAATCCGCGCCCGCGGTGCGCGCACGCTGGTGATCGCCGAGGAAGGCGACGAAGCCGTGCGGGCTTACGCCGAGCACGTTTTCTACGTCCCCCAGACGCCTACCCTGCTGATGCCGCTTCTCACCACTGTTCCGCTGCAGATTTTTGCCGCAGAGCTCGCCAAGGCCAAGGGGTACGACGTGGACCAGCCGCGCAACCTCGCCAAGAGCGTGACCGTAGAATAACGGCATGATTGTTGGCATAGGCGTAGACGTCGTAGACATAGAGCGCTTCGGGCGCCAACTCGAGCGGACCCCGGGCCTCCGTGACCGTTTGTTTGTTCCCGCGGAACGCGAGCTCAACACGCGGTCCTTGGCCGCGCGCTTCGCGGCCAAGGAAGCCGTGGCCAAGGTCTTGGGAGCTCCCGCGGGCATGAACTGGCAGGACTGCTGGATCGGCCTGGACCAGAACGGTCCCACCATCAAGGTGAAGGGCACCGTCCTGGCAGTCGCCGATTCCATAGGCGTGAAGCGCTGGCACGTGTCCATGAGCCACGATGGCGGAATCGCCACTGCCATGGTCATCGCCGAAGCGTAGCAGCGCAAGCAACCATGATCAGCGCCTTCACCGGAACACAGATCAGGGCAGCGGAACAACCGCTTCTTGATGCCGGCGAAGGCGCTGTTCTCATGCAGCGCGCAGCCTACGGTCTGGCAAACGCCGTCGTCCGGGAACTACGTTCGGAAGGCCGTCGCCTGTACGGCTCGAGCGTCACGGTGCTGGCCGGCAAAGGGAACAACGGCGGGGACGGCCTCTTCGCCGCGGCAACGCTCGCGAGGCGCGGCATGCGCACGACGGCGGTACTCACCGCCGGTTCGGCCCATCCGGACGCCCTCGCGGCCTTCCGCGCCGCCGGTGGACGCGTTCACGTTTTGGATGAGGACAACGCCGAAGAACTAGCCGTGCTGATTGCCGGCGACGACGTAGTCATCGACGCGATCCTGGGCACTGGTGCCCGCGGCGGCCTCCGCGGTTCGGCCGCGGAATTGGTTGCCGCCTTGGAAGAACTCAGGCCCGGCCTGGTGGTGGCCTGCGATACTCCCAGCGGCGTGGACGCCGACACAGGCGAGGTCCACTGGCCTGTATTGACGGCGCGGCTGACAGTGGCATTAGGGGGAATCAAAGCCGGGCTGATGGCCGATCCCGGTGAGGGCTGTGCCGGCCGCGTGATCCTGGTACCCATAGGCATCGAGGAAAATCTTCCGGCACCTGCCCTGAGCCGTTTCTCCGCCCCTGACCTGGCCGCCGTGCTTCCGGACCCGGGGCGCCGGGCCCAGAAGTACACCAGGGGAGTCCTGGGCGTCGTGGCAGGTTCCGGGCGCTACACCGGGGCTGCGGCGCTCTGTGTCCAGGCCGCGTCGGCGGCCGGGACGGGCATGGTGCGGTACCTCGGCCCGGAAGTGGTCGCGCGACAGGTCCTGGCGCGGACCCCCGAAGCCATCTGGGAGCCCGCCGAGCCCGGGCGGGTCCAGGCGTGGCTGCTCGGTCCTGGCCTGGACGGTGTCGAACAACTCCAGCGGGCCCGTGACGTACTGGCGTCGGCGTCCGGTGCCGGCCAACCCGCCGTCGTCGACGCCGGAGCCCTCGAGCTCCTGCCGGAACGCTGCCCACCGAACTGGATTCTCACCCCGCACGCCGGTGAGCTCGCGGCCCTTCTTGGCCGAGGTGAAGTGCGTGTCACGCGTGAAGACGTGGAATCGCGGACCGTGCACTTCGCCCGGCTAGCGGCCGAACACACGGGCGCCGTCGTGCTGCTCAAAGGTGCCACAACAGTGGTTGCTTCGCCTTCCGGGAGGGTCTTCAGCCAGTCGGACGGAAATCCGTGGATGTCAACGGCAGGCAGCGGGGACGTCCTTGGCGGGATCGTCGGCGCGTTGGCTGCAGCGTACGCGGAATCCGGGCTCGACGACGACGGACCCTTCGCCGCACTGGGAATCGCCCCTGACGAGCGCTGGGCTGCGGTAGCCGCCGTCGGCGCGAGCATCCACGGAATGGCTGGTAGCGCGGCCTCCAGGGGCGGCCCGTTGACCGCTTCCGGCATCGCCCGGGCGGTCCCCGACGTCTTCCGATTTCTCGGGGAACATCGCGCCGGATGATCCCGGATGTTCCGTGAAAGTCGCATAGTCTCGCTAGGCTGGCAGAAAGTTATCCGGCACATGAAGGAGAACACATGGACGTTTGGCCAGGATCCGCATACCCGTTGGGGGCCACCTTCGATGGCACGGGAACCAACTTCGCGCTGTTCAGCGAGAAGGCGGAAAAGGTGGAGTTGTGTCTCTTCGACGACGATGGGGAAGAGATTTCCTACACCGTCAGCGAGGTGGACGGCTATGTATGGCATTGCTACCTTCCGCACGTCCAGCCCGGACAGAAGTATGGCTACCGCGTGCACGGTCCGTACGACCCTGCTAGCGGCCAGCGCTTCAATCCCAACAAGCTCCTCCTGGACCCGTACGCCAAGGCCATCCACCGGCAGATCGACTGGGACCCGGCGCTTTTCTCGTACAACATGGGGGATCCGGACTCCCGCAATGACAAGGATTCCGCGCCCCACATGATGATGGGCGTAGTCATCAACCCGTTCTTCGACTGGGACGGGGACCACCTCCCGCGAATCCCGTACCACCGGTCCGTGATTTACGAGGCGCACGTCAAGGGCCTGACCCAGCTCCACCCCGAGGTTCCTGAGGAGCAGCGCGGCACGTACGCCGGCGTGGCCCATCCGGCGGTGATTTCCCACTTGCAAAAGCTCGGGGTGACGGCGATCGAGCTCATGCCGGTGCACCAGTTCACGAACGATGGCATCCTGCAGGACAAAGGACTGAACAACTACTGGGGTTACAACACGATCGGGTTCTTTGCCCCGCACAACAGCTACAGTTCCAAGGGCGATACCGGCCAGCAGGTCCAGGACTTCAAGGCCATGGTCCGTTCCCTCCACCGGGCCGGCATCGAGGTCATTCTCGACGTCGTGTACAACCACACAGCCGAAGGCAACCACCTCGGCCCGACGCTGTCTTTCAAGGGCATCGACAACTCCGCGTACTACCGTCTGATGGAGGGCGACGAGAAGCACTACATGGACTACACGGGCACCGGCAATTCGCTGAACGTGCGCAGTCCGCATTCGCTGCAGCTGCTCATGGATTCGCTGCGCTATTGGGTCACCGAAATGCACGTGGACGGTTTCCGCTTCGACCTCGCATCCACGCTGGCCCGCGAGTTCTACGATGTGGACAAGCTGTCCACCTTCTTCGAACTCATCCAGCAGGATCCCGTGGTTTCGCAGGTCAAGCTGATCGCCGAGCCGTGGGACGTCGGTCCCGGCGGTTACCAGGTGGGCAATTTCCCGCCGCAGTGGACGGAATGGAACGGCAAGTACCGGGACACGGTCCGCGACTTCTGGCGCGGCGAGCCCTCCACTTTGGGCGAGTTCGCCTCGCGGTTGACCGGATCGGCGGACCTTTACGAGCACTCCGGCCGGCGCCCGGTGGCGTCCATCAACTTCGTCACGGCCCACGACGGATTCACTCTGGCTGACTTGGTGTCCTACAACGAGAAGCACAACGAGGCGAACGGCGAAGGGAACAACGACGGAGAATCCCACAACCGTTCCTGGAACTGCGGCGTCGAAGGACCCACGGAGGACCCGAAGGTCCTTGGCCTTCGTGCCCGCCAGCAGCGGAACTTCATCGCCTCCATGCTCTTGTCCCAGGGTGTCCCGATGCTGCTGCACGGTGACGAGCTTGGCCGGACGCAGCGGGGCAACAACAACGGCTACTGCCAGGATTCCGAACTGACGTGGATCAACTGGGACAGCGTGGACCAGCCGCTAGTGGAGTTCACGGCAGCGGTCAGTGCCTTGCGCGCCAAGCACCCCACCTTCAGGCGCAGCCGCTTCTTCGACGGACGCCCGGTACTGCGAGGAGAAGGCGAACGGCTTCCGGACATCGTATGGCTTGACGTCGACGGAACCACCATGACGCCGTCGGACTGGGACAGCGGCTTCGGCCGCTCCGTGGGCGTGTTCCTCAACGGTGACGGGATCCGCGGCCGGGACAACCAAGGCCGGCGCATCACGGACGTCAACTTCCTGCTGTACTTCAACGCCCACGACGACGAAGTCGGTTTCAAGGTGCCCTCGGACGAATACGCACCCGCGTGGGACATCATCATCGACACCGCCGGCGGCGGAGCCGACACCGAACCCGTGCAGGCAGAAGCAGTCCTGGGTGTTGGGGCCAAATCACTCGTGGTGCTGAGGGCACACAGCGTCCCGGACACGGACCCGGACCATTCCGTGGCCGCGTCCCTCGCCGCGCTGTCGCAGACGGCCACCACCGAAACGGCTTCCTTGACTTCGCCGGCTACACCGTCGCCGTCCACCCGGAAGCTCCAGGTTGTACCGGAAGCAACCCCTGAACCGAAAAAGCACCATGCTTCGGAGCCGAAGGCTGACCCCGAAAACAAGCCCGGCGCTGCACCGAAGAAGCCCAGGAAGCCACGCGCCCACAAGAACGGGGGATCATGAGGACACCCGTCTCCACGTACAGGCTCCAGATCAGGCCGTCGTTCACGCTCCAGGACGCTGCTGCCCTCACGGGTTATCTGCGCGAGCTCGGGGTGGATTGGGTTTACCTGTCGCCCATCCTGACGGCGGAGGAGGGCTCGGATCACGGTTACGACGTCACCGACCCCTCCACCGTTGATGCTTCGCGCGGCGGCGTCGAAGGGCTCGCGGCGCTCTCCAAGGCGGCTCGGGAAGCCGGCCTCGGGGTGTTGGTAGACATTGTCCCCAATCACATGGGAGTTGCGTCGCCCCCGCAAAATGCCTGGTGGTGGTCCCTGCTCAAAGAGGGCAGGGACTCCCGCTACGCGGAAGCGTTCGACGTCGACTGGGACTTCGGCGGCGGAAAGCTCCGTCTTCCGGTCCTAGGGAGCGATCACGACGTCGACAAGCTGGAAGTGGTCGACGGCGAATTGCGCTACTTCGATCACCGCTTCCCGCTGGCCGAAGGAAGCTACGCCGAAGGTGACAACGCCAGCGACGTCCATGCGCGCCAGCACTACGAGCTGGTCGGCTGGCGAAAGGCCGACGACGAACTGAATTACCGCCGCTTCTTCGCGGTAAACACTCTCGCCGGGATCCGCGTCGAAATCCCTTGGGTCTTCGATGAAGCCCACGCGGAGATCGCCCGATGGTTCCAGGGCGGGCTTGTTGACGGGCTGAGGATCGATCATCCGGACGGGCTCGCGGACCCGGCCGGGTACTTGGAGCGCCTGAAGGAAACCACGGCCGGCTCCTATCTGATCGTCGAGAAGATCCTGGAGCCAGGGGAGGAACTTCCGGAGAACTTCGACTGTGAGGGGACCACCGGGTACGACGCCCTCGCTGACGTCGACCGCCTTTTCGTGGATCCCGACGCCGAAGCGCACCTTGACGCCTTGGATGCCAGGCTCCGGGGCACCGGCTCGCCCGCCGATTACCAAGCCATGATCCTCGGGACCAAGCGGCGCATCACGGACGGCATCCTGCATTCGGAAATCCTGCGGCTCGCACGGCTCGTCCCGGACTCTCCGGAGCTGCCCAATTCAGGGGTAGCCAGCCCGGAGGTGGTTGACGCGCTGGCTGAAATCATCGCTTCGTTTCACGTCTACCGGAGCTACCTCCCGTATGGCAAAGACACCTTGGTGGAGGCCGTCGAACGGGCTGCCCGCACCAGGCCGGAGTTGGAACCCGTCATCAAGGCACTGCTTCCGCTGCTGCTCGAGGCCAGCCATGAACTGGGCCGCCGCTTCCAGCAGACCTCCGGCATGGTCATGGCCAAGGGCGTGGAAGACACCGCGTTTTTCCGCTACACACGCCTTGGCACGCTGACTGAGGTGGGAGCGGATCCGACGGAATTCGCCTTGTCCGCGCCCGGATTCCACGAACGGATGGTACGTCGCCAGGCGCTGCTGCCGCTGTCCATGACCACCCTCACCACGCACGACACCAAGCGCAGCGAAGACACCCGCGCCAGGATCTCCGCGATCTCCGAGGCAGTCCCCGAATGGGAAGCGTTCGTGGACCGCATGCAGGAACTGGCCCAGATTCCCGACGGACCACTCGCAGCCCTCGTATGGCAAGCCATCGCAGGTGCGTGGCCGGCCAGCCGTGAACGCCTCCAGGGTTACGTCCTCAAGGCTGCCCGCGAAGCCGGCAACTCCACCAGCTGGACCGAGCCGAACGAAGCGTTCGAAGCGACGCTCGCCTCCGCCGTCGACGCCGCCTTCGATATGCCCGAGCTGACGGCAGCCCTGGAAGAGTTCGTTGCCCTGGTGGACCCGTACGGGACGTCCAACTCACTGTCGGCGAAGATGGTCCAGCTGACCATGCCGGGCGTACCGGACGTCTACCAAGGGACCGAGTTCTGGGATCGTTCACTCACCGACCCGGACAACCGGCGCGCGGTCGACTTCGAACGGCGGAAGGCCGCCCTCGCAGCCCTCGACGCCGGTGTCCAGACTGAAGCGCGGGACGAGCTGGCCAAGTTGTTGGTGACATCCAGGGCACTGCGCTTGCGCCGGGACCGGCCGGAGCTTTTCGGCGGTTACAGCGCTGTCGATGCCCAGGGTCATGCGGCCGAACATCTGATCGCGTTCGACCGTGGCGCCCTTGCCACCGGGGGCGGTGCCATCACTTTGGCCACGAGGCTCCCGCGGAAGCTTGAGCGGAACGGAGGGTGGCAGGACACCTTCATTCGTCTTGGGAGCGCGGTCCGGGATGAACTGACAGGCAACAGCTACCCTCCGGGCGAGGTTCACGTCGCAAGGCTTCTGCAGAGATACCCGGTGGCCTTGCTCGTACCCATTGGCTAGTCGGAGCACCAACAACGGCGGGCAAACGAAGCCCGGACAAGACGATTGAGGGGGAGCGATGGCCGAGAAGTCCAGCGCCGGGAAACGGTTCGATGTATGGGCCCCGTTTGCGGAATCTGTCACTCTGCTCGCGAAGGAGCAGCGCCACGATATGCGGTTGCACGACGACGGCGCCGCGGGCTGGTGGACGGCGGACGTACCAAGAGAGCCCGGGACCGACTACGGCTATTTGGTGAACGGCGAGGGTCCCTTTCCCGACCCCAGATCGCAGCGCCAGCCGGACGGGGTGCACGCTCTTTCCCGCACCTTCGACGCCTCGTCGTATGCCTGGAACGATACGGATTGGGCGGGGCGCGGGCTCGGCGGCGCGGTCATCTATGAGCTCCACCTCGGAACCTTCACGCCGGAAGGCACCCTGGACGCGGCCGTGGGAAAGCTGGATTACCTCGTTGAACTTGGAATCGACTTTGTGGAGCTCCTGCCTGTCAATGCGTTCAACGGCGCCCACAACTGGGGCTACGACGGCGTGCTGTGGTTCGCCGTCCACGAGGCTTACGGCGGACCGGAGGCCTATCAGCGATTCGTGGATGCCGCGCATGCTGCCGGACTCGGTGTGATCCAGGATGTGGTCTACAACCATCTGGGACCCAGCGGGAACTACCTGCCGAAGTTCGGCCCCTACCTGAAGTCCGGCGAAGGCAACACATGGGGCGACTCAGTGAATCTGGACGGCCCCGGTTCCGACGAAGTCCGTCAATACATCCTGGACAATGCCGCTATGTGGTTGACGGACTTCCACGTGGACGGGCTACGCCTCGACGCCGTACACGCCCTCCGCGATGAGCGGGCCGTCCATATCCTGGAAGACCTCGCCAGCCTCGCGGACGGGATCGAAGCCGAAACTGGCGTCCCCAAGACCTTGATCGCGGAATCGGACCTGAACAACCCTCGCCTCATCTACCGCCGGGACACCAATGGCTACGGCCTGGAAGGTCAGTGGAGCGACGACTTCCACCACGCCGTGCACGTCAACCTCACAGGCGAGACTGCCGGCTACTACGCGGATTTCGATTCCTTGGGCGCACTGGCAAAGGTGCTTGAACACGGTTTCTTCCACGACGGGAGCTACTCAAGTTTCCGCGGCAGGCACCATGGCCGCCCCATCCGCCCGGGGCTGGTTCATCCTGCCGCGTTGGTGGTCTGCAACCAGAACCACGATCAAATCGGCAACCGCGCCGCCGGTGACCGCCTGAGTTCCAGCCTGTCGTACGGGAGGCTCGCGTTGGCCGCCGTGCTGACCATGACGTCGCCATTCACCCCGATGCTCTTCATGGGCGAAGAATTCGGCGCGACCACGCCCTGGCAGTTTTTCACGTCGCATCCCGAGGAATGGCTCGCAGAGGCCACGGCAAAGGGCCGGCTCAAGGAATTCGAACGGATGGGCTGGGACCCCGCGTTGGTGCCGAACCCCCAAGACCCCGAGACCTTCGAACGCTCCAAGCTCAAGTGGGAGGAAGCGCACGACGGCGATCACGCCCGATTGCTGGAACTCTACCGGGCGCTTGCGAACCTCAGGCGCTCGACGCCGGAGCTTGCGGGCGGTGGATTCACCGACACCCACGTCGACTTCAGCGAAGAGGACAAATGGCTCGTTCTCAGCAGGGGAGCCGTGAGGGTTGCTTGCAACTTCGGGAACCGGACCCTGACGAAGGCGATGGGCGGTGAAGTCTTGCTCGCCACGGACTCCGCGGCCGCCGTCGGGAACGGAGAGCTGACCCTCCCGGGGGAGAGCGCCGCCGTCGTGCGCCTTGAGTGACTGTGCCCTTAAGTGAGCGTGCCCACATGACGGACATCGCGCTTCGAGCCTCGAAGGCGGTGGCAGGATGGTAGGTATGACTTATTCGGCTGCGGAAAACCGCTATGAAACCATGCCCTACCGCCGCGTCGGACGCAGCGGCCTCAAACTTCCCGCGATCTCGCTGGGACTGTGGCACAACTTCGGCGACGACAAGCGTTTCGAAGAGCAGCGCGCCATCCTGCGCCGGGCCTTCGATCTGGGTGTCAACCACTTCGACCTTGCCAACAACTACGGTCCGCCGGACGGATCGGCTGAAACGAACTTCGGCCGCCACCTGAAGGACGACTTCAAGCCGTACCGCGACGAACTCGTCATTTCGACCAAAGCCGGTTACTACATGTGGCCCGGCCCCTACGGAGAATGGGGCTCCCGCAAGTACCTGCTCTCCAGCCTTGACCGGTCGCTGCAGCGCATGGGACTGGACTACGTGGACATCTTCTACAGCCACCGTCCCGATCCGGAAACCCCGCTGGAAGAAACCATGGGCGCCCTGGACCACGCTGTCCGCTCCGGCAAGGCGCTCTATGCCGGAATCTCCTCCTACACCCCGGAGCAGACCCTGGAGGCAGCCCGGATTCTCAAGGAAATGGGCACGCCGCTCCTCATCCACCAGCCCAGCTATTCCATGCTGAACCGCTGGACCGAGAACGGTTCGCCCAACCTTTACGAAACGCTTGACCAGGTTGGCGCGGGATCCATCGCCTTCTCCCCGCTGGCACAGGGGATGCTCACCAACCGGTACCTGAACGGAATCCCCGCGGACTCCCGCGCCGCCAAGGAACGGTTCTTGTCCGAATCGGCGCTGACCGAGGAAAAGCTGAGCCGGGTGCGTGGTTTGAACGCCATCGCGGAAGGACGCGGCCAGACCCTCGCCCAAATGGCGATCGCTTGGATCCTGCGCGATCAGCCGAAGGGTTCGCCGGTGACCTCTGCCCTGGTGGGCGCGTCAAGTGTGGCGCAGCTGGAGGACACCGTGTCTGCGATCAACAACCTCGACTTCACGTCGGAGGAACTGACAGCGATTGACGAGTTCGCCGTCGAGTCCGACATCAATCTGTGGGCGCAGAAGTAGATTCGAAAAACTTAATACACTTGCGGGGCCGGCTGGGAACAAAGCCGGCCCCGTTCAGGTTGGCTACAATGCTAAGAGCGCCGAATGGCGCTGTGCCTTTAAGACGCCGTCGTACATACAGGTACTGACGCGCTAGGCACCTGAGGTTAGTTCTCAAAGGAGTTCCGTGTCTTCACATCCGATTCGTGTCGCCATTGTCGGCGTAGGTAACTGCGCCGCTTCGCTGGTCCAAGGTGTCCACTACTATCGCGATGCCGACCCCCAGGCCACGATTCCGGGTCTGATGCATGTTGAGTTCGGCAAGTACCACGTCAACGACGTCCAGTTCGTCGCTGCCTTCGACGTCGACAGCAAGAAGGTCGGCCTCGACCTCGCGGACGCCATCGGCGCCAGCGAGAACAACACCATCAAGATCGCCGATGTCCCTTCCACTGGCGTGACCGTGCAGCGCGGCCACACCCTGGATGGCCTGGGCAAGTACTACCGCGAGACCATCGTCGAGGCTCCGGAAGAGGCAGTGGACATCGTCGCCGCACTGCGCGAAGCCAAGGCCGACGTCATGGTCTGCTACCTGCCGGTGGGTTCCGAGGATGCTGCGCACTTCTACGCCCAGTGCGCCATCGACGCCGGTGTTGCCTTCGTCAACGCCTTGCCGGTCTTCATCGCGGGCACCAAGGAATGGGCCGACAAGTTCACCGCCGCTGGTGTGCCGATCGTCGGCGATGACATCAAGAGCCAGATCGGTGCCACCATCACGCACCGCGTCATGGCCAAGCTCTTCGAAGACCGCGGCGTCACGCTGGACCGCACGTACCAGCTCAACGTCGGCGGCAACATGGACTTCAAGAACATGCTGGAGCGCGACCGCCTGGAATCCAAGAAGATCTCCAAGACCCAGGCCGTGACTTCCAACGTCGAAGCCGTCCTGCACGCCGACGACGTCCACATCGGTCCGTCCGACTACGTCGCCTGGCTCGATGACCGCAAGTGGGCGTTCGTCCGACTCGAAGGCCGCAACTTCGGCGACGCCCCGGTGTCGCTGGAATACAAGCTCGAGGTCTGGGACTCCCCGAACTCCGCCGGCGTGATCATTGACGCCATCCGCGCCGCCAAGATCGGCCTGGACCGCGGCATCGGCGGCCCGCTGCTCTCCGCTTCCAGCTACTTCATGAAGTCCCCGCCGGAGCAGTTCAACGATGACATCGCCCGCGAAAAGGTCGAGGCCTTCATCCGCGGCGACGTCGAGCGCTAAACGCTCGCTCACCTATATCGGGTTTTGGCGGGACGCTCGCTCACTTATGCCGGGTTTTTGACGGACGCTCGCTCACCTTCGGGTGAGCGAGCGTTCGTCGTTTAACGCCCGTTCGCTACACGGCGCTTGCAAAGCCGGATGCGACGGCGGGATCGACCCACGCTGATCGGAGCGCCTTCTTGATCTTCTTGGTGGCAGACTCGAATCCATCTGCCAAATCGTCCTTGCGGAACACGAGGACGGTCCATCCGGCTGCCTCGAAGGCTTTGTTCCGGCGTCGATCACTGAGGGTCTGGGCCTCCGCGAGGTGATGGCCGCCGTCGTACTGAATGGCGACCCGCCGTCGGCGGAACCCCAAATCCGCCGACGGCGAGAACGGATCGTCACTTCGCAAGCTGAGCTGGAGTTCGGGTTCGGGGATTCCAGCGTCCAGCATGGCCAAACGAAGCAGGGACTCCGGCGCCGAGTCCGCGCCCACGCGCATCAGTTCGAGCGCCTGCCGGGCACGGACGACGCCTTGCAAATTCGGATGGCGCTCCACCAGAACACGCAGTCCTTCAAGGGTCGCGAACGGCGTGTCCCGTCCTTCCAGGGCCTGGCGGGGCACTCGAATCAGCTCGTCGCCCATACAGACGAGGTCGTTCAAAGGCAGCAGCCGGGCCATGTCCAGCCAAGTGCGTGGGCGCGTGCTGATCCGTATTCCATCAACCGATTCGACCTCGTTCTCGGCCGCGATCACCCTGTGCCCGATTACGCCTTTGCGGCGGGTTCCAGGCAACGATCGGGGCTTGCTGAGGTGCAGCTCCGTAGAATCGGCAAGCCACGGCGGAAGGCAGGAAGAGCGAAGGCGCGCTGCCGTCACGTGCGAGATCCAGGCCCCCGGGGTAGCAGCCGACAACGCACGTGCGGCGGACTCAAGTTCGAAGTCCCAGCCGATCGGACGGTAGAGGCTACGGCTGACGCGTTCGACGTCGGCGCGAAGCAGACGGCCGCGCGGGACACCTTGGGCTTGGGCCTGGGTGAGCGTGAACGGTCCTGAAAGCAGTTCGGCGGGAAGGGCGAGCTCGTTTTGCATACCCGCATTGTGCCGTAAAGGGGCGGATGCCCGCAGAAGTTATCCACAGGCCTGGGATTCGGACGACGGTACGGCCGCCTTCCGGCGCCACGGGTGAGCGAGCGTCCCGCGAAAGTGCCCTATAGGTGAGCGAGCGTTTCCCGAAAGGGGGCCATAGCTGAGCGAGGGTCAGAAGAGACCCACCGGATTGCCGTGCTCGTCGACGTCCATTCGCATCGCGGCGGGCTCCTTAGGTAAACCCGGCATCGTCATGACAGCACCCGTCAGCGCGACAATGAAGCCCGCCCCGGTCTTGGGAATCAGCTCGCGGACGTGCACCGTGAAACCCTTGGGGGCGCCCAACTGGGACGCGTCGTCAGTGAATGAATACTGCGTCTTTGCCATGCAAACGGGCATTCCGCTCCAGCCGTTTCTCCGGATGTCCGCGAGGCGCCTGAGCGCAGGGACGGAAAACTCCACACCGTCGGCACCATAGATTTCCTGCACGATCGTGCGGATCTTGTCCTCAACGGACAGGCCAAGGGGGTACAAGTGCCGGAAGCCCGACGGCGTTGCTGCCGCCACCGCCGCGGCGACCTTCGCCGCGAGCTCGTCACCGCCGTCGCCCCCTCCGCCGCGACCCCACACATCCGCCACCGCGGCCTGGACTCCTTCCTGGGCGCACCAAGCCAGCAGCCATTCGAGCTCTTCGCGTGTGTCCGTCGCGAACTTGTTGATTGCAACAACCGGTGTGACGCCAAACTTCTCGACATTGTGCACGTGCCGTTTCAAGTTCTCGACGCCGGCAGCGAGCGCCTCGACGTTGGGCTCCTTGAGCAGCTCCTTCGGGACGCCGCCCTGCATCTTGAGAGCCCTGATAGTCGCGACCACGACGACGGCGGACGGCGCCACGTCCGCGATGCGCGACTTGATGTCCATGTACTTTTCGGCACCGAGGTCGGCGCCGAATCCCGCTTCCGTGACGACAATGTCGGCGAGTTGTTGGGCCGTTCGTGTGGCGATGAGCGAGTTGCAGCCGTGCGCGATGTTGGCGAACGGGCCACCGTGCACCAGGGCCGGCGTTCCCGCAATGGTCTGCACGAGATTCGGTTTGATGGCGTCCTTCAACAGCATGGTCAGGGCACCCTGGACGCCGAGATCGGCCACCGTGACCGGCTGGCGGTCATAGCTGTATCCGAAAGTGATCCGGCCGAGGCGCTGGCGGAGGTCATCCAAGTCCGTCGCGAGGCAGAAGACGGCCATGATTTCGGAGGCGACGGTTATGTCGAATCCGTCTTGTCGCGGCACTCCTTGTGCGGGCCCGCCCAAGCCGATGATGATCTCGCGAAGCGAGCGGTCGTTCATATCGAGAACCCGTTTGAAGGTCATGCGGCGTGGATCAATGTTGAGCTCGTTGCCCTGGAAGATGTGGTTGTCCACGAGGGCCATCAGGGCATTATTTGCCGAGGTGATCGCGTGGAAGTCGCCGGTGAAATGCAGGTTGATCTGGTCCATGGGGAGAACCTGGGAATAGCCGCCCCCGGTCGCGCCTCCCTTCATGCCCAGGATCGGTCCAAGGGACGGTTCGCGTAGCGCGATCATCACGCGATGACCGGCCCGCGCCAAAGAATCGGCGAGGCCTACCGTGGTTGTGGACTTTCCCTCACCCGCCGGCGTCGGGGACATGGCGGAGACGAGGACTACCTTGCCCGCTCGTTTGGCATCCGGGAGACGGAGCTTGGCCGGATCGATTTTCGCCTTGAACCGGCCGTAGAGTTCCAACGCGTCGACGTTGATCCCGGCATGCTCCGCGATCTCCTCGATGGGACGCATCGCCGCATTCTGGGCAATTTCAAGGTCGCTCAAGATCTTGTTTTCAGACATCCTTGTCCTCAAATCCGTGCGGAACACTGTGCGCGACAATCTATCAGTCGTGTCCGCATACGTGAGCGGGCGTCGTCGGGATTGCCTTCATTGGTGAGCGGGCGTCGTCGGGATTGCCTTCATTGGTGAGCGGGCGTCGTCGGGATTGCCTTCATTGGTGAGCGAGCGTCGTCGGGATTGCCTTCATTGGTGAGCGAGGGTCGCCGGGGAGGGGCTTGTTTGTGAGCGGGGGTCTAGCTTGGGCGGACGAGGACAGCGCCGATGGCTGCGTGGTAGCTCTCGAGCGTGATGGCTGCCGTCCGGTGCCAGCCGAAGGCCTCCGCGTGCACGGCTGCGGCACGGCCCATGTCTTCGCGGGTGCGTGGATCGTCGTACAGGGCCTCGATGACGTCGGCCCAGCGAGCGGGATCGTGGCCGTCAACCAAAATACCCGTCCGGCCGTCGGCAACGGCGCGGGTCAGCCCACCCACGTTGGTGGCCACCACCGGAGTGCCGCAGGCCTGTGCTTCAAGGGCTACCAGCCCGAACGACTCGCTGAAGGAGGGCATCAGCACGACGTCGGCAGATCGGAACCAGCCCGCCAGCTTGGGCGCCTTGACCGGCGCGCGGTGCGTGACGACGTCGTCGAGCCCCGAGGCGGTGATGAAGGATTGCAGGTTGAAGTCCTTGGCGCCGCTCAAGGCGCCCAGGATGGTCAGTTCGAGGTCGATGTCCGGCCGCCTCTTGCGGAGGATGCCCGCAGCCTCGACGAATACTTGCGGGCCCTTGAGCCGCTGGATGCGTCCGGCGAAGAGCAGGTGGAAACTGCCGGGTCGCACGCCAAGCTCGGCGCGGGACCGGGCCCGGAACGCGGGAGTGAACACGGTCAGGTCAACACCGGGGGGAGCGATGTCGATGTGGTCGAAATCGGCGCTGTAGTGCGAAACGAGCTCCTGGGCTTCGGCGGGAGTGTTGGCCACGAGGCGCGTGGCTCCATCCACAATCCGCTGTTCGCCGTCTTCACGCAGGCGCGGTTCGGGCCGCTCGCCGGATTCGAGCACCAGGTTCTTGACCTTCGCCATCGTGTGCATCGTGTGGATCAGCGGCACGTTCCACAATGCGGAGAGTTCGAGGCCCGCCACACCGGACACCCAGTAGTGGGAATGGATGGCGTCGTAACGGCCGTGCGGTTGCCGTTGCCGGATCCGCTCGACCTCGGCAACCATGGCGTGGAGGAGTTCGGGAAGTTCCTCCTTGGGCAGTTTCCGTGGCGGGCCCGCCAGGACGTTATGGACGCAGACGCCGGGACCGGGATGTTCGACGGCGGGCTGGCTGGCGGACGTCGAACGGGTGAAGATCTCTACCTCCACACCAAGATCTGCCAACGCCATGGCCAGCGCACGGACGTACACGTTCATGCCGCCGGCGTCGCCCGAACCCGGTTGTTCCATGGGGGACGTGTGGAGTGACAGGAAGGCCACGCGACGGATCAACGACACCGCTACCTCCTGTATCCAATGCAAATTCAACAAGTCCCGCAAAGTGAAAATCTCTGCGTCCCAGCGAAAACACTACTCCTGAGCTCCCTGGCATTGCAGTCGGCCCAACGGGCCGGCACGGTAGCGACGGCTGGTACCGTAACGGACGTGAGCCACTCAAACAGCAAAGCAGGAACGCCGGCGGCCGCCGGCTACGAGATCCGGGCCGCCCGGGCAAGCGACTGGCCCGGGATCTGGGCCGTCCTGGAGCCCGTGATCCGGGCGGGGGAGACCTTCACCTGGGACCGCGACACCACCGAAGAAGCCGCACGGAGCAAGTGGTTCAAGGAAGCGCCCGGGCTGACCTTCGTGGCAGTGCGCGACGGCGACGTGCTGGGTACCGGTGAACTGCACGCCAACCAGGGTGGTGGCGGAAGCCACGTGGCCAACGCCGGCTATATGGTCCATGCCGATCACGGCGGGCAGGGAATCGCCCGGGCGCTCTGTGCCTATTCCTTGGTTGCCGCCCGGGACTCCGGGTTCAAGGCGATGCAGTTCAACGCTGTCGTCGAGAGCAACGTGCGCGCGGTAGGGCTCTGGCAGTCCATGGGCTTCCGTATCCTGGCGACCATCCCCGATGCCTTCCAGCACCCGAACCTCGGCTACGTCGGGCTGCATGTCATGTACCAGGAGCTCTAAGAGCTTTGCACAATCGTGGCCGCGGCGTAGTCTGCCGTGCATGGACGCAACGCCCAGGATTGGATTCGACCCCCTCGCCGCTATCCGGGGGGAAGCGCGTGATGACGCGGCCGATTCAGCCTGCGATCTCCTGCTGACAGGGACTGTGTTCCAGGACATTATCTTTACCGGACTGGACCGCAGCCCTGAACCGGGGACCGAAGTGTGGAGCCAAGGCATGGGGACCTGCCCTGGCGGCGTGGCCAACCAAGCCATCGCGGCCGCCCGGCTTGGGCTGCGGACCAGCCTCGCGGCGGCCTTCGGGGATGACGGATACGGGGACTTCAACTGGCGGATCCTGGAAAGCCAAGAGCATGTGGACCTTTCCCTGTCCAGGCGGTTCGAGGGCTGGCATTCCCCGGTCACGGTCTCCTTGTGCGTGGATCAGGATCGTTCCATGGTCACCCACGGACATCCCCCGCCCATGAGCGCCTCTGAACTGATCGGCGATCCGCCCAAGGCGCTCGCCGCCGTCGCGGATCTGGGCGAGGAGCCGGAGCCATGGATGCTGGCGGCGAGGAAAGCCGGCGTCAAACTCTTCGGCGACGCCGGATGGGATCCGACCGGAGCGTGGTCGTCGAAGCGGCTGGACCAGCTCAGCAATTTCCACGCCTTCATGCCGAACCAACGCGAAGCAATGGCCTTCACCGGCAAGGACAACCCATGGTCTGCGCTCTACACACTTGCCGACCGCGTTCCGGTGGCTGTGGTGACTTTGGGAGCGCAGGGAGCCATGGCCGTGGATTCCGAAACCGGTGAGGAGGAATGGGTGCCGTCCCTTCCCGTGACGGCGTACGACCCCACAGGAGCGGGCGACTGCTTCGGTGCGGCGTTTGTCGTGGGCTGCCTGGCCGGGTGGCCTTTGGGGGACCGGCTCCGTTTTGCCAATCTTTGCGCGTCGCTCGCGGTTCAGGAAGTGGGCGGCTCGCTGGCTGCGCCCGGTTGGGGAGACATCGCCGATTGGTGGCAGCGAGCCAACGCCCGGAGGGAGCGGCAGTCCAGCCAATGGCTCAAACGGTTCGCTTTCCTCGAGGACATTGTGGCGGATGTCCCGCCAGGGGCCCAACGTCGTGCAACGGCCACGATCGCCCACAACTCCGACGCCTGAGCGGGGCCCCACCAAGCCGGACAACCCGCGGGCCATGGCGGCACTAGAATCGTGAGGGTGACTTACGAAGCAGCTGCCAGTTTCGAGCCCTCGACGACATCGGGTTCGGCAACGGTCCTCGAACGATCAGCCGTCATTGACTTGGATGCCATCCGGCACAACGTACGCCAATTCGTGGCTATCGCCTCGCCCGCAAACGTTATGGCCGTGGTCAAGGCCGACGCCTATGGGCACGGCGCGGTGCAGGTGGCGCGGGCGGCCCTGGAAGCCGGCGCCCGATGGCTTGGCGTTGCCCATATTTCGGAGGCTTTGGCGCTTCGCGCTGCTGGAATCGATGCCCCCATGCTGGCCTGGTTGCACACCACCCAAAGCAACTTCCAGGCGGCAGTTGCCGCCGGCGTCGACGTCGGGATTTCGGGCTGGGAGCTGGACGCGGTGGTCGCGGCGGCACGCGAACAGGAACGGCCGGCACGCATCCACCTCAAGGTTGATACCGGCTTGGGCCGCAACGGCTCCACCATCGCCCAATGGGACAAAGTGGTGGGCCAGGCCATGGAGTACCAGGACGAGGGGCTCCTGCGCGTGGTGGGCATCTTCTCGCACTTGGCCGTGGCCGACGAACCCCACCGTCCCGAGACCGATGAGCAGTTGGCAGCATTCCGGGAGGCGATTGCCGTGGCCGAGGACGCCGGAGTGGACACCGAAGTCCGGCACCTGGCCAACACTCCCGCCACGCTTTCACGCCCGGATGCCCACTTCGACCTCGTCCGCGTGGGGCTCGGGCTTTACGGGCTGTCCCCGTTCGAAGGACAAAACTCCGCGGAACTTGGCCTGCGCCCCGCCATGACAGTGCGCACCCTCGTTTCCAACTGCAAGCGCGTGCCCGAAGGCCAAGGGGTGTCCTACGGACTCAACTACCGGACGTCCAGCGAGAGCGCCTTGGGCCTGATCCCGCTCGGATACGCCGACGGCGTGCCGCGCGTCGCCACCGGCGGACCGGTACGGGTCAACGGCGTCAACTACCCGGTGGTGGGCCGGATCGCCATGGACCAGATGGTCATCGACCTTGGGAATGCGGTGACGGACGAAGCCGGCTGGTTGGGTGCCGAAGCCGTCATGTTCGGTGACGGCGCCGACGGCGGCCCGACGGCGGACGACTGGGCCGCCGCCGCCGGAACCAACAACTATGAGATTGTCACCCGTGTCAGCCCACGCGTGCCGCGCATCTATATCAATGAGACCCCGGGGGCGGATGCCCGGTGAGCGGGGCCTCGATTGACAAGACCCCGTTGAGCGAGGCCTTGTGGGAACGCACGGTCAAGGTCGCGACGGCGGAGCAGACACACGCTTTGGGCTCGGCGCTCGCCGGGGTCCTTGAGCCCGGTGACCTGCTGGTCCTGACAGGCGAACTTGGTGCCGGCAAGACTACCTTCACCCAGGGACTCGGCGAAGGACTGGGCGTCCGTGCCGGCGTCATCTCGCCCACGTTTGTCCTGGTACGTATCCACCCGAACTTGCCGGACGGGCCGCGGCCGGGTGGTCCCGATCTGGTCCACGTTGATGCTTACCGGCTTGCCTCCGCCGCGGAAATCGACGACATCGACCTTGAAAACACCATGGACAACTCCGTGACAGTGGTCGAGTGGGGGCGCGAGCGCGTCGAACACCTTTCGGATAGTCGCCTGGACGTCGAGATGCACCGGACGGTGGGCGGCGCGGAAGGGGCTGCAACCCGCCCGGAGGCCGGCCAGGACGTCGTGCTGGACTTCGACCCGGAGGACGACGACGAACCGCGCACCATCGTTTTCCGCGGCTTTGGCCCTCGGTGGAGCACAGTGCCGGAAATACTGGAGGAGAACGCCTGATGCTGATTTTGGCCATTGATACTTCGGCCGTGGCGAGTGCGGCACTCATCTCGGACGATGCCATGGAAGGCGTGGTGGAGTCCTTCGCCACCGAGGACACCCGCAGCCATGCCGAGGTCCTGGCGCCCGGCATTGAGAAACTCCTGGCCGACGCCGGAGTAGGTGGCGCGGACATCGACCTCATCGTCACCGGCGTTGGCCCCGGACCATTCACCGGGCTTCGTTCAGGGATTGCAACCGCCCGCACGTTGGCATTTGCGTGGAACAAGCCGCTATTCGGACTCATGAGCCTGGACGCGATCGCTTTGGAAGTGGCCGAATCAACGGAAGCACAGGCTGAGTTCCTCGTGGCCACGGACGCCCGTCGCAAGGAGGTCTACTGGGCGCGCTACACGCTCAACGATGGCCAGCTCCCGCAACTCGTGGACGGTCCGCACGTCGGTTTCGCCTCGGAGTTGCCCGATCTCCCGGTCTTCGGTGCCGGCGGCGGCATCTACGCGGACGTCGTCAACGCGAACGAGGAATTCAGCGCCACCCAGCCCGACGCCGCGTCGCTTGGCCAGTTCGCCATGGCACTCCTGTTGGCCGGCGCGGAACTGCCCGATTCCACGCCCTTGTATTTGCGGGAATCCGACGCCCAAGTGCCGGGCCCTAGGAAGCGTGCCCTGTGAACCACTCATATCAGTTCAAGCTCGAGGGCGTGACCTTGCGCGACATGACCGCCAACGACGTCACGGCGGTCGAGGTCCTGGAGCGCCGGCTCTTCCCGGTGGACGCGTGGCCGATGCAGATGTTCTTCGACGAACTCGCCCAGATTGATACCCGCCGCTACGTAGTGGCCGAAGCCGGCGGCCAGATTGTGGCCTACGCCGGGCTCATGTGCATTGAGCCGATCGCGGACGTCCAGACGATCGCCGTCGTTCCTGAATTCGAAGGCAGGGGAATCGGCTCGGCCATCCTCACGGAACTGATCGAAGAGGCCCGACGGCGTGGCGCTGTGGAAGTGCTCCTGGAGGTCCGTGCCGACAATCCACGAGCGCAGGCACTGTACGTGCGGTTCGGCTTCGAGCAGATCCACGTCCGACGGCGGTACTACCGCGACGGCACGGACGCCCTCATCATGAGGCTCACACTGACTGAAGGAACACCGGAATGAACCGCTCCCACACTATCCAGCCGCTCGTGCTGGGGATCGAGTCTTCCTGCGACGAAACCGGCGTCGGGATTGTCCGCGGAACCACGCTGCTGACCAACACCGTGTCCTCTTCGATGGATGAGCACGTCCGTTTTGGCGGTGTCATTCCGGAGATCGCTTCCCGTGCCCACCTGGACGCTTTTGTTCCCACGCTGCAGGAAGCTTTGCACGAGGCAGGGGTAGCGCTGGACGATATCGATGCCATCGCCGTAACGTCCGGACCCGGATTGGCCGGCGCGCTCATGGTGGGTGTCTGCGCGGCCAAGGCCCTCTCTGTTGCCACGGGCAAGCCGCTCTACGCGATCAACCACTTGGTGGCGCATGTCGGCGTCGGGCTCCTTGACGGGGCCGCCGGCGGTGGCACCGGGGGACTCTCGGGCGGCCGGCTGCCCGAAAACCTCGGTGCGTTGCTGGTTTCCGGCGGGCACACGGAAATCCTGCGCATCCGCAGCATCACCGACGACGTCGAGATGCTCGGCTCCACCATCGACGACGCCGCAGGCGAGGCCTATGACAAAGTGGCCAGGCTCCTGGGCCTTGGCTACCCAGGCGGACCGGCCATCGACAAACTCGCCAAGCAAGGCAACGCCAAGGCCATCCGCTTCCCGCGCGGCCTGACGCAACCCAAGTACATGGGAACCGCGGAGGAACCTGGACCGCATCGCTACGATTGGTCCTTCAGCGGGCTCAAGACCGCCGTCGCGCGCTGCGTTGAACAATTCGAAGCGCGCGGTGAGGAGGTTCCCACCGCCGACATCGCCGCTGCATTCCAGGAAGCGGTGGTGGACGTCATCACGTCCAAGGCTGTGCTGGCCTGCAAGGAGAACGGCATCACGGATCTCCTGCTCGGCGGCGGCGTCGCCGCCAACTCCCGGCTCCGTGAGCTGACAGGGCAACGCTGCAGCTCCGCCGGGATCACGCTGCATGTGCCGCCGCTGCCACTGTGCACCGACAACGGCGCCATGGTGGCGGCCTTGGGCTCGCAGCTCATCATGGCGGGAATCGCTCCCAGCGGCGTCGCATTCGCTCCGGATTCCTCCCTGCCGGTGACTACCGTTTCGGTGTAGGCGCGGGAATCCGTCTCGAGGTTAGCCGGCAACGCTAGGAGGTCGGAACGGACCGCATTTGCTCTACGAGATCCTGGACAACCGCGTGAAGATCGCCGTCGTGCTGGGCCGCGACGCGGCGCTGGCGCTGGTAGCCGGCTCCGCGGGCGATGATCTTTTCGACGTCGGCCAGTTCCGCCGAGCAACCCAGCTTTTCCGCGACAGGCGCCAGGCGCAGCAGCGTTTCCTTGAGGTGCTCGGTGACGAGCTGCTCGTTGCCTTCGGCGTCGAGGATGATGATCGCTTCCATGCCGTAGCGGGCGGCGCGCCACTTGTTTTCCTGGATATGCCATGGCGGCATGGTGGGAATGCTGCCGCCGTTGTCCAGGATCGTGGAGAACTCGTCCACCAGGCATTGGGTCAGGGCTGCAACGGCGCCGACCTCCTCGAGGGTTGCCAGGCCGTCGCAAATGCGCATCTCGATGGTGCCCAAGTTCGGCACGGGCCGGATGTCCCAGCGGATTTCAGACAGGGTGTCGATCACTCCAGTGGTGAACATGTCCTGGACGTAGGACTCGTATTCGGCCCAGCTGGGGAACTGGAAAGGCAATCCGGCCGTGGGAAGCTGCTGGAACATGAGGGCGCGCTGTGACGCATAGCCCGTGTCTTCGCCGCCCCAGAACGGGCTCGAAGCAGACAATGCCTGGAAATGGGGGAAGTAGTTGACTAAGCCATCCAGGATGGGGAGCGCCTTGTCCCTCCGGTCCAGGCCGACGTGGACGTGGACTCCATAAATGACCATTTGCCGTCCCCACCATTGGGTCCGGTCGATCAGTTTGGCATAGCGTTCTTTGTCCGAGACCGGCTGGAGTTGCGGCGGGCTGAATGGATGGCTTCCGGCGCAGAAGAGCTCCACGCCCATGGGGTCGGTGACTTCCCTGACGGCCCGCAGCGAGCGGGCCAGGTCTTCCTTGGCTTCCTTGACGGTGTTGCACACGCCGGTGACGAGTTCCACGGTATTCAGGAGCAGTTCCCGCTTGATGTGCGGGTGCTCGTCGTCTTCGTTCAAATCCGGATGCCGCGAAGCCACGCCCCGCAGGACCTCATTCGCCACCGAGACCAATTCGCCGGTGCGTGCGTTGACGAGCGCTAGCTCCCATTCCACCCCCAGGGTCGACTGCCTGGATGAAGCGAAATCAATCTGCACGTGGGTCCCCTCGGTATTTGCCAAAAACGCCCTGAGCAATGCCCGCCGTGGGGCCGTCAGCGGTTGGCTCAAGTCTAATGCAGGGGCGGTACGGTACCGCATGATGGGAACCGCGAGGTAAAACAGGAAATCGAAGCCGTTTGCTAATGAGAATGATTTGCATCTAAGATTATTGGCATGCATCTTTCTGTTGTCAGCTCACTGGACAGCCAATGCCGCGAAGCAGCCGCCGCCAGGCTTGGGCGGACCCATCGAGATTCGGTGGTTGTCCTGCACGACCTCCTGGACGGGTCCATTGTCTTGCGAAGGATCTTCCGCAACGGCCAACTGGTGGAGCAGGCTCAAACCGCATTGGAACACGGCTGCCTTAGCTGCACGGTCCGTCTCGATGTTGTCCCGACGGCGGAACGCCTCGCCGCGTCGGGACACGACCATATCGTCCTGGGCCTGCCACCGGGTGTCTCCGTGGAGATGGCGGTAGCCGAACTCAAGCGCGGCCTGGAGCGGCCCGCCGTCATCGACAACGCGGTGTTGGCGATTGACCCCTCCGGGCTGGAAGACCATATCTGGGACAAACACACGCTGTATGAATCCGGGTTTACGGCCATGCCCGAGGATGAGCGCACCAGCGGAGAATTCCTCATCGGGGAATTGAGCCACGCGGATACTGTCATGGTGCACGCCGGTCTTGGGGCAGAGCTCACCGGATTGCGCCCGGATTCAAGCGAGGCGTGGACCCTCGGCGTGGAACTTCTTGGGCAGCTCGCGCCGCACGCAGCCATTTCCGCGGGCGGCGACGACTTCCGGCCCGGCTGCTACGACGGCGCCGAGGCTCTCGCGAGGGTCCGTCGTGGTTCCGTGAGGGTACCGCTCAAGGAGGAGTCGGGGAATTTCCGGACCGTGCTCCACAAAGTGGAGCGACCCCTTCATCCGAGGCGCTTCCAGGAGGCGCTGCCCAATTTGGCCGGGGGATGCCACTGGATGCGGGGCCGCTTGTGGATTGCCTCGGCCGCCAAAGTCCGGATCGCGGTGCAGGGAATCGGGCCGCGCGTCTGGCTCGAGAGTACGGGCGAGTGGCTGGCGGACGCCGGCATCGGCCGCGTCCCCAGCGGCAAAGACCTGAAGCACGGAAACGGACTCCACGACGTCGACGCCGCCCTCGACTGGCATCCGCGCTTCGGCGACCGGGGGACGGTGCTTGCCGTGACCGGAAGGGGAGACGACGTTGACGCAGCAGAAATCCGGTCCCTGCTGGATGCATGCGCGCTGAGCGAAGCCGAGATGAGGCTCGGCTTCGCCGGGCTCGAGGACCCTTTTGAACTCGAATCCACCCTGTAGCCGAGCTCCAGCCCAGGCGGAACAAAGCCCCCATCAACCAAGCGAAAACACGAGAAGGAGAACCCCATGAAAGTCAGGAATTCGTTGCGTGCCCTCAAGAAGGTCCCCGGGGCGCAAGTGGTCCGCCGGCGCGGCCGCACCTTTGTCATCAACAAGCTGAATCCGCGCTTCAAGGCGCGCCAAGGCTAGCTCCCCGTCTAGGCTGGGCAGAGAACCCGCTACGCGAAGGAAGCCCCGTTATGCCGATCCTCAATAAAGACATGACGCTCTGTATTTCTCTCTCTGCCCGGCCCAGCAACAACGGAACGCGTTTCCATAACTTCCTTTACCAGGAGCTTGGCCTGAACTGGATCTACAAGGCCTTCGCTCCCACCGACCTCCCGAACGCGATCGCGGGCGTGCGCGGCCTGGGCATCCGCGGCTGTGCCGTCTCGATGCCGTACAAGGAAGACGTCATCGCCCTCGTCGACCGGATGGACGCTTCGGCGGCCGCAATCGATTCGGTCAACACGATCGTGAACGACGCCGGCGTACTGACGGCCTACAACACGGACTACACCGCGATCGCGCAGCTGATCGAGCGCAACGCGATCGACCCGGCGTCGTCCGTGCTGCTCCGCGGTTCCGGCGGCATGGCAAAGGCCACCGCCGCTGCCTTCCGGGACGCGGGGTTCTCCCGCGTTACCGTGGTTGCCCGGAATGAAAAACCCGGGCAAGCCCTCGCGGGGCTCTATGGCTTCGGCTGGCAAGCCGAAGTAGGGGAGTCCACGGCGGACGTCCTCGTGAACGTGACACCGATCGGCATGGCCGGCGGACCCGAGTCCAGCTCCCTGTCCTTCCCCGAAGCGGCGGTGGCGGCCGCGAAGGTAGTGTTCGACGTCGTCGCCCTCCCCGCAGAGACGCCGCTCATCAAAGCCGGCCGCGCGGCAGGAAAGATCGTGATCACCGGCGCCGAGGTGGCCACCATCCAAGCGCTTGAACAGTTCGTGCTCTACACCGGCGTCACACCCACACCGGAGCAAGTCGCTGCGGCCGAGGAGTTCACGCGCGCCCAATAGGGCGCCACAGCTCAGAGACCAGCTCAGGCAGCCGCGACGGGCTCCACGACAACAGCCACCTTTTCCTCGCCGATCCTGGTGAGGACCAAGGTGGCTGTTTTGTTGCCGCGGCCTTTTGCCGAGCCTTTTCCTGCCGGGAGCAGCTGCTTCCGCAGCTCCTCCGGGGTGACGGAGGTGCCGCGTTTCTTGATGTCGAGGACGCCGACGCCGTTCGCCTTCACCCAGGCTTTGAGGGCCTTGACGTTCAACGGCATGACTTCCAGGACTTTGTAGGCGCGGGCGAACGGGGTCTCCACAAGTTCCGGAGCGCAAATATAGGCGATGTGCTGGTCCACCAGGTGGCCGCCCAATCGGAGTGCGACGTCGGCCACCAGGCCCGCACGGATCACCGCCCCGTCCGGTTCGTACAGGTATCCCTCCACGGGCCCGACGTCGGGCACCGGACCGCCGTCGAAATCTTCGGCGCTGGTGATCTCGGCTGCGCCTTGCGGCCCGAGCACCAGGGCAGCGCGGCGGATGCCGGGACGGGCGACGTCGTTGAACCACAGCGTCACTTCCGTGACGTCCCCGCCCACCGAAACCCACTGTGCCTCGCAGCCGGCCGGTACCGATTCGTGCGGCATGCCCGGGCCCATCTTGACCCCGACGGACTTGCCGGTCGCCGCCAATGATTCAACGAAGGACAACGGCGGCGAGAACGCCTCCGGATCCCAGATCCGTTTGGTTCCCGACGACGACGTCGTGCGTCGCGCCGGATCGAGCCACACGCCGTCGACCCCGTCGAGGGGCACCGAGGTTGCGTCGGAGTGCACTACCGTCGCGTGCGGGAACGGAATGAGGTTGATGGTGGCGCAGGCAGCGGTGGTCTCGTCGAGCTCCACGGCGGTGACCTCGATGTCCATGGAGGCCATGGCCATGGAGTCCGCTCCGAGCCCGCAGCCCAGGTCCGCCACGTGCCGCGTGCCTGCCTTGGCGAATCGCTCGGCGTGCCTGGCTGCAACATTGAGGCGGGTGGCCTGTTCCAGGCCGGCCTGGGTGAAGAGCATCTGCCGGGCGAATTCTCCGAACTTGGCCTCGGCCCGGGTGCGGAGCCTGGATTGGGTGAGGACGGCGGCCACGAGCGCGGGGGAGTGGCCGTCTTTGCGCAGGCGCGCGTTGAGGGCGAAGGCTTCGCCGTCGCGGTATGGTCCCAAGGATGCCAGGAGTTCCCAACCTTCCGTTGTCAGCAAGGGGGCAATCTGGTCCTGGGGTGTGTCAGCCATGGGAACCAGCCTAATGCTCGCCCGTCATAGAGTGCCGAGGGGGAACCGCGACCACCCGGGCGGATAGGGTTGATGCCATGGAAGACAACCCAGTACGCCAGCCTGACGACGCCAATGGTTCTCCCTTTGCCCCCGATAAACGTCCCTTCGCCGGAAATCTCTCCAAGTACGCCCGCCCCGCACTCATCGTCGGTGTTTTGATTGCCGTTGTCTGCATTGCGCTCTTGATCATTATTTTCTTCCTCGACTCCTTCAACGCGGCCACCTACTCCATGACCGGAAAGAGCGTCCAGGACGCCACCGACGAGGCCCGGGACATCCGTGACACCTACACCGGTGCCCGCATCGCAGCGATCGTCGGGCTGGTGGTGTTCGGCGTCGTCGCGCTCGCCAGCGGCGTAGTGCTCTACCTGAACCGCGGAAACGCGCCGAAGGAAGACTATGACGACGGCGAGGACGTCGACTTCGACGACCTCGCCGGTCAATGAGCTACTCGAGCCGCAAGTGGCGCTTCGGGCGTTCACCCATGACGGAATTCTGGCACTCGCCTTGACCGAGTGCTAATGCTTACATAGAGTCTTGATTAGCACTCTCCCTAGGCGGGTGCTAATCATGCCGCCAGGCACTTACCGGCACCGCGACGACGGTAAGCCCGCCACGGCACCCCTGGTTTGATAGTCCATGTACTACCTCACGTAAAGGAGAGATCCGAGTGTCGGTCTCCATTAAGCCTCTCGAGGATCGCATTGTTGTCCGCCCGCTCGAAGCAGAGCAGACCACGGCTTCCGGCCTGGTCATCCCGGACACTGCACAGGAAAAGCCGCAGGAAGGCGAAGTTGTCGCAGTTGGCCCCGGCCGCTTCGACGACAACGGCAACCGCGTCCCCGTCGACGTAACCGTCGGCGACGTCGTCATCTACTCCAAGTACGGCGGAACTGAAGTCAAGACCGGCGGCAACGAATACCTCGTTCTGTCCGCCCGCGACGTTCTGGCGATCGTCGTTAAGTAATTCCCTGGATCCCGCATCGCAGATCGAGTCGGACTTCTTCCGGTCGAATCAGCGGTGCGGGTTTTCCGTCTTGAAAGGACACAACCATGGCAAAGCAGCTTGCGTTTAACGACGCTGCCCGTCGCTCGCTCGAAGCAGGCATTGACAAGCTCGCCAATACGGTCAAGGTCACCCTTGGCCCGCGTGGCCGCAACGTCGTTCTGGACAAGAAGTGGGGAGCTCCCACCATCACCAACGACGGCGTGACGATCGCCCGCGAAGTCGAACTCGACGACCCGTATGAGAACCTTGGTGCGCAACTGGCCAAGGAAGTCGCCACCAAGACCAACGACGTCGCAGGTGACGGCACCACCACCGCCACCGTGCTGGCACAGGCACTCGTCAAGGAAGGCCTGCGCAACGTTGCCGCCGGAGCCGCACCTGGCGAAATCAAGCGCGGCATCGAGGTTTCCGTCCAGGCCGTGGCTGCCCGCCTCCTGGAGAACGCCCGCGAAGTTGAAGGCACCCAGGTTGCCAGCGTTGCCGCGATCTCTGCCCAGAGCGATGAGGTCGGCGAGCTCCTCGCCGAGGCTTTCGGCAAGGTCGGCAAGGATGGCGTCATCACCATCGAAGAGTCCTCCACCACGCAGACCGAACTGGTCCTGACCGAGGGCATGCAGTTCGACAAGGGCTACCTGTCCCCGTACTTCGTCACTGACGCGGAACGCCAGGAAGCTGTTCTGGAAGACGCGCTCATCCTCATCAACCAGGGCAAGATCTCCTCGCTGCAGGAATTCCTGCCGCTCCTCGAGAAGGCCCTGCAGGCTGCCAAGCCCCTCTTTATCATTGCTGAGGACATCGACGGCGAGGCACTGTCCACGCTGATCGTGAACCGTATCCGTGGCACCCTGAACGTCGTTGCCGTCAAGGCTCCGGGCTTCGGCGACCGCCGCAAGGCCATGCTGCAGGACATTGCCACCCTGACCGGCGCCCAGGTTGTTTCCCCGGAGCTCGGCCTGTCCCTGGACCAGGTTGGCCTCGAGGTCCTCGGCAGCGCCCGCCGGATCACCGTCACCAAGGACAACACCACCATTGTTGACGGCGCCGGTACGCCTGAGGACGTCGCAGCGCGCGTCGCCCAGATCCGTGCAGAGCTGACCCGCACCGACTCCGATTGGGACCGCGAAAAGCTGCAGGAAAGGCTTGCGAAGCTGGCAGGAGGCATCGGCGTCATCAAGGTCGGCGCAGCCACCGAGGTCGAGCTCAAGGAAAAGAAGCACCGCATCGAGGACGCAGTGTCCTCCACGCGTGCTGCCCTTGAAGAAGGCATCGTCTCCGGCGGTGGATCCGCCCTCATCCACGCCCTCAAGGCACTGGACGAGGACTCTGCCGTCAAGGCACTGGAAGGCGACGCGGCTGCCGCCGTGGGCATCGTTCGCCGTGCCCTGACCCAGCCCCTTCGCTGGATCGCCCAGAACGCCGGCTTCGACGGTTACGTCGTCGTGGCCAAGGTTGCCGAGCTGGAAGCCAACCACGGCTTCAACGCGAAGTCCGGCGTGTACGAGGACCTGATCGCCGCCGGCGTGATCGACCCCGTCAAGGTCACCCGCTCCGCACTCCAGAATGCTGCGTCCATCGCAGCCCTGGTTCTCACCACCGAGACCCTGGTTGTCGAGAAGCCGGCCGAGGAAGACGAGCACGCAGGCCACCGCCACTAGTCCCCACCGCCTCCCTAGCCTCGCTTCGCTTCGGCCAGGGAGCCCGGGCGGTGTGGGCCCATCTGTGTGAAAGAAGGCCCGGTCCCCTTGAGGGGGCCGGGCCTTTTCTTTTTAAAGCAACGCGGGGTCACTTACGGCCCATTGGGTGCTGCCGGATGGGCCGTAAGTGACCCCGCGTTGCCCGGAAAACGGCATGGAGGATTGACCCAGACAACGCTCCGGAAGCTCCCAGCCCCTTGTGTCCTAATGGATCATAGGAAGTTGGTTGAACGCGGTCTCAATTGACGACGAACATTTCGAATCAGTAGGGTAGACGGTTTGAGTAGCACCCTGGAGGCAAGACTTTGACAACCACGCGCCCGATTGCGCTACGGCGAACTAGCGGCGAGACGCAGAAATCGGCCCCCAAGTCAACGTTCCGTCCTGAGATCCAAGGGCTTCGATCTGTTGCCGTCCTCATGGTTGTCACGTACCACATCTGGTTCGGCCGGGTCTCCGGCGGTGTGGATATTTTCCTCCTGGTCTCTGCATTCCTCATGACGGCGCAGTTCACACGGCGGTATGCCGGCGGGCGGCAGACGGAACTGATCAAGCACTACCTTCATCACTTCCGGAGGCTCTTGCCGGCAGCCGTGACGGTGATCGTTGGAACGCTGGCCGCCACTTTTCTCTTCATGCCGGCCACCCGCTGGGTCGATACCATCAAGCAGGGCTGGGCTTCACTCTTCTACGTTGAGAACTTCCTGCTGCAGTCGCAGGCAGTCAACTACTACGCCGCGGACCACAGCCTGGCCAGCCCGCTACAGCATTTCTGGTCGCTGTCCATCCAAGGACAGGTCTTCATTGTCTGGCCGATCATCTTCGTGGGCGCTGGCTGGGTGGCGAGGAGGTTCAGGCTCGCGTACGTTCCCCTTCTGCGTTACATCTTTGGATTAGTCTTCCTGGTTTCCCTGGTGTATTCGGTCCTCTACACCGCTTCGGACCAATCGGCGGCGTACTTCTCGACGGCGGCCAGGCTGTGGGAGTTTGCCCTGGGGACTCTTCTGGCACTTTTCCTGCCTTCGGTCAAAATACCCAGGTCGGCCAGGATCGTCCTAGGCTGGCTCGGTATCCTGGCGATGCTCAGCTGCGGGCTCATCCTCGACGTCGAGGGGGTCTTCCCCGGGTGGTTGGCCTTGTGGCCAACGCTGGCCGCAGCCTGTATCCTCGCGGCAGGCCAGACCCAGAGCCGGTTCGGAATCGACCGGATCCTCAGTTCCAAGCCGCTCGTGCGGATGGGAAACAATTCGTACGCCCTCTACCTCTGGCACTGGCCCATGTTGGTCATCTATCTGGCTTGGTCCGGCAAGACCCACGCCGGCTGGTTGTCCGGCACAGTGATCATTGTTGGTGCCTTCGTCCTGGCTGTTCTGACCACCAGGTTCATCGAGAAGCCGTTGCGGGGTTGGAAGTGGCCCGAGGCCAACCGGCGCAGAAGCGCGATTTCGCTGGTTGCGGTAGGGGCCGTGGCTATTTTGCCCTTGGCGGGTTGGCCCCTGCAGATCGAGCAGACAAACCGTGCCTTGGTTGCAAACATGGATGCCCGCAACCCCGGAGCGGCGGCCGTGGGCGGGGACTTCGTGTACACCCCCGATCCAGGGGTGCCCTTGGTTCCAAGCATGACTGCCGTTGATGGGGACTGGCCGGTTTTCCCGACCGCCTGCACAGGGACCGCCGACCCGCAGGAGTTCGTCAACCGATGCACCAACGGGATCAAGAACGGGACGAAGTCCGTGGTGGTCATAGGCAGTTCGCACGCCCACGTGCTGAACACGCCGCTGCTTACGATGGCCGCAAAGAACAATTGGAGCCTGACGTCCATCACGAAGGGATATTGCCCGCTTGGCGAGGACACCGCGGCAGACATTACGCAGGCATGCGTTGACTTCAACAAGGCCACGCTCGCAGAGGTCCTGAAGATGAAGCCGGATGTTGTGGTGACGACCAGTACGCGCACCAATGCTCAGAGCAACGTCCCGGAGCGGCTCGATCCTTCCTGGGTCACGGAAGTAAAGACCCTCAACGACGCCGGAATCCAAGTGGTCGCCTTCCGAGACACACCACGGGCAGCGCAGCCAGTTCCCGCTTGCCTTGAGAAGAACCCCGGCGCGTATGTTGCCTGTGGTTCCCAACGCGCCGAAATCTATTCGGAAGACTCCCCGACGGGGGCCGTCGCCGCGGCAATGCCCGACACGAAATTCCTGGACCTCTCGAAGTACTTCTGCCCTGATGCGAATTGTCCTGCAGTGATCGGCAACGTGATTGTCTACAAGGACGACAACCACGTGACCGCCACCTACATGAAGACCCTGACCCCATACTTCGAGAAGGCGTTCATGGCCGCGACCGGGTGGAGCTAGGCGGCCAGAGTTGGGTTGTCCAGCGGCTCGGCGGCGGATGCCGGGTGCTGTTGCTCACATTGCCCTCGCGGAATATGGGGATCGGCGGCGAGGTTCTACTATTTATTCAGAACCTTTCTGCACAGGCCAGTCCCGTAATGACGGGCTGGTCATCAGCTGCAACCCCTACCAGAGCAACCCCCAAGAACCAAGGTAAGAGGCGCACTCATGACCCAGCCCGAACACGATCCCTTTGGCTTTGTTGGCCTGACCTATGACGACGTCCTGCTGCTGCCGGGCCACACCAACGTCATTCCGTCCGAAGCTGACACCTCCTCCCGGATCTCCAAGCGGATTTCGGTCCAGACCCCGCTGCTGTCCGCCGCCATGGACACTGTCACCGAGTCCCGGATGGCCATTGCCATGGCCCGCCAGGGTGGCCTTGGCGTCATCCACCGCAACTTGTCCATCGAAGACCAGGCCGACCACGTCGACCGCGTCAAGCGCTCCGAGTCCGGGATGATCACCAACCCCCTGACCATCCACCCGGAGGCCACCCTTCAGGAACTGGACGAACTGTGTTCGCGTTACCGGGTTTCCGGCCTGCCCGTGATCGACACGGACGGCCGTCTGCTCGGTATCGTCACCAACCGCGACACCCGCTTCGTTCCGGAGTCCGACTTCCCGCTGAGGCTGGTCAGCGACGTCATGACCAAGATGCCGCTCATCACGGGCCACGTGGGCATCAGCCGCGAAGAGGCTTCGCACAAACTGGCCACCAACAAGATCGAGAAGCTGCCCCTCGTTGACGAGCAGGGTCGCCTCAAGGGCCTGATCACCACCAAGGACTTCACCAAGGCCGAGCAGTACCCGCTCGCGACGAAGGACGAGGAAGGCCGCCTCCGGGTCGGCGCAGCCATCGGGTTCTTCGGCGACGGCTGGGAACGGGCCATGGCCCTGATCGACGCCGGTGTCGACGCGCTTTTCGTGGACACCGCCAACGGCCACTCGCAAGGTGTCCTGGACATGATCACGCGCCTGAAGTCGGATCCCGTCGCTGCCCACGTTGACATCATCGGCGGCCAGGCCGCCACCCGCGAAGGCGCCCAGGCACTGATCGACGCCGGTGCCGACGGCATCAAGGTGGGCGTGGGCCCGGGCTCCATTTGCACCACGCGCGTTGTTGCCGGTGTGGGCGTTCCCCAGATCACGGCTATCTACGAGTCCTCGAAGGCGGCCATCCCTGCCGGTGTTCCGCTGATCGCCGACGGCGGCCTGCAGTACTCGGGCGATATCGGCAAGGCCCTCGTGGCCGGTGCCGACACCGTCATGCTCGGCTCATTGCTGGCTGGTTGCGACGAGTCGCCGGGTGAGCTGATCTTCGTGAACGGCAAGCAGTTCAAGAGCTACCGCGGCATGGGTTCCCTGGGTGCCATGCAGTCCCGTGGCAAGAACACGTCCTACTCGAAGGACCGCTATTTCCAGGCGGACGTTTCCGGTGATGACAAGCTCATCCCGGAAGGCATCGAAGGTCGCGTCGCCTATCGCGGCCCGCTCTCCTCGGTGGCGTACCAGCTGGTCGGCGGCCTGCGCCAGACCATGTTCTACACGGGTGCCCCGACCATCGCCGAACTCAAGGCACGCGGTAAGTTTGTGCGCATCACTGCGGCCGGACTCAAGGAGTCCCACCCGCATGACATCCAGATGACCGTCGAGGCTCCGAACTACGGTTCCCGCTAGGCGTAAATTCCTATCCCAGGCAGTTCCAAGCGAGCCCGCCACCTCCACTATGGGGGCGGCGGGCTCGCTTATTTATCAGGCATTGCCTGTCGTCATGGTCTGCGTCACCCTGCCGGAACATCGCGCCGCACTGGGATAACCTAGAGCAGTGACTTACGAGATTGAGATTGGCCGTGGCAAGCGTGGGCGTCGTGCCTACTCCCTGGATGACATCGCGATCGTCCCCAACCGCCGGACGCGCGACCCCAAGGACGTTTCCGTCTCATGGCAGATTGATGCCTACAAGTTTGAGATGCCCGTGATCGCCGCACCCATGGACTCCGCGATGTCGCCTGAAACGGCCATCGCGCTTGGGCGGCTGGGCGGCCTGGGCGTTCTGGACCTCGAGGGCCTGTGGACGCGGTACGATGATCCCCAGTCCGTGCTGGACGAGATCTCTGCCCTTGCGGATGAAACGGCCAGCCCGACGGTCACCCGGCGCATGCAGGAGCTCTACAAGGCCCCCATCCAGCCCGAACTGATCACCACCAGGCTCGCGGAAATCCGCGCATCGGGCGTGACGGTGGCCGGCTCGCTGACACCGCAGCGCACCCAGGAACACTACAAGACAGTGGTGGCCGCCGGCGTCGACATTTTTGTCATCCGGGGCACCACGGTCTCGGCCGAGCACGTTTCAAAGAACCATGAGCCCCTGAACCTCAAGCAGTTCATCTATGAGCTCGACGTCCCCGTGATCGTCGGCGGGGCTGCCGGCTACACCCCGGCTTTGCACCTCATGCGTACCGGAGCGGCCGGCGTCCTGGTGGGCTTCGGCGGCGGCGCAACGACTACCACGCGGCGCGCCCTCGGCATCCATTCGCCCATGGCTTCCGCCATTTCCGACGTCGCCGCCGCCCGCCGCGACTACATGGATGAATCCGGCGGACGCTACGTGCACGTGATAGCCGACGGCGGCATGGGTACTTCGGGTGACATCGTCAAAGCCATCGCCATGGGCGCCGACGCCGTCATGCTCGGCAGCGCCTTGGCCCGTGCCGAAGAGGCCCCGGGCAAGGGCTGGCACTGGGGCCAGGAAGCCCACCACCTTGAGCTGCCCCGCGGCGACAGGGTCAACGTCGGCACCGTCGGTCCCCTCGAAGAAGTACTCTTCGGGCCGGGCCACCACACCAACGGCACGTCAAACCTGATCGGCGCGCTCCGCCGCTCCATGGCGACCACGGGCTATTCGGACCTGAAGGAGTTCCAGCGGGTCGACGTCGTCGTCTCGCCATACTCGGGCCAGTAGCTCCCGCTCGGGCCGCTTTAGCGCAGGCGAAAACCCTGCCCAAGCCGCTGGACAAGAAGTAGTGTGGGGAACTACGGGCTTGTGCGATGGGAGGCGTCCAATGAGCAGTGTTGCAGATGGTTCGCAAAGGATTGATGCATCAACCGGTGCGTTGAGTCCGGAGGCGCGGGAAAGATCCATCGAAGTCCTCAGGGGAACCACGGAGCCTGGCAAGGAACTCGACATCCTCATCGTCGGGGGAGGCGTAGTGGGGGCCGGGGCGGCGCTGGACGCGGTGACCCGCGGGTTGTCGGTGGGCATTGTCGAGGCCCGGGACTGGGCTTCCGGCACGTCGTCACGGTCTTCGAAGCTGATTCACGGCGGCTTGCGCTACCTGGAAATGCTCGACTTTGCGTTGGTCCAGGAGGCCCTCCAGGAACGTGGTTTGCTGATCCAGCAAATCGCCCCACACCTCGTGCGCCCGGTTCCGTTCCTGTATCCGCTGACCCGGCGTTTCTGGGAGCGGCCCTACGTTGGTGCCGGCATCTTCCTCTACGACACGCTTGGCCTCACCTCCGGCCACAGCCGCGGCGTACCCATGCACAAACACCTCTTCCGGCGCGGAACACTGCGGGCAGCACCCAGCCTCAAGAGCGATGCCTTCGTCGGCTCCATCCGCTACTACGATGCACAGGTCGACGACGCCAGGCTGGTGGTCAATGTCGTCCGCACGGCCGCACATTACGGAGCGCATGCCGTGAACAGGATGCGCGTGGTGTCGTTCGTGCGGGAGGGCGAACGCGTGGTCGGCGCCAAGGTGGAAAACCAGGAAGACGGCAGCATCATCGAAGTCCGCGCCAAGCAAGTGGTCAATGCCACCGGAGTCTGGACGGACGAGACCCAGGCCATGGTGACGGATCGCGGCCAGCTCAAGGTCCGTGCATCCAAAGGCATCCACCTTGTGGTCCCGCGCGACCGCTTCCAGTCCACGGTCGGATTGATCCTGAGGACTGAAAAATCCGTGCTGTTCGTCATTCCTTGGGGGCGGCACTGGATCATCGGCACAACGGACACCGACTGGAAGCTTGACAAGGCGCATCCTGCGGCGTCTACCAAGGACATCGACTATGTTCTTGAACACGTCAATCGTGTCTTGAAGCGGCCCTTGACCCGTGAGGATGTCGAAGGTGTCTACGCCGGACTGCGTCCGCTGCTGGCGGGGGAGAGCGACTCCACGGCCAAACTTTCACGCGAACACGTGGTGGCGCACCCGGTTCCAGGCTTGGTGGTGGTTGCGGGTGGAAAGTTCACCACGTACCGGGTCATGGCGAAGGACGCGGTGGACGAAGCGACCCGGGCCATGGACGAGCGCGTGCCGGCGAGCTGCACCGATACCATCCCCCTCCTGGGCGCCGAGGGATTCAAAGCCGCGTGGAACAGGCGGGGAAGAACCGCCGACGAGGCCGGGGTCCACGTTGCCAGGGTGGAACATTTGCTCAACCGCTACGGCTCCATGACCCCGGAAGTCCTCGCTATCATCAAGGACAACCCGGCGATGGCGGAGCCGCTGCCGGGGGCAGACGACTATTTGGCGGCAGAGGTCGTCTATGCCGCGACCCATGAGGGTGCCCGGCATGTCCATGACGTCCTGACCCGGCGCACCCGCATCTCGATCGAGTCGTGGGACAGAGGTGTTTCCGCGGTCCCTGTTGTCGCTAAGCTGATGGGAGAAATTCTTGGCTGGAGCGATGCGCAGCGGGAAAGCGAAATCAAGCACTACCTGGCCCGGGTGGAAGCTGAACGGCTCAGCCAACAGCAGCCCGACGATGAATCGGCCGATGCTGCGCGCATGGGCGTCGATGACATCGTTCCCCTCCGCTGAGCGGCCCGGGTTGGCTGGCCACACTGGAGGGAAAACGACTTGGCGGAACCACTGGACCCGTATGATGCCGAACTAACCACGCCGGAGACCGTCATCCTTGAGATGGAAGCGGTAGACAAAACAGATGCCGCGGGCCAGCTCGCGGAACGGCTGTACGCAGCCGGGCGCATCACGGACCTTGAGGGCTTCCTCGAAGTCGTCAACTCGCGCGAGCACCAACTTGCTACCGGGCTGCCGGGCGGCATTGGCCTTCCGCATGCCCGCAGCGAGTATGTCTCCAGGGTCTCCATCGCTGTTGGTGTCACGAAATTCGGTCATTCGTTGGACTTCGGCGCCAGCGACGGACCGGCCACGTTGGTCCTGCTCATCGCTACGCCCGCCAGCTCATTCTCGGACCACTTGGAAGTCCTCGCGACCTTGGCCCGCTCGCTGTCCAAGGAATCGTTCAGGGAATCCCTCCGGCGCGCCCACGATCCCGAAGTCATCGCCGAACTGATCAACTCCAGCTTGGTTTTCTTCGACCACTGAGGAAGGGGCAGGCCCTCCCGTTTAGCTGTTCTACAGCTTGACGAAGTACGGTTAAGGGGTGTTGAAAACCGCTCTGAAGCCCCGCTGGATCGCAGGACTTGTCTTTGCGCTCCTGCTCTCCGGGGTGTTTGTGCTGCTCAGCCAGTGGCAGTTCGGCAGATCCACCCAGAGCGACGCCCCGGTTGACGACCCCGCTGTGGAGCAGGTCAAGCCGCTTACCGGGGAATTGCAGCCTGGAACGTTCTTCCCGGGTTCGGCGTCGGACCAAATGGTCAGTGCCAAGGGTAGTTACGATCCCACCAAGCAGGTCCTCGTGGAGGGCCGGCTGCTCGCAGGGCAAAAAGGGTACTGGGTAGTGACCGCGTTTGCGGTCGACGGAGCACCTGTCCTCCACGGCGTCGGCGCAACCGGAAAGACGTGGATCCCCGTGGCCCGCGGCTGGGTCGCCGATCCCGCCCAAGCCGGTCCGCCGCCGTCGGGCACCATTGAACTGACCGGACGGCTCCTGCCGTCCGAGGCGCCGGTGCCAAACGTCGACGCCGGAGCGGGACGCGCCTCTGCGGTCTCCGTCGCGGAACTCATCAACACGTGGGACGTCTCGAGCTATCCCGGCTTCGTCGCCGCGACGTCGGAAGTATCCGCGGGCAAGACCCTCGAACTTCCAGCGCAGCTGAAGCCCTTGAATATCCCGGCCCAACCACCCAACCAACAGATCAACTGGCTCAACCTTTTCTACTCCGTGGAATGGGTTGTCTTTGCAGGATTCGCCCTCTACATCTGGTGGCGCATGGTGGCCGATGACTACCGGCGCACCCTTGAAGACGACGAGGAAGAGCCCGACGACGAACACCCGTCAGACGATTTGCCAGCAATTACCAAGCCAGAACAGGTAAAGCCATGATTGAGCCCAAACCGGCCATCCAGCCCGAACAGTCCGGAGAATCCGCCGCGAAGCCAAGGGCGGCCAAGAAGCGCCGCTTCGGCGGAACGACGGCGCAGATCCGCTCGGCCCTGAAGTTCTACAAAGTCATGGCTTACCTCACCGGCACCATGCTGTTGCTTCTGTGCGCCGAACTCGTCGCGCGCTATGTGTTCGGCGTGTATCTCTTCGCCGGCGGTACCAATGCGATCACCGGTCAGCCTTTCGGTTTCGGATTCGCCGACGCCGAGTCCAAGGCGGTCCTGGGCGGGGTCAACGTTTCCGTGGGGGTCCTGATCGTCCACGGTTGGATGTACGTGCTGTACCTCATCTCGGATTTCCGCTTGTGGTCGCTCATGCGCTGGCCGTTCACCAAGCTCGTCCTGCTCGCCTTGGGCGGCGTCGTCCCTCTCATGTCCTTCATCGTGGAGAAGAAGTTCCACTCTGAGGTAGAGATGGAACTCGCCGCGAATCCGCAGGCCTCCAAGCGCTACTGACGGGCGTGGTCCGGCGGTCACTGTGAGATCGCTAACGTCGGACTGGTTCCGGGGCTGATTTCCGGGCTTCACGACCGGCTTCAAGGTGCACCGGGGCATCCCGGCAAAGTAGGCTGTTACGGTGACTACTCCCACCGCACCCTTCAGTTCTGAAGCTCAGACTTCCCAGAAGCCGGTGCTGGTTGTTGACTACGGTGCCCAGTACGCGCAGCTGATTGCCCGCCGCGTCCGTGAAGCGAATGTGTACTCGGAAATTGTTCCGCACACGTTCACCACCGAGCAGCTTCTGGCCAAGAACCCGGCAGCGATCATCCTCTCAGGCGGACCTTCAAGCGTTTATGCCGAGGGTGCCCCGAGGGTTGGCGCGGACCTTTTCGAGGCCGGCGTCCCGGTCTTCGGTATTTGCTACGGCTTCCAGGCCATGGCGAACGCGCTCGGCGGCAAGGTCGCTCAGACCGGTCTGCGGGAGTACGGCGCCACCGAGGCCACCACCGTCGGTGAGGCGCGCTCCATCCTTGCAGGTGTCCCGGACTCCCAGAACACCTGGATGAGCCACGGAGACTCCGTTCACGAGGCTCCTGAAGGCTTCGAGGTCCTGGCGACCACCGCCGGAGCACCTGTGGCTGCTTTCGCGAACGAAGAGAAGCATCTCTACGGCGTGCAATGGCACCCGGAAGTAAAGCACTCCGTCCACGGCCAGCAGGTTCTGGAAAACTTCCTGTTCAACGGGGCAGGCCTGAAGCCGAACTGGACCACAGGCAACATCCTGGACGAGCAGGTGGACCGTATCCGCCGGCAGATCGGCGATTCCAAGGTCATCTGCGGCCTCTCCGGCGGCGTCGACTCGGCCGTTGCCGCAGCCCTCGTGCAGCGCGCCGTTGGCGATCAGCTGACCTGCGTCTTCGTGGACCATGGCTTGCTGCGCGAAGGCGAAGCCGAACAGGTCGAGCGTGACTTCGTTGCCGCTACCGGCGTCAAACTCTACGTCGCCAACGAGCAGGAGCGTTTCCTGTCCGCCCTGGCCGGGGTCAGCGATCCCGAAACCAAGCGCAAGATCATCGGCCGCGAGTTCATTCGTGCGTTTGAGGAAGCAGAGCGGGCCATCATTGCCGAGGCTGCGTCCGAAGGCGAGAGCATCAAGTTCCTCGTCCAGGGCACCCTGTACCCGGACGTCGTCGAATCCGGCGGCGGCGAAGGTGCCGCGAATATCAAGAGCCACCACAACGTGGGCGGCCTTCCCGAGGACCTGCAGTTCGAACTCGTTGAACCGCTCCGCGCGCTGTTCAAGGACGAGGTTCGTGCCGTGGGCGCGCAGCTCGGCTTGCCGCAGGAGATCGTCGGACGCCAGCCGTTCCCCGGACCTGGCCTCGGTATCCGCATCGTCGGCGACGTGACCAAGGAACGGCTCGACCTCCTTCGCAAGGCGGACGCGATTGCGCGGGCTGAACTCACGGCGGCCGGACTCGACAATGACGTCTGGCAGATGCCTGTCGTGCTGCTGGCCGACGTCCGCAGCGTTGGCGTGCAGGGCGACGGCCGCACCTACGGACACCCGATCGTGCTGCGTCCGGTTTCGTCCGAGGACGCCATGACCGCCGACTGGTCGAGGCTTCCGTATGACCTCCTCGCCAGGATCTCCAACAGGATCACCAACGAGGTTGATGGCGTCAACCGCGTGGTACTTGATGTCACCAGCAAGCCGCCGGGAACCATCGAGTGGGAATAGCATTCTGAGTGACCGGCCTCTGTTCCAGGGGCCGGTCACTTTGTTTTTCCCCTGAAATCAGCGCCAATTTGCCTTTCCACCAGTGTTGCGGTGCGGACTGCCGGTCGATTCCCGCTACCCTCGAAAGTATGCCGATTTGGTCCAAGTCGTCTCGAGCTATAACAGAAAAGAAGGCAGCGGTGTCAGTAGGTCAAAGCCACGAAGAGAGCTCCATAGAGCTTCGGAAATGGCTGTCGGGGCTCAAGCCCGTGACTGGCGCGGACACCATGCTGCGCTTCGTCAAGACGCCGGAAGGGTCGATAGACCTAAGCAACGGCCACCCCTCAGGCCTGGCACAGCTCCTCGCCGGACGTCGGACCCGTCTTTCCACCTTGATCCGGGATCGCCAGCAGTATCTTGTTGCCGCGCGTGCAGCCAGGAACCTTCGCTCAAAGATTTTCGAACTGGGAAATGACCGGGGAATCGACGCCGGCTATCTCTCCTGCGGCACGGTCGTGTGGACGTCGGCGGTGGGAGGGAAACCCCAACGAGTCTCCGCCCCCGTCATGTTGGCAGCCATCTCACTCACGGCGCGGCCGGGCGAAGACGACTACGAGCTGCAACTGACCGAGCAAGCGGGCATCAACCCCGCGTTGGTCCGGCATTTGAAGACCGTCCATGGAATCGTCTTTGACGTCAACGCCGTGAGCCGCATGGCCTACAACACCGCGCGCCTTGACCCGCTGCCGGTCCTCGACCGTCTTGCCACACTGGTACAACCGATCCACGGTGCCGAAGTAACCGCCAATCTCCTCATCACGACGTTGGCGGATCTGTCCGGGAACTTGGACGACCCCTGGATCAACGAGAACAACAGCGTCGTTGCCTCCCTGTTTGAAGCCGCCAACGGCGGCGATGTGGAACCCGAACCCATCAAGTCCGGACGGTTCCCGAACCTCGACGAGCGCGACCCCGCCGAAGAATCGCTGCTCCTGGACGCGGACTCGGATCAGCAGTACGTCGTGGATGCCGTCCGGGCAGGGGACTCGCTCGTGGTGAGCACCCCACCAGGCAGCGGCCAGACCCAAACCGCGATCAACGCCATCGGTGCCCTCGTCAACGAGGGGAAGTCGGTGCTTGTGGTGGGCGACCGGCGGGCGAGCCTCAACGGCCTGGCCGGCCATTTTGAAGCCCTTGGCCTTGAATCGATGCTGTTCAGGCCAGGCAACGGTGCCACGCCCCAGCAGCTCAAGGGTCAACTGATCAGCGCGATTATCCGCAACGAGAAGTCGCTGGAGCCGCAACTCGCGAATCTCCACAAGACCTTGACCGAGCACCGCCATGCACTCATGGACCACGTCGCGTCTTTGCACAACGTACGCCAGCGCTGGGGGTGCTCGCCCTACCAGGCAATGCAGTCGCTCGCGGAGCTCACCTCGATCCACCCTGCCCCCGCTACGACGGTGCGCTTGAAGCGCAGCGTGCTGGACAATATCAAAGACCGGGCCGAGCTGGCCGAGAGACTGCGCCGCGCTGCGGAGCTTGGCAGCTTCAGCCGTGAATCGACGTCGAGCCCTTGGTACGGGGCCCGCCTGGTCACGCGCAAGGAGACCGAGGAAGCCCAGCAACTGGCCAGGAGTGCCGCCGAACAACTTCCCCGGTTGCGTGAACGGATGAACCAGGTTGCGGAGCACTCCGAAATCCGGCTTGGGGCGAACTTCGCCGAATGGGGCGCGCAGCTTGAACTCTTGATGGCGGTCCGGGAGAGCCTGGACAAGTTCACCCCGGATATTTTTGACCGGCCGGTCCACGACCTGATTTCGGCCACCGCTACCTCCGCTTGGCGCCGTGAGCGGGGAGTCGAGATGCCCTCGATGCAGCGCTCCCGCTTGCGTCGTGTGGCAAAGGAATATGTCCGCCCCGGTGTCCACATTGCGGATCTGCACAGCTCCTTGGCGCTCGTTCAGGAACAGCGGGCACTGTGGGCCCAGTACGCGACCACCCAGCGCCATCCGGCAGTGCCCTCCGGACTTGCCGACCTCGGCGCGAGCTACCGCGAACTGGACCGGGATCTCCGCCGCTTGGGCGATTGCCTCCAACACACCGCGGCCGGCGGCGACCTCCACGCGACGCGCTACGAGGATCTCATGGAGCGGCTTGAGCGCCTTGTGGCGGACACCGGCACTTTGGAGACGCTCCCGGAGCGCACGCTTCTGGTCGAGAACATGCGCGAGCACGGACTCGCCGAGCTTCTTGCTGACCTGGCTGAACGCGAAGTGCCTGCCGAATCTGTTGCCGCGGAACTGGACCTCGCCTGGTGGCAGTCCGCCCTGGAAGCGATGATCAGCGGTGACGACTACCTCGCGATGTCCGACGGCGATTCCCTTCGCCGTCTCGAAGCGGAGTACCGCCTGGCGGACCACGCGCACATTGCCAGCGGGGCCGCGCGCCTGCGGTGGAAACTTGCCGAAATGTGGCGGGCTGGAATCGCCGAACACCCCCGCCAATCGGAGCTCCTGCGGAACCTGATCAAAGACGGCCGCGTTACCCTGTCCGCGCTCAGTGCCCAGGCGCCCGCCCTTGTGTCCCGCTTGGTTCCGGTGTGGTCCATCAGTCCGTACCTGCTGACGAGCCTCTTGCCCGCAGAACAAAAATTCGACGCGGTGGTGATTCTCGATGCCGAGAGCACATCGTTGCAGGCCGTCCTGCCGGCCATTGCCCGGGCCCAGCAAGTGGTTGCCTTTGGCGACGCGAAGATCGCCAATGCCCGCACTTTCAGCGTCGCCGTGGAGCCACCCATGGCCGGAGCCGCAAGCCAAGACACCGTGGACAGTGCATTCAATGCCCTGGCCAGGGTCCTGCCCACCTGGCAGTTGAACTGGGTGTATCGCGCGGTCGACGAAGATCTCGTGCTGCAGTTGAGCAAGAACTACTACAACGGTGGCCTTCGCCGGCTGCCGGACGGGCAGTCCGTAACCGGGTTGGACCGCTCGGTGGTAGTTGAGTACATCCCGGATGGTACTGGCCTTCCCGGGGCGGATCACGAAGGTGTCGAATCGGTCGCCGCGGAAGTGAACCGTGTGGTTGACCTGGTGTTTCAACACGCCAGTCTGCGGCCAAGGACCTCGCTCGCCGTGGTCACCGCAAGCCTGCGGCATGCCGCAAGGATCGGCGAGGCCATCAGGCTCCAGCTCCCCAACTATCCGCTGCTCTCGGGTTTCTTCAACGCCGGTGCGGAGTCCTTCCGCGTGGTGGATTTGGAGCGCGCACAAGGACTGGTCCGCGACCACATCATCTTCTCCCTGGGCTTTGGGCGCACCCCGCACGGCCGGGCTCTGCACAGTTTCGGGCCGCTCTCCGTAGAAGGCGGGCGAAACAAGTTTGCCTTGGCAATGACCCGATCCCGGAGGTCGTTGCACGTCCTGAGCTGCTTCCGTCCGGAGGACCTCGACCTGGACAGGTTGGCTCACGGCGCCGTTGATTTCCATGAACTCCTGGACCRTGAATTGTCCGGGAATTCGGACCTGGGGACGCCCGCCACCAGGGCTGCTGCCAGCGAGCAGGCGCTCGGTGAGGATCCGTTGGTGGCGGATCTGGGCGAGCGGCTCCGTGCACGCGGAGCCCGGGTGTGGCACCACTACGATGGAGCCTTGGACATTGCCGCGGCAGCCGATCCCGTGCACACCATAGGTCGCGATGACACCGAAATGCCCACCCCGGTGGCCATTGAATCGGATGGCACGGAACGGTACCGCCGCATGAGCGTCAGGGAGCGCAGCAGGCTCCGGCCCCAACTTCTGGAACGCCTGGGTTGGCGTTACATGTCCTTGTGGACCATTGAAGTATTCACGGATCCTTCGTCCTGCGCCGACCGCATCGGTTCCTATCTGGGGCTGGAGAAGCCGACGGCACCCTCGTATGGTGCCGTCCAGGATGGATTCCTGGATGTTGATGTTGAACAATTGGAACTGAACAGTCAGGCGGACCAGGCCACGGCCGGGCCTGATGGTATGCAAGGCTCCCGCGGTACGCAAGGCACTGGCTCGGGACCGGCGATCCCCTAAGGAAGCGCAATGGCGGAAAGCAAAAGCACTCAATCCAAGCGCGCTGCGGACACCAGTGCCGATGCGCTGGGCCCTGACGCGGAGTTGGACGAGCAGGAGAAAACAAAAGTGAAGCCCGCACCGGAGCGGAAGCCGGCAGGAGAGAGTATTCTGCCCAAGAAAGCCTCCGAGGATGATCCACGCCGTTGGGGCGATGAGCCTGGCTATGACCACGACGCCTGGCTGAAGGAGCAAAGGCCCCCGCACTGGGGCTGAACCCTCCATTTGCTCGTGGTTATCCGGCCGGGGCTCGGGATTGCCGGTTGTCAGAGGGATTGACGAGGACAAAGAACAGTTTCCCTCGCGTGGAAGCTCCGGCGAGGATTTCGGCCTGTTGCGGATTGGCGGCGACAACCACAAGGCCGTCCGCCTCATTCGTGCCCAACCATTGGGTGGCCTTGCCTCCCTGCCCGGATGTCCACAAGACCGGGACCGCAGATGCCAGGAGTTCGGATTTCTTGCCGGGCCCTTCAGGCCCATCTGCTGCGGTGAGCACAACGTCGACCACCTGGCCCGGCGAGATGAGCTGGATTGAAGCGGGATCGGCCATGCGAAGTGGAACGGCCGCCGTCGCGGGTGCGGTGCCGGTGAGCAGGCCCGGTCCCAGGAGTTGGGCGTCCGTGGGGATCTGCCCCTTTCGCAGGGGCGAGGCAAGCTGCTTCCCGCCGTATCCGGTTTTGGGGGAGAGCGCCCCCGCGGGAACTCCATCTGGAAGGACTTCGAGGGGTTTGAGGTCGGAATCCATCAAAGTGGACCCGGCGGGAAGATCCCGCGCGGCGGCCAGGACCGTGACTCGCTGCTCCGAAGGGGGAGTCAGCTGGTGGACCGCGATCCCGGCGGCCACGCATAACAGAAGGGCCACCACGAGGCGGCGGTTGTGGTTTAGCCAGCCAGCGAAGCGTCGATGCCCGGATTGTCGCGTGGGAGCGCCGAGGCGCCCGCCCGCCCTGAAAGGAAGAACCTGAAGGCGACGCGTACGGGCCATGCTCATCGGCGACGGGATCCTATCGCGCGGAAGCGACGAAGATCCGGCAGGCACAGGGCCCGGGGATACGTTCGGGATTTTTGGCATGGTGCCACGCTAACGGGGCACGCAGGTCCCGTGGCAGGGCCCTATTGAGCTATGTGGAAACGTTGAGTTATGTGGAAACGTCGTGCTATGTGGAAAACCGGGGGCAGCCGGAAACGGCTATCAGCTCGCGGCAGCCGCCGGAACCGACGCCGGAGCCGGAGACGCAGCTGGTGCGGCGGGAGCGGCCGAAACGGTGCTTCCCTTGGAATCCCGGGAGTCGGTGCGGTAGAAGCCCGATCCCTTGAAGACGACGCCCACGCTGTTGAACTTCTTACGCAACGACCCTTGGCATTCAGGGCAGTCGGACAGCGAGCTGTCCGTGAAAGCCTGAACGATGTCAAAGGCATGTCCGCAGTCTTTGCAGGCATAGGCATATGTGGGCACTGGTGATCCTCCTCCGGGACGAACTGCAGGTCCTGTGCTGCCAAGGCGGATTGTTCCGTCCATTAGCAGTCGCAGGGCCTGAGTGCCAATTCTATCATCCGGAGTCGAGGCCGCTACTACGGAATGTGGCGGAGTAGACAGACCTCAAACTCGGTCAAGCCGCCGCAACCAGGCGTACAACCCGGTTAGGGGTAAGTGCCTCGGCCACGGGCTTGTCGAACGATTGTGCGGGGATCGTCCCCGCGGGCAGCACTTCGTGGTCATATACGACGGCGACAGTCGGCGGACGCTGCCCGTCGGCGTCGAGCTTGTCGAGGAGCCGGTCGTAGTAACCGCCCCCTTGCCCGATACGGTTTCCGCTTTCATCGACCGCGGTGGCCGGAAGGAAGATTCCAGCCGCATCCTTGATGACGCCACTGTCGAATCGTTCGCCCACGGGCTCGTCAATCGGGGCGTAGTTCGAGCGGACAAAAGACGTTTCCGGTGTCCAATAGACCCAGCTCAGACGCCGTTCCGGTTCACAGACGGGAAGGAGGACCCGGTGCCCGGCGGCGTGGAGCGCAGCGAGCAAGGGCATTGTCGGCGGCTCGGCAGCCACGCCGACATAAGCCGCGAAAGTCGACGGATTCCCTTGGGTAACCGCATCCGCCCACAGGAGGCCATGGCGGGCAATCCCCGTTCCAGCGTCAGCACGCTGTTGCGCGGTCAAGGTGAGCCTGCGCTTGCGGTTGTCCCGGCGGATATCGTCCTTCAAAGTCATCTTTGCTCCAGTTCTTGGTGCTGTGCGGCCCGGGGATGGGCAGGAAAGGGAGCTTCACCGCTGTGCGCCCCGGGACTCTTTTGCCCAATGTCCAGCTCCTTCCGTTAGATTAGTCCGGTGACTTCCAATAGCTGCGCCGTCCGCAAGGCCGTGATCCCCGTTGCGGGGCTCGGTACCAGATTCCTGCCGGCTACAAAGGCCATGCCCAAGGAAATGCTGCCGGTGGTCGATAAGCCGGCCATCCAATACGTGGTTGAGGAAGCCGTGGGCGTCGGCCTCAACGACATCCTGATGATCACGGGACGCAACAAACGCGCATTGGAAGACCACTTTGACCGTGTTCCGGCGCTTGAAGCGACCCTTGAGGCCAAGGGAGACATCACCAAATTGGACGCTGTACAGGCCACGAGCGGCCTGGGCGACATCCACTATGTTCGCCAAGGCGACCCCAAGGGCTTGGGCCATGCGGTGCTGCGTGCCAAGCAGCACGTCGGCTATGAGCCGTTCGCGGTTCTTCTCGGTGACGATCTGATCGACGCCCGGGACACACTCCTCAGCGACATGATTGAGGTTCAGCAGAAGACCGGCGGATCCGTCGTAGCCCTCATTGAGGTGGAGCCCTCCCAGATCAGTTCCTATGGCTGCGCTGACATCGAGGATATCGGCGAAGACGGCTACGTCCGGATCAAGCAGCTTGTGGAAAAGCCAGCCGCAGATGAAGCTCCATCAAACCTGGCCGTGATTGGCCGCTACGTGCTTCACCCCGCCGTATTTGACGTCCTTGAGCACACCGAGCCGGGACGTGGCGGGGAAATCCAACTGACGGATGCCCTCCAGGTCCTGGCGGCCGAGGAGGGCGAAGGCCGCGGCGTGTATGGAGTGGTCTTCCGTGGCCGTCGATACGACACCGGGGACAAGCTGAGCTACCTCAAAGCCTGCGTCCAGCTGGCGTGCGACAGCGAAGATCTCGGTCCCGGTCTGCGTGAGTGGTTGCCCGGCTTCGCCGCCGGCCTCAGCAAGTAGCTCATCGTGTGGGGGTCGGCCATTTGGCCGGTGACGTTGGAGAGTGGCGACCTCATCTTGCGTCCCATTCACTACCGGGACAAGAAGGAATGGACCGAGGTCCGCTCACGCAACAGTGATTGGCTGGCGCCTTGGGAAGCCTCCAACCCGGCCCCTGGCGGTCGCCTGCCGAATTATCGGCAGATGGTGGCTTCCCTCAACTCGCAGGCTCGGCAAGCGAGTGCCCTTCCGTTCGTGATCACGGAGCGCATTCCCGGGTTCCCGGAGCCCAGGATCGTCGGGCAGCTCACGGTCTCCTCGATAATGTGGGGGTCGGCGATGACGGCCACGCTTGGTTATTGGGTCGACCAGGCGCGGGCCGGCCGCGGAATAGCTCCCACCGCGGTTGCCATGGCCACCGACCATTGCTTTGAGGCTCTGGGCCTGCACCGAATGGAGATCAACATCAGGCCCGAGAACGGGCCGAGCCTACGCGTCGTTGAGAAGCTGGGATTCCGCGACGAAGGCCGCCGTGAGCGTTTCCTCCACATCAACGGGGAATGGGCTGACCACCGAAGCTTTGCGTTGACCTCGGAAGAGGTCCCCGGCGGTTTGCTGGCCGCTTGGCTGAGACGCGGAGCCAACTAGTCGGCCCAGGTGGATGAGAGCCGGTAAATCCATTGATTTGCCGACTCTCCGACGACACACCGTGGGCAATGCGGCGGCCTCTGCGTATTTCCTTCTACGGTTTTGATTGTGGACTTCCCTCTCAGCAGCTCGGTGATATTGGTCATTGCTGTCGCGCTGTGGATTGTTTGGGTTGCGCCATACATACTGCGGAATCGTCACAATCACGTCCAAATGGCCGGTGACATCCCGGCAGATGTCATCGACGAAGACGCTCATGAACTGCAAGCCGGGGTGGTTCTGTCAATCACCCCTCGGCAGGAGAAAGCAATGGAAACCATGCAGAGCACCGCAACCGCATTGCCCGAGGTATCGGCCGGCGCCGGCGAACGGCGTGATGCTGCATCGGATGCGGCGGTCTTCAAAGTCAGATACGGGCGCTGCGCCCTTGCACTCGGCGGTCTCCTCCTGCTGCTCACGGCGGCCGTTTCAGGCGTTCTTCGCATTCTTGGCCTCGTTTCGGGTTGGCTGCCGCTGGCATCCATCGTCGGTGTGGTCGGGACCGTTTTCCTGCTTCGCCGGCTAGCCATCAGGGACCGCCGGGCGAAGATGAACAGGGCCTTCCGTAATGCAATGGGTCCCGCGGTCGAGAGCCCCCGAGAAAGTGCGCCGGCGTCGGACCGGCCTGCGACCAAGATCTTCGACGCCGAAGCCCACGCCCGTGAGGCCACCCGACTGACCGCCGTCGAGCTCCGTCAGGCCGCCCTTAACGTTGCCGTCGCCGCGGGCGACAACACAGTCCGGTTTACGGCGGAATCCAAAGAGTCTGAATGGCGGCCGGTGGACGTACCCAAACCAACATACGTCGACGCCGCCAAGGCGCCTCGACCGGCGCCCGAACCCCTCGACTTGCCTGAGGCCCCCAAGCCGCTCGGCAAGCCGACGTTGAAGCCGGCCAGCGCGCCGTCCGCGGGTCCGTCGGTCCAGGTACAGCACGGCAAGCCCCAGAGTGCCCTCAGCAACCTCGACGACGTTTTGCAGCGCCGCCGGGCATAGCCTCCCTTGACTACTGTCTGCGTCGCAGGTGGCACGGGACAGGTGGGCCGTGAAGTCGTCCGCTTGGCGCTCGACGCCGGACTCGACGTGACGGTGCTGAGCCGCCGGCCGCCGTCGGGCACGTCGCCAGCCCATCACGACGGCGCCCGCTACTTTCAGGCTGACGTCACCACAGGGGCCGGGCTGGCAGAAGCCCTGCACGGGGCCGACGTCGTGATCGATTGCTTGGAAGGGCAGTTCGGGAAAGCCCTCAAGAATTTCGCCGACGGCGGCGCGCGCCTGCTCGCCGCGGCCTCCGGTGCCGGTGTCCGCAAGGCTGTTGTCCTCTCGATCATCAACTGCGACCAGAGCAACGCGGCGTTTTATGGCTCCAAGGCAGACAAAGAACGGGTCTACGCGAATTCTGCACTTGAGACGGTTGTTGTGCGGGCCACCCAGTTTCACAGCCTCCTGACGGCGGTTTTCCAGGCCGCGGCGAAAATTCGCCTCATCCCGGTCTTCAAGGGTGCCCGCTTTCAAACGATTTCGCCTTTGGGCGTGGCGTCGGAGTTGCTTGCCGAGGCCATGGGGGAACCTTCCGCTGAGCGACACCGGACACGAACCATCGGCGGACCGGACATCCGGACCATGCGTGAACTCGCTGAGATCTGGCTCAAGGCGACCGGGCGTTCTGGACGGATCGTAGAGGTGCCGTTGCCCGGAGCGATGGGCAAATATCTTCGGAACGGACTGAATTTGGTGCCAAGCCAGCGGACCGGGACTGACACGTTCGAGTCGTGGTTGGCAAAGCGCGAAGATAGTTTGTAGCCTAGGGACACTGGCAATGCACAGTTGACCAGGGGCTATAGCTCAGTTGGTAGAGCGCTTCGTTCGCATCGAAGAGGTCAGGAGTTCGAATCTCCTTAGCTCCACAGTGAAGGCCCTTTGACCTGCGGAAACGTGGGGGTGAGGGCCTTTTTTGCGTCGAAAATGGGGCCAACCCGACGGCCATATCCTCCCGGCCCCGGCACCACAGCGAGAACCTGTTTAACGCTCTCGGTCATGCCGTTTGCGGGAGAGCGCCTCCGCAAACTCGAGCGGGTCTGAGCCCCGCTTGCTGGAAGTCTCTGCCGGGTGGGTGGAGGAGGTCCGTCGCCGACCGGCAGCGGTCAGTGTGGCTGATTTTTGCGGAGGTATTCCCGCAGTCCGGGGATGGCGAAGTCGGTTTTTCCGTGGCCGGTTGATTCGATGAGGCCTGCGGCGAGGAGTCTGGTCCGGTATTTGGCCACGAGAGTGGGCCGTGAACCGGTCCGCCGGACGATGTCCCCGGCCGTGGAGGGTCCATCGTCGATGGCCATTGCGTGCAGGATCTCCTGGTCTTTGGCGGATGCCGCGGCGAGGGCGGCTTCAATGACGACGCGTTCGTTGCGTCGGATGGCGGCGGCAATTGCCCGGTCGACGGCGGCGGAGGAGAGGCCGCCGTTGTTATTCTCGGCCTCGCGCCAGAGGAAGTAGCCGACCAGTTGGATGAGGAAGGGGTAGCCTCCGGTGGTTGTCGCTGCCTTGTGCACCAGGTCCGGGTCGATGGTGATCCCGGCGGCGGCGAAGGTTTCCGTGAAGGATGTCTCGACATCGCGTACCGCGGCGGCATGGAGATCGATCTTGTCGGCTCTGCGAAGGAATGTTGCCACGCCCTCGTTCAGGAGATCCGATACGGCAGAGGGAAGGCCTGCAAAGATCAGTGCGATGGGCAGCCGGTCTTGGATGAAGTGCTGGACGTTGGCCGCCAGCTGGGCCAGTTCGGCTCGGTCGGCGGCATGGATCTCGTCGACGGTGATGAGGAGCCCGGTCCCGCGTTCGTCGAGAAGCTTCAGGAGTGTTTCCCCCAGTTCCCACCAGTCCACCTGGCGTTCGGGCGAAAGTTGGGACGTGACACTGAACCCGGCAATCGAAATCCCTGTGATACGACGGCGGGATTCGGGTTGGTCGTCAAGCTCCTGGATGATTCGGCGCATCTTTTCGCCGATCCGACCCATGAAGGTTCCGGTCGCGGTCTCGGCCACCACTGCCCATCCGTGCTCCTGGGCAAGGTCATGGGCAGCTCCCAGCATGACCGTCTTGCCGATGCCGCGGGCACCGGTGAAGATGGACAGGAGTCCAGGGGCTCCGGAACCGAGCTGAAGGCCATATTCGAATTCATCCAGGAGTCCGGAGCGGCCGATGACTTCCGGTGGGGTGGCTCCGGCCGTAGGCCGGAACGGGTTGTCCATGTTGAGCACGCCACGTTCCTCAGGTGAATTTGGGTGAATTTGGTGAATTTGGGTATCCGGGTGAATTTGGTGAACTTTTGGCCATGATACTCGTGGTCCTCGGATCCGAGCCACTGAGGGGTCCATCGGGGGTAGACGATCTGCGTCGGAAGGACGGCGCCGAAGACGAAGATGCAGCATTCGCGCGTTTGGAGAGGGCAACCCTTGGAAGACAATAAAATATGCCCTCCCCTAAGAAGAGGTCAGGAGTTCGAATCTCCTTAGCTCCACAGTGAAGGCCCTTTGACCTGCGGAAACGTTGGGTGGGAGGGCCTTGCTCGTGCCGATCCTTAGCTCATCCGCTCAGCCAGGGACACAATGATCCCCTCTGGACCTCGAACGTACGCCATGCGCCAGGCTCCCTCGTACTGGCCGATGCCACCGACCAACCCGTACCCCTCCGAAGCCAACCGGTCGACCCTCGCTTGAAGATCGTCGACTTCGAAAGACAAGCTGCGCAGCCCAAGTTCGTTGGCCATGGCGGCGGGCGATCCCGGCTGCGGATCTGGCCTGACGAAGCTGGATAGCTCCACCCCGGTTCCTCCGCCTGGTGTCCGCAACATGACGATCTCGGTGCGGGAGTCCGGGATCGCTGTGACCGTATCAATGAACTCGCCCTCCACAAAGGTCCGGCCCTCGATCTCGAGCCCGAGTCCCACGAAGAACGCCGCCACGTGGTCGAGGTCCTGAACAGTGACGCCGACGTGGTCGAACCGCATGATGCGCGACATGAGAAAAACCTCCAAGTGTTCGTTTGCACGGTCCAGGACGGAGCCTACCGGGGACTTTACGGCGGATTCACGTTGGGAGAAAGAGTCCGGCGCGCGGCTGGCACGGTGTACGGGCAGGGATCCAGGTCGGCGGCCCGGCTCCGTGTGCGCAAACCAGCGGATTGGCCGGCACGGCCCGTGCGTAGGCTTGGGGAGCGCCATGTCAGACTGGACGCATGTGTCCCCTCCCTGTGAAGCCGCGCGCTCTGTCCAACAGCGTTGAGAGCGTGGGCCCGACGTCGTCGAGCGGCGCAGGCCGCCACCTGGCCCTGAGGATCGACGATGCCTGGCTCAGGTTCCAGACGCGTCTCGCGATCCGGCGCGGTCGGGTGGAGACCGTCATCCCTTACACCGGTTACGGCACCACCTCATGGGTCCGGGTTTTGGCGCGCATTGTCCGCAGTGAACCACGGGACGGCGGGAGCGGCACCCAGGCAGGTAAGCTCAAACCGCTGAAAGATGGCATGCGCGGTTGGCGCAATTTCACGAGCGCGCCCGTGGCACATGCCACCGTGCGGGTGACGATTGCGGGCATCGACCACGACGTCGAAGCCGACCGCGGAGGTGTCGTCGACGCCCAAATCCCGGCAGCCCTCGACGTCGGCTGGCATATGATCACCGTGCAATCCGGCGGATCCAGGATCGTGGAAGCCCCTGTGCAAATCGTCGCGGACGACGCAGACTTCGGTGTCGTCTCCGACATTGACGATACCGTGATGGTCACGGCGCTGCCCCGTCCATTCCTAGCCGCCTGGAACACCTTCGTACTCGACGAACACGCGAGGACCCCGACGCCGGGCATGGCTGTGCTGTATGAGCGGATCGTGAGGACGGCGCCGTCGGCCCCCGTGGTGTACCTGTCGACCGGAGCGTGGAACGTCGCTCCGACACTGTCACGCTTCCTGTCCCGCAATTTATATCCCGCCGGTCCCAAGCTCCTGACCGACTGGGGTCCCACCCCGGACCACTGGTTCCGCAGCGGACAGGAGCACAAGAGGAGTTCGTTGGAACGTCTCGCGGCGGAGTTCCCCGGCATCAAGTGGTTGCTGGTAGGTGACGACGGACAGCACGACGAAGCGATCTACGCCGAGTTCGCCCAACGCCATCCGCAGAACGTCAGGGCAATCGCGATCCGCCAGCTTTCCGTCGGGGAAGCGGTGCTCGCAGGCGGGCGGTCAAAGTCCGCGGCTCAGCCCACGCCGGGGATTCCCTGGATTTACTCTCCGGGCGGTGCAGGGATGTCGGCCCAGCTCGAGCAGCTGGGCATTATCCGGCGCAGCGTCCGGCCCGCAGACGTGCCCGAGACGCCGTAGGCCCGCAGCTGACCGACGTCGGATCCCCGCCCGGTGAGAACAGCAGGCGGTGCCGACTCATCTCCCAGACAAGCAGCCTATGGTTGGCAATTTGCGCCGCGCGTACGATCAGAACAGGGCAATTCTCGATAACCATGATCTGGAGGTTGACGTGACAACTGCAATTATTGGAACCGGCAACATCGGGTCCAGTGTCGCCCGCCATCTTGTTCAAGGCGGCGAGCCGGTGGTCTTGGCGGCCCGCGATCAATCCCATGCTGAATCGTTGGCCGCTGAGCTCGGTGCATTGGCGAGTTCGGCGAGCGTCGGCGATGCCGTGTCACAGGCTGAAGCTGTCGTGATGGCCGTGTGGCTGGACACCGAGAAGGAACTCATCTCCCAACTGTCAGACGCCCTGGTCGGCAAGGTCGTCATCGACCCGACCAACCCGATCGGGCCTGATGGCCACGGCGGCTACACCACGACGCTGCCGGAGGGCCAATCAGCAGCATCGATCGTGGCAGACCTTCTCCCTGATGGCGCGCATTTCGTGAAGGCCTTCGGCACATTGGGTGCCGACGCGCTGGGTTCGGCAGCCAACCGGCCATCCGGGCGGGCAGTTCTGTTTTACGCAACCGACGACGACGCTGCGGCCGAAACGGTGGAGCGGCTCATTCGTGTCGCTGGCTTTGACCCGGTCAAAGCCGGCGGAATCGAGGCGGCCGGCAGGCTCGAGTTGATGCGAGGCGATCTTCACCAGAATGGCGGGCTTGGTGGAAGGCTTTTGAACGCCGATGAGGCGCGTGCCTCCCTCTAGAGCAGATCGCGGCGGCGGGACGAAGCGAAGGCCCTCCGAACTGCGGAATCGCAGGTTCGGAGAGCCTTCGTTGTGCCGGTCCTGACTAGACGAAAACGGATAGCAGCAGCGTGAATCCGAATCCGACGACGGAAATTATCGTTTCCATGACTGACCAGGTCTTGATCGTCTGGCCTACCGTCAGTCCGAAGTATTCCTTGACCAGCCAGAAGCCGGCGTCATTGACATGGGAGAAGAACAGCGATCCGGCACCGATGGCGAGCACAACCAGCGCCAGCTGAGCCGGGGACAAGCCGGTTGCCAGCGGTGCGATGATTCCTGCGGCCGTCACTGTGGCAACAGTCGCCGAGCCGGTGGCAAGACGAATCAGCACTGCGATGATCCAACCCAGCACCAGTGCCGACAGGCTGGCAGCGACCGCGATCTTGGCGATCGCGGTTCCGGTGCCGCCGTCGACGAGTACTTGTTTGAAGCCGCCGCCCGCGCCGACGATAAGCATGACCCCGACGATCGGCAACAGGCTCTCGCCGATCTTCTTCGTCAGAATGGAGGCTGAGAAGCCGACCCTCGTACCGAAAGTCACCATTGCCAAAAGCACCGCCACGAGCAGGGCAAAGACCGGGTCGCCGATGAAGTCCAGCAGAGGCCGGAGCGGCGCGTTCTTGTCCATCCAAATGTCTGCCCCGGCTTTGATCAGCATGAGCACCAACGGTGACAGCAGGGTCACCAAGGTCCAGCCAAAGGACGGGCTGCGCGTTGCTTGTGGATCCTGCGCCTTGCCGACGGGCGCGTCGCCGCGCGAACTGGCGGCCTTCGCGCCGGGGCCTTGCGATCTGGCCGTCTCGGCGTTCTCGCCGGCTCCAACGGTAACGGCGAGGCCAGCGCCTGCGGCTCCGATCGGCACGATCCGTGCGGCGAGACGACCAAAGAGGGGACCAGCGATGATCACGGTCGGAATGGCTATGAGTAGTCCAAACGCGAGGGTCACACCGACATTGGCGTGCAGGATGCCGATCGCGGCCAACGGGCCCGGGTGCGGCGGGATGAAACCGTGGAGGACCGACAAACCGGCCAAGGCCGGAATGCCAAGACGCATTGCCGGGCCCTTGGAGCGGTGCACAGCGAGCATCACCACGGGAATGAGCAGCACGAGCCCGATCTCGAAGAACATGGGTATGCCGATGATGCCGGCGATGAGCGCCATCTTCCAGGGCAGCGTTGCAGGCCGGCCATGGAGGAGCGTGTCCACGATCTTGTCCGCGCCGCCGGAATCAGCCAGCAGCTTGCCCAGCATGGCTCCCAAGGCGATGAGCACACCCACGTAGCCCAGCACGCCGCCGACGCCATTTTCGTAGGAGGTTGTCACCTTGTCCAAGGAAATGCCCGAAGCAATGCCGACGAAGAGGGCGCCGATGCTCAATGCCAGGAAAGCATGCATCTTTGCCCAGACGATCAGCAAGACGACTATCGCGATGCCGATTGCCGCCACAACAAGTACTTGGGTGTCGTGGCCGGTCCAAGGTTGATGCATCGCATCCGTAGTGGCGTCCGTGGCTACCCCGGCGAGGGGCCTGCTGAGGATGGAGATTCCGTTCATGGTTCTCGTCCTGTTCCGCTCGGCCGCAGGCCGAACTTGTCCATGATTTGTTGGGCAATCACTCCTGGAGCCGGGCCAACGTCGATCCGGATTCCGGGCTCACCCGGAGACAGCTCTTCAAGATCCGCGAACTGACTCCCCAACATACTGGCGGGCATGAAATGGCCGTGGCGTTCGGCCAGCCGTGCGCTGATAGTCTCGGGCGTCCCGGACAGAAAAACGAAGACGACGCCTGAACCTCGGCGATTAATAATGCTTCGATAGGACCGTTTGAGCGCCGAACACGTGATGACGCCGTTTTCCCCGTGATCCAGCCTCTGGTCGACCCACTCGGCGACCTTCTCCAGCCAGGGATATCTGTCCTCATCCGTCAGCGGATGCCCCGCTGCCATCTTGTCGATGTTTGTTTGGGGATGCAAGGCATCCCCTTCCTCGAAGGCCCAGCCAAGCCGCCCCGCCAGGAGTGCGGCAACCGTGGATTTCCCTGAGCCGGAAACACCCATGACAACCAGCACAACGGGTTCGGACAGAGGGGTCGTCGCCATGTCCAGAGGGTCCATGGAGCCCATCTTGGCAGCACGTGGGCCTCAGTGCCATAGGGAATCGCAGTGGATCTCCTGGCGGCCGGGCCCCGGGGGCGCAGGCCTGACGACGCCTCATTCGGGGCGTTGTACGATCTCGGACAGAAGCGGCAAGGCCCGGTCAAGCCCGACACCAGGAAAGCTCGAGGGGATACGGACACCGCTTCCGGGAAAAAACCAGGCGTCCCGTTTTTAGTCCGGCCGATGCGCATCCACAAGTTGCCAATATTTGGCAATCGGTTGTCAATCCGACACCAAGGTGGCTAGACTCGAGGCGAACGCATGCCCGTGAACTACGATTTGGTGCCATTTGTCGCCATGCGGGCGAACGGATCCAAAGGAGAATTCCGTGACTGAAACCAATGCCGTGTGGAGCCTGTCCGGTTTCGGCGACGAAGTGGATCCCGATCCCGCCGTCCAGGCCGCAGTCCTGCTGGCGCTCGGTGCCGGCCATATCGAAGTGCGCAGCGCGTGGGGCACCAACGTTTCGGAGCTCGAACCGGAAGAGGTCGGGCGGCTCAAGGCGATCCTGGACGCGAAGGGCCTGAAGGTTTCCGCGGTCGCGAGCCCCATCGGCAAGGTTGACGTCGGTGTTCCGGTGGAACATGAGCTCGCCCGGCTGCGCCAGATCATTTCGGTGGCCAAGGTGCTCGACACCAAATACATCCGCATCTTCTCCTTCTACCGGGCCGAAGGGCAGAGCCCGGAGGACATCCGCGACTCAGTCATGGAGCGCCTGACCGCACTTAGCAACGAGGCGGCAGCGTCCGGCGTCGTCCTCCTGCACGAAAACGAAAAGGGCATCTACGGCGACACGCCCGAGCGCGTCCTGGACATCATGGAGACTGTCGATTCACCCGCGCTGCGCGTTGCCTGGGACAGCGCCAACTTTGTCCAGGTGGGCGTCAAGCCGTACACCGAGGCTTATGCGGTGCTGCGCCCCTACTTGGAGTACTTCCAGATCAAGGATGCAATCAGCGGGACAGGTGAAGTGGTGCCTGCAGGCGAAGGCGACGGCGAACTGGACGCCACTATTGCCGCGCTCAAGGCCGATGGCTTTGCCGGCTTCGTTTCGCTCGAACCCCACCTTGCAAGCACACACGAATTGGGCGGATTCTCCGGACCCGTCGCCTTCGGCGCCGCAGCGCGCGCCTTTGCGGCACTCGCAGCCAAGAACGGTGTTGCCCTCGCCTGAGGGCCTGTAGGTTCAAAGGAAAACATCTTTCGAGGGAGAAGAATGCCTACAGCAGCAGTCATCGGTTGCGGCGATGTATCGAGTGTGCACCTCGGAGCAATCGCCAAAATGGACGACGTTGAACTCGTGGCGGTCTGCGACACCGACGCCGGTCGCCTCCAGGCGGCAACGGCCGCCTACGGTGTGCCGGGTTACGAGGACTACCTGGAGATGCTCGAATCGGTGAGGCCCGACGTCGTGCATATCTGCACTCCGCACCACCTGCATGCTTCGCTGGCCGCGGAGTGCCTTGAGCGCGGAGTCAGCGTGATCGTCGAGAAGCCGCTCGCCCACACCCTTGAAGAGGGGCGACGGCTGGTCGAGGCGGCTGAACGGAGCACCGCAAAGATCGCCGTATGTTTCCAGAACCGCTACAACGCGACGTCCCAGGCCATGCGGAGACTGCTCGACGACGGCGGGCTGGGCCAGGTTCTCGGCGCCTCGGCAACCGTGATGTGGCACCGGACGGCCGAGTACTACCGTGACAGGCCGTGGCGCGGTACCTGGGCCGAAGGAGGCGGCGGCCTCATGATGAACCAGGCCATCCACACGGTGGACCTGCTCCAGTGGCTGGTAGGCGACGTGACCAAGGTGGAGGGCCACGCCTCCACGCGCTCGCTTGGCGGCGTGATCGAGGTGGAGGATACGGCGGAATTCATCGCCGGGCACGCAAACGGTGCCACCAGCGTCTTCTACGCCACCTTGGCCAATGCCACCAACGCACCGGTGACGCTGGACATCGTGACCGAAAAGGCCACGCTCAGCCTCCGGGGCGACCTTGTTGTCAGCTATGCCGACGGCACCGTGGAAACCATCGCGGAACGTGCCTTGGAATCGGGTGGGCGCGCGTATTGGGGCGTATCCCACGAACTCCTGATCAAGGATTTCTATGCCAAGCTCGGGGATCCTGCTCCCTTCTGGATCAGCCCCGCGGAAGCCGAAAAATCACTCAGGATCGTCAAAGACATCTACGCCCAAAGCTACCCGGACATTTCCGGGCAAGTGGGCTAACCACGCGGCCCATAAAGGCCCGGAACCAACGGAGGACAAAAGTGGCAAAAATCGGCGTACAGGCAATGATGCTGAAGGGCAGTTTTGCCGAAGACGGGGCGTTTGAAACGCTCCGCAAGGTCAGTGCGATAGGGTACAACGCCGTCGAGATTTCGCAGATCCCGATGACGCCGGAAAACGTTGCCGAACTGGACCGCTCCCGGAGCGAACTCGGCATGGACATCGCGGCGCTTTCGGTCGCCATGGAGACGCCCAAGGGCATGCCCGGCGACTCGCTCAAGGACCACTTCGACAAGATCGTTGACGACGCAAAGCGGCTCAACACCCACCTCCTGCGGATTGGCATGATGCCCTTCCCGGCGATGAAGTCGATCGACGCCGTGGTGGACTTCGCGAAGCAAGCCGACGAATACGCCGAAAGCCTCCGTGAACACGGCATCGGCTTGTACTACCACAACCATCACATCGAGTTCGCGAAGTTCGACGGCACATACATGCTGGACATCATCGCCGAAAACTCCCCGGCCATGGGCATGGAGATCGACGTGCACTGGGTGCAGCGCGGCGGCCTGGATCCCGTCCGGACCCTGGCCAAATACGCCGGACGCACGGCCATGGTGCACCTGAAGGACTACCGGATAGGGGAGTTGCCGGAATCGGCCTTCGGGCTCCTGGAAACGGGGGACCTCGCGGGCTTCATGGCCGAGTTCAAGAACGTGGTCCAGTTTGCCGAAGTGGGCGAAGGCAACCTTGACTTCCCGTCCATCATTCACGCGGCCCAGGCTGCCGGCGCGGAGTACTTGCTCGTGGAGCAGGACGAGCTCTATGGCCGAACGGTGTGGGAAGCCCTGCAGACTTCATACGACAACCTGGTGGCCATGGGTCACGCCGACCTCTTCTAATCCCACTACAACGGAGATCTACTCATGAGCAAGAAAGTACGCCTTGGCATCATCGGCCTAGGCCAGCAGGGCGGCACGTACGCCAAGTTCATCACTGACGGATTGGTTCCGAACATGGTGATCGGCGCTATCTGCGACACCGATCCTGCAAAGAAGGAGCTGGCGGCCTCCCTGTACCCAGGTGCGCCGTTCTACGACGACTACATCGCGATGCTGGAAAGCGGCGACGTCGATGCGATCGTCACGTGCGTGCCCCACTACCTGCACCCGGAAATGGGCATCGAATCGCTCAAGCGCAACATCCACGCCCTCGTCGAGAAGCCCGCTGGTGTCTACACCAAGCAAGTCAAGCGGCTCAATGAGTTCGCGGCTTCCAAGCCCGAGCTTTCATTCGGGATCATGTTCAACCAGCGCAACAACCCCCTGTACAAGAAGCTCAAGGAGATCGTAGACAACGGCGAGATCGGGGCCATCCGGCGCACCAACTGGATCATCACCAACTGGTGGCGCCCGCAGGGCTACTACAACTCCAGCGAATGGCGCGCCACGTGGGGCGGCGAAGGCGGCGGCGTCCTGGTCAACCAGGCACCCCACCAGCTCGACCTGTGGCAGTGGATCTGCGGCGTGCCGAAGTCCGTCTACTCTAAGGTGGCGTACGGGTTCCGCCGGGACATCGCCGTGGAAGACGAGGTCACCGCCGTCGTGGATTACGGCAACGGTGCCACCGGAGTTTTCGTCACGGCCACGCACGACCTTGTGGGCACGGACCGCTTCGAGATCCTGGGTGACCAGGGCAAGATCGTGGTGGAAAACAGCAAGACAGCCACGGTCACCCGCCTGGTCAAACCCGAGCGCGAACTCAGCGACGGCATGGACATGGACGATGTCCGCAAGCTCTTCATGGGCGAATTGAAAGCCGAGGACTACTACACCACCGAGGTGATCGAGTTCGAGTCGGCCTGGGGCGGCCAACACGCCGGCGTCCTGGAGAACTTCGCGGCCAACATCCTCGACGGCACTCCGTTGTTGGCACCCGGCTCGGACGGCATCAAAGGCGTCCGCCTGGCCAACGCCATCCACCTGTCGAGCTGGACCGGCAAGGAAGTCTCCCTGGACTTCGACGAGGAGGAGTACATGCGCGAGCTCAACAAGCGCATCAGCGAAGAAGGCAAGTTCGCCGAGCGCTCCTAGCTCGCAGGGCGCGTGAGTAGGGCACTTAAGCAGGGCGGTCGCCGGCCGAGTGGTTTGGCAACCGTCCTGCTTTTGTTGCCAAGCCAGATTACGATTGAGCCGTGACTGAAGCGACGAACTCCGGAGCAGTAACTTCCCCCGCCAAGCGCGGACGCGGGGAGAAATCCTCGCCCACCATCTACGACATCGCGAGGCTCGCGGGAGTCAACCCTTCCACGGTTTCGCGCGCGCTGAGCAAACCGGGCAGGGTCAGTGCCAAGACCCAGAAAATCATCGAGGATGCCGCCGAGCAGCTGAATTACCAGGTGAACCCCTTCGCCCGGGCGCTTCCCACCGGCCGTACCCAGACGATCGGACTGATCGTCGCGGATATCACCAACCCGACGTTCTTCGACATTATCCGCGGTGCGGAAACCACCGGGTCGGCCCGGGACTACACCCTGGTGTTGGCCGAGTCTGCGGAGTCGCCTGAAACCGAACTGATTGCGGCCCGCAGGATGTTGGGCACGGTGGACGGCCTCATACTGGCGAGCCCCCGCATGGACGACGAAAAGATCCGGGCTTTGGCTGCGGACAAGCCGGTAGTCGTGATCAATCGCGAAATAGAGGGCGTGCCGTGCGTAGTCCCGGACGTCAACAAGGGGATTGGCCAGGCCGTGCGGAGCCTAGCCGCCAACGGCCACCAGCAGCTCGCCTATGTTGCGGGGCCGCCGCAGTCCTGGATGTCGCGCCGCCGCTGGGAAGGCGTCCAAGCTGCCTGCGATTGGTACAAGTTGGGAGCCGTCCGCTTGGAATCGTCCAAGCCAACGGTCGACGGCGGCCGCCAAGTAGCGCGCGACGTCCTGGCGAGCGGCGCGACGGCGGTAATCACCTACAACGATCTCCTTGCCATAGGCCTCATGCAGGAGCTCCAGGCCGCCGGCATGCACGTTCCGGACCAGATCAGCATCGTAGGCTTCGACGACATCTTCGGGGCAGACTTCACGACGCCGGCGCTTACCACCGTGAGGTCGCCGCTGGGGGAGTGCGGTTCCCGCGCTGCCGCCCTCCTGCTGGACATGTTGCTAGGCCAGGAAGGGCCCGCGGAAGCCGTCCGGGTGGACACGGAGCTCGTGGTGCGCGGTTCCAGCGGGCGGCTGATCGCGTAGTTTCAAGTGATCTTCGGTGGAAGATGCAACGCGGTGGCAATAGTTGGCAACCGGTTGACAGATTGATTCTTCCGGCCGAAAATTGACCTATGTCACAGTCGATCGCAGCCAATCCTGACCGGCTCCTGCCCGCGGATCCCGGGACGCGCAGCATTGCGCGCTCCCTACTGGAGCGCGTCCAGGACCTGCCCATCATCTCTCCGCACGGCCACGTTGACGCCGCCGTCATCGAGCACAACACGCCGTTCCCCGATCCGGCTGCGCTCCTGGTCAGCCCGGACCATTACGTCACCAGGCTGATCCACGCCAGCGGAGTCCCCATGGACAAGTTGCTCTCGGGAGGCGCCAACGCGTCCGAATCGCGGGAGATCTGGCGGACGTTCGTCCAGGCGTGGCCCCTCTTCGAAGGCACGGCGTCTGGGTACTGGCTGCGCACGCAGTTCGACAGCGTGTTCAAGCTCGGCGCGGACCTTGGCGAGATGTCCGCAGATGCCAGCTATGACGCCATTGCCGCCAAGCTCGTGGAGCCCGATTTCCGTCCCCGCCAGCTCTTCAAGGACTTCAACATCGAGGTCCTGGCCACCACGGACGATCCCCTGGACAGTCTCGCCAGCCACAAGGCGATCGCCGAGGACCCCTCCTTCAACGGGGGCGTGCTGCCGACCTTCCGTCCGGATGCCTACCTGAACATCGCGCACCCGGCATGGGGTGCCAACGTCGAGCGGCTTGTCGATTCCGCCGCCGACGGCGCTAGCGGCTACACCGGCTACATCAAAGCCCTGGAAAACCGCCGTCGTTATTTCGTGGACCACGGCGCGGTGTCCGCGGACCACGGCGTCCTCACCCCGGCAACGCTCAAGCTTGACCGGAGCGAAGCCGAGCGGATCTTCGAACTGGCGCGTGCCGGCAAGGCCACGGCCGAGGACCGCAATACCTTCGAAGCCCACATGATGTACCAGATGGCAAGGATGTCCGTCGAAGACGGCCTGGTCATGACCATCCACCCGGGTTCCTTCCGCAACCACCACCAGCCCACCTTCGACGCCTACGGCGCGGACACCGGACACGACATACCATTCGCCACCAACTACACCGAAGCCATCCGCCCCCTGCTCCAGGACTTCGGCACGGCCAAGGACTTCCACTTGGTGCTGTTCACCCTCGACGAGACCGTGTTTTCCCGCGAGCTGGCGCCCCTGGCAGGGTTCTACCCCTCCGTGTACCTCGGCGCTCCCTGGTGGTTCCTCGATGCACCGGACGCCATGCTGCGGTTCCGCTCCGCCGTCACCGAGACCACCGGCTTCTCCCGGTCATCGGGGTTCATCGACGACACCCGCGCGTTCTGCTCGATCCCGGCCCGGCACGACGCTTCCCGCCGGATCGAAGCATCCTTCCTTGCGCGCCTCGTCGCCGAACATCGTGTCAGCGAGGACCGAGCCCACGAAATCATCGTCGACGTCGTCGACTCCTCACCCCGAAGGGTCTTCAAGCTGTGAGCAACGAACCCGAGCGAACTGCGGAGCTTCCCCGCTTGAGCCGCTCCGTCAGGCCCATCGCCAAGGCCCCGGTACGCATTGTGCACATGGGACTGGGGGCCTTCCACCGCTCCCACCAGGCGTGGTACACCCAGCATGCAGGCGACGCGGCCGAGTGGGGCATTGCCTCCTTCACGGGCCGCCGCCCGGATGCCGCGGAGCTCCTGTCCGCACAGGACGGCTTGTACACCGTGGTGGAACGCTCAGACGCCGGTGATTCCTTCGAAGTCATCGGCAGCATCGTCGAAGCTGTTGACGGTGCCGACGTCGAGCGTTTTGTCGAGCTTGTCTCGGCGCCGCTGACCTCGCTCATCACGCTCACCATCACCGAAGCCGCCTACCGGCTCGGGGCCGACGGCAAGCTGGACAACCAGGCGCCCGACGTCGTCGCGGACCTCGCCGTGCTCGCTGATGCTTCTGCTTCCGGCAAGCCGACGACGCCGCTGGGGCGGCTCGTGCTGGGCCTCGCCGCGCGCCGTGATGCCGACGCCGGCCCACTCGCCGTCGTCTGCTGCGACAATCTCTCCAACAACGGGACCGTCGCCAGAAGCGCCGTGATGGGGATGGCCAAGGCCTTCGACGCCGGGCTCGCCGCCTGGATCGACGCCAATGTCAGTTTCGTCAGTACTTCCGTTGACCGCATCACGCCGCGGACCACGGACGCCGACATCGACGCCGTCGCTTCCGCCTGCGGATACCGCGACGAATCGCCCGTGGTCGCCGAGCCGTTCCTCAACTGGGTCCTGAGCGGGGACTTTCCCGCTGGGCGACCGCACTGGGAGGACGCGGGTGCCGTTTTCGTGGACGAGATCGAGCCGTACGAGAACCGCAAGCTGTGGCTCCTCAATGGCGCCCACTCGCTGCTCGCCTATGCCGGGCAGCTGCGTGGACACAAGACAGTGGCCGAAGCCCTCGCTGATGATTCCTGCCGACGGGCCGTGGAGGACTTTTGGGACGAGGCCGCCTCCAACCTGCCTGGTGAGGACTTGCGAATCCCCGAGTACCGGGCCGCCCTGCTGGAACGCTTCGGGAACTCCCGGATCGCCCACCACCTGGCCCAGATCGCCATGGACGGCAGCACCAAGCTGCGCATGCGGGCAGTGCCTGTGCTCCGCGCCGAGCGCGCAGCCGGCCGCAGCGGCCAGGCCGCTGCGCGGATGATCGCGGCCTGGACCGCCTACACTGCCACGGCAACAGGTCTCCAGGACCCGCAGGCGGCAGGGATCGCCGCCGCGAACCTCCTCACTGGCCGTGCCCGGCTCGAGGCTTTGCTCGGCCTGGTGGATCCGGACTTGGTTGAAGACAGGGCGATCGTGGACCTCGTTGAGGGTTTGGCCGAGTCCTTCGCGGCTGCCGGCAACCTCAGCTAATCCGCCAGGTACTTTCGACGGCGCCCGTTGCCTTCCCCGTGAAGGCGACGGGCGCCGTCGTCGTTGGCCCGGTATATGTGAGCGGGCGTTCGCCGGAGACGGGTCATATGTGAGCGGGCGTTCGCCGGAACTGACGCTCGCTCGGATATGTGGCACTTTCCCCTGACGCTCGCTCATCTTTGACGGCCTTTTCGGCATCGCTCGCTCACATCTTGAATGTGCCCAGAAGTTGGAAGTTTCTATGGAAACATTTGGCAACCGCTTGCCGAATGATTGCCAGGGTGATTAGAATTACATCAAGCTTCAACAATTTCTGGCCTAGTCGGCCGAAGCTTTTCCATCATCGCAAGCCGGGGCATGGGGTACCGGCAAGGGTAAAGGAGCCCGCAATGAATAAGCTCAGCAAACTCAGCATCCTAGGCTATGGGGCTGGCGACGCCGCCAACAACCTTGCCTTCACTACCGCCACCATGTTCCTGCTTGTCTACTACACCGACGTCGCTGGCATATCCGCGGCGGCCGCCGGCACCCTGTTGCTTACGGTCAGGATCTTCGACGCTTTCGCCGATGTCTTCGCCGGACGATTGGTTGACCGCGCCTACAGCAAGCGCTTCGGAAAATTCCGCCCGTTCATCATGTTCGGCTCCATCCCATTGCTGCTTTTGAGTGTCGCGGCCTTCTCCATTCCACAGGTCGGCGAAACAGGGATGTTGCTCTATGCCTACGTGACATATGCGGCGCTGGGCCTGGCCTACTCGCTGGTCAACATCCCGTACGGTTCGCTAGCGGGCGCGATGACCCAGGAGCCGGGGGAGCGAGCCAAGCTCGGATCCGCCCGCATGGTCGGCGCCCTTTTGGTCAGTTCCGCGTTGGGCATCTTCGTAGCTCCGCTGATCAAGCCCGGCGCCAACCTGCAGTCCACGTTCACCATCATTACTCTGGCCTTCGTCGCGATCGGCGCGGCTCTGTACTTCTTCACGTTCCTGACCGCCAAGGAGCGGGTGCACCGTGCGGTACCCAAAGTTTCCTTCAAGCAAAGCATGGCGACGCTCAAGACAAACCGTCCCCTGCTCATGCTGTGCCTCAGCTCCTTCCTCTTCCTGACCGGCTACATGGCACTGTCTTCGGTGCAGCTGTACTACTTGCGCGACGTCCTCGGCAGGCTGGATCTTTACGCTGTCCTCTCCATCGTCCAGCTTGTGGTGACCTTTGCCCTCGCTCCGCTCATGCCGAGGTTGGTCCGAAACTTCGGCAAGAAGACCATCTACGTGGCTGCCGGTTTCCTCGCTATCATCGGCGGCGCAATCGTCTTCTTCGCTCCGGCCACCCTCGTCTGGGTTGGATTCGCGGGTCTGCTCCTGAGCATGCTTGGCGTGATGGCCGTCAACATCGTGGTGTGGGCCTTGGAAGCAGACACTGTGGAGTACGGCGAATGGAAAACCGGTGTCCGGACTGAAGGCATCACCTACGCACTGTTCTCCTTCACCCGTAAGACGGGCCAAGCCGTCGGCGGCGCCCTTGCCGCATATGCTCTCGCTGCCGGCGGTTATAAGTCCGGGACCACGCACAGCGCCGAGTCCCTGCAAGCCATCCAGTTTGCCGCAGGTGCGCTGCCCGCCATCATGACCGTCCTCGCGATCGTCGTTATGGCCAAGTACAAGTTGACCGACGCGTTCCATGCCCAGATCCTGGGCGAAATCAAGGCCCGTCGCGCCCTGGAAGCATCCGGCTCAGAGCCATTTGGCGCGGAGGCCGAGTCCGCGACTCCCGTCGAGCGGGCAGCCTCGGAACTTGCCTCGTCGACGGCCGGGGAAACCGCTCGGGAAACCGCCGGGCCAGAAAAAATCTCCACGAAATAATACTGCAACCGGTTGCCAATTATTGTCATCCATCCTAAGATCGTCTTTACCCGCCCTGTGGTGCTCGTCGCATCCGGGCCAGGCCAGCCCTCGATCAGCAACCCTGAAAGGACCAGCTGTGAAAATCATTGCCGCTGAAGTCTTCGTGACCAGCCCCACCCGGAACTTCGTGACCTTGCGGATCACTACCGAGGACGGCGTGACCGGCATCGGCGACGCGACCCTGAACGGCCGTGAACTCGCAGTGGCCGCGTACTTGAAGGAACACGTCGCGCAGCTGCTGATCGGCAAAGACCCGCACCGTATCGAGGACACCTGGCAGTTCCTGTACCGCTCTTCGTACTGGCGCCGCGGCCCGGTTACCATGGCCGCTATCGCCGCCGTCGACATGGCCCTGTGGGACATCAAGGGCAAGGTGGCCGGACTGCCGGTGTACCAGCTCCTGGGCGGCGCCTCTCGCAATGGGCTTCGCGCGTACGGGCACGCCTCGGGCGCGGACATCCCTTCCTTGTTCGACTCGGTCCGCGAGCACCTGGAACTCGGTTACAAGTCGATCCGTATCCAAACCGCGATCCCGGGCATCAAAGCCGTCTACGGTGTGGCCGCGCAGGCTCAGGCCTCGGGCGAGCGCTACGACTACGAGCCAGCCGGCCGCGGTGCGTTTCCGCAGGAAGAAGACTGGGACACCCGCGCCTACCTGCGCCACCTGCCCACCGTCTTCGAAGCGGTGCGCAACGAATTCGGCCCGGAAATCCCGCTCCTGCACGATGGCCACCACCGCATGACCCCCATCCAGGCCGCCAAGCTCGGCAAGGCCCTGGAACCGTACGACCTGTTCTGGCTCGAAGACTGCACCCCGGCCGAAAACCAGGAAGGGCTGCGCCTGGTCCGCCAGCACACCACCACGCCGCTGGCCATCGGTGAAATCTTCAACACTGTCTTTGACTTCCAGACCCTCATCAAGGAACAGCTGATCGACTACGTCCGGGCCGCGTCAACGCACTTCGGCGGGATCTCGCCGCTGAAGAAGGTCATGGACTTCGCCGCGCAGTACCAGATCAAGTCCGGTTTCCACGGCCCCACTGACATTTCGCCGGTCGGTTTCGCCGCACAGCTTCACGTGGGCCTGGCCATCCACAACTACGGCATCCAGGAATACATGCAGCACTCGGACAAGACCAACACGGTCTTCGAGCAGTCCATGACCTTCACCGACGGCTACCTGCACCCCGGCGACGAGCCGGGCCTCGGCGTCGAATTCAACGAAGAAGCCGCCAACTCCTTCCCGTACCAGCAGGCCTACCTGCCCTACAACCGCCTCGTGGACGGCACCGTCCATGACTGGTAGGAACATCGCCGTGGCTGGCGACCCCGGCGCAGCCGCGGAACAGCCGCGGCGCATCGTGGTGATGGGCGTCTCCGGTTGCGGCAAGACCACCATCGGAGACCTCGTCGCCCGGGCGCTGGGAGTTCCGTTTCTCGACGGCGATTCGCTCCACCCGGTGGAAAACGTTGCCAAGATGGCTGCGGGCACGCCCCTGACTGATGAGGACCGCTGGCCCTGGCTCGCGACCGTGGGCACCGAACTCGCCAACGCCGGCAACGGCGGGCTGGTTCTCGCGTGCTCCGCCCTCCGGCGCAGCTATCGGGACGCCATCCGCGAGAAAGCCCCGGACACCGTTTTCCTGCACCTGCACGGCAGCAAAGAGGTTCTCAGGGAACGGACAGAAGGGCGTTCCGGCCACTTCATGCCGCCCGCCCTCCTTGATTCGCAGCTCGCCACCCTGGAACCGCTCGACGCCGACGAGGCCGGGTTCGTCGTCGACATCGCCGCACCGGTCAGCGAGGTGGTCTCGGAGGCGTTGGCGGGGATTGCCGCCGTCGCGGGTTCCAAAGCTCCGGCGGCCGGCAGCGCCGGTATCGCGGGCACTCCGGCGCGGCAGTTTGACGTCGACCTCCAGTCGGCGCCGTTCAACCTCGACGACGAGGCTGTTGCGTGGGTGGATGCCACCATCCGTGGCATGAGCCTTGAGGAAAAAATCGGGCAGCTCTTCATCAACCACAACAACGATTACTCCCCGGAGTACCTCGACGGTGTGCTGGAGAACTATCACGTTGGCGGAATGCGGTACAGGCCGGGTCCGTCCGCCGCTGTCCAGCAGCACATCCGTTATGCCCAATCCAAAACGCGCATCCCGCTTTTGGTGGCCTCCAACCCGGAAATGGGCGGAGCAGGAAGCTGCGACGACGGAACTTTCGTGTCGACCCACCTTCAGGCCGGTTCACACCCGGACAAGTCCATCGCGCGGAAAATGGGCCAGGTGGCCGGTGTGGAAACCGCGGCTTTGGGCTGCAACTGGGCCTTCGCGCCGATCGTGGACATCCACTACAACTGGCGCAATACGGTCATCTCAACCCGGGCGTTCGGCAACACTCCGGACATCGTCGTGGAGCGCGCCAAGGAGTACTTCGACGGCATCAGCGAATCGGCCACTGTCTGTGCCATCAAGCATTTCCCGGGCGACGGCGTGGACGAACGCGACCAGCACGTGGTCACTTCGTACAACACGCTCGGGTACGCGGAGTGGAATTCCAGCTACGGGCACGTTTACCGGGAAATGATCGGCCACGGGATCCAGTCGATCATGGTCGGACACATCGGGGCGCCAGAGCTCACGCGGCATTTCCGTCCGGGGACGGAAGACAGGGACATCCTGCCCGCCACCCTCGCTCCGGAGCTTCTCCAGGACTTGCTCCGTGGCGAACTCGGCTTCAACGGACTGATCCTCACCGATGCATCCCAAATGGTCGGCCTCACCCAGGCCAAGAAGCGCAAGGACCTGGTCCCGGCCACCATCGCCGCCGGGTGCGACATGTTCCTGTTCTTCCGCAACCCGGCGGAGGACTTCCAGTACATGTTGGACGGCTACAAATCAGGCGTGGTCAGCGATCAGCGCCTGCATGACGCGCTGCGCCGGATTTTGGGGTTGAAGGCCAGCCTGGGGCTGCACAAGAAACTGCCGGAAGAACTGACGCCGTCGCCTGAGGCCCTGCGGCTGATCGGCAGCGAGGCGCACCTCGCCGTCGCCGCCGAAATCGCCGACAAGACCGTCACGTTGATCAAGGACACTGCCGGCAACCTGCCGATCACACCGGAAACGCATAAGCGCATCCGCCTATACGGGATCTCCGGCGGTTCCGATTTCACCCGGGCAGATCCGTTGGCCTACCTGGATACGGTCAAGGAAGAACTTGAAATCGCCGGTTTCGAGGTCCACCTCTTCAAGACGGCGGAGCAACGCGAAGCTGCGGGGGAGTCGGGCGTGAACTTCATGACCGTCATCTCGGACGAGGCCACGGGTGACTACGCGGAAAAGTACGATGCCGCGTTCGTCTTTGCCAATGTCAAGGGTTTTGCCCAAGAGGCTGCGATCCGTATCAAGTGGTCCAGTCCCATGGCGGCGGAAATCCCTTGGTACGTCACGGAAGTTCCCACGGTGTTCGTCTCCCTGAACCAGCCGAACCACTTGATCGATGTGCCAATGGTCAAGACGGCCATCAACGCCCATGCAGGGACCCGCGAGGCCATCCGGGCTACGATCCAGAAAATCCAGGGGAAGTCCGAATTCCAGGGAACGTTCAATGAGAACGTGTTCTGCGATTCGTTCGACACCCGGCTTTAGCGCGGTTCCAGCGAGTGGCGGCCACTTCCCCGAAGCAGGGGGWGTGGCCGCCGCACGGCCGGGAACAACCTCCATATTGTCGAGGCCTCGCAGTAGTATTCGGGCATGCCTGACCAGCCCGAATATCCCGCGCCGTTGAATTCAGTCGGCGCCCCGCCTCCGCGCCAAACGGAACCGCTGTCAACCGTCTCAAGGGTGCCCGTGATCGCCAAGCTCGTTTGGCCGAAGTACCTCCAATATGTTCCGGCCATGGTCACCCGGACGTCGGAGGGCAAGGTCCTGGTGCAGTGGTGGCCGAATCCCTTCGGATCGGCCACCAGAATGACGTGGCTAAAGGACACGGACGTGAGGGCCGAGCTGCGCTACGAGCGTTGAGCGCAGAGAGCGTTGAGTCAGGCAGCCGGGTTTGCGACGTCCACCAGCTTGGTGTTGTCGTCCATGAGTTCCACGGGCCTCATCGTCCATGCCGACGCCAAGCCATACGCCTCGCCCAGCACGGCGTCCAACAGGGCCTGGCCCCTGGTTTCCTTGGGGTCGATCCAATCGTCGATCATGTCCGCGGAGATCGGCACCGGGATCCGGTCATGCAGATTGTGCAGTCTTTCGTGAACGCCTTCGGGAGGGGAATCCATGGTCAGGATCGAGCAGGACAAACGCCACGCGCCGGGTGCGGACTTGTCCTCGATGCTCTCGTCGCGCCATGGCGCAAACAATCCGGCGAAGGTAATCAGCTCGTCCTGTGGCTCGACGATGTAGCGCTGCTTGGGATCCTTGCGGCCGGGGCCCGACTTCTTCCACTCGTAGTAGGCAGAGGCAGGGACGACCGCCCGCCACTTCGGCAGGGAAGCCCTGAACGCGGGGATTGACCCAGCTGTTTCCGAGCGTGCATTCCACGTGGGTACCTTCGAATCGAAGGACTTGGAGAAGGTCGGAACCAAGCCCCAGCGCCCGGCCGCGAGCTCGCGTCCGAGCGAATCGTCCCCGGCGCGTCCCCGCAGAAAGACCACGGGGTCAGTCGGGTTGATCTGGAGCGTTGGCGAGGGATAGTCGGTATCACCGCGCAGCACGGCACCGAGCTTCCTCGAGAGATAGTCTGCTTCGAAACCGACACTGAACCGACCGCACATATCGACATTCTCGCGTAGCGCTTGGGACAACGCCAGTCGTAGAAGTCCATACTGGAGCAAGATGAGGAACCCGCATCCTGACCATCCGGACATTTGGAGGGCCCATGAGCAACCCGCGTGGCGAGGATATGCCGCTGGACAAGGGCAGCCCGGCCCGCTTGACAGGGCCGGTGCTGGCAGGCGTGCTCCCGCACCAGCCGGTCGCGGTAGTTGAGAAAGCCGCCGAAGTAGCGCTCAGTGCCGGATTGCACTTGGTCCTGGCCTTCGCCGATGTCACGAGCTTTCCGGCGGCAGGGGACCGGGACGGGCATCTCACAGCCCAAGCGATCGACCCCGACGGCATCGACGACGACGCCGCGGCCATCACCGAGTCCCTCCGGTCCCGCATCGCGGATCAACTCGACGGAACGGGTGTGCAGTGGACCTTCGTGACGCTCGCCGGCGAGCCTGCCCGGTCGCTAGGCCGTTATGCAGCGAGTATCAACGCTTCCATGATCGTCGTGGGAACCAAGGAACATGGCCTCGGTCCGAGGTTTGAAGGACTAGTCACCGGATCGGTAGCCTTGCATCTGGCACATCGCCAAAACTGCCCAGTGCTCATGGTTCCCTTGGGCCGTCACGACCCAAGCAGGGATCAATGAAGGAAAGCAGCACCGCGCCGCACGGAGCCAAAACCCAGGCGGCGCAACCGGACCGGCAACCGCACCGCCCGCTCCATCTTCACGGGCGGTTCGTTCTGCTCGTCGCGGCCGGCGGAATCCTCGGGGCTTTGAGCCGCTACGGTTTCGGCATGGCCCTTCCGGCGCCAGGGGCGTGGCCGCTTCCCACCCTGCTTATCAATCTGTCCGGTGCGCTCGCGCTTGGCTGGCTCCTCGAAGCACTCGCCCGGAGCGGGCCCGACGCCGGCCTCCGCCGGATTGCCCGCTTGGGCATCGGTAGTGGTTTCCTAGGGGCCTACACCACCTACAGCACCTTGGCGCTGGACTCGGTGCATCTCTTCGGAGCAGGACGCGGGATGGACGCCATGTGGTACCTGGCAGCCAGCCTGTTGGGCGGTGTCGCGGCCACAACCCTGGGTATTTGGCTTGGGGCGCTCCGGCACCGGTCCACCCAACAGGGTCAGAAGGCCTTGAAATGACCCTCCTTTTGATGGCGCTCGCGGGCGGCGCAGGGGCGGCCGCGCGTTTCGTGGTGGATGGGGTGGTCCGTTCCTGGGCCCGGACTGCGCTGCCGTTGGGCACGATCTTCATCAACTTCTCCGGATCGCTGCTCATGGGGATCCTGGCTGGGCTGGTCATGTCACATCCGGCTCCTGAATCCCTTCAGTTGATTCTCGGCACCGGATTCCTCGGCGGATACACGACCTTCAGCACGGCAAGCTTGGAGACCGTCAGGCTTGTCCAGAGCGGCCGGACTGGATTGGCCCTCCTCAACGGAGTGGGCACCATGGCGGCATGCGTCGGAGCCGCGGCGGCCGGCGTCGGGCTGGTCTTATTGTTCTGAGGCGCACACGTCCGAGAAATCCCCCAGTGGCAAGCAAAGCCTGGGAAAACCCTCTGGAGAAACTATGTTCGAAACAGTAGTGCGAGACGGCGTCGTCTTGAAGCCTCTCGAGACATGGCACGCCCGTGATTTTGCCGAGCACATGAGCAGGGCACGGGACCATATCCGGCCGTGGGTCGGGCCGACCTTTGTCACCGAGACCGTCGAGGTGCCCGCGCTACGCTTCAGCGTTACGCCACAGCCACAGCGAACGATGGGGCGCGCATCTATGGGCTCTGGAACGACGGCAGGATCGTCGGAGGCGTGATGTTTGTGACGTTCGACTCCGCCTGGGGCATTTGCGAAATTGGCTGCTGGCTCGAACCCGGTGCTGTCGGAGGGGGCCTCATCACCCGCTCGGTCGAACTGCTCATGGAATGGGCCTTCCTAGAGCGGGGGATGTCCCGCGTCGAATGGCGCTGCCGCACCGACAACGACCGCAGCGTAGCCGTCGCGCAGCGGCTGGGGATGCGTTCCGACGGTGTCCTTCGCAGTAGCTGGGTCTACGACGGCAGGCGGTACGACAAGGAGGTATTTTCGATCCTTCGGGCCGAATGGATGAGCATGCGACCTGGTGTCGCTCACTGACAGACGTACCATGATTCCGGTAAGGGGGTCCCGATGCGTCGCTTCGGTCCAGCAGGTCGCGTCTGTGCGGTTCTTGGCGCACTCGCCATCGGGGCGCCCCTGCTCCTGTCATGTGGATCGGCCAGCGTGTGCCCGGCCGTCGGCTACATCTCGTTGGTAAGCTTGCACGTCACCGCGGAGCGCGCGGCGAATCTCGCCGCGCTCGTCATAGAGCTGTGCCAGGACGGCGCGTGCCACAGCTTTTCCGTCAATGCCTTGACGCCGCTTACACCCGGTCCCATTCCCCTGCCGAACTCGCCCGGGGCGCCTCAATCGGTGTCCTTGCGCATGGCGGATGGAAGCATCGACGTTCGTATCGAGGCCGGCATCAACGACCACCCGCTCGATCTCACGACGTCGGGCACCAACACCTCCGGCTGGTCGATCGGCATGAGCCATGTGAGGCTCAAGCCCACGCCTACGTATCCGGACGGCCGTGACTGCGGAGGCCCGACGACGGCTGTTGCCACCCTCGATGCGCTCGGCCTCCGTGCAAGCTAGCCTCTGCCGAGATCCCAATCCACTAACGCTCAACCGGACAAGTTTGCTCCAATATTTCCGCGTGCCGGTGTGGCTTCCAGATGGAAAAACCGCACTGAACCACCCACTCACCCCCATTGATAAGTATACTTACCAATGAATGCCTCGGCCGCCGGCCAGGGCACGCAACCAAACAAGGGAGACTCTCATGTTGCTTTGGATAGCCATCGTTATCGCCGTTCTCTGGCTTCTCGGCTTTATTGGCAACATCGGCGGCGGGCTCATTCACCTGCTTCTGGTTGTTGCTGTGATCGTCCTGATTTTCCACTTCATCCGCGGCAGGTCACGCGTCTAGGGTCCAGCTCCGGCCCCGCCACCCCTCCTGGGCTTAGGCTCGGGAGGGGGGCGGATGCCGCCCCCAGCGAGCCAGCCTTCAGCTGCCCCCGGCCTCTACTTCTTCAAAAGGCTCCGTGGCCTCCACTCGGCCCAGGAGCGACAGGCGGCTCGCGATCTTGGCCCCGTCAACGGGCCCGGCACTCGTCCGGTGCGCCAAGCCGCCGGCCACATCCCAGTCCAAGGGGCCGTGGCCCACCAGGAACAGAGTGATGTCCTGCTCGTACAGGACATCAACCAGATCGCTGAGGCGTTGCCAGGCCGAGGCGGACCCGGCTACCGATCCGGCCGTCGGCGAGGGTACGCCGTCGATCACCCACGTTCCGTAGTCCTTAGCCAAAGCCATGTAGTCCGCTGTCGACATGGGGCCGCCGCACAACTCCGCGAAACTGGCCCAGAGCACATCGTCGGCCGCCTTGACGGTGAGCCGTTGCGCCGTGGGGGTGAGGATCCGCTCCTGTGACTTCGCCGGATGGAACAAACCGAAGGCTCCCAGTTGCGCGGGCGTTCCGGGAGTAATGATCTTGCCCCTGCTGAAGCCCTCCTGTCCGGGAACCACTAGAGCCAGTTCTTCCGCTTGAAGATGACATACATGACAAAGCCCGCGAGAACCATCATGCCGAGTGCCATGGGATAGCCGAGCGGCCAATGGAGTTCAGGCATAACGTCGAAGTTCATTCCGTAGAGCCCGGTGACGAACGCCGGTGCAAAGAAGATCGCGGCCCAGGAGGAGATCTTCTTGGTTTGTTCGTTTTGTGCCGCACTCGCTTCGTTTTGCCGGTTCGCGGTGAGGGTCCCGTCGAGGGTCAGGGCGTTTTGGAGCAGGTCGCGGAACCCGTTTGCCCGCGAAATTACCTGCTCGACGTGGTCTTCCACATCGCGGAGTTTGCGCTGTAGCTCGATGTCTACTCCGTATTTCTCGAACCCGCGCTTCAGGGAGGCCATCATTTCGGGGAGCGGGTTGATTGCGCGCTGGAACTGAATGACTTCGCGGGCGAGTTCATAGATGCGCCGCGAAACCAGGGGATCGCCACCGAAGAGCTGGTCCTCGATCTCGTCAATGTCGTTTTCCAGGCCCGAGATCACGGGGCCGTAGTCGTCCACCACTCGGTCCAGCAGTGCGTACAGGACGGCTTCGGGGCCATGCCGCAGAAGCTCCGGTTGTTGTTCCAGATCCCTACGGACTTTGGCCACCCCGGGTGTTTCCGCATGCCGGACCGTGACCACGAAGTTCCTCCCCGTGAAGATGTGAAGTTCACCGAACTCCACGGTCTCGGTAGCGTCCACGTATCTCGCAGGCCGCAGGACGGTGAAGAGGTTGTTGTCGTAGCGTTCCAGCTTGGGCCGCTGGTGGGCGTTGACGGCGTCCTCGACGGCGAGCAGGTGGAGGCCGAATTCGGCAGCCACGGCCGCCATTTCCGTCTCGTCCGGCCGGTACAGTCCAATCCACACCATTCCGCCGTGCGCGGCCAGTGTTTCGACGCTTTGCTCGAGGCTTCCCGGAGTCGCGGTCCGGATGCCGTTCACATAGACGGCATTGTCAATGATGGTCACGAGGTTATTCTCCTCCTCTACTGCAACGCCCCGATGATTGCCCCGGCGGCAGTCATGGCCACGATGTCATGGCCGGAGTCGATGAGGGTCACGGCGGACGGCCTGCCCGCGAAACCGTTGTGGATGACGTGGCCGCCGACTCGGAATACCACCGCAATCACCAGCGCAAAGAAACCAGCGTGCAAGCTTCCTTGCACGCCCAGCTTGCCGATCAGGACGGCCAACACGATGCTCGTGAGGGCTGCGGCCACCATCAGGGGGATCCAGATTCCTGCGCCGCCGTCGATCTTCTTGAGGTCTTCCTCGGTCTTGCCAATGGCCTGCATCCACCGTCTGCCGAAGACCGCCGGCATGTACCAGACAAATCCGATGACCATGCTGGAAACGAAGGCCAGGAGTATCGCCAGCCAGTTGAGGTGCTGAAGAGAAGAGAGCCAATCCATTCTGGAATCCTAGTCGGCTTCCCTGACCGGCGAATCAGTGGAAACCTGTGCTTTGACCCGTTTCGCGGCGTCGGCCGTCTCAGCGGCATCCACGAGCCTGCCGATGAGCGGCTCTGTCCGGTAGGGGATATGGGTGTGCAGGGCAAGCACCGTTTCCGTGCGGATGACGCCCTTGGTTCTGAGGATGGAGCGGAGCGCGGTTTGCAGGTTGTGCGTGTCGGTGGCCACCACCCGGCATAAGAGATCGCCCCGCCCGGAAATTTCGTGCACCTCGAGGACCTGGGGGATGCGGCGCAGGGCTCCGATCACGCCGTCGAGTTCCCTGTGGGTCACCTCCAGCGTCACGAAGCCGACGACGTCGTACCCCACCTTTTCGAGGTCGACCTCGCGGCCGCCGTCGTTCAATACGCCCGAGCGGACAAGGCGGCGCATCCTCGATTGGGCGGTGTTGCGCGCAATCCCCAGGGACTCGCTGAGTTCACCGATCTGAACCCTGGGATCACGGATCAGCTCCAGCAGGATTTTCAGGTCCGTCGGATCGAGGGTGTTCAAATCATCACTCCGGCTCATTTGTGGTCATCTATGGACATCAATTTTGAAGATTTTGATCAATTCTTTCATGGACATCTGATCTATCTGGCAGGCTTGCGACATCCTGTTGCCATCAAATATTTTGGGCCGTCCAGTCCAGGCGCGCAAGGCCGGGTACCGCGATGGCCGCTGAGGCGAAGGCACGGAAATGACTGTCTTTAGCGAACTGCGCATGCGCCAGGCCACCGCCGGGCGCTGGGGCTGGGATGCTTCCACCACGGCGCGGCTTGTCCTGGCCGGCGCCGTCATGTTCACACTGCTGGTCGGTGCCAACTTGGCGAGCCCCCTGTATCCGCTGCTTCAGTCGGAACTGGGAATCACGTCGCTGGGTGTGACGATTGCCTTTGCAAGCTACGTCCTGGCGCTCGTGGCTGTGCTGATGCTTGCCGGCCACTGGTCCGACCATATCGGCAGGCGTGCAGCGCTGGTGCTTGCCGTCCTCGTGGGCTTGGTGGGCGGCTTGGTTTTCGCCAACGCAGACAACCTCTTGATGCTCTCAGCGGGCCGCATGCTCCAGGGTATTGCCGTGGGCCTCGCCACCGGAGCGAGCTCGGCCGCTTTGCGTGAATTGCTTCCGTCCCGGCCCGAGTGGGCTTCCCGCTTCACCTTGCTGTCATCCTCCGGAGGGGTGGCTGCCGGTCCTGCCATCGGCGGACTGCTTTCGCTTCTCCCGGGTGCAACCTCAACGCCGTTCTTCATTCACGCGGCCGTCCTGCTCCTCTTGCTCGTCCCGTTGTGGCTTCTCAAGGCGCGTCCGGCGATTCGGCCTGCGGAGGGCCCGCGTCCGTACATGGCGCTCGCCCCGCGACGGCCCTCGGTTTCCCGGGAAGCTAGGGGAGCGTTTTGGCTGGCCTCGAGCGTGGGATTCCTCAGCTTTGCCGTGTTCGGATTCTGCCTTTCGCTCGCGCCCGGCTATTTCGCCGTCGTGGTGCACGCCGATTCCCGCCCCATGACCGGGCTGCTCGCCGGCTTGACGCTCGCAGCGTCCGCGCTCAGCCAGCTGCTGACGGTCCGCGGCAGGTTCGCCGTGCCCGCTGGCCTGATGGTCCTGGGAATTTCCATTGTGCTGGTCGGCGCGGCGGCATCGCTGTCCAGTCCGATTCTGCTGGTGGCAGCGAGCCTGTCCGCCGGGGTGGGGCAGGGGATCGCCTTCCGCTTGGTGTTCAACGACGTTGCCAGCAAAGTCGAGGCGTCCCGGCATGCCCAGATCATCAGCACCGTGTACGTCATCACCTACCTTGGCAGCGCGGTGCCGGTCATCGGCTTGGGCTTGGCTGCCTCGGTGATCGGACTAGGCGCGGCCGCCAGCTATTTCACTGTGGTGTGCGGGTTGGCAGCTACGGTGCTCGCTGCTGCATCCCTCCGCAGGGTGCTCCGCAGGGGCTGACCGGCGGTTCTGACTGCGAACTAAGTTCGCAAAGATTGATTTGCAAAGAAACTCTTGCAAAGGTTTCTTTGCAAGAGTAGCGTTTCCGGCATGGACAAGGTTCAAGAGCCGGAATTCCCCGTTCGCAAGGTCGACACGGCATCCCTCAAAGCGCTCGCGCACCCGTTGCGGGTTCAGATCCTTGAGATGCTGTCCCGGTATGGGCCACAGACCGCCTGCAGCCTGGCCGAACTCCTCGATGAATCCAGCGGCGCTACGAGCTACCACTTGCGGCAACTCGCCAAGTTCGACTTCGTCCATGAAGTCCAGGGCAAGGGGACAGCGCGGGAGCGGTGGTGGGAGCGGCCCAGGGGAGCCATTCAGATCACTTCGCCCGAGTTGGCACATTCGCCGGCAACACAGGAGGCATCGCGGCTGGTAACCCGCGAGTTCGAACGCAGCAGGCAGGCTGTCCTCGCCGACTTCATGGCACACGGCATGGACTCGTTGGACGAAGAATGGCTCGACGCGGCCATCGTCAACACAGCCAACGCCCGGATGTCAGCGGAGCAGCTTGGCCGCTACGCCCGCTCCATGGAAGCCTTCGCCCGCAATCTCCTGGAGGAAATCCGGAGCGAACCCGAGGCGGACGACGCCCGCCCCGTGCAGATCCATTTCAACGCATTCCCGATCCTGGGAGTCCCGGCGTGGGCCGGAGACAAGAAGTCCCGCGATGCGAAGTCGCACGCAGCAGGCACCGAAGGGAAAGAGTCATGAGCACAGCCACCGCATCATGCGGCACCTACCGCCGGCCCTCCATGTTGGAATCGGCAGCCGCCGGAATCGGATCCGGGCTTGTCTCGTGGGCCGAGCGCAGGCGCTACATTCCTCCGCTCGAGCTGGCGGTGCAGCAAGCGGCGTTGAGGCGCCGGCAGGAACTCGGCGACTTGCGCCAGGACGCTATCGCGGCGGCCCACTCGGGACTCGAGCCACGCCGCTAAGCGGGTCTAATCCAAGCCGCGTCCAAGTCAGCCGTTATTCCGGCAGCGGCCCGTGGTTGCCCTGGATGTGGGCGAAGACCAAAGTGGTCTCGGTGTGGCCCACCACGGGGTCGGTGGCGAGGTTGTCCAGGACCCAGTCGCGGAGGTCGTCGGTGTTGGCGACCGCGATATGCAGCAGGTAGTCCACGGAGCCGGAGGTGTGGAACGTGGAGATCACTGCAGGGAGGGCGGGGACCCGGGCCGTGAAGCGGTCGATCTGGTCGCGGTCATGCGCGCGAAGGCGCACGGCGATCAAGGCCTGCACCGATCGGCCGATCGCCGGGAGGCTGAGGACTGCTTCGAAACCCTCGATAATGCCGCGTTCGGAGAGTGACCTCGTACGCATGAGCGCCGTCGACGGAGCAATTCCGACGAGTTCGGCCAGCTGCTTGTTGGAGATCCGGGCATCGTCGACCAAAGCCGCCAGGATGCGCTCATCGATCGCATCCAATGGCTCGCTGGTGCCGACGGGCCGAACGTTCTTCGGGGTGATGGTCACGGATCCTCCTGAAATTGCTGTCTATTCATCATAGGTGCCAGTTTCCACTCAATCCATTCATTTGCACTGTCAATCTCCGAATTATTGCCAGATACTGACCGAATTCAACGGTGAATAATTCAAGGAGAGCAGTGACAGCCATCGATACACTCGCAGTCCACGCCGGCCGGACGGGACTCACGGAGCAGGGCGTGCATGCCGTTCCCATCGACCTTTCAACCACTGCGCCTTTGCCTTCTGTCCACGACGGCGGCCTCGCCTACGAGCAGATGGCCACGGGCGGCGTGCCCCTCGACGGTCAGAGCACGGTGTACCAACGTCTCTGGAATCCTACGGTAGCCAGGTTCGAAGACGGCGTAGCGGCGCTCGAGGGCGCTGCGCAAGCTGTCGGTTTTGCCTCGGGGATGGCTGCGTTCAGCGCCGTGCTGCTCGCCGCCCAATCAGAAGGCAAGACGCACGTGGTTGCGGTGCGGCCACTCTATGGCGGCACGGACCACGTCCTGGCCAGCGGCCTGCTGGGTAACCAGGTCACCTTCGTCAAGGCCGACGGCGTGCGGGATGCCCTTCGTCCGGACACCGGCCTGGTGGTGGTGGAAACCCCGGCCAACCCGAGCCTGGATCTTGTGGACCTGAACCGCCTGGTGGCCGACGCCGCAGACGTTCCGGTGCTCGTGGACAACACGTTCGCGACGCCGATCCTCCAGCAACCGCTCAAGCACGGCGTCGCGATGGTGCTCCACAGTGCCACGAAATTCCTGGGCGGCCACGGCGATGCCATGGGCGGCGTGGTGGCAACCAGTGCGGAGTGGGCCACGCGGCTGCGCCGGGTCCGTGCCGTGACGGGCGGCATCCTGACTCCTTGGCCCGCCTACCTGTTGCACCGCGGCCTGGCGACACTTCCCATCCGGGTGCGTGCCCAACAGGACCACGCCCACAAGATCGCGGCGGCGCTCGCGAGTCACGAACTCGTGGCCAAGGTGTACTACCCGGGGCTTCCCGAGTGCGATCCACTGCACCTGGTCGGCACGCAGATGAGTGGTCCGGGCTCGTTGATCTCCTTCGATCTCGAGTCGGCCGAGCATGCGGAGCGCATTCCGGGCGCTGTCCGCCTCATCACCCACGCGGTATCGCTGGGCGGCATCGACACGCTGATCCAACACCCCGCCGGATTGACCCACCGCCCGGTTGCCCCGGAGGCCAAGCCCCAGGCGCGCATGCTCAGGCTTTCCATCGGCTTGGAAGATCCCGCCGACATCATCGACGACCTGGTCCAGGCCCTCGAGTCCACCCGGTAGGGCCCGCTACTTTCCCCGTCCGGCCGGGTTCAAGGAGCCGACGACGGCGAGCTGCGGCGCCGGGGATCGGTGCACGACGGCGGTGATCACCGCCGTCGTGCATCCCAAGGCGATGACCGTCCAGGCGAGTGCGGTCCACCCGAAAGCCTGGAAGGCGAGTCCGCCGGCCCAGCCAATAATGCTGGACCCCAGGTAGTAGGAGAGGTTATACAACGACGCTGCTTGCGCGCGGCCGCTCGTCGCGATGGTCCCGGTCCAGCCTGCTCCGATGCTGTGCGCGGCGAAAAAGCCGCCGGTAAAGACCACCAAGCCAGCCAGAACCGCGGCGAGGTTGTCCCACAGGGTGAGTCCCAGTCCGGCCGTCATTGTCGCGATCCCGGCGAGCATGACCGTGCGGCGGCCGAATCTCATGGACAGTCCGGCTCCCCAGCGGGAGCTCACGGTTCCGGACAAGTAGGCCAGGAAAATCAGGCTGACCACGGTGGCGGGCAGTCCGAAGGGCGCGGCATGGAGGCGGAAGCCGAGGTAGTTGTAGACGGCCACGAAGCCGCCCATCAAGAGGAACGCTTGAATGTATAGGGCCAGCAGCCGCGGATTAGCGGAATGGTCCGCCAACGTCTTCATGGCGCCGCGGAAACCTCCGGCCGAGCGTGGGGTGAAGCGGCGTGGCTTCGGGACCAGCAGCAGAAAGAGGGCGGCCGACGCCGTCGCCAGGATGGAGACCGCGAAGGCGGCGGCCCGCCAACCCCACAATTCACCGATGGGTCCCGCGAGCAAGCGGCCGGCAAGACCGCCGAGGGTGGTTCCGGCGACGTAGCTGCCGGCAGCGAGCGCAGCGTGCACTTTGTTGACTTCTTCATTCAAGTACGCGATGGCGATCGCCGGGATACCGCCGAGGGCCATGCCCTCCAGCGCCCGCAAAGCGAGGACAAGCGGAAAGGTGGGGGCCAGGGGGACGAGCAGGCCCAAGACGGTGGCCGCCGCGATTCCGATGGCCATGGCACGCACGCGGCCGATCTTGTCGGCGACGAAGGACCACGGCAATACCGTTGCCGCTAGGCCCACCGTGGCCAAGGAAATCGTGAGCGCAGCCTCGGCCGCCGTGATGTGCAGCTCATTTGCCATGAGCGGCAAGACGGCCTGGGTGGAGTACAGCTGCGCGAAGGTGGCCACGCCGGCGAGGGCCAGGCCGGCGAGGATACGCCGGTAAGCGGTGGAGCCCTTCAGATGGCCTTCCCAATCGGTCTCTGCGGGGCTCTTGGCGGCTGCGTTTGTACTCACCCCTCCACAGTAGGGCGAGCATCAGTGATGACTCCAATGCATGATTCGCTTAATATTGATAGCGGACATGGATGGTTTTGAAGAGGTCGATCTGAGGGTGGACAAGCATGGACATCGAACACAAGCAACTGGTCCAACTGCTGCCGTTGCTCCCCCTGCTGGCTGAGCTTGGCCGGACGGAACATGTCACGGAGACGGCCGAGTTGCTCGGAGTACCCCAATCGACGGTGAGCCGGGCGCTGGCCCGGGCAAGCGCCGTCGTCGGGACCGAGCTCCTTGTCCGTGAAGGCCGCGGAGTCCGGCTGACCCAGGCCGCTAAGACGCTGCTTCCCTATATCGAAGCGGCGCTCGCGGAATTCCAGGCGGGGCTGGATGTGGTCCGGCACGAATCCGATGTTGTCCGCGGCAGAATCGCGGTGAGCTTCCAACACACATTCGGCGAGGCCACGTTGCCGCTGCTCATGAGCGCATTCCGGAGCCGGCACCCTTTCACGGCTTTCGAGCTCAGCCAAGGAGCCCGTGCCGCCTGCCTTGAATCGCTCATCGCCGGTGACGCCGACTTCGCCTTGACGGCACCCGTGGCGGCTCCGGGCAGGAACCTCGGCTCGGCTTCTCTGTACCGCGAGCCGTTGCGGCTAGTGGTCCATCACCGCCATCAGTTGGCCCGGCGGCCCAGCGTGCGGCTCGCCGAGCTCAAGCATGAGCCGTTCGTTTCCATGGGACCCGGTTTCGGCCTGCGCTCGCTAACCGACGCGATCTTCCGGGACGCGGGCTTCCGCCCGAGGATCGCTTTCGAGAGCCAGGACTCGCATACCATCCGAGGACTCGTGTCGGCCGGGCTGGGCTACAGCATCCTGCCGCCGGGAGGACTCGGGCCTGGACCACAAGGTGTCCTTGATTCCACGGACCTGGGGTGGGTGGAGGTATCGCTCGACTCGGAGCTCGCATACCGGGAGATAGGCATTGCCTGGCGCGAACGGCGCAAGGAACCGGACCCCGTCAGGCTCTTCCGCGAACTCGTGCTTTCCGAAGGGCCTGGGCTGCTCGCAGGCCTCGTCAAAGCGCGATCCGGAACCCAATAGGACCACCCGTTGCCCCCGCGCTAGGCTTTTGGACGTGGAGACTGCAGAGAACAAAACCCCCCGGCCCGACGCAACGGTCATCGGGCTCGACATCGGCGGCACCAAGACCCGCGGTGTCCGGTTCGAAGACGGCAAACCGGTCCGCGACGAAAGCACCGGCAGCTCGAACGTCCAGAACGTGAGCCGCGAGACGGCGGCCAGGAATCTCGCAGAGCTCTTCGCCATGATCGGCGGCGGCGACGTGGACCGGGTCCTTGCCGGGGCAGGCGGAATCGACACCGACGCCGATGCCCGCGCCCTCGCCGAGCTGATCGAACCCCATGTTCCAGGGGCGCAGGTCACGGTGGTCCACGATTCCCGGCTGCTACTGGCGGCAGGCCGGGCCAGCACGGGAGTGGCTGTCATTGCCGGAACCGGATCCGCGGCCTGGGGCAAGAATGCCGAGGGGGAAGAAGCCCGTGCCGGGGGCTGGGGCTTTCTCCTGGGCGATGAAGGCAGCGGATACTGGCTGGGTAGGGAGGCGGTGCGCCACAGCCTCCGGCGCATGAACAAAGGGCTGGAACCGGATGGCCTCACAGCGGCCCTCCTGGAATCCTGCGGGGTGGACGATCCCAACAAACTCATCGCGCTGTTCCACTCGGAGGACACCGACCGGCGGTACTGGGCCCAGCGCGCAAGCGCCGTAGTCGAGACCGCGCGGGAAGGCCTCGAGATAAGCCGCCAACTCCTGGACCAGGCAGGACGGGATCTCGCGGAACTCGCGGCGCAAGCCGTCCGGCAACTCGGCCTTCCCGGACCGGTGATTCTTGGCGGCGGGCTCGGCATGAACGTGGAGCCTTTACAGTCCGCTTTCCGGGCGGGACTGGCCGCACACGGGATCACCGATGTCCGGGTCCTAGACCAGGAACCGGTTTTCGGTGTGCTGCGGATTGTCGCAGAGCTGCCCTAGTCGGGACCGTTAGTCAGTAGCCCTGTTCCGGGACCTCGGCTTGAGCTGGACCCCTGGCATAGGCGGTGCGGGGATGCGCCCGGCTTCCGCTCCGGCGTCGGGCCCGTGGCCATGGATCCAACCGAAGCGCGCATTACGGGCGTCCTCGTCGCTCAGGAGCGCCTGGGCTTCCCAATCTTCGCGGGCCTGCGCCACTTCCTCGTGCGTCCGGCCCACGAAGTTCCACCACATCAGGATGTCCTCTTCGAAGGGTTCACCGCCCAGGAGCATGAAGCGGGTTCCCGGGGCTGCGTCGAGGCGGAGCGATTCCCGGCCCATGCCGAGGAATGCCAAGGGGCCGGGGTCGACTTCCTGGCCGTCGATCATCGCGGAACCGTCCAGGACCAGCACCGCATGCTCGAAATCGGGATTCAGAGGCAACTCGACGGCGCCCGAGGCTGAGACTTCCACGCCGACAATCGGGCTGAACATGACCGCGGGGGAGCGCTGTCCGGCGAACTCTCCCACGAGAACAGTGGCCCTGAAACCGTCCGCCACGACCACCGGCAGGTCGACGATCTGCTGGAACGACGGCGCACGGTGCCTCACGGCGTCGGGCAAAGCAACCCACAACTGAAGGCCCCGGGACAGCGGCAGGAGGTCGCCGCCGTCGGGCGCGTCCGGGTCGAGTCCTGCCGGCGGGACACCGAACTCGGAATGCGAAATGCCGCGACCGGCCGTCATGATGTTCAACTGCCCGGGACGGACCAGCACGTCGCTTCCGACGCTGTCGCGATGCCGCACCTCGCCCTGGAGGGGCCACGTGACCGTCTGAAGTCCCATGTGCGGGTGGGGAAGGACGCTCATCGCGATGCGGTCCGGGCCGAAGCTGTCCAGGAAGCACCAGGCTCCAACCGTCGGCATTCCGCGTTGGGGGAGGGTGCGCGAGACGTTCATGGCCCGGACGCCGCCGAGGGGAACCTCGCGGGCCGGCCAGAGCTGTACAAAAGGTCCTTGCCCGGGATGTCCGGCCGGGCAGACTTCCTGGGACGGGGCCGTTTCCAAGTTGGTCACAATACAACTCCATGTGCTGAACAGTGTTCCCTCCAGCTTAGGCCTAGGCTGGCTCCATGAGCATGCAGTTCGACACCCGCCCGGCCGCGTACGGAGTGGTCATCCGCGACGGAGCGATCCTTCTCGCCTATTGGAAGCAAGACGGCAAGGAAGGCTGGACCCTCCCCGGGGGAGGCCTGGATTTGGGGGAGCATCCAGTCGACGGTTGCCGCCGCGAGATCCAGGAGGAAACCGGATACGACGCCGACATCGGAGCGATGCTCGGCATCGACGTCGGCCACTGGCCGGGTGAGGAGCGGCTGGACGGATCAGGCCGTGATTTCCAGGCAATCCGGCTGGTCTACGAGGCAAGCATCACGGGCGGCGAATTGACCCACGAGATTGACGGCAGCACTACCCACGCCGCCTGGGTGCCACTGGGCAAGGTTCCCGGACTGAACCGGGTGTCACTGGTGGACATCGGCCTCCGCCTGCTCAGTGAGCGTCCCCTCAACGGAAAACTGCAGACGCCCTGAGCATTGCCGATTCATTACGGTCTTCGCGCCTGCACTGACATCGTCGGTGGTGCTGGTTAGGCTGTAGAACATCAGTTCGCTGTTGATTGAGTTCCATCGTTGATATTTGCGGCCCAAAAAGTTAGGTAAGCCCCGGAATGGCTGAAGCCATGATTGAGTTCCAGAGCGTCACCAAGCAGTATCAGGGCGGACAACCCGCTGTTGATGGATTGAGCATGTCCATCGACAAGGGTGCCATCACCGTGTTCGTCGGACCCTCGGGCTGCGGAAAGACCACGTCCCTGCGGATGATCAACCGCATGGTAGAGCCCACCTCGGGCACCATCACCGTGGCCGGCAAGGATGTCTCGAACGAACCTGCCGCCCAGTTGCGCCGCTCCATGGGTTACGTCATGCAGTCCTCAGGACTCATGCCGCACCGCTCGGTGCTGGACAACATTGCCACCGTTCCGCGGCTCAACGGCGTTTCCAGGGCGGCAGCCCGCAAACGCGCGGAAGAACTGCTCGACGTCGTCGGGCTGGCTTCCGTGCTCGGCAAGCGGTACCCGTCCCAATTGTCCGGCGGCCAGCAGCAGCGCGTCGGCGTGGCGCGAGCGCTCGCAGCCGACCCGCCCGTGCTGCTCATGGACGAGCCCTTCAGCGCGGTGGACCCGGTGGTCCGCGACGAACTTCAGCAGGAACTCCTCCGGCTCCAGCGCGAACTGGCCAAGACGATTGTTTTCGTCACCCATGACATCGATGAGGCCACCGTGCTCGGCGACAAAGTGGCCGTTTTCGCCGTCGGGGGCAAACTGGCGCAATACGCGGCACCCGAAGAGATCCTCCGGGCACCCGCCAATGACTTCGTGGCCTCGTTCGTTGGCCGTGACAGGGGATTCCGGCACCTTTCCTTCAACGGCGCCGATGCTGTTCCGGTGCATCCGGTCAAGACCGTGGAAGCCCCGCACGTTGCCGCGGGCAGCACCGAATGGGCGCTGGTGCTCGACGGCGACTCCCGGCCTATGGGATGGGCTTCACCACGCGACCGCGCCGGGCTGATTCCCGGTGGGTCCTTGTTCCGGCGCGGAGACACGCTCCGCAGGGCGCTGGATGCCGCGTTGTCCTCGCCTTCCGGCCTTGGCGTGGTGGTGGACGACGACGGGCGGCTCGAGGGCGTCCTCAAAGCCGATGAAGTGCTGGCGCTCATCGAACAGACCCGGCACAACCGGGAGGACGCCCCCTGATGGAATGGTTCCTGGCGAACAGCGGCATGGTCTTCGAACGGGCTGGCGAGCACCTTGTCCTGGCTTTGATTCCCATGGTTCTGGGTCTGCTCATTGCGGTGCCCTTGGGGCAACTGGCCCGCCGGAACCGTACCCTCAGGACCGTGGTCACTACAGCAAGTTCCCTGCTGTACACCATTCCCTCATTGGCGCTTTTCATCATCCTGCCGCCGATCCTCGGAACCCGGATCCTGGATCCACTCAACGTGGTGGTTGCCCTCACCATGTACGCCGTTGCCCTGCTCGTGCGGGCTGCCATGGACGCCTTCGACTCCGTGGACGACGACCTCCGCATGGCGGCAGTGTCCATGGGATTCAAGCCGACCGCACGGTTCCTCCAGATCGACCTTCCGCTTTCCTTGCCTGTGCTTTTTGCTGGCCTGCGCGTGGTGTCCGTCAGCAATATCTCCCTCGTCAGCGTCGCCGCGCTTCTAGGCGTCGGGAACCTGGGAATGCTGTTCACCGACGGGCTGCAGCGGGCGTTCGTCACTGAGGTGGTGATCGGCATCATCGCGATTCTCCTGCTTGCCCTCGTCATGGACACGTTCCTGGTCCTGCTCGAGAAACTGCTGACCCCCTGGACGCGGGCGAGCGCCGCAACCACCAGACAGGATGGCAAAGCCGACAGTAAAGCGGCGCAGTTCATCGCGGATGCCGAGATCCACGGGGAGGCCGCCCGATGAGCAACATCTTCGTTGACACCCTCGCTTGGCTCACGGATCCGGTCCACTGGTCAGGAAGCGGCGGAATCGCCACAAGGCTCTTGGAACACCTGCAGTACTCCGGGCTGGTCCTCGTAATTGCCGCGGCGATCGCCGTGCCGGTGGGCCTCTTCATCGGCCACACGGGACACGGACGCGTGGTCGCCGTCGCGTTCGCCGGGGCCTTGCGGGCACTTCCGACCCTCGGCCTGCTTGTCCTCTTTGCCCTGTTGGCTGGAAGCGGACTCATGCCCCCGGTTTGGGCCCTCGTCATCTTGACAGTGCCACCGCTCTTGGCCGGGACCTACGCCGGGATTTCCAGCGTGGATCCAACGGTGGTTGACGGGGCCCGGGCCATGGGCATGACGGAACTGCAGATCTTGTTCCGGGTAGAGCTGCCCAACGGACTCCAGGTCATGTTCGGCGGCATCCGCACGGCGGTCCTTCAGGTCATCGCGACGGTTTCCGTGGTGGCATACCTTCCGCTGGGCGGCCTGGGGCGTTATCTTTTTGACGGATTGGTCCTTCAGGACTTCCCCCGCATGCTCGGCGGGTCACTGCTCATCGCGGCGTTGGCAATCGCCGTCGACCTCGTTCTGGCCGTGGCGCAGAGGATCCTCCTCCCGCCCGGACTTTCCATCGATTCCAGCGGCGGCCACAAGGCCGCCGGAGATCTCGCAGCCGCCGCACCGGCGGGGGCTGCCGTTCAAGGAGGTACCGCATGAAGCAACCCGTCACCCTGACCCGCCGCGGGCTCGGCGGCCTGGCGGCCGGAGTCGGCATTGCCCTTGCACTCAGCGCATGTGGCGGCAGCCCGCTGTCCAGCCCGTCCACCAACGCCCCCTCCGGGGCCGGCGGCTCGCTCACGGTGGGCTCGGCAGATTTCCCCGAGAGCCAGGTCATCGCCGAAATCTACGCCGGAGCACTGAACGCCGCCGGCGTTACCGCTACGACAAAGCCCAATATCGGATCCCGCGAGATCTACTTCAAGGCCGTACAGGACGGTTCGATCGATCTCGCCCCTGACTACTCCGGAAACCTGTTGTCCTACCTGGACACGAACGCCACGCAGGTATCGGCCGATGATGTCTACAAGGCGCTGCCCGGGAAGCTTCCGCAGGGCTTGGGAGTGCTCGATCCCGCCAAGGCTGAGGACAAGGACGCCATGGTTGTCACGAAGGCCACGGCGGAGAAGTACCAGCTCAAGTCCATCGAGGACCTCGCCAAGGTCTGTGGGGACCTCACGATGGCAGCACCGGCAACCTTTGAGACCCGCGCCTACGGGTTCCCTGGCCTCAAAGCCAACTACAACTGCGTGCTCAAGGGCCTGAAGCCGTTCAGCGACGGCGGCGGGAACCTCACGCTGCAGGCCCTGCTGACCAATGATGTCCAGGTTGCCGACATCTACACCACCACGCCGTCCATCCAGGACAACGCGCTGGTGGTCCTGGATGATCCCAAGAACAACTTCAAGGCCCAGCAGGTCCTCCCGCTGTACAACATGGCCAAGATGACGGACAAGGCGAAGGCAGCCCTCAACAACGTTTCGAAGATCCTCACCACGGACGACCTCATCAACCTGAACCGCGCGGTCAGTGGCAACCAAAAGCAGAATCCAAAGGACGCTGCAGCCGCTTGGCTCAAGGACAAAGGGATCGTGAAGTAGCTTTCCCAAGCAGTGCCCGGCGGCGGAGGCCCCGGCTAAGGACGACGGCGGCGAGGAACCCTGGTGTGGGCCTCGCCGCCGTCGTCCCCAATGTGAGTGATGTCTCAACGGAAGTACATCCCCGGTGTGGCATATTTGATGAATGGCAGAATTCAAGCAGTCCACCAAGCTTCATAATGTCCTTTACGACATCCGTGGACCGATTCTTCAGGCCGCCCAGCAGATGGAGGCAGAGGGTCACCGCATCCTCAAACTGAATATCGGAAACCCGGCACCGTTCGGATTTGAAGCGCCGGACGCGATCTTGGTGGACATGATCCGCCACCTGCCGCATGCCCAGGGATACAGCGATTCGCGCGGAATTTTCTCGGCCCGTACCGCCGTCTCGCAGTACTACCAGACCCGCGGCATCCAAAACATCCACGTTGACGACATCTACCTTGGCAACGGCGTCAGCGAGCTCATCACCATGTCCCTCATGGCCTTGCTGGAGGTGGGGGATGAGATCCTCATTCCCACTCCCGACTACCCGCTCTGGACCGCCTCGGTGGCACTTGCCGGCGGCCGTCCGGTCCACTATCTGTGCGACGAGGAATCGGGCTGGCAGCCGGACCTCGAGGACATGGAATCGAAGATCACGCCTCAAACCAAGGGCATCGTGGTCATCAACCCCAACAACCCCACGGGTGCCGTGTACCCGGAGGAAACCCTCAAGAAGATCGTAGCCCTCGCTGAAAAGCATGGACTCGTTGTGTTCGCCGACGAGATCTACGAGAAGATCCTCTACGAAGACGCTGTCCACGTGAATCTTGCCGGACTCACCGGCGACGATGTCCTCTGCCTGACGTTCAGCGGATTGTCCAAGGCCTACCGGGTATGTGGCTACCGCGCCGGCTGGATGGCTATCTCCGGCCCCAAGAAAGACGCCGCAGACTACCTCGAGGGCATCAACCTGCTGGCCAACATGCGCCTTTGCGCCAACGTGCCGGCCCAGCATGCCATCCAGACCGCCCTCGGTGGCCACCAAAGCATCAACGATCTCATCTTGCCCGGCGGCAGGCTCCTCGAACAGCGGAACAAGGCCTACGATCTGCTCAACGCCATCCCCGGTGTCAGCACACAACAGGCCAGGGGTGCCCTCTATCTGTTCCCGAAGTTGGACCCCGAGGTCTATCACATCCGCGACGACGAGAAATTCGTCCTCGACCTGCTCAAAGAACAAAAAATTCTCGTCTCACACGGACGCGCCTTCAACTGGGTGCGGCCTGACCACTTCCGCATGGTGACCTTGCCGAACGTCAAGGACATTGAAGAAGCGATTGGACGCATGGCGGACTTCCTCGGGCGGTACCAAGGCAACTAGCCTGTTGTGCAAGCCGCGACGAATGCGGCCGGACCAGAGGGGACATCGATATGGCCGGGACCAAGGAGTTCACCAAGCAGGTATCCACGATCTTGAAGGCCGGGCCTGGATTCTCGCTGGATGCAGCAGACCCCGAATCGACGCCCGGCTACAAGGGAAAGAAGTCTGACGGCGTCGCCTTGCTGGCAGCGCAGGACGGTCGTTTGGACGTCCTGCAGGAGATGCTCTTTGCCGAGGGAAAATTCGGCAGTTCCAAACGAGTGCTGTTGATCCTCCAAGCCATGGACACGGCGGGCAAAGGCGGGATTGTTGAGCACGTCGTCGGATCGATGGATCCCCAGGGTGTCAAGGTTGCTCCGTTCAAGGCTCCGACTGATGAGGAGAAGGCCCACGATTTCCTGTGGCGGATCGAGAGGGCACTGCCGGCCGCGGGATTCGTCGGGGTTTTTGACCGATCCCACTACGAGGACGTGCTGATCCACCGGGTGCACGGTTGGGCCAATGAAGATGAACTGGAACGACGCTATGCGGCCATCAACGAGTTCGAGGCAGGCTTGGCCGAACAGGGCACGGCGATCGTCAAAGTCATGCTCAACATCAGCCGCGATGAACAAAAAACGCGACTGCTGGCGCGATTGGATGATCCGTCCAAGCACTGGAAGTACAGCACAGGCGATCTCAAGGAACGCGCGTTTTGGGATTCCTATATGGAGGCCTATCAGCTGGTCTTTGAGAAGACCTCAACGGAGGTAGCGCCCTGGTATGTGGTTCCGGCGAACAAGAAATGGTTCGCGAGGATCGCCGTCCAGGAGCTTCTGCTTGAGGCCCTCGGGAAGCTGGACCTGAGCTGGCCGAAAGCCGACTTTGACGTGTCGGCGGAACGGGCGATGGCCGTCCAATCCTAAGAGGCCGTCGCTTCATCCTCGCCGTTGTTCCGGGCCGCGGCCAACCTTCTGCGGGCACCCTCCAGCCACTCTTCGCAGCGCTTCGCCAAAGCCTCGCCGCGTTCCCAGAGAGCGAGTGATTCCTCAAGGCTTGCTCCGCCGGCTTCGAGGCGGCCAACGATGGCCATGAGCTGCTCGCGGGCTTCCTCGTAGCTGAGGGCGTCCAGGTCCTCAGCGGAAGCCTTGGCCGCAGGGGATGTGTTTTCTGCTGTCATTTCTTAGTCCTCATTTTGCTTGTGCTGGCTGGGTTGTCCGGCAGGTGCCATGGTTCCGGAAGATACAGCGCCAAGGCGGCCTTCCGCCAAACGGAGCGTCAGCTCCGTGCCGTCAGGGGCCTGGTCCGGGTTCCGGACGACGTCGTGTCCCACTCCGTCCGCTCCCGCAAGCTGGACGACGGCGTACCCGCGGTCCAAGGTTTTTTGGGGGGACAATGCCCTTACCTGGGCGCGAAGGTGGTGCACCTGGTCAAGTGCGCGGATAACCGCGGAGCTCACCGCAGTGTGGGCGTGCTTCCGGAGCCGTTCGACGTCGTCCTCCCGCGCCGTGACCATTCCTTCGGGGGACGCCAGCACAGGGCGTGATCTCAGCGCGTGGAGTCGATCCGTTTCGCGGTCCACGAGGCGTCCCACGCCGCGGCGTAGCTGCTCGCGGGCCTGGCGTACCCTCGCCAATTCCTCGGCGACGTCAGGGACGATCCTCTTTGCGGCGTCGGTGGGCGTGGATGCGCGAAGGTCGGCGACGTCGTCCAGGATGGGATGGTCGGCTTCATGGCCAATTGCGCTGACCACCGGAGTGGCCGCCGCGGATACTGCCCGGACGAGCTCTTCGTTGCTGAACGGAAGCAGATCTTCCAGGGCTCCGCCACCACGGGCGATCACGATCACGTCCACGTGCGGATCGGCGTCGAGCTCCTTGAGCGCAGCCAGGATCTGGCCGACCGCCGTGACACCCTGGACTGCGACTTCCCGGACGGCGAATTCGACGGCGGGCCAGCGAAGCGCTGCGTTGCGCAGGACGTCTTTCTTGGCGTCGGAATCGCGGCCGGTGATGAGCCCGATCCGGTGGGGGAGCAAGGGCAGCCGTTTCTTCCTCGAGTCTGAAAGAAGCCCTTCAGCGCCAAGGGCCTGGCGCAAGCGCTCGATTCTGGCGAGGAGATCGCCGAGGCCGACGGGACGGATGTCCTTGATCGACATGTTGAGCCGGCCGGTCTTGAGCCAGAATTCAGGTTTCACCAAGGCCACGACGCGTGAGCCACGCTCCAGCGGCATCTTCTGGCGGTCCAGGACATTGGACCACAACGATGCGGGCAAGGAGATCTCTGCGTCGGTATCACGCAGCGTCACGAAGGCGCTGCCGCCGCGACGGTTGAGCTCGATGACCTGGCCTTCGATCCAAGCGGCCGGAGCCCGTTCTATGTGGGTCTTGAGCTTGCGGGACAGCAACTGCAGCGGCCAAGGATTGTCGGGACTGGTCTCCGACGCCGTCGCCGGAAGGGTTGACTCTGCCTTCGTGGGTTCTCCTTGGCGGGACTCTTCGTCCTCTGATCCAGGGTTCGGGAATCCCGAAATCGGCAACCCGCGTGGCGCCCCGCCGGGTACGGCGTCATAGGACACGCGGGTAGCCTCCTGTTGGTGGCTGGTGCATGGTTCTGTCCTCGCTGGTACTTTGCTAGGGGTGCCGGAAGCATTCCTGCTATAAGAGCTACTGAAAATTTGCTACCGAAAAGCAGGCGGCAGGCTTCCAACTCTATCCATACCTTGTAGCATGCATGGCCGACATTTACCCGTCGTCGCCCCGCCTGGAACTGCTGCACTCCAAACTTGAGGAATCCATTGCGCTCGTTCGTCTCTGCAATCGCAGTGATCTTTGCCCTTCTGCTCACAGCAATCGCCGTCCCGATGGCATGGACGGACACCAACATCGTCCGGGAAGACGGGTTTGTGGCGCTTACCTCTTCGATCGGGAAGGATCAAGCGTTCCAAGCGCGCCTGGCGGCTACTGCCGTCGCAAGCCTGGAATCCAAGGTCAACCTGCCGGCGCCGGTGGAACAACTTGGCGCTTCCTTCCTCAAGGACGCGGCCACCGCGATGACCACGTGGCCCGAATACCCGCAAGCGTGGAATGAAACCGTACGCCGGAGCCACCAACTGACTTTCGCAGGCAGTGCCCGCCCCGGGAACTCGACCGCGGGAACGTCCTTGGTGCTCGACGTCGGCCCCTTGGTCAAGCTTGCCGCTGACCGGCTGCACGCGGCAACGGGCCTCCCCATTGCGACGCCGGACTCCACGCTGATCAACATCGGCGGCCCCGCCCAGCGCCAGCAGGTAGATGCCATCGCCGCATATGCGCCGATGTGGTGGATTCCCGGCCTCGGCGCCGTCCTGCTGTTTGCCCTGGGCCTGCTTGCCGCGAGGCGCCGGGGTGTGGTTCTCCTCTTTGCCGGACTGGGCTTGGCCGCAGTCGCGGCGCTGTGGCAAGTGGCCACGACGGTGCTGAAGGGCGCAGGCGATGCGGGCCTGGGCGGAACCGCTACGGGTGGCCTCTTCGCGCGTGAGCTGCTGGCAGCGGCGGTCGACAATTTCGCCGGCTGGATCACCATCGCCTGGATTGCCGCTGGAGTGCTCGCGCTTCTTGGCCTGCTCGGCGTGATCTTCTCACGCAAAGCCAGGCCGAGCGTGCGGGTGAACGCTGCCGGTAGCATGGAGGGATGACCAGCTCAGCAGTTTCCATTCCGATGCCCTCTGTCCCGCGTAGGCGTCGGACGCCGGAAGAGGTGCTGGCCGCCGCTCCGGTCGCCGGCCCCAAGCGCGTCTTGCTCGCGGCCCCCCGCGGATATTGCGCAGGCGTCGACCGTGCGGTCATCGCGGTGGAGAAGGCACTGGAACACTATGGGCCGCCGGTTTACGTGCGCAAGCAGATCGTGCATAACGTCCACGTGGTCACCTCGCTGGAGGAGAAGGGTGCCATCTTCGTTGAAGAGACGGACGAGGTACCCGAAGGCGCCCTCGTGATCTTCTCGGCCCATGGCGTGTCCCCGGCGGTCGTGCAATCGGCCGAAGACCGTGGTCTTCGGACCATCGATGCCACCTGCCCGCTTGTCACGAAGGTGCACCGCGAAGCCGTCCGCTTCGCCAAGGAAGACTACGACATTCTCCTGATCGGCCACGACGGCCACGAGGAAGTGGAAGGAACGGCGGGCGAAGCCCCGGACCACATCCAGATCATCAATGGTCCGCATGAGGTGGACAAGGTCACTGTGCGCAATCCGGAGAAGACCATCTGGCTTTCGCAGACCACGCTGAGCGTCGACGAGACCATGGAGACCGTCCGGATGCTCAAGGAGCGGTTCCCCACGTTGCAGGATCCGCCCAGCGACGACATTTGCTATGCCACTACCAACCGCCAAGTGGCCATCAAGAAGATTGCCCCGCAGGCCGACCTCGTGATTGTGGTGGGATCTGCGAATTCTTCCAACTCCGTGCGGCTCGTCGAAGTGGCGCTTGAATATGGCGCCAAGGCCTCTTACCGGGTCGATTTCGCGAACGAAGTCGACGAGAGCTGGTTCGAAGGCGTTGCCACCGTGGGCGTGACGTCTGGCGCTTCCGTTCCGGAGGTCCTGGTCCAGGACGTTCTCCGATTGCTGGCCGACTACGGTTACGGTGCGGTTGAAGAGGTGGTGACGGCGGAGGAAGACCTGCTGTTCTCCCTGCCGAAGGAACTGCGCGCCACCCTCAAAGAGGCCGGGGACGTCACTCGCGCCTTGGGTGGGCGCGGGAACCGACCGACTTCGTAGTCTGGGTTCTGGGTCCTGGGTCCTGGGTCCGGGCCCAGCACAGGGTGCGGGCCCGGACGACTACCAGACAGTCCTAGGCCGCGGATTCGTCTTCGATCAGTTCGGGTGCGGCAAGGGTCCGCGGCACGGCTTCCACGGCCGACGGCGACACCAGCCCGTCGGTGTCCATGGAGTTGAGCTTCCGTGCGGTGGGCAAGACGCGTGCTTCCAGCGTTCCGACCAGCGCGTTGTAGCGATCCACCGAGGTCTTCAGCGACGAACCCAGCTTGCCTACGTTGTCACCGAGCGTCCCCATGCGTTCGTAGAGCTGCCGGGCGAGCTCGAAGAGCTCCCGGGCATTGTCCGTCAGGACGTCCTGGCGCCAGGTGAAGGCGACGGACTTTAGAACTGCCAACAAGGTGCCGGGGGACGCGAGCACCACGTTCCGGGATAGGGCGTGATCCAAGAGTGCAGGGTCCGCTTCGAGGGCGGCGGCCAGGATGGACTCCGCGGGCAGGAAGCAGATCACCAGCTCTGGCGAGTTGCCGGGGATGTCCCAGTACTTCTTGGACCCCAGGGCATCCACGTGGGACTTGAGGGCCTTCGCATGTGCGAGCAGCAGGGCATCCGCGCCGTTGCCCACAGATTGGAGGCCGTTGACCCGCTGGGTGGAATTGCCCTGTTCCTGGGCAGCGAGGTAGGACGCCAACGGAACCTTGGCGTCCACCACCAACTGCTTTCCACCCGGCAACTGGACCACAAGATCCGGCCGGACGGCGTTGTCGGCGGACGCGGAATGCACTTGCTCATGGAAATCGACGTGACGCAGCATGCCGGCGGCCTCCACCACCCGGCGCAGCTGGACTTCACCCCACTGCCCCCTGGCACTGTTCGACCGAAGGGCGGAGGCCAGTGCGTGCGTGGAGCGCAGGAGTTGTTCATCGGACAGCCGGGCTTCCTCGAGCTGTTGGGCAAGCTGGCCGTACTGCTCCAAGCGATCACGCTCCAGAAGCGAGACCTGTTGCTGGACGGCCGTCAGCTTCTCGGCAACGGGGGCGAGCGCGCGCAACACACTGCCATCCTGGTTCCTGGACTCGTTCAGTTCACGGTTCTGCGACAGCAGAAGCCGCCGTTCGGCGTCGGCGGCGGCAAACTGGGCGTTCACCGCGGCAAGCCGGGCGGAGACGCCGTCGAAATCTTCCTCAAGCGCGGCAGTGCGGCGCCTGAACAGCAGGAAACCAGCCACCACCCCGGCGGCCGCTCCCAGAAGAAGCATGAACAAAGCGAGTATTACTGCAAAACCATCCATGTCTCCAACCTTGGCATAGGGGTCGGACAATATAGCGAAGCCGGATCAAGGCACCCGGGCGTGGGGTCCACGGTTCCACCCGCGAAAGCGGAGAGGGGCACTCAACGGGTAGAATCAATGCTCGTGGCTCTTACTATTGGCATCGTCGGACTGCCCAACGTCGGCAAATCAACTCTTTTCAACGCACTGACCCGCAACCAGGTGCTGGCCGCGAACTACCCGTTCGCCACCATCGAGCCAAACGTCGGCGTCGTCAACCTCCCGGACCCGCGCCTGCAGAAGTTGGCGGAGGTCTTCGGATCGCAGCGCCTCCTGCCCGCGGTCGTCTCGTTCGTTGACATCGCAGGTATCGTCAAGGGCGCCTCCGAGGGCGAAGGCCTGGGCAACAAGTTCCTCGCGAACATCCGCGAAGCAGAAGCCATCGCCCAGGTCATCCGCGTCTTCGATGACCCCGACGTTGTTCACGTCGACGGCAAAGTCGATCCGCGCTCGGACATTGAGACGATCAACACCGAACTGATCCTGGCCGATCTCCAGACGATCGAAAAGGCCATTCCCAGGATCGAAAAGGAAGTCAAGATCAAGAAGCGGGAAGCCGCGGAACTCGCAGCGATCCTGGCTGCCCAGGCCGTCTTGGAACGTGGCGACACGATCTTCTCCTCGGTCAAGAGCGACAAGCTCGAGATGGAGCACCTCAAAGAGCTCAGCCTCCTCACGGCCAAGCCCTTCATCTACGTCTTCAACTCGGACGAAGGAATCCTCGGCAACCCGGAAAGGCAAGAGGAACTGCGCGCCATGGTGGCGCCGGCGGACTGCATTTTCCTTGACGCCAAGCTCGAATCGGATCTCGTCGAACTCGACGAGGAAGAAGCCCGCGAGATGCTCGAGATGAACGGCCAGGACGAATCCGGCCTCGACCAGCTGGCACGCGTCGGCTTCCACACGCTTGGACTGCAGACCTACCTGACTGCTGGTCCCAAAGAAGCCCGCGCCTGGACCATCCACCGTGGCGACACCGCGCCCCAGGCCGCTGGAGTCATCCACACGGATTTCCAGCGCGGATTCATCAAGGCCGAAGTTGTCTCCTTCGATGACCTCATCGCCGCCGGGTCCATGGCCGAGGCAAAGTCCCGCGGCAAGGTCCGAATTGAAGGCAAGGAATACGTCATGGCCGACGGCGACGTGGTGGAGTTCCGCTTCAACGTCTAGCCCCTGCGGGAGGGCAATTCCCTAGAACAGCGGCCAAGGCACCGCCGACATCTCGCCGCTCGGAGCCGGAAACCGCCCTGCCAAACGCAACCGGGCGCAGCGCGCGGCGAGCGATGCGATTTCTTCGGCGCTGAGCAATTCCGCCAGGTTTCGGCCCAGCCCACCGTGCAGTCCTTCGCTGACACGATCGATGCCCTCGCGTTCCTCGGCGGTCAGAGGGTCTCCCAGCCATCCCCACAGCACCGTGCGCAGCTTGTGGTCGCGGTGAAAGGTGAGCCCATGGTCCACGCCGTGCCGGTGTCCGTCCGGCATGGCAAGAATGTGGTCGCCCTTGCGGTCGGCGTTGTTGACGACTGCGTCGAACACCGCAATGCGCCTGAGCGCTGGCGAGTCTTCGTGAACGAGGGTGACCATGCGTCCGTTCCCATCCCGTCCCTCGAGAACGTGCTTCCAGCCCGTCTCCGGCACGTGGTCTGTCGCCACGAGGTCCACGGCGTTTTGGGCGGGGTCTTGCTCCTGCCAGAGCTGCACCATTCCTTCGCCCATCGGACCATCGCGCAGCCAGGTGTGCGGCACGATGTCCCAGCCGAATGCCTGCGAGACCAGGTACGCGGCCACCTCCCGGTGGGCCAGGGTGCCGTGGGGAAAGTCCCACAGCGGAGTTTCGCCGGCTTTCGGCTTATAGACGACCACCACGTCGCCGATGCTGCCCAGAAATGTAGCGTTTGAAGCCGTCGTGATGCGGCCGGTGAGCGTCAACTCGGCGGTCCCGAGCTCCGGCGTCGGCATCAGACCTCGGGAAGGGTGCAGATGTGCCCGTCGGCGTCGATGGGGTACCCGCAGAGCGGGCACGTCGGACGCCCGGCGCCCACGATCTCACGGGTGCGCTTGGCGAAGGCGCGGGCCGTGCCGACCGGCATGCGGACCAGCAGCATTTCGGTCTCGTTAGCGCTGTCCTCATCGTTGTCGTTGTCGTCGGCGTCGGCGTCGGCATCGGTGATGGGGAAGGCCTCTAGTACGATCTGGGCCGTGGTTGGGTCCCACCCTAAGCTCATGGCGCCGGTGCGGAACTGCTCCTCAACGGACTCGAGCTGGTCATTGTCGACAAGTTCAACGGGAGTACCCGTGGGGACGCTGAAGGGGTTGCCCTCCACGGTGATGAGCTGGTCGAGAATTTCGTCGATCTTCTCCGCGAGCAGAGCCGACTGCTCTTTCTCCAGGGCCACAGTCACGATCTGCGTCCCGGCGCGCACCTGCAGGTAGAACGTGCGCGCCCCCGGAAGGCCAATGGTGCCGACGACGACCCGATCAGGCCAGGCAAACTCGTGAACACGTGTAGGCATGTCAGTATTCTAGGCACATGAGGTTCATGGCGCCTTCCGCCCTGGACCGCCGCCCACCGGCGCATCGCCGGACTGGATGCCGTTCGACAGCCAGGACAGATCACCCGCATCGGTGTTGGTCGCGTAGACGCTCGGCTGGTTACCGCCGTAGCGCACGATCGATACGGAAGCGGGGTTCACGGTAATACGCTGGAACAGGTCAAGGTGCATGCCGAGCGCGTCGGCGAGGATTGACTTGATGATGTCACCGTGACTTACCGCAACCCACACAGCTCCTGGCCCGTACTCGGCTTCGAAGGCTGCATCGTGGCGCCGAATCGCGGCCACCGACCGGGCCTGCATCGCGGCCATGGATTCACCTCCGGGAAAGACGACGGCGGACGGTTGGGACTGCACAACCGGCCACAGATCCTCGGTCGCGAGATCACTGAGCATGCGGCCCTGCCACTGACCGTAATCGCACTCGGTGAGATCGGGATCGACCGGCGCGTACGGCGTGCCAGCCTGGCGATCGAGGATGAGCTGGGCGGTCTGCTGACAACGCTCAAGCGGGCTCGACACCACCGCGACCAAGGGCACCGCGGCGAGCCGGTCTCCAGCCAGAGCCGCCTGGTCGCGCCCGACCTGGTCCAGGCTGATGCCGACCGACCGCCCGGCCAGCAGCCCGGTGGCATTGGCTGTGGTGCGGCCGTGCCGCACGAGGATAACTGTCGCCATCCACCCAGCCTAACCACCCGCTCGCTGCGGTGGCTCGGATATTTACGCCGTCCTATCCGGCACGGGGTAGACCAGGGCGACTTCGCCGGCCGGATGCCTGCTGCCCACGGCGATCACGGCGTTTACATCCTGGTCAGGTGCCCGGTCTTTCGCCGATGACCGATCCCCGCCGTTGCCGAAGATCGTGCGGCCGGGCAGATCGCGGCCATCACGCCTCTCAGGGGTGCGTGAACAAATCGGTGCGGCTGGTCATCGACATGCCGGTACAGTTCATCTCGCGAGTTATCCACATAACGCAACTCAGCCCTCCTGCGCAGCTTGCGCTTTGGCAATACTTGGTGAATGGGAATCAGATATTACGCATATGCATTCGACGGCGAACTCACTGAACAGGTGCTTTCCGACCCGATGACCTTCGTGTCCGTCGATCCACTTGCTGATGCTTGGGGCCTTGACCCTGGTGTCGGGACCAGCGGTACCACCTTCGAACAATTGATATCTGAGCGCGACATGCTCTATCTGGACAAGGCATGGCGGCATCTGCAGGTTCTCACGGCCCCATTGGGGGCGGCCATGGCGGCGCGACCCGCTTTTCGTATGTTTGAAGGCAACGTGACCATGCATGGCGAAGGTTGGGATCCGTGGGTAAGGGCCCTGACTCCGTCCGAGGTTTTGTCGATTGCTCAGGACTTGGACGATATCTCTGATGCGGAGGTGAGGCAGCGGTTGCCGGATTCGCCATATGTCGATCGGGACCTTGACGTCGAGTATGCCGTTGGCTATCTTCGACGGGCCCGGGTCTTCGCCACCAATCTCGCCGACGAGGGGCGCGGCATGGTCTACCTGATCGGGTAACGATCATCCTGGCTTAGCCCCAACCGGCGACATCCTGGCTCAGGATATTAGGCCAGGTTTCGACGTCCTCCGGGGTGCGGGCTACTGTCAGCGTTGCTTGGGGGAGCAGCGCGGTAAGGGTTTCCGCGGTTGACAGCGGGTGGCCCGGATCATCGACCCAGGCCAGGATCGTCGCCGGTACGTCGATTCGCGCGAGGGCCTCAAGATCAGGCAGATCGCTGAGTGCCGCGCCTCGAAACAACGACGGCAAGAGGGCGTCGGCGACGTCGGGCACGGTCTCTGGCGCCCCAATTGTGGCCGGCGGCGGTGTTGCCCCGCGCGTGGTGTCCAGGAATTCCTCGACGCCAACAGCCTCGATAAGCGCCGCGGCAGCCCGGTAGTTTGCAGCCTGGGCGGCTCGGGTTTCCCACGCGGTGGGTGGCACCATCAGCGTGAGCCCGCTAAAGCGGCCAGGCTCGCGGGAAGCGGCGTGCAAGAGCGTGCCGGTACCCATCGAGGGACCGACTCCGTGGACACGTTCGCCTGGGAACCAGCGATCGAGCAGCCGCAGGAGGTCATCGGCGAGGTTTTGCCATTGATAGTCCTCGGGGACCTTGCGCCCTGTCGACCGGCCATGGCCGCGTGCGTCGTACCGCAGCAGTCGAGTTCCACTCAGCCCTCGGCCGAGGTCGAGGTTGAGCACCCGATCACGCGCGCGGCTTGATGTCAGGCCATGCAGTTGGACAACCGGGTGTCCACCTTCGTCGCTCAAAGCAACCGCAAGCTCGGCTCCGGGAACCTCGAAAGTGGGCATCAGGCTCCTCGTTCCGTGACTGGCAGCGCCACCTTGAGCGGCCGCGTTGAACGTTCAGGCTATCTGGGGCGATAGGATACTGCCATGCGCCTGACCAACGTCACGCACCTGCGGCTACCGTTCGGACGACTTTGGGGCTATGACGTCAGCGTGTCTGCGCTCCGCCGGCGTCTTCCGGTGTCCTTTGATCAGCGGCTCCATGTAGGAGCCGGCGACCGGCCCGGCTCCTGGATGGCAATGTCTTTTCGGCTGCCTGCACCAACTCGTCGTGAGTCGATTGCCGATGCCTGGCTGGCCGTCGTCGGCCGCCACGGCACGCTGCGAACGGCTTTCGTTCCCGGTGAGGACGGTGAGCCGGAGCTTTACGAAATTGATATTGGTCCGGGAACCTGGGTGGAGCATCAGGTGTCTCCAGGCCAAGCCGTCAATGACGCAGTGCGGGACATTCTCGACGCCGCGTGCTCGCCATACCAACAACCCTCACACCGCCTGTGCGTATTGGAGACTGCTGCCGGACTCACGGTTGTGATTGCAGCCGACCACTCCCACGTCGACATGTGGTCGATGCTGGTGATCGCGCGCGACCTGCTGTCGGCCCTCGACGCCGGGAGCGCCGGCCGCGAATTGTTGCCCGAGCCAGCCCCGGCATTTGTTGAGCACACGCAAGCACTTCTAGACCGGAAAGCGGCGCCGGACCACGTGCGTCAACGGTGGGAACAAATCATCGGGGACAGCGGCGGAGTCATGCCGCAATTCCCGTTGCCCCTGGGTGCGCCCGATCCTCAGCGCGAGCGTGTGGAAGTCCGGGATGTGTTCGATCTCGACGACGGTGCGGCGTTCGCGGCGCAAGCCCGCAACGACGGCGTCTCGACGCTCGCACTCGCTGTTGTTGCGATGACCGCGGTGACCCGCGAGTTGGCGGGAACCCCGCTGCGGGCTGTGTTTCCCGTGCACAGCCGCTTCGACGACAAATGGCATGACTCAGTCGGCTGGTTCATTACCAATTCGGTGCTTGAATCTGCGGTCCCCGAGCCGCTCGCCGCGGCGGCCGCGGTAAAAGAGGCTGTGCAGCTTGGCTCGTGGCCGCTCGCGGACGTTCTGGCTCCATGGGGCGGCATGCCCGTCGCTCCTGGGATGTTCGCGATCTCCTGGCTGGACCTACGCAGGCTGCCGGTACGAATCGACTCGGTCGGACTCGACGCCCAGTACGTGAGCGCGACAATCGACACGGACGGCGTCATGCTTTGGTTCATCCTGGACGAGTCCGGCCTGCATTTGAGGTGCCGTTATCCCGACACCGTTGAGGCTCGAGCCAACGTCGGCGGATGGCTCGATCTGCTGGTCGCTCGTTTGCAGGCAGATGCGCGATCCTCGGTTCGAGGACTGCTGCGGGTGGCGGGCCGGACCTTCAGGCTGGAACGGGCGAGCCGCGATGATGTCGAGGCCATCGCCGCGCTGCTGTCCGATGATCAGTTCGGCCCCGATCGTGAGTGCGTCGAGCTCGAACGATACGAGGCGGCCTACAACCTGGTTGTTCGGGACCGCTCCAACTATCTGGGGGTTGTCCGAAATGATGCCGATCGCATCGTTGCCACGATGCAATTGACTGTTATCCCAGGACTTTCCCGGGGTGGTTCTTCCCGCTTGCAGATCGAGGGACTGCGGGTTGCTGCCGCGGAACGTTCACAAGGCCTGGGCACCGCGATGCTTGAGTGGGCACACAATTTTGGGCGTGTGCGCGGGGCGCAACTGGCGCAAGTGACCACAGACGAAGCACGGGAGCAGGCTCGAGCCTTCTACACCCGACTCGGATACCGGACGGCCCACGTAGGACTGAAGCGCCGGATATAGAAGTCCGATACCTCGCCCTCGCTGCGTTCTTTATCACGGGGACCGCCCACATAAGTGAATTTCTCGCCCATGCACCTCAACGTAAACCCCAACACGAGGTCTGGATACCGCTGCACGCTGCCATCGGATCGTGAGATCTGTTCCAGGCACTCCCCGCCAGGAGGGTTCAGTGATGGGGAATTAACTGACATAAGCCCCCGGTTCGCCGTGAATCGGGGCTTATGTCATGTTGGCGCGGATCACGGAACCCCTAGGACGTCCTTCAATGATTGCATCTCGATAACAAACTTTACCGGCGGGAAACTTTAGACCCAAAGATCCGTTCCGGGCGCTAGGCTACTGCTCATGTGAGACGAGCCACAAGCCTGCTGAGGGGGTTGTGGCAGTCTGCCGGAGTCAACAGCGCCGGCTTTTTCCACTCAAAAAAATAGGAGGCGGAATGCGTTTCGGACGTACTTCCAAAGCAGTGGGTATTGCGGCAATCGCCGCGATCGCACTGAGCGCCTGTGCCGGCAATTCCGGTGGCAATACCCCATCCACTGGAGCAGCCAAGACGGGTGGCACGGCCACTGTGGTCGAGGTCAACGCTTTCAACACGTTCAACCCCAACACAGCCGATGGCAATACTGACATCAACTCCAAGGTCAGCTACGCAACGCACTCGGGCTTCTACTACATCGACAACAAGCTGAACGTCGTACACAACGACAAGTTCGGCAAGATGGAGAAGGTCTCGGACAACCCGCTGACCGTCAAGTACACCATCAACGATGGTGTGAAGTGGTCTGATGGCACCCCGGTCTCCGCAGCTGACCTCCTCCTGCAGTGGGCGGCGTTCTCCGGCTACTACGACGACGCCGATGCCAAGGCAAAGACGGGCACGTCCTATTTCTCGTACGCTGGTGACAACACGGGCCTGAGTCTGACGGACTTCCCGGAGATCAGCAACAACAACAAGACCCTCACCCTCAAGTACTCCAAGCCGTTCGCTGACTGGGAGATCGTGCTTGGTGGTCCTGGCATTGACGTTCCTGCCCACGTCCTTGCGCAGAAGGCCGGCCTGAAGGACACCCAGGCTTTGATTGACTTCTTCAAGAGCAAGCCGCGCGGAGACTCCAAGGCACCGCTGCCCGCCGACCCGAAGCTGAAGGCAATGTCGGACATGTGGAACACCGGCTTCGACACGAAGACGCTTCCCGCTGACCCGACCCTGTTCCTCTCAAACGGTCCTTACATCGTCAAGAGCATGAACCAGGACCAGTCCCTCACCATGGTTCGCAACAAGGACTACAACTGGGGACCGACTCCAAACCTTGACGAAATTACCGTCCGGTACATCGGTTCGGCGCCGGCACAGGTCCAGGCCCTCAAGAACGGCGAGGCGGACATCATTGCCCCGCAGGCTTCCGCGGACACCCTCGACCAGTTGAAGGCTCTCTCCAGCCAGGGCGTCACTGTCGACCAGGGCAACCAACTGGCCTTCGACCACTTGGACCTGAACTTCTCGGGTCCGCTGGCCGACCAAAACGTGCGTACCGCCTTCATGAAGACGGTGCCCCGCAAGGACATCGTCAGCAAGATCATTGGCAAGCTTGACCCGAACGCGAAGCCGCTGGACTCGCAGATCTTCGTTCCCCAGCAGGCTGCCTACGCTGACTCCGCCAAGAACAACGGCTCCTCGGCCTACCAGGACGTGGACATTGATGGTGCCAAGAAGCTCCTGAACGGCGCTACTCCGGAAATCCGCATCATGTACAACAAGGACAACCCCAACCGCGTTGACGCCTTCTCGCTGATCCGCGAATCCGCCACCAAGGCTGGCTTCAAGATCGTCGACGGCGGCCTGGGCAAGTCCGACTGGGGCAAGGCCTTGGGCAAGGGCGGCTACGATGCCACCATCTTCGGCTGGATCAACCCGGGCGTCGGTGTCTCCGGCGTTCCGCAGATCTTCAAGACCGCTGGTGGCAACAACTTCAACCAGTTCAGCAACACTGACGCTGACAAGTTGATGGAAGAGCTCGTGGTCACCACCGACCGCAGCAAGCAGGATGATCTGCAGAAGCAGATCGACAAGAAGATCTGGGACTCCGCATACGGCGTGCCGCTCTTCCAGTCCGTGAACGTGGACGCCTACAGCGACCGCATCACCGGTGTGAAGCTCATGCCGAACCAGACTGGCGTTTGGTGGAACTTCTGGGAGTGGGCTCAGAAGTAAGGCCCAACTAGCGCGCAATATCGCCAGCCGAGGCGCCGGGACCGACGTATCATGGTCCCGGCGCCTTCGGGTTGGCGAACCGGCACATTGTCTGCTTCCCCAACGACCTCAAGCAGGGAAGGGGCACGATTCTGCGATAGGCGCCGGAGACCCCGGGCCTGGATTTCGAGGTTCTTCACCATGGTGACCTATATCGTCCGGCGGCTCGTAACCGCCGCATTCATTCTCCTTGGAGCTTCTTTCCTGGTGTATCTCCTGACGGCGTTGTCCGGGGACCCTTTGGAAGAGCTCCGCACCAGCAGCGCGCCGAACCGGCAAGCACTGATGGATGCGCGGATCAATCTGCTCGACCTCGACACACCGGCGCCGCTGCGCTATTTCAAGTGGTTGGGAGGCGCTGCCCAGTGTCTGGTTCCCTTCGGCAATGCCTGCAATCTCGGTAAGAACATTGCGGGGCAGCCAATCACGGAGGCGCTCGGTTTCGCGCTGGTCCAAACCCTGACGCTGGTTACCGGTGCGACAATCCTTGCGATTCTCATCGGCATTTCGCTCGGCATCGTTACGGCACTGCGCCAGTACAGCGCGTTGGACTACGGCGTAACCTTCATGGCGTTCCTGTTCTTCTCCCTGCCGATCTTCTGGGTAGCCGTTCTCCTCAAGGAATTCGGTGCCATCGGCTTTAATGACTTCCTCCGAAATCCCGAAATACCGCCGGTCGTGGCCCTTGGAATCGGGGCCGTCCTGGGCATCGTCGGGGCCGTCGTCGTCGGCGGTGCGGTGAGGCGCCGACTGATCGTCGGAGGCTCGGTTTTTGCGGCTGTTTCGCTTATTCTCTTCTACTTCTCGCTGACTCAATGGTTCCGCAATCCGGGCCTGGGGCCGGTCATCATCGCCATCATGGGGGTGGGAATCGCCTTCGGAATCACGATTTTGGTTTCCGGACTCAAGAACCGCAAGGCCCTGCAATCAAGCCTGATCGTGGTGGGCATTGGCGTGGTTGCCTACTTTGCTGTGCAGCCGCTGCTCAATGACGCGACCGGGCTGATGATCTTCCTCCTGGCCATCGCCACTATCTTGGTTGGCGTGGCAGTGGGGTACTTCATGGGCGGCTACGACCGCGGCCAGTCCATGCGCGCCGCTGGGCTGACCGCCTTCCTGGTCGGGTTCCTTGTGGTTGTGGACAAATTCATGCAGGCTTGGCCGTCCTATTTCAACAACAGCCGGGTGCGCGGGCGCCCCATCGCCACGATCGGGGCAGGAACCCCGAACATCCAAGGCGATTTCTGGATCATGTCGACAGACACCTTGACCCACCTCGTCTTGCCGACGATTGCCCTCATCCTTGTGTCGTTGGCCAGCTACACCCGGTTCACACGCTCGTCGATGCTCGAAATCATGAACATGGACTACATCCGGACTGCGCGGGCAAAGGGTCTGAGCGAACGTTCCGTGATCATGGGCCACGCCTTCCGGAACGCCCTGATCCCTATTGCAACGATCGTTGCTTTCGACATCGGTGCGTTGATCGGTGGCGCCGTCATCACGGAAACGGTCTTCTCCGTTCGGGGCATGGGTTTCCTGTTCATCGACGGACTGCTGCACACTGACCCGAACCCCGTGATGGGCGTGTTCCTTTGTGTTGCAATCACCGCCATGGTCTTCAACCTGATAGCGGACCTCGCGTACTCCGCGCTCGACCCACGCGTAAGGATCAAAGCATGAGCCAGCCAACCCAAGAGGAAGAACTCCTCGCGCAACAGGCGCTTGCCGAAGCTGCAGCCACCCATGCAAGCAGCGAAGTCACCAGCGGCCTGAGCCAGGGCCAGATTGTCCGCAAGAGGTTTTTCGGCCACACCGGCGCCCTGATCGGGCTCGCGGTTTTTGCAGTGATCTTCCTGCTTGCTTTCACCTCGGTGGGCGCATTCGGGATTCCCGGATGGTGGAAGTACAACCATGTGGACGTTTCGCCCTTGGTCAATGACGGTGCCCCCACGTCGTCGTTTTGGCCGCTCGCCTGGGGAGAGCACCCCTTCGGCCAGGACCGTATTGGACGCGATCTGTTTGCCATGACCATGCGCGGTGCCCAACAATCCATCACGGTCATGGTCCTGATCGGCGCCATCGCGGGCGCGGTCGGCGCAATCGTCGGGGGACTCGCCGGCTATTTCCGCGGCTGGGTCGAAGCCATCCTCATGCGCCTGACCGATGTCATCATCATCATTCCGTTGCTGCTCCTTGCGGCTGTTGTTGGCCAGATAGCCAACCGCAGGGATGAGGGAAGCTGGCTGACCGGATTTGCCGCCAACAACGGCGTCGTCATCCTTGGCATTTTCCTCGGCTTTGTGAGCTGGGTGGGCCTCGCCCGCCTGGTCCGCGGTGAGTTCCTGACCCTGCGCGAGCGGGAGTTCGTTGACGCAGCCAGGATCTCCGGAGCGTCCAACGCAAGGATCATCTTCAAGCACATCCTCCCCAACGCCGTGGGTGTGCTGATCGTCAACGTGACGCTGACCATGTCCGCGGCGATCCTGCTCGAGACGGCACTCAGCTACCTGGGCCTCGGCGTGAAGGCTCCCGACACCTCGCTCGGCCTGCTGGTTGCCCAGAACCAAGAAGCTTTCGCAACGAGGCCGTGGCTGTTCTGGTTCCCCGGCCTGTTCATCATCCTCATCTGCCTCAGCATCAACTTCATCGGAGACGGCCTGCGGGACGCCTTCGATCCCCGGCAGAAGAAGTTCAAAGCCAAGACCGCCATCGAAACCACGCGCCACTCGAGCACGACGGCGCCCGTTGCCGACGCCTCGAAAGGCAGCTGAGTGCTACCCGTCCAGGGAAACCTCCTACAGGAAGACCGCCCAGTAACTGGCCGCGGCCAGGGCTACCGTGGCTGCTATCCGGAACCATCCGATGGCAACGGTCACCGAAGCGTCTTCAGCCCGGCCGGGCTCCACGCGTCCGGCCTCGACGAGGTCCTGCCAGCGGGTGCGCACCAGGATCGCTGCGGCGCCGGAATCGGTGTTCTTGAGATCTCCGGGGCGAACCGAGCTGCTGGGGCCGTAGGTGGTGCCCGGGAGTCCTTTGAGATGCTCAGGGCGGGCATTGCGCCCGCCCCAGATTCCCGGCGCGGGAGCAGCCCACGCCGGATACTTCTTGCGGGGCGTCACCAGCGTGAGGGCGTAGCGGGTATCAACCTGCACCAGGGCATCCCACGGAACATCGATGGTCCGGAAGGGATTCTCCAGCGCGACGCCGGAATCCCGGACCACCACAACCGGGCGCCAGAAGAGCAACCAGCCAAGAAACGCTACGAAGAGCAGGGGAGTGGTTCCGGGAAGGGAGCGCGGTCCGGCTGCCACGAGCGCAACAACCACTCCGAAAACGGCAACTGCCCAGCAGATCCAAGCAAAAATCTTGCTGGTGCGGGCCTTGAAGATTTCGACATTTCCGGCATACGGCGCTCTGCTCATGCCCCTAATAATTCAGGATTCCGGGCTACTTCACTAATCACCCCTTGGAGGGTGGCCCGGTCGGAAGGGAAGACCCAACATGACTGACAACGCCAGCCCCGAACCGGAGGCCACCCACCTCGAGACCGAGTCGGATAAGAGCGCGCGCGGGGCCATGGTCCTGGAAGTACGCGATCTCAGCGTCGACTTTGGCGTGGATAAGAAATGGGTCCCTGCCGCCATCGGACTGAACTACGAGGTCAGGGCCGGCGAGGTCCTCGCGATCGTCGGTGAGTCCGGGTCCGGCAAGAGTGCAAGTTCCATGGCACTGCTTGGCTTGCTGCCCAGCAACAGCCGTGTCCGGGGGAGCGTCAAGCTCTCGGGCAAGGAGCTGCTGGGTGAGAAATCAGGCAACATCCGTGAAGTCCGCGGCAAGGATGTCGCGGTCATCTTCCAGGAGCCCATGACCGCGCTCAACCCTGTGTACACCGTGGGTACGCAAATAGTGGAGACGATCCGGCTGCACAACTCGATCTCGCCCGATGAAGCCAAGCAGCGGGCCTTGCGCATGCTCGAGCTGGTGGAGCTGCCGGACCCGGAGAAGGCCTTCAAGTCGTATCCGCACCAGCTCTCCGGCGGCCAGCGGCAGCGAGCCATGATCGCGCAATCATTGTCCTGTGATCCCAAGCTCCTGATCGCAGACGAACCCACCACTGCCTTGGATGTGACGGTCCAGGCTGAAATCCTGGACCTGATGCGCAACCTGCGCAACAAGCTGGACAGCGCCATCGTCCTGATCACGCACGACATGGGTGTTGTGGCCGACCTCGCCGATCGAATTGCCGTGATGCGCCAGGGCGTCATCGTGGAGAGCGGCACTGCCCAACAGATCTTCAGCAACCCGCAGCACGGATACACACAAGCTCTTCTAGCCGCTGTTCCCCACCTGGGACAGGGTGCTGACAGCGCCGACGTTGACGTCACCGCGGCGTTGGCTGCCGCAACCCACTCCGAGCTGGAATCGGTCGATCACGATGAGCTGGTCCGCCGGGAACTTGAGAACCAGGCCGCTTTGAAGGCGGCGGCCGAAGAAGCAGCCAAGCCCAAGGGTGAGCCCGTACTTGAGCTGGTCGACGTCGCCATCGAGTACCCCAAGCAGGGCCGGGTCCCCGCGTTCCGAGCTGTCGAGGGAGCCAACCTCGTGATCTACCCCGGCCAGGTTGTAGGCCTTGTGGGGGAGTCCGGATCGGGCAAGACGACCATTGGACGCGCCGCCGTCGGGCTGTTGCCCGTAGCCGCGGGCAGCATGCGCGTGGTGGGGCAGGACATTTCCGCCGCAAAGCGGAATGGAAAGCAACTGCACGAAGTGCGCCGCGACATCGGCATGGTGTTCCAGGATCCGTCGTCGTCGTTGAATCCGCGGCTGCCCATCGGCGAAAGCATCGGCGAACCGATGTACCTCGCCGGGGTCGCGAAGGGCGTCGATCTGCAGAAACGGATTGAGACCCTCCTGGACCAGGTGGAATTGCCGCGCGGGTACCGCAACCGCTATCCACATGAATTGTCAGGCGGCCAGAAGCAGCGCGTCGGCATTGCCCGGGCGCTCTCCCTGCAGCCCAAGCTGATGGTCGCGGATGAGCCGACATCGGCGCTGGACGTCTCGGTGCAGGCGAAGGTCCTGGAACTTTTCCAGAACCTGCAGAGGGAGCTGGGATTCGCGTGCCTGTTCGTGACGCACGACCTTGCCGTGGTTGACGTGCTCGCGGACCGGATCTGCGTGATGCAGCGGGGCAGGATCGTGGAGCAGGGCACCCGCGAGCAGATCCTTCGCAATCCGCAGGAGCCGTACACGCAGAGGCTGCTGGCCGCGGTGCCGCTGCCGGACCCCGAGAAGCAGCGTGAGCGTCGCGAACTGCGCGCCCAACTCATGGCGGCCGGCATCGAGTAGCAACCCGAAGGCACTCGCGGCGGCACGAACTGATGGTCGCAACCGAAAGAGTCTCCGTCGCCATGGGCGGCGGGGGCTCTTTTTTGGTGCTTGTTGACGCGCTGGCCAGGCCGGTTGCACACCGTACGGGATGCCCGAAAAACCCTGGTTTTCCGGGGGAAACCAAGGGTCAGGCATGTCGAGTGTAGCAAGGAAAATCCCATTTCGTGAAATGACTGCTTCATTTACTTGAAATGACTGCTTCATTACTAAAACTGTCAAGTGCACACTTCGTTGTTCATGCCAATGGGATTCCATATTTCGGACAAGCTGTGGTTAGGATTACACATCCATGTAGGCCGCGTCACAGGATAATTCTGTGCCTGGCCCCGGGGGCAGCTATGAGTTGCCCCGACCCATCCCCCTGAATCCATAGGAGGCGGAATGCGTTTTTCGCGCACTTCCAAAGCTCTTGGCTTGCTCGCAGTCGCCGCGCTTGCCCTCACCGGATGCGGCAGCGCTGGCTCCGGAAGCAGTGGCCCGACCGCTGCCGGCGATCCGAACAAAATCATCACCGCATACAGCAATGAACCCCAGCACCCCCTCATCCCTTCCAACACCAACGAGGTGTACGGCGGCCGCGTTGTCGACCTCCTGTTCGAAGGCCTGACCAGCTACGACGCCAATGGCAAGTCCGTGAACGCACTCGCGGAATCCATTGACACGAGCGACGGCCAGAACTACACCATCAAGGTCAAGAAGGGCGCCAAGTTCACCAACGGCGAGGCAGTCACCGCCAAGAGCTTCGTTGATGCTTGGAACTTCGCCGCACTGAGCACCAACGCCCAGTCCAGCAGCAGCTTCTTCGAATCCATCGAAGGCTACGACGCAGTCAGCGCCGTCACGAAGACCAAGGGCGCGGACGGAAAGTCAACGTCGACTCCCGCACCGACCGCCCAGACGATGTCCGGCCTGGTGCTGAAGGACGACTCGACCATCACTGTCAAGCTGGCCCAACCGGAGGCCGACTGGCCGCAGCGCCTCGGCTACTCCGCCTTCATGCCGCTTCCGGCCGACGCCCTCAAGGACCCGAAGGCCTTCGGCGAAAACCCGATCGGCAACGGCCCGTACAAGATGGCCGCCAAGGGTGCCTGGCAGCACGACAGCCAGATCGCCCTCGTCAAGAACCCGGACTACCAGGGCACGCGCATGGCCAAGAACGGCGGCGTGACCTTCAAGTTCTACACCGACCCGGCTCCGGCTTACACCGACGTCCAGGCCAACAACCTTGACGTAACCGACGTCCTGCCCACGAACGCCCTGAAGACCTACACAACGGACTTCCCGGACCACAGCCTCAACAAGGCTTACGCGGGCAACGCAACCCTGAACATCCCGAACTACCTGCCTGAGTTCCAGGGACCCGCCGGCCAGCTGCGCCGCCAGGCCATCTCCATGGCGATCAACCGCGATGAGATCACCAAGGTCGTCTTCAACGGCACCCGCATCCCTGCGAAGGACTTCACGTCGCCGTCTATCGATGGCTACAACGCGAACGTGACAGGCTCCGACGTTCTGAAGTTCGACGCCGCGAAGGCCAAGGACCTCTGGGCAAAGGCAAACGCCATGAGCCCGTGGCCCGCCGACAAGGTTCTGCAGCTCGCGTACAACACCGATGGTGGCAACAAGGAATGGATTGACGCCGTTGCCAACAACCTGAAGAACAACCTCGGCATCAAGGCGGAAGGCCAGCCGTTCGCCAAGTTCGCCGAGATCCTGAACCTCCGCACGGCTAAGACCCTCCCGGGCTTCACCCGCGCCGGATGGCAGGCAGACTACCCGTCGCTGTTCAACTTCCTCGGCCCGCTGCTGAAGACCGGAGCCAGCGCCAACTACGAGGGTTACAGCAACCCTGAGTTCGACAAGCTGCTCACCGAGGGCCTGGCTTCCAAGTCCACGGACGACGCCAACAAGAAGTTCACCCAGGCTCAGGAAATCCTCTTCAAGGACCTCCCGAACCTGCCCCTGTGGTACCAGGCACGCCAGGCTGTATGGAGCCAGAACGTCAGCAACGTTGACTCCGGCTGGAACGGCGTCCTGCTGTACTACAACATCACCGCAAAGTAGTCCTACTGGACTTGTTCCAAGCTCGTTAGCGTATGGGGGTCCGGCCACAAACCGGGCCCCCATGCCTTGATTCGGCACGAAAGCTGTCCCAAATGAATCCCCACATTTTCAAGAGCGCCCAGGAACCGTTGCTGTGACCCAGTACATCCTCCGGCGTTTGCTGCAGGTCATTCCCGTGTTCCTGGGAACCACCCTGCTCGTGTACTTCATGGTCTTTGCCCTCCCGGGCGACCCCATCCGCGCCCTGTTCGGCGACCGACCGCCCAGCGAGTCCGTCATTGCCGCGCTGCGCCAGCAATACAACCTCGACCAGCCGTTCTGGGTCCAGTACGGACTGTTCCTCAAGAACCTCTTCACGTTCAACCTCGGGGTGGACTTCACCGGCCAGCCAATCGCCGCCACCCTCGGCCGCGTTTTCCCGGTCACCGCCATGCTCGCCGTCGAGGCCCTTGCCATCCAGGCTGTCTTCGGTGTGGCCTTCGGCTTGATTGCAGGCTTGCGCAAGGGAAAGATCTTCGACTCCACCGTGCTTGTCGCGTCCCTCGTGGTCATTGCCGTCCCGACGTTCGTCCTGGGCTTCGTGCTTCAGCTCGTCGTTGGGGTACAGCTTGGCTGGGCCAAGCCGACCGTTGGATCCAACGCGGATTGGGGCACCCTGATTCTTCCGGCCGCCGTCCTTGGCCTCGTGTCCTTTGCCTACGTGCTGCGCCTGACCCGCGCCTCGGTCATTGAAAACATGAACGCCGACTACGTCCGCACGGCAACCGCAAAAGGCCTGTCCCGCCCCCGCGTGGTCCTGGCCCACATCCTGCGAAACTCCATGATTCCCGTGGTCACCTACCTGGGCGCGAACCTGGGTGGCTTGATGGGCGGCGCGATCGTCACCGAAGGCATTTTCAACGTGCCCGGCGTCGGCCAGAAGCTCTACCAAGCCGTGATCCGCAGCGAAGGCCCCACAGTCGTCGCCATTGTGAGCGTGCTGGTACTGGTCTTCGTTGCCGCCAACCTGTTGGTGGACCTCCTTTACGCCTGGCTTGACCCCAGGATTCGCTATGAAAAGTAGATCCGTTATGAAAAGTAACCGTCAGATCGAGCACTATGTTGCCCCAATCGACGAGACACCGCTGCTGGCGACCGATACCCTCAAGGTCGACGCAGCACCCCTGAGCCTGTGGGCGGATGCCTGGCGGAAGCTCCGCCGTCGGCCGCTCTTCATCATCTCGGCGCTCATGATCCTGCTGCTCCTCGTGGTCGCGTTCTTCCCGGGCCTCTTCACGCAGACTGCCCCGAACGACAACTGCCAGCTGGGCGACTCCCTCGCGGGCCCCTCGGCCGGCCACCCCCTGGGATTCACCTTCCAGGGCTGCGACATCTACTCCCGCGTCATCCACGGCACCCAGGCATCCTTGACTGTCGGCGTCGTCTCCGTCATTTTCGTCCTGATCATCGGGGTCACCCTCGGTGCACTGGCTGGCTTCTTCGGCGGCTGGGTTGACACCATCATTGCCCGCATCGGCGACATCTTCTTCGCGTTGCCTTTGGTCCTTGGCGCGCTGGTAGTTACCCAGCTCCCCTTCTTCCGCGAGAACAAGAGCGTGTTCACGGTGGTCATGGTCATCGTGATGCTCGGCTGGCCCCAAATGGCCCGCATCACCCGCGGTGCCGTGATCGAGGTCCGCAACGCGGATTTCGTCACGGCCGCACGCTCGCTCGGTGTCTCCAAGATCGGCACGCTGGTCCGGCACGTCGTTCCGAACGCGCTCGCGCCAATCATCGTCCTGGCCACCATGGAGCTTGGCGTCTTCATCGTGACGGAAGCAACGCTGTCCTTCCTTGGCATTGGCCTGCCCGGCAGCATCATGTCCTGGGGTAACGACATTTCCGCGGCGAAGGACACGTTGCGCACCAACCCCGAGGTGCTGATGTTCCCCGCAACCGCACTGTCCATCACGGTCCTGAGCTTCATCATGCTTGGCGACGCGCTGCGTGACGCCCTTGACCCCAAGAGCCGCAAGCGATGAAGGAGGCAATCATGACAACATCCAACGTCACCATCGACGAAGCCGGAACCGAAGAGCGTCCGCTCCTTGAAATCCGGGACCTCGCCATCTCCTTCCAGACGGCGAGCGGCGAATTCCAGGCCGTCAAGAATGCGCACCTGACCATCATGCCCGGCGAGACTGTCGCCATTGTGGGTGAGTCCGGTTCGGGGAAGTCGACGACGGCGCTCGCCGCCATTGGCCTCCTGCCGGAGAACGGCAGGGTTTCCAGCGGGCAGATCCTGCTCGACGGCGAGGACATCTCCCACGCCCCGGAACGGCGCATGATCGAGTTGCGCGGCAACACGATCGGCATGGTTCCGCAGGATCCGATGTCCAACCTCAACCCGGTCTGGAAGATCGGATACCAGGTCCGCGAGACGCTGCGCGCCAACGGCAAGCCCAGCGGTCCTGCCGACGTCGCCCGCGTCCTGGGGGAGGCCGGCTTGCCGGACTCCGCACGCCGCGCCAAGCAGTATCCGCACGAATTCTCCGGCGGCATGCGCCAGCGGGCCCTGATCGCCATCGGCCTGTCTTGCCAGCCGCGGCTCCTGATCGCCGATGAGCCGACGTCGGCCCTGGACGTCACGGTGCAGCGGCAGATCCTTGACCACCTCGAAACCATGACGGCGGAGCTCGGCACGGCAGTCCTGCTCATCACCCACGATCTCGGCCTCGCTGCCGAGCGCGCGGACAAAGTAGTGGTCATGTACCGCGGCAACGTGGTGGAGGCCGGTCCTTCCCTCGAATTGCTTCGCAACCCGCAACACCCCTACACCCAGCGGTTGGTGGCCTCGGCGCCGTCACTCGCTTCGCGTAGGATCCAGGCCGCCAAGGCCGAAGGAATCCAGACGGAAGAACTCCTGGCGCCCACCGAAGCTGTGGCCGAAAAGGCATTGGCCGACGACGTCCTGAAGGTCGAAAGCCTCAGCAAGGTCTTCAAGCTGCGCTCCGGCGTCGGCAAGGCAACGGACTTCACTGCGGTGGACAACGTCTCGTTCAACGTCAAACGGGGGACGACGACGGCGATCGTGGGTGAGTCGGGTTCCGGCAAGTCCACCGTGGCCCAGATGGTCCTCAACCTGCTCGCGCCGACGTCGGGCCGGATCGTTTTCGACGGTGTGGACACCTCCACCTTGAACAGCCGGGAAATCTTCAAGTTCCGGCGCCGCGTCCAGCCGATTTTCCAGGACCCGTACGGTTCACTCGACCCGATGTACAACATCTTCAGGACCATCGAGGAACCGCTCCGGACCCACAAGATCGGTGACAAGGTCAGCCGCGAGAAGAAGGTCCGGGAACTCCTGGACCAGGTGGCGCTGCCTCAGTCCACCATGCAGCGGTACCCGAACGAGCTCTCCGGCGGCCAAAGGCAGCGCGTCGCGATCGCGCGCGCGCTCGCCCTCGACCCCGAAGTGATCATCTGTGACGAAGCGGTCTCCGCTTTGGACGTCTTGGTGCAGGCCCAGGTCTTGAACCTCCTGGCCGAGCTGCAGTCCAATCTTGGCCTGACGTACCTGTTCATCACGCACGACCTCGCCGTCGTGCGGCAGATCGCCGACCATGTCTGCGTGATGCAGAAGGGCAAGCTCGTGGAAACGGGCAGCACGGACGACGTCTTCGATTCGCCGCAGCAGGACTACACCAAGGCCCTGCTCAACGCGATCCCGGGTGCCAGCCTGATGCTTCCGCCCGTGGTGGCCTGACGGTGCTGGCGCCCGTGCGCTGAGTGCCAGCCGGGGGAGCAGAAGAGCCGGTACCACTTCCGTGGGGGGAAGTGGTACCGGCTCTTTTGCTGTTTCCGGCTCATCCCGAGTTCGCTGCCGATTGTGATGAAGGGCACAATTCGATGACCTGGAGGGTGATTTTTAGGCCAATAAATACCACAGCGTTTAGACTCTATGAAGGTGCCCTGTGTCAAAGGGTCTAATCCGTCGTGCGTTCCGGTTGGAAATGTCGCGATACAACAGCTGACTTCACCACTGAATCGAGCCATTACGCATGTCTGAAACCACCACCAACACCGCCGCGACCACTGCATCGCGCAGTGATCTGCGCAACGTCGCGATTGTGGCCCACGTTGACCACGGCAAGACCACGCTGGTCGACGCCATGCTCAAGCAGACCAACTCCTTCGCCGAGCACAACCACCTGGAAGACCGCGTCATGGACTCCGGTGACCTGGAGCGCGAAAAGGGCATCACCATCCTCGCCAAGAACACCACGGTTGCCTACAACGGCCCGTCGTCCAATGGCGAGACCATCACCATCAACGTGATCGACACCCCCGGCCACGCCGACTTCGGTGGCGAGGTGGAGCGCGGCCTGTCCATGGTTGACGGCGTGGTCCTCCTGGTCGACGCTTCCGAAGGTCCGCTGCCGCAGACCCGCTTCGTCCTCCGCAAGGCCCTTGCCGCGCACTTGCCCGTCATCCTGCTGGTCAACAAGACCGACCGCCCCGACGCCCGCATCGAAGAGGTTGTCCACGAGTCCATGGACCTGCTCCTTGGCCTGGCCTCCGACCTCGCGGACGAAGTTCCGGACCTGGACCTGGACAAGATCCTGGAAGTACCCGTGGTCTACGCCGCAGCCAAGGTCGGCCGCGCCTCCCTCGAGCAGCCGGCTGACGGCTCGGCCCCGGAAAACGAAGATCTCGAACCCCTCTTCAAGGCGATCATCGAGCACATCCCGGCGCCGACCTACAACCCGAACGGTGTCCTTCAGGCGCACGTCACCAACCTGGACGCTTCCCCGTTCCTTGGCCGCCTTGCACTCCTGCGCATCTACAACGGCACCCTCCGCAAGGGCCAGACCGTCGCCTGGGCGCGTGCCAACGGTGAGCTGAAGAACGTCAAGATCACCGAGCTCCTGGCCACCAAGGCCCTTGACCGCGTACCGGCAGAGTCCGCCGGCCCGGGCGAGATCGTGGCTGTTGCCGGTATCGAGGAAATCACCATTGGTGAGACCCTCACTGACGCAGAGAACCCGCAGCCGCTGCCGCTCATCACGGTGGATGACCCCGCGATCTCCATGACCATCGGTATCAACACCTCCCCGCTGGCCGGCAAGGTCAAGGGCGCCAAGGTCACGGCGCGCCAGGTGAAGGATCGCCTGGACAAGGAACTGATCGGTAACGTCTCCATCAAGGTCCTGCCCACCGAGCGTCCGGATGCTTGGGAAGTCCAGGGACGTGGCGAGCTTGCGCTGGCCATCCTCGTGGAGCAGATGCGACGCGAAGGCTTCGAGCTCACTGTCGGCAAGCCGCAGGTTGTCACCCGGACCGTCGACGGCAAGATCCACGAGCCGATGGAACACATGACCATCGACGTGCCTGAAGAGTACCTCGGTGCAGTCACGCAGCTGATGGCTGCCCGCAAGGGCCGCATGACCAACATGGCCAACCACGGTACCGGCTGGTGCCGCATGGAATTCATCGTTCCGGCACGTGGCCTCATCGGCTTCCGCACCAAGTTCCTTACGGACACCCGTGGCGCCGGCATCGCTTCCTCGATCTCCGAAGGCTACGAGCCGTGGGCCGGCCCTATCGAATACCGCACCAACGGTTCGATGGTTGCCGACCGCGCCGGTGTGGTCACCCCCTTCGCCATGATCAACCTGCAGGAACGCGGCTCCTTCTTCGTGAAGCCCACGTCCGAGGTCTACGAAGGCATGATCGTCGGCGAGAACTCCCGCGCCGACGACATGGACGTCAACATCACGAAGGAAAAGAAGCTCACCAACATGCGTGCCGCTTCCTCTGACACCTTTGAGAACCTGACGCCGCCGCGCGACCTGACCCTCGAAGAGTCCCTCGAATTCGCCCGCGAAGACGAGTGCGTTGAGGTAACCCCGGACTCCATCCGCATCCGCAAGGTCATCCTGGACGCCAACGAGCGCGCCAAGGCTACCCGCGCACGCGCCAAAGTCTGATCCTGCTGGGCTGATCAAGTACTGACGCGCCCAACGGACTGACGCATTGAATAAGGGAGCCACCGGAACAGCACGCGGCATTGCCGTGGCTGTTCCGGTGGCTCTTTTTGCTGCCTTTGCAGGCACCGCACTGCACCGGCAGGCGCTCCTTATTGCCGGCGTCGACGTCTCTTGGGGTACCGCAGCGGCACTGCTCCTGCTCGCATCGCTCCAGCTCCTGCTGGGTGCGTGGTCGCGATCCTTGATCCCGACGGCGGTGGTGGGCATTGTTTGTTACGCCGCCGTAGGCGTGCTCTCCACGGGCGGAACGGGCAAGCAGCTGATCGTCGCGGATGTGCCCGGAAATGTGTGGGTTTACGGGAGTGCGGGCATCACTTTCGTGATGCTCTTGTGGTGCCGGCGCTACGGGCGTCCTCCGCGCGCTTAGCTAGTCGGCGCTTGGGTCCCGGTGGTGGGCAATCAGGAGCGAGGTGGCCTCGCCGTCGTCGTCTGCCGGAAGACGCATATATTCCTCGACGACCGCCCGCAGCTTGCCCATCATCTCCTGCTGCCGTGCAGCATTGAACTTCACGCCAAGCCGCCAGACATCGATGTCCCCTGGCATGAGCCCGCGGGTTTCCTGGACGAATGTTTCGATCAGGACAGGGGCAATATCGTCGACGGGAGTGCTCCACGAGGTGCGGGTGGCGATGTACGGCACCTCCTTGGCGCCCCTCTTTCCCTTCCGGCCTTCCTGAGGTTCAAGAAAACCGGTGCGCACCAAGGTCCGGACATGATGCAGGCTTGACGCCGGATTGATGTCCAACAGCCCCGCAATCTCTTTGTTGGTGCGAGCGTGGTGCAGGCAGAGCCGGAGAATCCTCAAGCGCAGGGGGGAGCTCAAGGCGCGGCCCTTGGCCACCAGGTCGCTGTCCTCCCGCTCGTGTTCCGTCATGGTGGCCAGTGTAGCCAGCCTTGAGTGATTGACATATACCAATCACTACAGGAAACTGGGCGGGTGAACGCCGGGACCACGGACAATGCTCAGCAAACTGACACAGCTCAGCACACTGCCTCGCTGTGGCGGGACCGGAACTTCATCATCTTCTGGTCGGGCCAGGCCGTCAGCCAGCTTGGGGCGCAACTGGGGCAATTGGCGTTTCCCGTCCTCGCGGTGACTTTGCTCGGCGCCAGTGAGTTCGAAGTCGGCGCGCTCAATGCCGCCGGCCTTGCGGCCTTCCTGCTGATCGGTTTGCCGGCAGGAGCGTGGGTTGACCGCTGGCTCAAGCGTCGCACCATGATCGTGGCGGACCTGGTCCGGACCGGGGCAATGGCGACCGTACCAATCCTCTGGTGGGCCGGCATCCTGCAGATCTGGCATCTTTACGCCGTAGCCGCCGTCGTCGGGGCCGCGACGGTCTTCTTCGACGTTTCCTACCAGAGCTATGTGCCCGTGCTCGTGGATGCCGCGAAAGTGCCGCAGGCGAACTCCAAGCTCGAGGCCACCTCCCAGATCGCACGGATCGGGGGTCCTGCCGCGGGCGGTGGCTTGCTGACGGTCGTGTCCGCCCCGGTGCTGTTCGTCGGGGAGGCGATCGGGTATCTGCTGTCGGCCATCTTCCTGCTCAGGACGCGCGATGCGGAACGGCCCGTGGCCGCGAAGGATCGGCAGCCGCTGGCAAGCGAAATCAAGGAGGGCCTGGTCTTCGTGGTCAGGCATCCCCTGATCAGCAGGATTGCGGCGTGCACGGGCGGGGTCAACTTCTTCACCACGCTTGCCTTCACCTTGATGCCGGTGTTGGTACTTCGTGAACTGGAACTCGGTCCGGAGGGCATGGGCCTCATCATGGCGGTCGGCGCCGTGGGCGGACTGATCGGGGCGGTTGCCGCGCCCAGGTTGGCGGCCTGGATCGGCGAGGGGACGGTTATTCCCGTGGCGTCGATGATCAGCTCGCTTTTCCTCCTCCTGGTTCCGTTGTGCGTGCTTGCCCCCGAGCGATGGATGTCCCTCGTGATGCTCATCGTCTCCGAGTTCGGGTTCGCTTTCGGAGTGCTGGTGTACAACATCATGCAGTTGAGCATGAGGCAGCGCGTGTGTCCGCCCCGGCTCCTGGGGCGCATGAATGCGTCCATTCGCTTCGTGGTGTGGGGGGTCATGCCGATCGCTGCCCTAGCCTCGGGCCTCCTGGCCGAGAATATCGGCCTCGTACCGACACTCTGGATCGGCTTGGGCGGAAGTCTTGTTTTTGTTGCGCCTGTGCTGTTCTCCCCGCTGTGGGGAATGCGCAGGCTCCCCGACGAGGTGCATGGCGCCTGACCCTCCGGGACATGAGGCGGAACTACTCGCGGGTTGTGCGCGGATCCCGGCGCTGGGGCGGAGGAGGGACTGCTTTTGCCGCCACAACAAGGGCCAGCGGGATCTCGACGTCGGACTGTCGGGTACGGATGGTGCACGCACCGTCGGCGACCGAGAGCAGGTAGCCGAGGGCATCGGTGAAGCCGTTGTCCAGGCGGTATCGGACAACTACCCGTGTTCCGGATACGGTATTGAGCAGGAAATCCTGGGGCCGGGGCAGATTCACCAGTTCATAGTAAGACGCCCGGCTAGGTTGCTGAGTTCCCGCTGGGGGATAATAGGCTCAGAATTCGATGTACCGGCCACAGGGCCGGTGGTACTACCCGGAATTTCCGGGACAACTGTGGAGAGGCAAGGGACGTGACCTACGTAATCGCGCAGCCGTGTGTGGACGTCAAGGACAAGGCATGTATTGAAGAATGCCCTGTTGACTGCATCTACGAAGGCGAACGTTCCCTCTATATCCACCCGGATGAGTGCGTGGACTGCGGAGCTTGCGAACCCGTGTGCCCGGTGGAAGCGATCTACTACGAGGACGACACCCCGGAGGAATGGGCCGACTACTACAAGGCCAACGTCGAGTTCTTCGATGACCTTGGTTCCCCGGGCGGAGCCGCCAAGATCGGCAACACCGGTAAGGACCACCCCTTCATCGCCGCGCTGCCCCCACAGAACCAAGACCACTAAGAACGGTTGCTTCCTTTGATTTCTGCGGCCCCCGCTTTCGGCCTCAACCTGCCTGACTATCCTTGGGAAGCGATGGCGCCGTACGTGGCCAAGGCTTCAGAACACCCGGGCGGGGCAGTCAATCTCTCCATCGGAACCCCCGTGGATCCGACGCCGCAACTGGTCCGCGAGGCGCTTGCCCGGGCAGCTGACGCCCATGGTTACCCGACGGTCCACGGCACGGAAGCTCTTCGCGAGGCCGTATCCAACTGGTTCGCCAGCCGCCGCGGGGTCCCGGGAATCGATCCGAGGGACGTCCTGCCGACCGTCGGCTCCAAGGAATTGGTGGCCTGGTTGCCGTTCCTGCTGGGACTGAGCGCAGGCGACGTCGTGGTCCGTCCCACTGTGGCGTACCCGACCTACGACATCGGCGCCATGCTCGCAGGCGCCACTGCCGTCGCGGCAGACAGCCTGGACGAACTGGACTCAGCCACCCGCGCGAGGGTCCGGCTGATCTGGATCAATTCCCCCGGCAATCCCACGGGCAGCGTCCGTGACGTCGAATCCCTCAGGCAGATCGTCGCCCAGGCGCGCGAGATCGGCGCAGTCGTGGCGTCGGATGAATGCTATGCCGAACTCGGCTGGGGCGAATGGGATGCCCAGCGTGGCGGCGAGGCAGTGCCTAGCGTCCTTGACCCACGCGTCACGGGAGGATCCACGGACGGACTCTTGTGCGTCTACTCCCTCAGCAAACAATCGAACCTTGCCGGCTACCGTGCCGCCTTCGTGGCTGGTGACTCGTCGATCGTGGCGAATCTGGTCAACAGCCGCAAGCACGCCGGCATGATCGTGCCGTATCCGGTCCAGGAAGCCATGCGTACCGCGCTCGGCGATGCCGGCCACGTGCTCGCCCAAAAGGATCTCTACCGCGGGCGCCGTGAACGCCTCCTGCCGGCACTGAAGAACTTCGGCCTGGAGATCCACGAGTCCAAAGCTGGCCTGTACCTGTGGTCCACCGCAGGGGAGGCGACGTGGGACACAGTCCGCCGTTTCGCTGACCTGGGGATCGTCGTCGGGCCCGGGGTGTTCTATGGAGACGCGGGCAATGGTTTCATCCGTGTGGCGCTCACCGGCACGGACGAACGCATCGACGCGGCAGTCGAACGCTTGGACACTGCCCGGTAACAATGCTGTGACTTCCCGCACAGGGCGCGTCATTCCGCCAGTAACCGTAGCTTGTGAATTAGTTTGTCCCGCTTACTGGCGGTAGCTTTTAACTGACTATCAATGGTGGCTTTCTCCACGAAGGCAGTTCGGCCGATGGTGTCTGCACCTGCAGACTCCTGGCTGGAGTCACCAGATGTTGGTTGGATCAAGCTTTCGACCGAGGCCAAGAGCCTCATGAAGGGGACTCCATGACTGAGACCACCAGCGCTACCCTGCGCCATGCCGGCGGAGAGCTCGAGCTCCCGCGGATCAAGGTTGTAGAAGGGAACGAAGGATACGACGTTTCCAAGCTGCTGAAGCAGACGGGCGCCGTCGCCTATGACCCCGGCTTCATGAACACCGCCGCCACCACGTCGGCAATCACCTACATCGATGGCGACGCCGGTATCCTGCGGTACCGCGGCTACCCGATCGAGCAGCTTGCCCAGCACTCAAGCTTCCTGGAAGTTTCCTACCTGCTGATCTACGGCAACCTTCCCACGCCCACCGAGCTGGACGCGTTCGACCAGCGGATCCGCCACCACACGCTGCTCCACGAGGAGCTCAAGGGCTTCTTCGGCGGTTTCCCGCGTGACGCGCACCCGATGCCGGTGCTTTCCTCGGCTGTCTCCGCGCTGTCCACGTTCTACCAGGACTCCTTGGACCCGTTCAACCCGGAGCACGTGGAAGTTTCCACTATCCGCCTCATGGCGAAGCTCCCGGTCATCGCGGCCTACGCCCACAAGAAGTCCATCGGCCAGCCCATGCTGTACCCGGACAACTCCATGAACCTCGTGGAGAACTTCCTGCGCCTGAGCTTCGGCCTGCCGGCAGAGCAATACGAGCTGGATCCCGTCGTCGTCAAGGCGCTGGACCTCCTGCTCATCCTGCACGCCGACCACGAGCAGAACTGCTCGACGTCGACCGTCCGCCTTGTGGGCTCCTCGAACGCGAACCTGTTTGCTTCTGTTTCCGCAGGCATCAACGCCCTCTTCGGTCCCGCCCACGGCGGCGCCAACGAGGCCGTGCTGAAGATGCTGCGCCAGATCCAGGCCGACGGCATCAAGCCCGAGGAATACATGGAGAAGGTCAAGAACAAGGAGGACGGCGTCCGCCTCATGGGCTTCGGACACCGGGTCTACAAGAACTACGACCCCCGCGCCAAGATCATCAAGGCGACGGCACACGAGATCCTGGGCAAGCTGGGCGGCAACGATGAGCTCCTGGACATCGCGATGCGCCTCGAAGAGAAGGCCCTTGCGGACGACTACTTCATCCAGCGCAAGCTCTACCCGAACGTCGACTTCTACACCGGCCTGATCTACAAGGCCATGGGCTTCCCCGAGAAGATGTTCACCGTGCTGTTCGCGATCGGCCGACTCCCCGGCTGGATCGCCCAGTGGCGCGAAATGATCAACGATCCCCAGACGAAGATCGGCCGTCCGCGGCAGCTCTACACAGGAGAGCCGGAGCGCGACTACCCGGCGGTCTAATCCCCGCCGGTGTGGGCCCAGCACGCGGGGTCACTTACAGCCCGTCCCAAGGGACATCATGGGCCGTAAGTGACCCCGCGTTGCACTTTAAGAGCTGTAGCCGAGAGGGTTGTTCTTCTGCCAGCGCCAGTGGTCTTCGCACATCTGGTCCACGGTCTTCGTGGTGGACCAGCTCAGGTCGGCCAGGGCGGAGGAGGCGTCGGCCCAGAACGCGGGCAGGTCTCCCGCCCGGCGGCCCGTGATCTCGTACGGCAGCGGGTGGCCCACGGCCTGTTCGAAGGCGTGGAGCATCTCCAGTACGGACGTGCCTTTCCCGGAGCCAAGGTTCCAGCGGTGAACGCCGGGGCGCTCCGCAACGTAGTCCAATGCGGCGACGTGGCCACCGGCGAGGTCGACGACGTGGATGTAGTCCCGCAGGCAGGTGCCGTCCGGGGTGTCGTAGTCTCCGCCGAAGACCATGAGCTTTTCGCGGCGGCCGACGGCGACCTGGGCGATGTAGGGGACCAGGTTGTTGGGGATACCCTGGGGGTCCTCGCCGATCCGGCCCGAGGGGTGTGCGCCCACCGGGTTGAAATAGCGCAACAAGGCGATGTGCCAGCGTTCGTCCGCGGCGCCGAGGTCCGTGAGGATGTCCTCGATCTGTTCCTTGGTACGGCCGTAGGGGTTGTTCGCCCCGATCTCCATCTTCTCGATGTAGGGGATGGGGTTGTGCTCGCCGTATACCGTGGCGGAGGAACTGAAAACGATCGACCGGACCCCGTGCTTGTCCATGGCGCGGAGCAGGTTCAGCGTGCCGACGATGTTGTTGTAGTAGTAGTTCAGGGGTTCCTGCACGGATTCGCCAACTGCCTTGAGCCCGGCGAAGTGGATGACGGCGTCGATGCTGTGCTGATCGAACACGGCTTCAACCGCGGCCTCGTCCACCAGATCCACTTTATGGAACGCCGCCGTCTTTCCCGCCAGCTCACCGACGCGGCGCAGGGACTCTTCGCTTGAGTTCACGAGGTTGTCCAGCACGACCACTTCGTGTCCGGTTTCCAGCAGGGACAGGACGGTGTGCGATCCGATGTAGCCGGTGCCACCCGTGACAAGAATTCTCATGCAAGCAACGCTAGCCGAACTTGCCAAGGCTCGCTCAGTGTTGCGTGCGCCACAGTCCCGCAGTTCCGGTGCGCCGGGCGGTACCGTTCAAGCACGTTCGTGCTAAAAAGATCTGTGCCCAAGATTGTTGATGCCGAAGCCCGGCGCCAGGAAGTAGTCGAAGCTGTCTTCAGGATCATCGCCTCGGATGGCCTGGAACGTGCCTCCTTGCGGGAGGTGGCCGACGAAGCCGGGCTCGCCGTCGGCTCGGTCCGGCATTACTTTGCCAGCAGCGATGAACTGCTGGTCCACTCCTTTGCCGTGGTCATCGACAGGATCGCCGCGCGGCTTGAGGACGCGTTCGCCGTCGTCGAATCGTTGGATCCGGATTCGGCGGAACACGGCGCCGCCGTGTTAACCCTGGCGGGCCAATTCCTTCCGCTCGACGAGGAACTGGCCGTCGACGCCTGTGTCTGGATGGCATTCCGGCACGCGGCCCGAATCCGGCCAGTACTCGAACAGGAAGCGGCACGCAGCCACCGGGCCGTGGCCGCCGTCGTCGGCCGCTTGGTGATGCGACTGATGCCCGACGGCGGATCCGGCCAGGAGCGCCTGGTGACCGAGGCCGAGCGCCTTCTGGCCACCCTCGACGGACTGTGCATGCATGCCCTGCTGCAGCCTGAGTGGATGACGGCCGAGGTCTGCCGCGACGTGCTGACCGCGCATTTGCAGACTCTCGTTGCGGTCCCGTCCAACCGTTAACGTCAAGGCTCATCGGGAATAGACTGGAACCCTGAGCGGGCACCTGCCAAGGGAGGCAATCGGATGCATGACACAGGCGGTCAGGGGTGGCGAATCACTATGGACACCTCCGGACCGATGCTCATTGCCTTGTATCTGAGAGACGTTGCTGGATTGGACGGAGCCGGTACGCCAACGTTGTCCCACGCCACACCCAAAGTCAGGCACGCGGACCACACGCACCTCACTGCCGAGGTAGGCGGGGTGCCGGCCCTCAAGACAGAGTGGGAGGCCTGGTGGGAGCAGCTGTTGAGGGCGTATCCGGATGCCGCGCCGGAGCTTTCACCCCCGGGATTCAACGCCTTCGGCAATTCGCCTGCCCTGCGCAGAGTATTGCAGGCACACTTCGGAGCCGCCCTGACCTGGGCCCGTGAGCGCCTTGAAGAGTACGAAAAACTAGAGGCTGAACGCGAAGCGAGCGGCGCCACGTTGCTTCTGGGGGACATGGTGGAGGACCGGCTGCTGGAAGTCGGACGGAGTTCCCGGGACTTCCAGCTGACGATCATCGAGCTGCCCCTCAACGAGCCAAGGGCCTGGTATCTTGAGCCGGACAAGATGATCATGAGCCACCGGCTCTTGTCCGAGCCGGATATCTTCCGCAGCTACGTCCAGCCGGTGGTTGAACTACTGGTCTGAAGCCAGGCACCGCCGAGGCCCCGCCCAAAACTAGGTCTTCGGAGCCGAAACCGTGATGGTCACGGACCCCGATGCTGCCGCTGAATCCTGCCAGCCCTTGTGGTCCTGCCGGTTCCAGGTGGCGCCAGCCACGTCAACCTGCGTCACGGAAAGGTCCTTGGCATTCGCCACGGCCCACTGGGCCACAGCCCACGCCTGCGCACCGCTGATGTTCAACTGGACCGTGCGGCCCTGGGCCACGGCCGGCAGGGCGCCGAACTCCGTGGTCATGGCGGCCACGACGGCGTTCGGGTCGCCGGCGGTGTCCGCCGCCCCGAGCGTGCAGTCGAGGGCCCGTTCGGAATGTCCGGTGAGCGCCGACGCATACGCCCGGCCCATGGGTTCCTGCTGCGCGTAGGCCTGGGGGTAGGCGGAATGCTGGACCGCTTGCGCCGCATCAGTGATCGCCATCGTTTCGTAGCCGGGTATTTTCACAAGGTGGTCATAGAAAGCGTTCGTCGCGTAGGCAGGATCCATGACCTCGGCTTCGGTGCCCCAGCCCTGGGAGGGGCGCTGCTGGAACAGGCCCCGCGAATCGGGGCCAACCTCGTCACCGTGTCCGATGTTGCGAAGCTTGGATTCCTGCATGGCTGTGGCCACGGCGATTGTGGCCGCGCGCGGAGGCAGCCCCCGCTGCACGGCAATGGCGGTGATGAGGGCGGCATTCGCGGCCTGGTCCGTCGCCAGCTCGTAGGAGTCCGAGCCCACGACGGCGACGCAGCGTTCCGTGACCAAGGTTTCGGAACGCTGCAGTACAGTCACCACGGCGTAGATGGCACCGGCCACCAAGGCAAGCGCCAGCAACAAGATGATGGTGCGTCGGAGACGGCGCATCCAGGTATCAGCTAGTTGGCGTGGAGGGCTTCGTTGAGTTCCACCGTCTGGCCCTTGCGGGGAAGGACCTCGACTTCGCCAGTTGTGGAATTGCGGCGGAACAGCAGGTTCGGCACGCCGGAGAGCTCAACAGCCTTGATGATGCTGCTGGTGTCTTCCCCGTTGGCGTCCTTCGGGCCGGGGATGCGCACGCGGGTTCCAGCCGTGACGTAGAGGCCTGCTTCGACCACGGAGTCGTCGCCGATGCTGATGCCCACGCCGGAGTTGGCACCCAGGAGCACGCGCTCACCCAGGGCGATCTTTTCCTTGCCGCCACCGGAGAGGGTCCCCATGATGGAGGCGCCGCCACCGACGTCGGTGCCGTCACCGGCAACAACACCTGCCGAGATGCGCCCTTCCACCATGGACGTGCCGAGCGTGCCGGCGTTGAAGTTCACGAAGCCCTCGTGCATGACCGTGGTGCCTTCGGAGAGGTAGGCGCCCAGGCGGACCCGGTCGGCGTCGGCGATCCTGACCCCGGTGGGAACGACGTAGTCCACCATGCGCGGGAACTTGTCCACTCCGTAGACCGTGACGGCGCCGCGCTTACGCAGGCGGGCGCGGGTCAATTCGAAGCCGTCCACTGCTGCGGGGCCGAAGTTCGTCCACACAACGTTCGGGAGCTTGCCGAAGATCCCGTCCAGGTTGATGCTGTTGGGCTTGACGAGCCGGTGCGAAAGCAAGTGCAGGCGCAGGTAGGCGTCAACGGTGTCGGCAGGTGCCTCGTCCAGGTTGATCTGGGCAAAGACCACCTTCTGTTCGGTCCGGCGGTCGGCGTCGTGGCTTTCAGCTGCGAGAGCAGTCAGCGACTCGTCGGCGTGCTCCACGGCGCGCAGGGATGCGGCAGCTTCGCCCAATGCCGGTGCCGGAAACCAGACGTCCAGCACTGTCGCTTCTCCGGCGTCGGAGGTGGCGATGGTGGCCAGGCCAAAGCCATAGGCGGAGCGATCGTTGTCAGAAGCGCTATCGAGAGCGGCAGAGGCAGCGGTTTCAGTCATGGCGCAAGTCTATCGAGAGCCACTGCTTCCCTTGAAACCGTGTGTGGACCGAGGGGTCGCAATTCGCTCGGGATACAGTGGACAGGTGACCGTTGAAACTACCCCGATCCTTCTTGACATCAGGCAAGACGTTGCGCTGCTGACCGCGGCGCTGATGGACGTCAACAGCGTGTCCGGCAACGAAGCCGCGCTTGCAGACGCCGTTGAATCCGCGCTTCGTACGATCCCCGGCCTGCAGCTTGTGCGGGACGGCGACGCCATCATTGCCCGGACCGAGCTGGGACGCCCGGAGCGCGTGATCTTGGCCGGCCACCTCGATACCGTGCCGTTGCCCACCGTGGAGGGTTCGCTCGGCACCGTGCCCGCCACGTGGGAGTCCGGCGTCCCCGGGACGGGAACCTTGTATGGACGCGGAGCCACCGACATGAAGGGCGGGGTCGCGGTGCAGCTTGCGCTCGCCGCGACAATGTTCGACGGCGGCGCCGAGCCGGGCAAAGACGTCACCTTCGTCTTCTATGACCATGAGGAAGTTGAAGCGGTCAAGAGCGGCCTCGGCCGCTTGGTACGGAACCATGGCCATCTCCTGGAGGGGGACTTCGCGATCCTGCTCGAACCCACCGACGGCACGGTGGAAGGCGGTTGCAACGGCACCAGCCGCTTCGAAGCCACCACGGTCGGGGAAGCGGCGCACTCCGCCCGTGCGTGGATGGGCAGCAACGCCATCCACGCAGCCGCTCCCATCCTGAGCCGCTTGGCCTCGTACGAACCTCGCACCGTCAACGTGGACGGGCTGGACTACCGGGAAAGCCTCAATGCCGTGAAGATTAACGGCGGCACTGCGGGCAACGTCATCCCGGACCGCTGTGTCGTGGAGATCAACTATCGCTTCGCGCCGGACAAGACCCCGGACCAGGCCGAAGCCCACGTCCGGGAACTCTTGGACGGCTTCGACGTCGTCCGCACCGACGCTGCCGCCGGGGCGCGGCCGGGCCTCAACCACCGGGCTGCGGCGTCCTTCGTTGCCGCCGTCGGTGCCGAGCCCAAACCCAAGTACGGTTGGACCGACGTCGCGCGCTTCAGCGAGCTCGGCGTTCCCGCGGTCAACTTCGGACCGGGCGATCCGCTTCTTGCGCACGGCTTGGTTCCGGAACCAAGCCCACGGGCCACACCCACGTTTGCGACGTTCTTGCGACTAGCCCTCGATTGCCACAATCTCCGACTTGGCCACCTTCACCACTTTGACGTTGCGGCGCATCCGGCCTTCAAGCCACTTGGCGATTCCGGCCAGGATCAGGCACATCCCGACGTACAGCACACCGGCAATGATCGCGGAAGGAATGATGGGCGAACCGTACTGGGCCTGGCTTCCGAAGTACTTGGCCTGGAAGAGGATCTCGTTGTAGGTCACAATGAAGCCCAATGCGGTGTCCTTGAGGATGACCACGAGTTGGGAAATGATCACCGGGAGCATCGAGCGGACCGCCTGCGGCAGCAGGATGTTTGTCATGACCGCGCTCTTCGGCAAGCCGATGGCGTAGCCGGCCTCGCTCTGGCCACGGGGGAGCGATTCGATGCCGGCCCGGAAGACTTCCGCGAGCACCGATCCGTTGTAGAGCACCAGGCCCGCAACGACTGCCGTGAAAGGCGTGATCCCCTGGACGCCGAGGGGAGGGAGCCCGTAGTAGAAGATCATCATGAGGATCAGCAACGGAATGGCACGGAAGAGCTCCGTGAACCCATAGCAAGGCAAGCTGATCCACTTGCGGTCGGAGAGCCTCCCGAAGGCCAGGAAGACACCCAGCACCAAGCTGAGCACGGCCGCCGTGGCAAACGCTGAAAGCGTGGCGCCCACTGATTGGATGATGGTCTGCTGGACCAGCGGGAAGGTGAACAAATGCCACTTCTTCTCGTCGAACTGGCCGCTTTGGGCGAAACGAAGGACGATGAATCCGACGATGGCGAGAATGACCAGGGCGGTCACGACGCCGAGAATCCGGTAGCGTGCGCGGGCCTTCGGGCCCGGAGCGTCAAAAAGGACCGAGCTCATCGGGCCACCTTCCATTTCTTTTCAAGCTTCCGCTGGACGAAGGAAAGGATGAAAACGAGCAGAACGAAGATCAGTGCGACCCAGAGCAGCCCGGCCATGGCAGGCTCGCCGCGCTCGGAAAGATTCGATCTGATGGCTCCCGCTTCGGCGACCGAGAAGCCGGCTGCCACCGTTGTGTTCTTGAGCAATGCGATGAACACGCTGAACATGGGCGGGATGACGGCGCGGAATGCCTGGGGGAGGATCACCAGGGTCAGGGTTTGGGTGAACGGAAGGCCGATGGCACGGGCAGCTTCGGCCTGGCCGACAGGCACGGTGTTGATGCCGGAGCGTACGGCTTCCGCCACATAAGTAGCGGTGTACAGGCTGAGGCCGACGGTTGCGGCGGTCATGAAATCAATTTCCACGAGACCGAGCTTCGGATAGCCCAAGGCAAAAAAGAACAGGACCAACGTCAATGGGGTGTTGCGCACAACGTTGATGTACAAAGTGGCTGCGGCGCGCATCGCAGGGATGGGGGATACCCTCAAGGTCGCCACGATGGTGCCCAGGATCAGGGCGAAGATCCCGGCAACGACGAAAAGTACAAGGGTGTTCCGGAACCCTGTGATGAACAGGTCCGAATTATTCAGCAGCGTATTCACAGAATGGTCGCTTTCAGCCGATATTCGAGGGGGCGGCCAAGGGCCGCCCCCTCAACATGGGTTTAGTAGTTGTCCACTGCGGGTTGGGTGACCTTGGTGCCGGACTGGCCCAGTGTGGAGTCGTAGATCTTCTGCCACACAGAGCCGCCGTCAGTGAACATCTTGTTCACGAACTTGCGGAAGGCGGTATCGCCCTTCTTCAAGCCAACACCGTACTTCTCAGTGGTGAACGGCTGGCCGACCACCTTGAGGTTGTCGGTGTCCTGGGAGGCATAACCGATCAGGATTGCCTGGTCGGTAGTCACAGCATCGACCTGGCCGCTCTTGAGCGCCTCGACACACTGTGAATACGTGTCGAACTCAGTGGTCTTGGTGCCGGGGAAGTTTGCCTTGATGTTCTGGATGGGGGTTGAACCCGTGGCCGAACAGACGTTCTTCCCGCTCAGGTCCTTCTCGCTGTTGATGGTCGTGTTGCTCTTCTTGACCAGCAAGCCTTGACCCGTCACGAAGTAGGGTCCGGCGAAGTCGACCAACTGCTTGCGCTTGTCCGTGATGGAGTAGGTCCCGACGTAGTAGTCAATGTCGCCGTTGGTAATGGCGGACTCGCGGTTGGCCGAAGGAATGGGCTTGTACTCGATCTTGTCCTTCGAGAAACCGAGGGATGCGGCGATCCACTGGGCAACCTGGATGTCAAAACCGCTGTACTCGCCGGTCGCGGCATCCTTGAAGCCCAGGCCAGGCTGATCCTGCTTGACGCCGATCGTGATCTTTCCGTTCGACTTGATCTTGTCGAACGTGGGGCTGCCCGTGATGGATACGTTCTGGGCCACCGTGAACGGCGCGGACTCGCTGCTTGGCGCGGTGGTGGAACCGCCGCCGCCACCGCATGCGCTCAGCGAAAGGGCGAGCGCCGCGCTTGCAGCGACCAGGAGGGATTTCCTCCGGGTGATAAAAGACTTCATGATATTCCTTTCATTGTGCGGCCACCCCCGCGGCCTGGGTGCGGTGAGTGTCAGTGAGTCAGGAGTTTGGAGAGGAAATCCTTGGCACGGTTGCTTTGGGGGTTGGTGAAGAATTCCTCCGGCTTGGCGTCTTCAACAATCTGGCCGTCGGCCATGAAGACAACGCGGTCGGCGGCTTTGCGCGCAAAGCCCATCTCGTGGGTGACCACGATCATGGTCATGCCTTCCTTGGCCAACTGGACCATGACATCCAGGACCTCGTTGATCATTTCCGGATCAAGTGCCGAAGTCGGCTCGTCGAAAAGCATGACCTTCGGCTTCATCGCGAGAGCCCGGGCAATTGCCACACGCTGCTGTTGGCCACCGGAGAGCTGTGCAGGCATCTTGGGTGCCTGTTGCCCGACGCCGACCCGCTCCAACAACGCCATGGCGTCCTTGTCCGCGGTTGCTTTGTCCTGTTTCTTCACCTTGATCGGTCCCAGCGTGACGTTTTCGAGAATCGTCTTGTGGGCGAACAGGTTGAACGATTGGAAGACCATGCCGACATCGGCCCTGAGAAGGGCAAGTTCCTTGCCTTCCTCAGGCAGCTTCTTGCCATCGATCGAAATCTCGCCCGTATCGATGGTCTCCAAGCGGTTGATGGCCCGGCACAGCGTGGACTTGCCCGAGCCCGAAGGCCCGATGACAACCACAACCTCACCCTTTTTCACTTGGAGGTTGATGTCCTTCAGGACATGTAGTTGACCAAAGTGCTTATTGACGCCATTCAGGGAGACGAGGGCATCGCTGGCGGCTTGAATAGTCATGTGACGAATCTAGCGAAGAAATGATTCAAGTTGAGCCAGCTCACACTAACTTACGTGGATCGTGATTCAACAGATACCTGCTTTGCAGCTATCTGACAGCAAATGATGGGTAGGAAACCCAATACCGCAAACAACAGGCCACGCCGGAACGGCTGCAGCCGCCATCCGCGCTAGCCTAGGTCAATGAGTACCAGCCAGCCCCAAGTTCCTAGTCCAGACGCCAATGGCAAGGCGATGAGCAACGGATCGGCAGCGTCAGCTCCGGCCGTAGCCGCAGAGCCGCCAGCCAAGCACAAAGGACCCTTGGAGCTTCGGCGCAAACAGGCCGCTATGCCGATGTCGGACCAGCGACTCCTGGACACCAGGGGAGCCGACCACTTCATTCACACCGACCCGTGGCGGGTCCTGCGGATCCAGAGTGAATTCGTTGAAGGATTCGGTGCGCTCGCCGAGCTCGGCCCCGCCGTCAGTGTCTTTGGTTCCGCCCGCACCAAGCCGGGCACCGGCTATTACGATATGGGCGTGCAGGTGGGCCGCCACCTCGCGGAAGCCGGCGTCGCCGTCATCACCGGTGGTGGCCCGGGATCCATGGAAGCCGCCAACAGGGGCGCCGTTGAAGGCAACGGCGTTTCCGTGGGACTGGGAATCGAGCTGCCGTTCGAACAAGGCCTCAACCGCTGGGTGGACCTTGGCATCAACTTCAGGTACTTCTTTGCCCGCAAGACCATGTTCGTCAAGTACGCGCAAGGGTTCATTGTCCTGCCGGGCGGCCTGGGAACCCTGGACGAACTGTTCGAAGCCATGGTCCTGGTGCAGACCCGCAAGGTGACATCGTTCCCCATCGTCCTTCTGGGGGTCGACTTCTGGAGCCCGATGATCGAATGGATCAAGGGGACCCTTGTGGCCGAAGGCATGGTCTCCGCGAAGGACCTGGACCTCATCCAGCTTGTGGACGATCCTGCGGACGCCGTTCACCGCGTCCTGCACGGAATCCCGCGGCCACCCTCGACCAACGGGGACCAGCGCCCGGAGTAGCCTTGCCGTCACTGCACTCTCAGCTGAGTCTGGCACGATGGTTGCTGTGAGCTTTTTTCTGGTCTTTCTCGCGATTGTCATTATCGGTGCCGTGTTGTTCCTCGGCGCCGGAATGGCGAGATCCTCCCGCGACTCCGGCGCCGGTTTGGATGAACCCGTCCCGAACCTGCCGCCGGTCCTGTTGCCGGCAGGAGCCAAGGCATCCGACGTCGACCGCGTGCGCTTCGCCCTTGGGCTGCGGGGCTACCGGATGGACCAGGTGGATGAGGTCCTCGATGAGCTCCGGGATCAGCTGACCTCGCAGGAGAGGGAAATCGAACGGCTGAAACTGGCCCTGGAGGCAGCCGGGAACCAGGAAGACCCAAAAGAGTGACCCCGTCACTCGAATCGCGGTCCCCGACGGGATTCCTGGTCCGAAGATTGCGCCGCGCCGGAGCCCACGCCGCGGGCTGGCCGTGGTGGGTCCAGGTCTCCCTCGTCTACATCGCCTCGAGGCTTGTCAGCGCTTGCATCTTCATGGCCGCAGCGTTGCAGCAAGGCGTCAATCCGTGGTTTCCGCCGGCACCTGACTACTGGAACTTCATCACCATCTGGGATGGGCGCTGGTACGCCGAAGCGGCGAACAACGGGTACCCCTCTGTTTTGCCGGTCAATGCGAACGGCGGCGTCGCGGAAAATTCCTGGGCGTTCTATCCACTCTTTCCGTACCTTGCCAAGGCGCTCGGTGCACTCACCGGACTGGCGACGCTGCCCGCCCTGACGGTCGTCGCGATGGTGGCCGGGCTTGGGGCGGCCCTGGTGGCCTACAAACTGTTCCGGGAATTCGCCGGGCGGACCACGGCGCTGTGGGCACTGACCTTCTTCTCGATGTTCCCCGTCTCGGCCATCCTGCAGGTCCCCTACGCGGAATCCCTCAATACCCTGCTCCTGGCGGGTTCGCTCCTGCTGCTGGTGCGTCGCAAGTACCTCGCGGCGATGCCCGTGGTCCTGCTCATGTGCCTGTCGCGGCCCACTGGAGTGCCCTTCGCGGCCATGGTGGGCCTACTCCTGGTCCACCACTTGTGGAAGAGGTTCGGGCGCCGCCCGTCAGTGCCAGGCGACGTGCCCGCCGACGTGCCCGCCGCCGGGTCGATCCCGACGCTCCGGGAGCTTGGATCGCTGGCCGCGCTAGTGGGGGTCAGCGCGGCGGGGGCCCTCGCGTGGCCGGCCATCGCCTGGGCGGTCACGGGGGATCCGCTGGCCTACACCAAGACCGAAACTGTTTGGCGAGGGGACGACCTTGTTCCGTTCAAGCCATGGTTCGAGACCGGCCAAATGCTCTTCGGGCCGGTACTCGGCATTCTCGCGCCGTTCGTCTTCGTCGCGCTCTTTGCCCTGCTGATGTTGAGCAAACCTGTCCGGGCCCTCGGCACCGAACTGAGGCTTTGGTGCACGTGCTACGTGGGGTATCTTCTGGTCTTCCTGCACCCCCAGACGAGCACGTTCCGGATGCTCTTGCCCTTGTTCCCCTTGGCGCTCAGCACGGCCTGGTTGTCCCGCTCGAAGGCTTACCGCGGCACCGTGGTGGTCATGTTCTTCCTCCTCCAGATCGTATGGATCGTCTGGCTGTGGGCGTGGGCGCAGTTGCCGGGCGGCGGCGACTATCCTCCGTGATGCCTCCGCGTCGTTTCGCCAGTTCAAGCGCGATCACGGCCCGGCGGGAAAAGTCCATCAATTAGCTACGGGCGGGTAATTACGAGATAATGGACACAAGCAAGGACAAAGGCACCCTCGGGTGCCCGGCGACGACGACTGAACTGCCATGACTGTCGACGCCGTATATTCCACGCGGAGCCAACCCGGCCGGGTTGGCGGGATTTGGGACAACTGGAGGGGATTTTCCTAATGGCGGCTATGAAACCACGTACTGGCGACGGCCCTATGGAAGTAACCAAAGAGGGCCGCAGCCTGATCATGCGTGTGCCGCTCGAAGGCGGAGGACGGCTGGTGGTCGAGCTCAACGCAGCAGAGGCGGCGAACCTCAAGGAATGCCTCGTAGGCGTTACCGAATAGATTCACTGGGCAGGGCCCCGGCAGAAGAGCCGGCGCCCTGCTTTCATGTTTATGCCTGGAGGCGAACGAGGGCCAGCTACTTCTTGACCGCTACCAGCAATCCGTCTCCCGTGGGAAGCATCGCTGACGAGAGCCGTTCGTCGTCGCGGATGGCCTTGCCGATCTGGCGCAACACCACGGTGGTGCTGTCCCTGGCAGCCGGGTTGGAAACTTTGTCCTTGTCCAGCGCGTCATTGATGACCAATGTTCCGCCCGACTTGAGCAATCGGATGGCTTGCTGAACGTAACCGGGAAAGTTCGGTTTGTCGGCGTCGATGAACACGAGGTCGTATGCGGAGTCGGTGAGGCGCGGCAAAACGTCGGCCGCACGGCCGGAGATCGTCCGGGTGCGGTTCGCCGGACTGCCGGATTCCAGGAAGGCCTCGCGGGCGGCCTTGAGGTGCTCGACGTCGACGTCGATAGTGGTCAGGACGGCCTGCGGGCTGAGGCCGCGCAGCAGGCACACGCCGGAGACCCCTGCCCCGGAGCCGACCTCCACAACCGTCTGTGCCTTCGACGCCGCGGCCAGGACTGTCAGGACGGCGCCAACGCCGGGGCTGACGGGAGTAACGCCCAGCTCGAAGGAGCGTTCACGGGCGCGAAGCAACACGTCGTCCTCGGCAGGCAGATCTTCTGCATAGGACCAGCTGGTTGACTTGTCGGCACTCATGGGGGTTCGCTTTCCAGGCAGAGGGGTATTTCTTCCAGACTACTGGCTACGGGCCGCCCAGCCCGGATGCCTGCGGCCCGCAATTCTGTGTCTCTCCGGCTTCCTCCGGATGATGTTCGCTCTGCGGGAAAAGCCTGCCTGCGATCAGCAAAATCTCAGGCAACACTGGGATGATGTATATCCAGCCATCCAAGTGAGGGCCGGCAACGAACTCCTGAGTGACCGGCAGGATGACAAACAGTTTGAGGGGAGCGGACGATGCGGGCATCAAGTGCTGCGCCAGTCCAGGCAACGGCAGCAGTCCTGGGTTCCACCGACACGGCCCCGCCAGCCGAAGAATGGGTCAGGCCAAGCTGGGAAGAAGTGGTGGAGAACCACTCCGCCAAGGTCTTCCGCCTTGCCTACCGGCTCACCGGAAACAAGTTCGACGCCGAGGACCTCACCCAGGAAGTCTTCGTCAGGGTCTTCCGTTCGCTCGAAAACTTCAAGCCAGGCACACTCGACGGCTGGCTGCACCGGATCACCACCAATCTCTTCCTCGACCAGGCCCGTCGGAAAAGCCGTATTCGATTCGATGCCCTGGCCGAAGACGCCGAATCCCGGCTGCCTGGACATGAACCCGGTCCCGAGCAGAGCTTCGAGTTGAACAACCTCGATCTCGACGTCCAGCGCGCCCTGGAAGAACTGCCCCCGGACTTTCGCGCCGCCGTCGTGCTTTGCGATCTTGAAGGCCTCTCCTACGACGAAGTTGCCGAGGCGCTCGGCGTGAAGCTGGGAACCGTCAGGTCCCGCATCCACCGCGGCCGGACAATGCTCCGCGAAAAACTGGCGCACCGGGATCCGCGTCCGGTCCAGGCCCGCAAGCCGCGCCTTAAGATGCCGCGCATCGCCGGCCTCCTTTAGTCGCCGATGGGTCTGCTGAAAGGACGACTCGGTGGTTTGACTCGGGGAAATATCCGGCACAGCCGAGCCCCCGGCCACCTGCAGCAATGCTCTGAATGCCACGCCGCTGTCCTGCGGGAACGCCAGTACCTCGAACGGCTTCGCCGTGCCGCCGTTCCCGAGGCGAGCCAGGACTTCACCAACAGGCTGATCGAGCACACCCAGCGGTTGGCGCAATCCGATGTCGACGAGCGCCCGGCGCCCCAGCGAAGCGTATGGCACGGGATCCGGCTCGCCAGCGCCGCGGCCGGCGGGCTCGCCGTCAGCGCCGGAATCCTGGCGGTTGCGGCCTACGCGCTTGGCGGCGAAGTTGCGCCCCAGGCGTCCGACCGTGGCGAACAGGAAGTCCGGACCCTGGTCAGTTCCACCGTGCCCGGAAACGCCGTAGAGCAACTCCCCGTGACGGGTTCGCAGTTGAGCCTGCCCGTCGGCGTTGCCGGGACGGTGAACCTGAGCGAGCAGCAATTGTCCGAGCTGCGGAGGGACGGCTGGGCATGTCCCGAAATGGCAAGCATGGGTTACCACGTGGTTTCCGCCCGGGCCCTGATGCAGGACGGGCACCCCGCCGTTGAGCTGCACCTCAGTGACGGTGACCACCACGCCACGCTGGTGGAGCAGCACTTGGAGGGCAGCGGCGCTTCGGGGACCCAATTGTCCATTACCCAGGGGGCCCCGTGGCAGGCCGTCTACTCCTCGCCGGTGGCAGTGCTGCGTTATTCCTCCGACATGCCTGCCAGCCAGGCCGCCGGAGCCGTTCCGGAGCTCGTGAAAGCGGGCGACTCGCTGGTGGTTGCCCGGCCCGCCGAAAACAGCACAGGGACCTGGAACGATCGGCTGCAACGGGGACTCCATACCCTGGCGAGCCTCGCAGGTTTCTGAGCGGACCAACGGACAGGGTAATCTTCGATACGTGTTTGGAATCAATGGCTCGGAGTTTCTCATCCTGCTGATCATCGGCGTCATCGTGATCGGCCCCAGCCGTTTGCCTGAATACACGCGGAAGCTGACGAATCTGGTCAAGGAGCTGCGGCGCATGGCGTCCGGCGCGCGTGAGCAGATCAAGGAAGAAGTCGGCATCGACATAGATGAAGTCGACTGGAAGAAGTATGACCCGCGCCAGTACGATCCGCGCCGGATCATCAAGGAAGCGCTGCTCGACGACGACACGAAGCCCGTCAGCGACGGTGCGCCTGTCGCTGTGGCAGCCGTGGACACTCCGACGAAAGCTCCCGAACGGGTTGTCGAACGGCTTTCCGTCGGTGAAAAAGCGCCCTTCGACGCTGAAGCCACCTAAGAAGGCTATTTCGGCTGGATCCCGAGGGACATTCCGGCCAGGCCGCGGGGCTTGGCATTGAGCTTTCCCGCGATGGCCTGAAGTGCCTGTGCAGCAGCCGTCTCCGGAGCGGTCAACACCACGGGGCGGCCAGCGTCGCCGCCTTCGCGCAGACGGATGTCCAAGGGGATCTGTCCCAAAAGCGGAACGTCGGTCCCGACGGCGGCGCTCAGCCGCTCAGCCAGCACCCGCCCGCCGCCGCTTCCGAACAATTCCATCCTGCCGCCGTCGGGCATCTCCAGGAAGGACATGTTCTCCACGACGCCGGCAAGCTTCTGGCCCGTCTGCGTTGCGATGGTTCCGGCCCGCTCGGCAACGTCGGCTGCCGCGGCCTGCGGGGTGGTCACCACGAGGATTTCGGCGTTGGGAAGCAACTGTGCCACCGAGATCGCGATGTCGCCCGTGCCCGGTGGAAGGTCCAGGAACAAGGCATCCAGATCGCCGAAATAGACATCCGTGAGGAATTGCTCCAGGGCGCGGTGCAGCATGGGCCCCCGCCAGGCCACCGCTTTGTTCCCGGAAACGAACATGCCAATGGAGATCACCTTCACGCCGAAGGCCACGGGCGGGAGGATCATGTCGTCCACCCGGGTGGGCTGCTGCGTGATTCCCATGAGCGCCGGAACGGAGAAGCCGTGGACATCGGCGTCGACGATTCCCACGCGCAGCCCCTGCGCTGCAAGGGCGCACGCAAGGTTGACCGTCACGGAGGACTTGCCTACACCGCCCTTGCCGCTGGCCACGGCGAAGACCTTCGTCAGGGAGCCCGGCTCGTTGAAAGGTATTCCGCGTTGCCCGCCTGCGCCTCGCAACTGTTCCTTGAGGGCATCGCGTTGCGCTTGTGTCATGACCTTGAGTTCGACATCGACGGCGGTCACGCCGGGAACCCGCGTCAGGGCGGCGGTGGCGTCGGCCGTTATGGTTTCCCGCAGCGGGCAGCCGGCGATGGTCAGCAGCACCGCAACCCGGACGGTTCCGTCCGGACTGGCCTCTACCGAATCCAGCATCCCCAATTCCGTGATGGGCCGGCGGAGTTCGGGATCGATGACGGTTGCCAAGGCAGCGTTGAGGGCCTCGACGGATGGTGTGCTCATGGGGTGGGTGTTCAGCTTTCGGGCTGGGCGGGGGGACCCGGGTTCCGCGTTGGCGACGTGCCGACGGCCGAGAGGTCGGGTTCGGATTGGCTGGCGCTGGAATGCGCCGGATGAATCTTGGGGATCTGCTGGGTGGGAGGATTGCGCTGTTTGTTGCGCTTGTCCTTGATTTTGTCCTTGGCTTTCTCGCCGTTGTTGGAGCCGCCGGAATTGTTCGGCCCCAACTCTTCCTGCGCTTCGAGCAGATCCGACAGCAGCGAGCGGAGTTCGGCGCGCACGTAATCCCTGGTAGCGACCTCGCGCAGGGCGATGCGGAGAGCTGCGACCTCACGGGTCAAGTATTCGGTGTCAGCCAGATTGCGCTCGTCACGGGCCCGGTCCTGCTCGATTGTCACGCGGTCTCTGTCGTCCTGGCGGTTCTGGGCCAACAGGATCAGGGGCGCGGCGTAGGAGGCCTGTGTGGAGAAGAAGAGATTGAGGAGGATGAACGGGTAGGGATCCCACTGGAAGCCGAACAAGCCAATAACGTTGAACGCGATCCAGACGATCACGAAGATCGTCATGTAGAACAGGAAATTCGCCGTACCCATGTAACGGGCGAAGCGTTCGGCAAACCGGCCGAAGGCATCGGGATCGCTGCCGAAATTCGGCAGCATGCGGGAGCGCAGCTCGAGCGGGGTGTCCAATCCTCCGCTGGTGGGCTTCTCAGCCAATTCGGCCTCCTAGTTTCCTGATCGGGGCTCCGTCTTCGTGGGTTCGCCAGTCGTCCGGGAGCAAATGGTCTAGGAGGTCATCAACAGTCACCGCCCCTACGAGGCGGCCGGCGCTATTCACGACCGGGAGGGAGTTGAGGTTGTAGGAGGCCATGGTGTGGCTGACCTCGCTGACGCTGGCGTGATCGGAAACCGGCTCCAGGTTCTTGTCAACGATGCTGCCGAGCTGTTCGGGCGGGGCGCTGCGGAGCAATTGCTGGATATGCACGACGCCGAGGAATCGTCCGGTGGGTGTCTCCAACGGAGGGCGGCAAATGAAGATGGCCGAGGCCAGGGCGGGGGAGAGCTCCTCGCTGCGCACATGGGCAAGTGCCTCGGCCACCGTGGCTTCCGGTGGAAGGATGACGGGAACCGGGGTCATGAGGCCGCCGGCGGTGTCCTCGTCGTACTGCAGGAGCCTGCGGACATCGTCAGCCTCGTCGGGCTCCATCAGGAGCAGTAGTTCCTCGGCCTTGGCGGAAGGCAGGTCAGCCAACAGGTCTGCGGCGTCGTCCGGGTCCATTTCTTCCAGGACATCGGCTGCGCGCTCGTTGTCCAAAGCGGACAACAGCGTGACCTGGTCTTCTTCCGGCAATTCCTGGAGCACATCGGCGAGGCGTTCGTCCTGCAGCTCGCTGGCCACTTCGATCCGTCGTTTGTCCGACATCTCCTGGAGTGCGTCGGCGAAGTCGGCCGGCTTGAGGTCCTCGTGCGTGGCGACGAAGTGGCTTGCACCTTGGGGATCGTTCTCGGAGCCCTGCAGCGTGTCCGCCCAGTCCACCAGAAGGGTATGACCGCGGCGCAACCCCCGGAGCCTGGACGTAGACGTGCCGCGTCGAATGAAAAGCTTGGAGACGAGCCAGTCACCGTTGCGCTGCTGGTCCATGGCGATGTCTTCGATGATGGCGTCGCCGCTGCCGTCCTTGAGGGTCACCTTGCGGTCAAAGAGCTCGCCGACCACCAGTTGCTCGGCACCGCGTTGCTGGAAGCGCCGCAGATTGACCAGTCCGGTACAGATGATCTGGCTCTGGTCCATGGACGTCAGCCTGGTCATGGGAACGAAGACGCGCTTCTTGCCCGGAACTTCGACGACGATACCCACTGCGTGCGGGGCCCCGCGCAAGCCGCGCGAGAGCACCACGACGTCGCGTAGCCGGCCCAGGCGATCGCCGAGGGGGTCGAAAACGTCGAGGCCGAGCAAGCGCGCAACAAAGATGCGTGAAGGATTTGTGCTCACCCTTACAGGCTACCGAGTCTGCTCTCTTTTAGCTGAATTTCAGCCGGTTCACATGTGTATGGGACAGAATGGGGGTATGGCGAACATTTTCGGTGCCCCTAAGGCCACGGAGGAATCCCGCAGCGTCCCTAAAGGCGACACCGTGGGCTCTTACACTTCCTATCTCGATGCCCAGAAGGCGGTGGATTATCTTGCCGACCAGCAGTTCCCCGTCCAGCATGTCTCCATTGTCGGAAACGACCTCAAAATGGTGGAGCGGGTTACGGGACGGCTCAGTTACCCCAGGGTTGCCTTGTCCGGAGCCCTGAGCGGTATGTGGTTCGGCCTGTTCGTGGGCGTCATGCTTTCGTTCTTCACCCCGGCCGGTGGCCCCTTCTCGATTGTGACGTCGGTCCTCATGGGTGCTGCATTCTTCATGCTCTTTGGGATCGTCACCTACGCAGCACAGCGCGGGAAGCGGGACTTCACCTCCACCAGCCAGGTAGTGGCGACGAACTATGACGTCATTGTCGCCTTGGAGGCATCCCACGAAGCCCGCCGTCTCCTTCACCAGTTGCCGATGAATCCCTCCGAAGCGGCTTTCGGCCGGCCGCCGCAGGCATACACGCCGCAGGACTACAGGAACCCGCCGGTCCATCCAGGTGCACCACAGGGCCCGGCCCCGGAACGTCCAGCGTCCTGGCAAGACCCCTATGGCCAGCGTGGACCGGAAGCCGGACAGGGAACGGCCGGCGAGCCCGCCCAGCCTGTTGCGGACGCCGCGGCCCCGGCTGCGGCCGCGCGGCCGACGGCCGGTGTCCGCTACCCGGATCTTCCGGACGGACGGCCACAGTACGGTGTGCGAGTGAACGAACCCGGAACCGGCGAGCAGACCGGAAACGGTGAGGATCAGGCGAAGCAGTAGTTATTGCGGGGCCTCACAGCTGCAATCTGGAAGGCGTGCGAGCTTCCGGACGCGCCAGTCCAAGGTGAATAGGTCGAGTTCCCGTACCTGCCCAGACAAGGCAAGCGGCAACCCGAGCAGGATCTTCATAGCCTCCCACGCCGCCAGATTCGCCACCAAGCCCGAAATAGCTGCGATGCTCCCCCCGCTCCTCGTTCGTCCTTTGAGCGGGAGGAAGTCGGCGCGGTTGTGATCATTCATGGTCTGTGAACGGATGCACTGCCAGCACACTGTCTGACCGGGGATGATGCTGGTGCCGGGCACGCCCAGGTTCCCGCCATACGCCCCACCAACGATGTGGGGAACGCGCGCTTCCGTCGCGGCTTCAGCGATGATATCTGAGAGGACGACGACGTCCGGCTCATCGGCGCATCCGACCACCAGGCTGGCATCCCTTAACGCCGATTCGAGATCTGCTGCGGCAACCACTCGGCGACGGTTCGCCGTGACCTGAAGGTTCTCGTCGATCGACGTGAACCGTTCGGCGGCGACGTCCACCTTAGCCAAGCCCAGGTCGCCAGGCTGAAATAGGATCTGCCGGTTCAAATTTGTGAGTTCTACAATGTCCGGATCGAAAATCTCAATTCTGCCGATGCCTGCCGCGACGAGGGATTGCAGTAGCCAGGTCCCGGTTCCGCCGACTCCAACGACCACCACTTTTGAAGTGCGGAGTTTCTCCTGCAGTTGAGTTGGCGAGTTAGTAAGGGAAAACGTGGATGCGAACTCCTGGAACAGCCTCTCTTGACGTTCGAACTTGTTTGCGCTCGGGTGCTCCGGCTGCGGGTACGTATCAAAGAGGCGCTCAGTTTCCATGATGGCCAGGACGTTTTCAAGCGATTTGCAACTGAACCCGGCACTTCCCTCGAGGATCGATTCGATCCTTTCGATGGAATTCGACCCGTCAAGCAAGGGGATCAACTCGATCACAAACGGGGATACGTCGAATTCAAGGACCCTGAGTTCCATGGTGCAAATGAACTGCATTCGACAATCGCGGTTGAATACGAGCACGCTGTCCCGCAGTCTCAACGGGCGGCAGCCCATCTTCGCTCCTCCTCTATCGGCCATCACTCGGCCCTCAGGGCCGCTGCGGGCTCTATTCGAGCCGCCCTGCGGCTCGGTCCTATCGCCGCCAAGCACAATGCAGTCAAGGTGACAATTGCGATTCCACTGAATGCCAGGACGGAAACAGTCGTGCTCAGCGTCACTCCGAGTGCCCCGGCGACAAGCCGGGTTAGTACCCACCCAGCCAACTGACCAACGAGAAGTCCCGAAGCAAGCGCCGCAATTCCGATCAAGATCGCGTCAACCGCAACGAGCCTCGTTATGTCGCCCCGGGTGGCACCAATCGCGCGCAACATCCCGAACTCTTTCTCCCGACGAGCGACGCCGACTGAGAACAGGCCGGCCGCGCCGACTGCGCCGAGACTGAGCGCAAGCACAACGATGCCGAAGGCGGCTCCGGCGTAGGAGCCGAGCTCTGATTCTGCGCGCTCTTTCATTTTTGCGGCCGTGATCACCGAGACGCCAGGGATGTCGGCAACTGAATCAGCGATCGTGTCCCGGAGCGCTGTGACGTCGACACCCGGCCTCGCTTCTACATTCCAGCCGTTGGATCCGGTAATTCCGAGCTCGGCTGCCGCGTCGCGACTCATCACCACCTGATTCCCTGTTGCCAAGGACGCATACGTCCCGACGATGCGAAGCGAGAGGGTCTTGCCTGCCCGATTTAATCTGACGTAGTCGCCCAAGGAAATATCGCGGCTGGCGGCGAGAGCTTCAGGAATGATGACCGCGCCTCCCTTTTCCAGGGCGGCTGGTGCAGATCCGTCACTTCCGTGGCGCCATGGAAGCTGAGCAGTGGCGAAGTAGCTCTTTGGATCGACAGCAAGGATTGCAACCTGGCTCGTGGTGCCTTGGAACTGCAATGCCGCGTGATCCCAAACTGTGTCCGAAACCCGGTTGATCATTTGAATTGATGCCAGACGTTCGTCTAATTTCTCAACGATGGGCGTCGTGGACGATATTTGAATGTCGGCCCCGAATTGACGGCCAATCTGGTCCATCATGGCGCTCCGTACGGAGCCGACCCCGATGACAAGGGCCGCACCCAGGCAGACGACAATCCCCATGATGGCCGTCGTGGAGTCGAGCGATGCGTGTCTGCGCAGGCGCTGAGCCGCAGCCTTCCCTGTCCATCCTGCGAAGATCTGTAGCCTGGTGCATGCGATGAGAATTGACGGAGCGAGGAAGCCCGCGGCGGCCAGCGATAGGACGAAGCCAACGAGCTTGACGACGAGCGAGTCGTACCAGTAGCTGCCTGCTCCGAATATGAGGAGCATGATGCTGAGGGCGACGCGGAATCTGTTTGAAGACCTGCGCTCTGCGCCTTCAGGCGAGATAGCCGTAAGAGGGGCCTGGCGCAGCACGTTCATGATGGCCCGGGCCGCCCCGGCGCAGCCCGCGGCGACCCCGCTCAGGATGGCAAGCAGAACTTGCCAAAGTTCGACCGCCACGGTGGCTGGAGGTATGTTCCCCATCGACGATAGCCCTTGGTTGAGGATCCAGCTGACACCAAACCCGAGCCCAAGCCCGACCATCGAGCACGCGAACGCGAGCATCAGTGCCTCATAAAGGACGGCGGCCGCCAGCCAGGAACCGCGCGCGCCGACAGCGCGCATGACACCATAAGTCAGCCGGCGGGCATTCACGACTGACTGGAAGGCCGTCGCCGATAGGAGGATCGAGATGCCCAGTACGGTGCCGGAGGCGATCATCAAGATGAGTGAAACAACCGCGATGAGGGGACCGAGGGTCGAATTGAAGGCAGAAGTGTCTTGTACTTTGAACTGAGGAGGCAGGCTGGACGAATACTCGCTCTGCCAGCGTTCAGCGGAGTTCCCGGCCGACAGCTGGATGTCAACCCTTGATACTTGGCCCTGCTGGTTGAATATCGTCTGGGCGTAGGACAAATCGACAAAAATGTTGTCGTACGCCAACGGACCAAGAACTTTGCCATTGAACACCCCTACGACGCGCAGCTGCGTGGTAGCGTCGCTCGACGCGACCACCAGGGAATCGCCTATGTCCACCCCTAAGCGCGAAGCCACATCAGACGGAACCAGTGCCTCAGGGTTGTTTACGGTAGGGAGCCCGCCCCGAAGGTCAAGCCTCATGAGTTGAAGCTCAGTGTTGAACGTCGTGGGGTAACCCGTAACCGTCAGCGGGCGGCCTGTTCCAACGGTTCCCGCAGGCCGGACGCTCGAATTCCGTGCCAGAGTCGGGATCGGCGTCGCAACGCCAGGGAGATCCGCCACGGCCTTGACTGCGCTCTCCGGGACTGTGGTTCCGGGAATAGCAGGCACGACCGCGACGTCGCCTATGCCTGACAGCGAGCCGGCTCCTTGCGACAGCTGGTCGTTGATGCTCTTCGATGTGAGCAGGGTGCCGAAAATGAGCGCAACGCCAAAGACCAATGCAACCGCTGCGACTCCATATCGGGGAAAATCAAAGCGAAGTTGCCGCAAACCACGAGCGAACGCGCTCATCATGGTGAGAATCCCCCTCCCGATCTGGTTCATTAAGGGTCAGGTCAAGCTGATCAACGATCTTCCCGTCCCGCAGGGCGATGATCCGGTCGGCGTAACTCGCAGCATATGGATCATGGGTGACCATCAGCCCGGTCGTGCGACGACCGTCTCCGATCGCGTCGCGAATCAGACGGAGAACAATATCCCTATTCCCGGAGTCGAGGCTTCCTGTCGGCTCATCGGCTAGGACGACGCTAGGAGCCCCGAATAGCGCTCGAGCTACGGCGACCCGCTGACGTTGCCCGCCTGACAATTGATCGGGAAACCTCTCGGCATATTCAAACAACCCGAGCTGATCGAGCAGCACCAGAGCATCTGATCGCCAACGAAAGCCTCTTTGACCGGAAACAATCGATGACAACCCGACGTTCTCCACCACCGTCATGCTTGGAACAAGATGAAATGCCTGGAAAATGAATCCAATATTCTCCCGCCGGAAGATTGTCTTCTGTTTTTCATCCATCTCGGAGACCCGGAGTCCTGCTACGTCTATACACCCTGCAGTCGGCGAATCGATTCCACCGACCAATTGGAGCAGGGTTGACTTACCGGATCCAGATGGGCCAATGACGGCAACAAGTTCACCCGGCTGGATCTCGAGTTCATCAATGTCTAGTGCAGCTTTCTCGTTTCCGGCACCGTCGTCATAGTGGCGACGAACGCCTTTAAGGGAAATGGCGGGAAGAGGGGCGACGGTCATGACTCGATAGCCCAGACCTGGGGGAGCATCCGGTCAAATTCGAACCACATTTCCCATTCTCCGACGTCGCCGGCGAGAAGCTCTGACTCAATGACATCCCAAACGGCCAGCAGGGAGCGGCGGCGTTCACCGGGAGATACCGGCGGTGGTATCGCAGGGTGGTATTTGAGTCGAAAGCGGCCGTCGCCCACGGCCCTGAGCGTGAGTGGGACCATAGGGGCGCCGGAAACATGGCTCAGGACAACCGGACCGGTGGGAACCATGATGGTTGTCCCTAAGAAGGGAATTCGGGCATGGTGCTCATCCACTCCACGAGGGTCCAGTTCAGGGAACATGGAGAAGATCCTGCCCTCACGCAGGGCGGTCAGGCCAGAGCGCATCGCCGATGTGCTCCCGAGCCGGATCCCGCGGAAGTCTAAGTCAGGAAAGGACGCTGCGCGGATCTCGTCAAAATTCATCCGGTTGTAGAGCGTCGTCGTCGGCATTTCATAAGCGAGCATGGGAATGGCAGCATATGAGGGTCCGAGATGGAGCGGGAGAGCGATTACCCCTCGGCCACTGGACGCCGCCTCGTGAAGGTGGCGGCGCCCATCGACAGCCACAACGTCCCGAAACAGCGTCTCAGTGTCCTTCATCCACAGATTGATGAAGGTCGATTCAAACTGCAGCTTCGGTCCGTACCCAGCAAAGCTCCTGGCGTGCAATTCCTTGTCGAAGCCATCAAGCCCAGGGACTGCATTCATGAAATCCAGGGCCCGGGCCTTCAAGACGTCGAAATTATCTACGTCTGGTTGGTTTGCCCGGTAGATGGGTTGATCGAGGGCGTCGAGCACCTTCATAAGGTTCCACGCGCCAACTGGCCCCGCAGCATGAATAGCCTCATAGAAATTCTTGTGCTTTGGAAAGTCGAAAATATTGAACAGTGGCAAGCGCACGCTGCCCCCCAAATTCAGTGTTGTTCGTATCCTTGCTATCTCACTTGGCTCGTTGGTGGCGAAGCACAAGCGTCGCCACCAACGAACCGAGCGCTAAATCAGGTGCACATGCACCCGCTGCTACAGGCCAGGGTGGCTCCCGCCTCCAGCACATCTTCTGAGACCATCTCCATTGTGTTCACCTCCTCGCATTGACCCGATTCGAAGATAGAGAAATACCACTTTGTGGTATGGCAACGGCACCAAACGGGGGGATCGTCTATCGGTGCTGCGCCTAGGAGGAGGGTACAAGTGCCTCGGGGCGTCTCCGTGTGGATTTCGTCAATCTCAGTGGTCAAAACGGCAAATCTCAGTGTAAAAAACCCGAAATTAAGTGGACGGAAGCCGGCGTCTACGTGTTTTAACGAAAGAGGAGGGCTACCGGATCAATATCCGGTAGCCCTCCTCGTGCGTTTTGCCTCGGTGGTTAAGCTTCGGCGTCCTGGTAGATGCCCGCCATCCAGGACTCGACGTCGTCGGCCTTGCGGGGGAGCGCGGCGCTGAGGTTGAGGGGACCGTCTGCCGTCATCAGGATGTCGTCCTCGATCCGGACGCCGATTCCGCGGTATTCCTCCGGAATCGCGAGGTCCTCTGCCTTGAAGTAGAGCCCGGGTTCGATCGTGAACACCATGCCCTCGGTGAGTACACCGTCCAGGTAGAGATCACGCTTGGCCTGGGCACAGTCGTGGACGTCCAGGCCAAGGTGGTGGCTGGTACCGTGCGGCATCCAGCGGCGGTGCTGCTGGCCATCGGTGCTGATGGCTTCCTCCACGGAGACCGGCAGCAGGCCCCACTCGGCAAGGCGCTCGGCGAGGACCGTCGTGGCGGCCGTGTGGATGTCGCGGAACTTCACGCCCGGCTGGGCCGCGGCGAATCCGGCGTCGGCTGCGTCGAGGACGGCTTCATAGACCTTGCGCTGGACGTCCGAGAACTTTCCGTTGGCCGGAATGGTACGCGTGACGTCGGCGGTGTAGAGCGAATCTGCCTCCACACCGGCGTCGAGCAGCACGAGTTCTCCGGCGTTGACCTTGCCCGTGTTCCGGGTCCAGTGCAGCACCGTGGCGTTGTTTCCGGCGGCCGCGATGGTGTCGTAGCCGAGCTCGTTCCCTTCCTCACGGGCACGCGCGAAGAAAGCGCCTTCGATGACGCGTTCGCCGCGGTGGTGGGTCATGGCGCGGGGGAGGGCGCGGACGACATCGGCGAAACCCTCCACGGTCGCGGCCACGGCGATCTTCATCTGCGCGATTTCCCAGTCGTCCTTGAGCAAGCGCAGCTCCGAGAGCGCCTCGCTGAGTAGTTCGTCCAGTGCATCGAGTTCGCCGAGGTCCAGGTTCTCCGGATCCTTGGCGGTGTTGTAGCGGGCCGTGTCCACGAGGGCATCAATGTTCTCGTCGACTTTGCGGACCAGGCGGATGGAGATGCCGCCGATTTCCGGGGCGCCGACGTTCTTGGTGATGGCCATCTCGAGTTCGTCGAGGTGCGCCGTCCTGAGCCCGAGGCGCGCTTCGAATTCTTCGAGCGTCGGACGCGCGCCGATCCAGAACTCACCGGAGCGCGAGTCGGCGTAGAACTGTTCCGTGTCCCGGCCGGCCAGCGGACGGAAGTAGAGCGTCGCGAGGTGGTTGCCGCCGTCGTCGCCGGTTCCTTCCTCGACAGGTTCCAGGACCAGCACGGCATCGGGCTCGTGGTCCAGGCCCAAGCCCGTGAGGTGGGCGAAGCCGGAGTGGGGGCGGAAGCGGTAGTCGCAATCGTTCGAGCGGACCTTGAGCGGGCCGGCCGGTAGGACGAGGCGCAAGCCCGCGAACTTGTCGGAGATGGCCCGACGACGTCTGGCGGCGTGGTCTGCGACAGCGTCACGTGCAGGGGTCACCTGCGGCGCGGGCGCCCAATTGCTGGCCATGAACGCCTTGAAGGCATCGGATGTGGGCCGCTGGGAGCGGTTGTTGACGCGCTCCTCCAGTGGCTGGGAGGCTGTGGGTTCACCGTTTTGGGTGTTTTCTGCATCGTTCACCGTCCCATCGTCCCATCAAGGCCGACACTAGGCCAACGCCGAAACGGTCCAAGCCGTCCCCAATCAAATACGCTTGGAAAGTGAAGATCGACCTGCACGCGCACTCCAATGTTTCCGACGGGACCGAGGCTCCCGCGGGAGTGATCGCTTCAGCGTCCGCGGCGGGTCTGGACGTGGTGGCCCTGACCGACCACGACTCCACCGACGGATGGGAGCAGGCCTCCGTCGCGGCACTGGAATTCGGGGTGGCCTTTGTGCCGGGGATAGAGATCTCGTGCCGCACCCGGGAGGGGATCAGCGTCCATCTGCTCAGCTACCTCCACGATCCCGCGCACCCCGGCTTGCTTGAGGAGATCACCAAGGCGAAGGACGCGAGGCTCACCCGTGCCAAACGCATGGTCACGCTCCTGGCAGAGGACTACCCCTTGAGCTGGGACGATGTCATCCATCATGTGGCTCCGGGCGCCACCGTGGGCCGGCCCCACATTGCCGACGCCCTCGTCGCCGCCGGTGCGGTGGCGAGCCGCTCCGAAGCGTTCACTGCCATCCTGACCTCGCACTCGCGCTATTTCGTGCAGCACTACGCACCGGACCCGGCGCTCGCCGTCGAGCTCGTCCGCGCGGCGGGCGGTGTCCCCGTCTTCGCGCATCCGGTGGCCTCGGCCCGCGGCCGGGTGGTCGGGGAACGGACCTACCGGGAAATGATCGACGCCGGCCTCTTGGGGCTGGAAGTGGAGCACCGCGACAATCCCGAGGAAGGCCGCGTGTTCCTGCGGCGACTGGCTGCCGAACACGGTTTGTTCATGACCGGATCGTCCGACTACCACGGAACCGGCAAACCCAACCTGCTCGGGGAGAACCTGACGTCACCCGACGTCCTGGCCCGCATCGAGGAGCTGGGCACGGGTAGTTCGGTAGTCCGCTAGACGGGGTAGAAAGTGGCCTTGCCGTCCAGGCGCTTGCGCATCACATCGATGGCCGGGCCGTTCTGGTCCACGCACACGAACCTGCGGTCGAGTTTCGCCGCGACTGAACCAAGCGTGCCGGAACCCGCGAAGAAGTCGAGGCACCAGTCTCCTGGCCGGCTCGATGCCGTGACGATCCGCCGGACCAGGCCTTCCGGCTTTTGCGTCGGGTAGCCGGTTTTTTCCTTGCCGGTCGGGGAAACGATGGTGTGCCACCAAACGTCCGTGGGAAGCTTCCCCAGTTCGCGTTTGGCCGGAGTCACGAGGCCCGGCGCCATGTACGGCTCGCGGTCGACCTCGGCGTTGTCGAAGTGGTACTTGGCGGGGTTCTTGACGTACACGAGGATGTTGTCGTGCTTGGTGGGCCAGCGGTTCTTGGCGCGTGCGCCGTAGTCGTAGGCCCAGATGATCTCGTTCAGGAAGCACTCCCGGCCGAAGATCGAGTCCAGCATGACCTTGGCATAGTGGACTTCGCGGTAGTCCAGATGCAGGTACAAAGTGCCGTCGTCGGCGAGTAGGCGCCAGGCCTCCACAAGCCGGGGTTCCAGGAAGGACCAGTAGTCGCTGAACGCGTCGTCGTAGCGGTGCAGGGCGCCCTTGATGGTGTCATACGAGCGTCCCTTGAAGCCGACGCGGTCGCCGTCGCCGTCGGCGTTGCGGACCATGCGCGTTTCCTGGCGGCTCTGGACCCGGCCCGTATTGAAGGGCGGGTCCACGTAAATCAGTGTGAAGGCGCCGTCCGGCAGCGTCGGGAGGAAATCCGCGTTGTCCGCGTGAACCACCAAGTTGCTGCCGTCCGGCGCCCAAACAGTGTCAGTCATTGAGGCCGTTAAGCCTCGGTGCTCTCGCCGGAGGCACCGGAAGCCGAGACCACTTCGCCGTTGCGGCGGCGGGTGCGGGAACGGCGTGCGCGGGCGGGCTTGTCCGAGCCCTCGCCGGACTGCGGCTCGGCAGACTGGGCCGTTGCCTGAGCGGGGGCTGCTTCGCCTTCAGACGTACGACGGCGGCGCGTTCGGTTGCGGCCGCCCTCACCGTCGCCGTCGCGGGCCGGAGTCTCAGCGGACTTGGGACCGCGGCGTGCACCCTCCCGGCCACCGTCACGGCCGGAGCGTCCACGACCGGAATCGCCGCCGGAACGGGAGTTCTTCTTGCCGGTCTCGCCCAGGTCCTCCAGGACCTCGGCGTCGACGCCCGCAAGTGTGCGCTGGTTGCGGGGCAGGCGGCCCTTGGTGCCTTCCGGAATATCCAGGTCGGCGAACAGGTGCGGGGACGAAGAATATGTCTCCACGGGCTCGGGAGAGCTCAGGCCCAGGGCTTTGTTGATGAGGGCCCAGCGGGGGACGTCGTCCCAATCGACGAACGTGACCGCGGTGCCCTTGTTGCCGGCACGGCCGGTGCGGCCAACGCGGTGCAAGTAGATCTTTTCGTCTTCGACACACTGGTAGTTGATGACGTGTGTGACGTCGTCCACGTCGATGCCACGGGCGGCGACGTCCGTGGCCACCAGGACGTCTACCTTGTTGTTGCGGAAGGCGCGCAGGGCCTGCTCGCGGGCACCCTGGCCGAGGTCGCCGTGGATGGCCGCGGCAGCGAAGCCGCGATCGACGAGTTCCTCGGCTACCTTGGCGGCGGTGCGCTTGGTCTTGGTGAAGATGATGGTCCGGCCGCGGCCGCGGGACTGCAGGATGCGGGCGACAACCTCGATCTTGTCCATGCTGTGGGCACGGTAGATGAGCTGGCGGATGTCGCGCTTGGTCAGGCCTTCGTCATTCGGGTCTGCGGCACGGATGTGCGTGGGCTGCGTCATGTAGCGGCGGGCCATGGCAATGACCGGTCCGGGCATGGTGGCCGAGAAGAGAAGCGTCTGGCGGACGGCGGGAGTGCCGGCAATCAAAGTCTCGACGTCCGGAAGGAAGCCGAGGTCAAGCATCTCGTCCGCTTCGTCGAGGATGACCATGCGAACGTTCTTGAGGTTCAGGTGCTTCTGCTTGTAGAGGTCGATCAAACGGCCGGGCGTGCCGACGACAACCTCGACGCCCTTCTGCAGGGCTTCGATCTGGGGCTCGTAAGCACGGCCGCCATAGATGGTGGCGATACGGGCGTTGCGCTTCCGGGATGCCGTCTGGAGGTCATTGGCCACCTGGACCGCGAGTTCGCGGGTCGGAACAATCACGAGAGCCTGGGGTGCACCCGGGACAGCGAGCTTGTCGTGACCGGCGTCGCCCGGTCCGACGACGCGCTGCAGCGCAGGAATGCCGAAGCCGAGGGTCTTTCCGGTACCGGTCTTGGCCTGGCCGATGATGTCGTGACCGCCCAAGGCCACCGGGAGGGTCATGGCCTGGATGGGGAAGGGATGGGTGATTCCGGCGTCGGCGAGGGACTCGACGATGTCGGCGCGGACGTTGTAGTCGGCGAAGGACTTTTCTGCGATCTCGTGGGGTGTTTCGTCCGAGGAAATGGTTTCCTCGGGTTCGATCGTTTCGGTTCCGTCTGTCAGAACTTCATGGGTGTGCAATTCACTCACAGTGGAGTTTTCCTTATTCATTTGGGCTGCGCTGCGTGCTCAACGGTTGTGGCAGGGCCGTTCCGGAGCACGGACGGGCGCAAGCAAATCCAGTGGAAGCCGATCGCGGGCTATCTAAATACTGGCACTGGGGACCAGCTGGTGTATCTCAAGATCGCGTAGGGGCGGGCTTGTTGATGTCAAAAAATTAACTGAATCAACGACCGGGCATCCATTACTACTCACACAGTCTAGCGTCTGGGCGCAATAAACCCCGGATCGCGGCCGCGGTCCTGTGAACTGATTGCGCTACTGGAGCAGTTCGAAGGTGATTTGGCGGGTGGCAATGTCCGCGTCAAGCAGTTTCACGCGGACCTTCGTACCGGACTCCATTTCGCCATCGCAACGAGCGGTGACCGCCGGCTCGGCGATCTGGACGATGCCGGAGGGGCCGTGGGAGTTGCCGTTCCCATTCCCATTCCCATTCCCGTTGTGGCCGTTGGTGCTGTTCCCGTTCCCGTTTCCGTTGTTCTTGGCAGGCTTCGATCCGGAAATCACCACGGCGTCGAATTCCTGTCCGACGTGGTTCACCAGGAGTGCGGCCTCCACCGTGTCCAAGGCGAGGCGCTCCATTTTGGCGGCAAGCTGGTCGGATGACGCCATGATCTCCGGCAGGCTCGGCAAAGCATCCCGGGCCCATGCAGGGATCTCCGTTCCGTTGCTCAGTGCTTCGCAGATGACCAGGACAAAACGATCGACCAGCCGGCGCAACGGCGCAGTGGTGTGGGCATATGGTGCGCCGATGGCTGACTGCATGACGCTGCCCGGTACTTCGCCGTCGAAAGGCGTGTAGCCGGCGCCCCGGAAAAGCAGCCCCGCGGAATGGAGAATGGCCAATTGCCGGGGGTCTTTGCCGTCGAGGGTCCGTAGGTACTCGCCGTAGCTGGTCCCCTCGGTCCAAGGCTTGCCGAGCGCCCCGGCCTGCCGTTTGAAATGGAGCAGCGAGCGCTCATCGGGAGCGGGCATGGTGCGCAGGATTCCAACCTTGCCGTCGAGCATCAGCTGGGCCGCCGCCATCCCGGTCATGAGCGAAACCTGGGCGTTCCAGTCCTCGACGGGCAGCGAGGGAGCTGCGACGATCCTGTACCCCCCGCCGTCGGGCAGTTGGACGATTTCTTGTTCAGGCATGTTCAGGCTCGCTCCGCCGCGGCGGCGTTCGAGTTCCACCCGTTTGAGCCCGACCTCCTTGAGCAACTGCAGGACGGGATCAGCTGTCCCGGAATCGATCGCGGACTGGACGCCCTTGTAGTTGAGCTTGGCGCGGCTGCGTACGCTTGCCCGGCGAACTGAGACGGTGCGGAACTCTGCTTCGGCATCGAGTTCGAAGTCCCACACGAACGCTCCGCAGTCCTGGCCCGCCAGCAGGCTTCCGGCGTGCTCGCTGATGATCTCGGGGTGCAGCGGTATGCGGCCGTCCGGCGCATAGTACGTCTGTCCCCGGTGGCGGGTCTCGGCGTCGAGCGCTCCTCCCGGTGGCACAAAGGAGGGCACATCGGAGATGGCGTAGAGAACCCTGTAACCATTCCCGGACCGCTCAATGAAGAGGGCCTGGTCGAGATCCGTGGAAGAGGCCGGGTCGATCGTGATGAACGGAACGCCCGTGAGGTCCTGTGCCGGCAACCTGTGTCCTGAAACCGCGGCCTCCGCGTCGCGCAGTGCTTCAGCGGGATAACCAGCGGGCAGCTCGAGTTCGGTCCGAAGCGCCGCCAGTGCTTCCGCGAGCTGGTTCGACGTTTCAGAGACGTTCGGGGCTATGCGCTGATGTGACACGAAAGTCAGGGTAACTCCAAAATCTCCCGGCGTCTCGCTAGGCCGCCGCTGCGTCCAGTGCGGCCAGGAGTGCCTGGGCTGCCGCCGTCGGATCCTCGGCCTCGGTGATGGCGCGGACCACAACAATGCGGCTGGCGCCGGCCCTCACTACGTCTTCCACGTTGCTGAGATCGATGCCGCCGATCGCAAACCAAGGAAGCACTACGCCGCCGACCGTCTCTTCGTCTGCCTGCTTCACCGCATTGGCAGCGTACTTCACCAGATCGAGCCCGACGGCGGAGCGTCCAGGCTTGGTGGGCGTGGCCCACACAGGCCCGACGCAGAAGTAGTCCAAGCCGCTGCGGCCAGGCGACGCGGCGATGGCTGCGTCAATCTGCTCCGGCGTGTGCGTGGAGAGGCCGATGATGGTGGGGTCGTGGAGCAGCTTCCGGGCCGAGCGCAGCGGAATGTCCTTTTGGCCGATGTGGAATACCGGCGCGCCCGACAGGGAAGCGACGTCGGCGCGGTCGTTGACTGCCCAGAGGCGCCCGTGACGGTGCGCCACGGATTGCAGGATCTCCAGGAGTTCCAGTTCCTCTGCCGCTTCGATGGTCTTGTCGCGCAGCTGGATGATGTCCACGCCGCCCTCGAATGCGGCATCGACAAACTGCTCAAAATCACCCTGTTGCTTGCGGGCGTCGGTGCAGAGGTAGAGGCGGGCGGTGGTGTGGACATCGTGCTGGGTCATGGAAACAGAGTAGTTCCTCTAAACTGGGCTGGTACCGCGGGAGCCGCGGCGGCAGTCACAATCGCCGCGCGGCTGAGAGGGCTTCAGCGCCGACCGCTTGACCTGATCCGGCTAGTACCGGCGTAGGGAAGGACTCCATGGACGAAGTAAACACCCAGCACGGGCCCCTGCACACAGACGTGGCGGTGATCGGGGGCGGCGTCATTGGCCTGGGCATTGCGTGGGAAGCCCGAAGGTCGGGCCGCTCGGTTGCCCTGATCGATCCCGCGCCGGCCAGCGGCGCTACTTTCGCGGCGGCGGGGATGTTGGCACCCGTCAGTGAACTGCACTACCAGGAAGAGGACCTCCTGGAGCTCATGCTCGAATCGTCGGCGTTGTGGCCGGACTTCGAACACAATGTGACCGGCTCACGAACCCGACGCAGCACGGGTTACCGGACGACGCCGACCCTCGCCGTCGGTGCGGACGCAGCGGACCGCCGGGCGCTCGCCGATCTTCGGGACGTCCAGCTGGCCCATGGCCTGGTGGTGGAATCCGTGCCGTTGCGCGAAGCACGGGAGCGTGAGCCGCTCTTGAGCCCGCAGATTTCCTGTGCCTTCGACATCCCGGGCGACCACCAAGTGGATCCTCGCCGGCTTTCGGCCGCGATTCTAGGCGCGCTGGCGGAGCACCAGCCCGGCGATTCGAGCTGGATTCCGGGGGCCGAAGGCGGTTTCGCGGTCCGGGACACTGCGGCGGGCCTCCTGTGGGAGGACGGGCGCGCCGTCGGGGCCGTGCTCGGCTCAGGCATCGAAGTGCTTGCCACGGAAACGGTGGTAGCCAACGGACTCGATGCCGCCCGCGTGAAAGGACTGCCGGATGGATTGTCGCTCCCGTTGCGTCCCGTCTACGGCGACATACTGCGGCTGCGCGTCCCGGACCACCTGCAACCGCTGGTCACCGCCACGGTCCGGGGAATGGTGCGCGGAGTGCCCGTCTACATCGTTCCCCGCGATGACGGGACCGTGGTGATCGGCGCGACGCAACGTGAGGACGGATTGTCGTCGTCCGGGGGATCGGCCAACCCGGTGTCAGCCGGCGGCGTCTACCAATTGCTCCGCGACGCCCAGGTATTGGTTCCGGCCGTTGCCGAGCTGGAACTCCTTGAAGCAACTGCCCGGGCCCGTCCGGGCACCCCGGACAACGCACCGCTGCTGGGCCGCGTCGAAGGTCGGGAAGGAACCGTGCCCGGCCTCATCGTGGCCAGCGGCTTCTTCCGCCATGGCGTGCTCCTCACTCCGGCAGCGGCAAAAATCTGCGTTGGACTCATGGATGGCACCGCCGATCCCCGGTGGAACAAATTCCGCCCGGACCGCTTCTCCCGCCCGCTCTCAACAGCAAGGGCTTCCGCAGACGGCCCATCGGCCGATACCTTAAATCCCCTTCTGAAGGACCACGCATGAACATCAAATTGAACGGCGCAGACCACACGCTGAGCGACGACGCTTCCGTCACCACCCTCGTCAGCCACATCACCGGACGCGTTGTGGATTCCAGCGGCCAAGCGGCCGACGGACGCAAGATCGGCGTCGCCGTCGCACGCAATTCCGAAGTGGTGCCGCGCAGCCAGTGGGCTGCCACCGCGCTCGCAGACGGCGACGAACTCGAAATCGTTACCGCAGTACAGGGAGGCTGAACCATGACCACAGCAAGCACTCACGAAGCAGGCACCCGAACCGATGCCCTGGTGATCGACGGTGTTGAGTTCGGCTCGCGCCTTATCATGGGAACCGGCGGAGCTCCGAGCCTAGACGGCCTCGGGGCAGCCTTGCTGGCTTCCGGCACCGAACTCACTACCGTCGCCATGCGGCGGTACTCACCGACGGAAACCGGTTCGCTGTTCCAATTGCTCGTAGACCACGGCATCCGTGTCCTGCCCAACACCGCCGGCTGTTTTACCGCCAAGGATGCCGTCATGACAGCCGAGCTAGCCCGGGAGGCATTGGAAACGGATTGGGTGAAGCTCGAGGTCATCGCCGACGAACAGACGCTGCTGCCTGACGCCGTGGAGTTGGTGGATGCGACGGAGAAGCTGGTGGACCGCGGCTTCAAGGTCTTCGCCTACACCAACGACGACCCCGTACTTGCGCTTCGCCTGGAGAACCTCGGGGCAACTGCGGTGATGCCGTTGGGCGCGCCTATCGGCACCGGCCTGGGCATCCTGAATCCCCACAACATCGAGCTGATTGTGTCCCGCGCTTCGGTGCCGGTAGTGCTCGACGCCGGCATCGGCACCGCGTCCGACGCCGCACTGGCCATGGAGCTCGGCTGCGACGCCGTGCTGCTGGCCACCGCGGTGACCCGCGCGCAGAATCCGGTGCAGATGGGCGAGGCCTTCAAACACGCGGTCATCGCCGGTAGGCTGGCGAAGCAGGCGGGCCGCATCCCGCGCAGGGAACACGCCCTGGCCTCCTCGGCCATGGAAGGCCGGGCCGAGTTCCTCTAGCGGCCGACGCTGGCCGCTCCGGGGATTCCTGCGAAGATTCCGCGTCTGTGAAGGAGCCCCGAATGGCCGGCAAGGACGACATTCTTTCCAGGTCCACTATTGACGACGCCCTGGCGGAGCTGCCGGACTGGCGGTATCGCCAGGGCGCCCTCGTCACCGCCTACAAGTGCCCGACGTCGGCTGCCGCACTCGAGTTGATTGCCGCCGTCGGGCGCATTGCCGAACAGCAGAACCACCACCCGGACCTGGACTGGCGCTACAACCGGGTGTTCATCCTCTACACGTCCCACGATGCCGGGAGCGAGGTAACGCAGCGCGACGTCCGGGCGGCTAAGAGCGTCAGCGAAGCGGCCGCGGAAGCCGGGGCAGTTGCCAAACCGGAAGCCACGCCATGAGCCGGATCTGCAGATAGAGCCGCAGCGCTGGTTAGAGCCTCAGCGCCGCGGTCAGCTGGGCGGTGTCGTGCCGCTTCCGATGGCGGCCCAGGAAGTAGGACGCCACGGCGGCCGCCACGGTCCCCAGAATGATGGGCAGGACCCACGGGATCCACGTCACGCCAGGCTGGTAGCCAAAGCCAAGTTGGATGAAGATCACCCAACTCAGCATGGCGACGGCGACCGAAACGCCGGCGGGCAGGGTGATTCCGTACGTTCCACGGTGTTTGTCAGTTCCCCAGACAATGAAGCCTGAAGCGATGGTGGCTAGCGCCACGATGACAAGTGAGAGCATGCGGACTCCTGGCTCGCTGGTGTTCTTGCCTGTTGCTTAGAGGGCGCCGAAGCCGACCCGGCGTACTTCCTCGGCGCCGATCTCCACGTATCCGAGGACATTGCCGGGAACGATGACCTGGCGGCCCTTTTCGTCGGTCAGGCGCAGGTCCGTGCCGTTGGCAATGGCCTCGCTCACGATCTTGGCAACAGCCTCGGCGTCGAGAGCGGACTCAAGCGCGATCTCACGGCCAACATTCTGAATGCCGATCTTTACTTCCACAGCGGGGCCTCCCAGCCAATCAAAAAAATACTCAGTCCTCTATTTGTAGTCTAGGACTCTTTCGGGAAGCGACTGATTCCGCGCCAAGCTAAACGGTAGATCAGGTCGCTGGCGACATCGAGGTCCAAATCGCCGTCGGTTTCGAGCCAATACCGCGCGCTGACCTGCGCCATTCCCGCCAGGCCCCGGCCCAGCAGCTGGGCCTCCAGCGGGGGCAGCTTGGTGTCTTCGGCGATGACCTTGGCGACGGCGTCGGCGAAGGTGCGGTTGAAAGTCTCCAGCCGGGAGCTGACGTCCGGGTCATTGATGAGATCGGATTCGAAGACGAGCCGGTGGGCTTGGTCATCGCCCGCGATGAAACGGTAGTAGGCGCGCATGACGGCCTGGACGCGCTCCTTGTTGTCCGACGTCGAATTCAGCGCCGTGAGCATCTGGTCCGTGAGCGTGGCCAGGTGGCTGTCGAGGAGGGCCATGTAGAGCTCCCGTTTCGACGGGAAGTGTTGGTACAGCACCGGCTTGCTGACATGGGCGGTCTCGGCGATTTCGTCCATCGCCGCACCATGGAAGCCGTTGGCAACGAAAACTTCCAAGGCGGCATTCAAGAGCTGGGCCCGGCGCTCATCGCGTGGCAACCTGGCCGAACGGGGCGAACCGGTCCGATCTTGCCTGACCTGCGCCTCTTGTTTGATACGTGCACTCTCGGCCACTTGTCTGCCGCCTTTCCCCTTGCAGTTATGACCACAATACTGCGCAGTAATATGACCGGGCGGCACCTGCGGGGATACTTTGAAGTATGGCCACTACTTTTGCTGCCCAAACGTTGCCGTCTTCGCTGCCGCCACTCGTGGAACCGGCCGCGGGACTGACCACCGAAGAGGTGGAACGCTACTCGCGCCACCTCATTATTCCCGAAATCGGAGCGGCCGGTCAGCGTCGGCTCAAGAATGCCAAAGTCCTCGTGATCGGAGCCGGCGGACTGGGCTCTCCGGCGTTGCTCTACCTCGCCGCCGCCGGGGTGGGGACGCTCGGAATCGTGGACGACGACGACGTCGACCTCAGCAACCTGCAACGTCAGATCATCCACCGCGTGGGCGATGTGGGACGGCCGAAAATCGAATCGGCGCGTGACGCCATCAAGGAACTCAACCCGCTCGTCAGCGTGCAGCTGCACAACGTACGCTTGGACTCCTCCAACGCTTTGGAGATTTTCTCGGGCTACGACCTCATCCTGGACGGCGCGGACAACTTCGCCACCCGGTACCTGGTCAACGATGCTGCCGCGATTCTCGGCAAACCGTACGTCTGGGGATCCATTTTCCGCTTCGACGGCCAGGTCAGTGTGTTCTGGGAGAAGCACGGACCCAGCTACCGCGATCTCTACCCGGAGGCCCCTCCCGCCGGCTCGGTCCCGTCCTGCGGCGAAGGCGGCGTGTTCGGCATGCTGTGCGCCGCTGTCGGCTCGCTCATGGTGACCGAGGCAGTCAAGCTGATCACCGGCGTCGGGCGCTCCATGCTAGGGCGCGTGGCGCTCTTCGACGCGCTCGGCGGCAGCTGGCGCGAAATCAAGGTTTCGAAAGACCCGGAGGCCGAGCCGATCACAGAATTGACCGATTATGAGGCTTTCTGTGGCATCACCCCTGCGCCCGCAAGCGACTCGGTTCCGACCGTCACGCCCACCGAACTTTCCGGAATGCTCGAAGCCCGCGCAGCAGGGGAACGCGACTTCGAATTGGTGGATGTCCGCGAGATCGGTGAACACGAGATTGTGAGCATCGACGGTTCGGTGCTCATCCCGCAGGGACGCATCCTGGCGGGAGAGGCCTGGACGGAACTCCCGCAGGACAAAGAGATCGTCTTCCACTGCAAGGGAGGTACCCGTTCCGCGGCTGTGCTCGCGGCTGCACAGCGTGCCGGCTACACACGCGTGAGCCACCTCGACGGCGGGATCCTGGCGTGGGTGCACGACGTCGAGCCAAACAAGCCGGTTTACTGACCCCACAACGCCCGTGAACACGAAAGGTCCCGATATGAGCGAGGAATCCATGACCACACCGCAATATCCCATCGGATCGGGCTTCGGCCATGGCTCCACGGCATCTGACGTTGTGGCGGGGTTGGACCTTCACGGTAAGACGGCAATTGTCACGGGCGGCTATTCCGGGCTCGGCCTGGAGACGGTGAGGGCGTTGTCCTCCGCTGGCGCCCGGGTCACGGTTCCCGCCCGGCGTCCCGAACAGGCCAAGGAGGTCCTCGACGCGGCCGGCCTGGCGAAAGTGACCGTGGAGGGCCTGGATCTATCCGATCAGCAAGCAGTGAAGGATTTTGCGGCACGCTTCCTGGAATCGAACCCAACGCTGGACATCCTGATCAACAACGCGGCGATCATGGCCAGCCCGGAACAACGTGTGGGTCCGGGCTGGGAATCGCAATTCGCCACCAACCACTTGGGCCATTTCACGCTTCTCAACACGTTGTGGCCCGCGTTGGCAGCTGCCGGCTCGGCCCGCGTCGTGTCCTTGTCCTCCACGGGGCACAAACTCTCGCCCATCCGTTTCGAGGACCTCAACTTCGAGAACGGCTACGACAAATGGAAGGCTTACGGCCAGGCGAAGACGGCCAACGCACTGTTCGCCGTCGAGCTTGACCGTCTGGGGCGCTCCTCCGGGGTGCGGGCCTTCGCGGTCCACCCCGGCGGCATCATGACCGAGCTCCAGCGCTACCTGCCCCGCGAAGAGATGGTCGCGGCGGGCTGGATGGACGACGCGGGCAACGTCAGGGAGGGTTTCAAGACTCCGGAGCAGGGAGCCGCCACGTCCACCTGGGCAGCCACGTCCCCGGCCCTGGCAGGCATGGGCGGGGTGTATTGCGAAGACTGCGACATTGCCAAGCCCACGGACCCGGCTTCGCCGCTCGCCCGGTACCAGGGAGTGGATGCGCACGCAGTGGACCCGGAAGCCGCAACGAAGCTGTGGGCCGTGTCTGCCGAAATGACGGGCGTCAACGCGTTCGCCTAGGGCGGGGTCGCGGAAGCTAGGCGCTTTCAGCCTGCTGAGGTGCTTGGCGGTGGTCCACGGGGCACTCTGCTGCGGGTGACGCAGCCGGCTGCTCCACCTGGATGCCATACAAGGCCTCGAGCGCGGCCACGTACTCGTCTTGCTGGCCGTTTGCGGCGAGTTCGCGTGCGCGGACCGTGGGGATGTGGAGCAATTGCTTGACCATGCGGCGGAGCGCGAACTCGACCTCTTCGGCCGCGGCGGTGCAGCCGTGCCGGGCCCGGACTTTCTCCATCTCGGCGTCGAGCACGTTCATGGTGTGTCGGCGCAGCGCCACAATGGCCGAATCGACGGACCGGGCTTCGCGCTCCTGCTCGAAGGCTTCTGCCGCGCCGGAAACAATGGTGCTCGCTTGTGCCAGCGACTCCGCTTGTTCCTGGGGCGCCGCGAGCCGCACGGATTCGAGCGTCAGGAGCTCGACGCCGTCGAGCTCGCCCACTGCGGGGTCGAAGTCGTGGGTGAGGGCGAGGTCGATCGCGATGAGGGTCTGGGTGGACACAGCGCGGACCTTGGCGAGCTCTTCGGCCTCAACGCGGGTGTCCGATCCGCTGCAACCGATCATGACATCGGCGGCAGCGACGGCGGCAGGGAGGGTTTCGGCGTCGAGCGCGGTTCCGCCGCGGGTTGCTACGAAAGCCTCGGCGCGGCCGGAAGACGAGTAGACGGAGACGTCGGTGCAGCCGCGATCGCGAAGCAGCGACATCGTGGCTCCGGCGTAGGCCCCGGTCCCGAAGACAACTACCTTCTTGGTGCTCCAGTCGGCATTCTCGGAGAGGTCGGTGGCGAGGTCCAGCGCAACTGAAACGATGGACAGGCCCCGCGAACCGAGTGCGGTCTGGGCTCCGACGTCCTTGGCCGTCTTGGAAGCGGCCTGGAACAAGCGGACCAGCCCGGAACTCGCGGTTCCTTCGTGCTGGGCAGTGATGAGGGCGCGACGCACCTGGCCGGCGATTTCGCGTTCGCCGACGACGGCGGAGTCCAGTCCGGCGCTGACGGCGAAGAGGTGCCTGCTGACCTCAGGGCCGGTGCGGGTGCTGAAGGCCCGTGAGACGAGTTGCTCGTTGAGTCCGCTCAGGCCACTGATCTGCGTGACGAGTGCCGAGCGGGCCGCTTCGAGGTTCTCTGCGTGCGGCGTTTCGCCGTAGATTTCGTAGCGGTTGCAGGTGGCCAGGACCACGGCGCCGGAGACAAGTTGGGAATCGGCCAAGGCGGACGAGGCAACCTCGGATGAACCGTTGCTCAACTGAGCGACGGTCTCAAGATCGATGTCGGCGTGTGTAGCCACCAATGAGAAAAGAACCACAGCAAAGCAATCATAGCTTTTTCGGCGCCATGTAGAACAACGCGGGTCAGTGGTTCTCCGCACTGCCGGGAGTGATGCCCGTCACCACGGATGGTGGGGGACAGGCTGTCGTTATCTTTTGGCCCCGATCTTCGGCACAATCGAAGGCATGACTTCCAGCTCCGCACTGCCTCATTCTGTGCCGGCCAACGGCACTTCCGGCACCGCCGCCTCAAGCCTTGATGCAAGCCACCCGCTGATGGATGGCCGCACCGCAGACTCCCCGCTGATCCAGGCGTACCGCGGAGGCAAGCCGTCCCGCCGTCCGGTGTGGTTCATGCGACAGGCAGGCCGCTCGTTGCCGGAATACCTCAAAGTCCGTGAAGGCGTGGCGATGCTGGACTCCTGCCTGCGTCCCGAACTCGCCTCCGAGATCACTTTGCAGCCGGTTCGCCGCCACGACGTCGACGCGGCAATCTTCTTCTCCGACATCGTCATCCCCCTCAAGCTGGCGGGCGTGGGCGTGGACATCGTCCCCGGGGTCGGGCCCGTCCTGGACAAGCCGGTCCGCACCGCCGCTGACGTAGCAGCCCTGCCGCAGCTGACCTGGGAAGCCCTCGAACCGATCCGCGAGGCCGTGCGCCTGACGGTCGCTGAGCTCGGCACCACGCCCCTGATCGGCTTTGCCGGCGCGCCGTTCACGCTCGCCGCGTACATGGTGGAAGGCAAGCCTTCCCGCGACCACCTCGGTCCGCGCACCATGATGCACGCCGATCCGGAAACCTGGACCGCCCTGGCCAATTGGGCAGCCGACGCCTCCGGCATGTTCTTGCGGGCGCAACTGGAAGCCGGCGCCTCCGCAGGGCAACTGTTCGACTCCTGGGCAGGCTCTCTTGGCCTGGCCGACTACGCCAAGTACGTTGCTCCCGCCTCGACCCGCGCCCTTGACCACGTCCGCCACCTCGACGCGCCGCTGGTCCATTTCGGTACGGGAACGTCCGAGTTGCTTGTCGCTATGCGCGATGTCGGCGTGGACGTCGTCGGCGTGGACTACCGGCTGCCCCTTGACGAGGCAAACCGACGGCTGGGCGGCACCGTGCCCTTGCAGGGCAACATCGACCCCGCGCTGCTCTCCGCGCCGTGGGAGGTCCTGGAAGCCCATGTCCGCGAGGTGATCGCAGCAGGTTCCGCGGCCCCGGGCCACGTCCTGAACCTCGGCCACGGCGTGCCCCCGGAGACGGACCCCGCGGTCCTGACCCGGGTAGTGGAACTCATCCACTCGATCCCGGCAGGATAGCGAACATGAGCCGCGGGCACGCGCAGTCCGAGCAAACACGGTCCGAACACGCACTTCCCGGGCATTCAGCAGCCGGCCTTGCCGCCGTCGTGGTGGGCGGCGGCATTTCCGGCCTGCTCGCTGCCCGGGGACTGGCCAAGGCCGGATTCGGTGTCACCGTGCTCGAAGCGAGCGACGCGTGGGGCGGTTGCGTGGGAAGCCACACTGTTGGCGGCCTTGGGCTGGACAGCGGAGCCGAGTCATTCGCCATGCGCTCCACGGCCGTGGCCGATCTAGCCCGCGATCTTGGGCTCGGTGGCAACATCGTGGCGCCGCATCCTGGGGGTGCCTGGGTGCAGTTGCCGGATGGCCCGCAGGAACTGCCCAAGACCGGGGTGCTCGGAATTCCCGCGAATCCCTGGGACCCCGAGGTCCGCCGCTCCTTGGGCTTCGCAGGCTCCTTGCGGGCCTCGCTTGACCGCTACTTGCCCACATCGGTGGGCAGCTCTGCCGACGTCACCAGCGTCGCAACCTTGGTGCGGGCGCGGATGGGCAAGCGGGTGCTCGAACGGCTCGTCGCACCCGTCGTCGGGGGTGTGCACTCCGCCGATCCGGGACTGCTCGATGTCGACATGGTGGCCCCCGGCCTGCGCGCGGCATTGCGGAAGCACGGATCGTTGGCCGCGGCCGTGGCCAGCCAGCGCGCAGCCGGTTCAGGACAAACTGCTTCAAAGCAAAACGGGACCGGACCGGCGAAGGCCGGATCCGCCGTCGGCGGCTTGAAAGGCGGAATGAACACCTTGGTCTCCGCCCTCGTGGCGGAGCTGCGTTCGCAGGGCGTCGCCCTCGTTTCCGGCGCCCGCGTGGATGCGATCAGCCGCACTGAAAGCGGTTGGCAGGCCAGCGCTGTGGGCACAACGTACGACGCCGCGCGGCTGGTGGTGGCGCTCGACGGTCCGGCCGCCGTCGGGTTGCTGGAGGGGGCGCTTCCGGAGCTGTCCGCGCTGCGCCACGCCGCGGGTCCCTTGGTGAGCCTGGTGACCTTGGTGGTGGACGTGCCTGAACTGGACCGTCGTCCCCGCGGCACCGGCATTCTCGTCGCCCCGCAGACCGCCGGGATCGAGGCGAAGGCGCTCACGCATGCCACGGCAAAATGGGACTGGCTGGCGGAAGAAGCCGGACCCGGTACGCACGTGCTGCGCCTGTCCTATGGGCGCGCCGAAGGGGCGGACGCCCCTAGATCGGCGGCCGCGCAATCCGTCGCCTCACTCAATGACGATGCTCTGCTCGACGCTGCGCTCCGCGACGCCTCGACCTTGCTGACCGTGCCGATTGTCCGCGAAGACGTGCTCGATTGGGACGTCGTCCGCTGGGCGGGTGCCTTGCCGTTTGCCGCCGTCGGTCACAAACAGCGCGTTGCCGAAGTGCGCCGCATCTGCTCCGAAGCCGACGGCTTGACCGTGGTGGGAGGCTGGCTCGCCGGAAACGGCCTGGCCGCCGTGGTTGCGGACACCTCTGCGCAAATCGACGCAGTTTTGTGAAATGCATCACTTCTACGTCTTGTAGAAGTGATGCATTTCGACTTAGCGGCATCGACGGGGCAGACTTGTACCATGAGCCACACTTCTGCCGAATCTGTCACTAAAACTGCCGAATCCGAAGAGCAGTTCTTTACGCTGTGGACCGTGTTCAAGCGGTCGGGCGATGTCCTGCGCAGCGCCGACGCTGTGCAGGATTTCGAGCAGCTGGCTGCCAAGCTCGCCGAGGACGGCGTGGTCCTCCGCGGAAGCTACGACGTCTCCGCCATGCGCTCTGACGCCGACATCATGGTGTGGCTCCACGGCGCCAAGCCTGAGGCCCTGCAGCAGGCCGTCCGCGACATCCGCCGCAGCGCGCTCTTCGCAGGCACCGAGATCGTCTGGTCCGCCATGGGCGTCCACCGCGAAGCCGAATTCGCCAAGAACCACGTTCCGGCCTACGCCCGCGGCGTCGAGCCCAGCACCTGGCTGTGCGTCTACCCCTTCGTCCGCTCCTACGAGTGGTACATCCTGCCGGCCGAAGAGCGTGGAAAGATGCTGCGCGATCACGGCATGCTGGGCCGCGACTTCCCCCAGGTCATCTCCAACACCGTGTCCTCCTTCGCCTTGGGCGACTGGGAGTGGATCCTCGGCCTGGAAGCACCCGAACTCGTTGACCTGGTGGACCTCATGCGCCACCTGAGGGCCACCGACGCCCGCAACCACGTCCGCGAGGAAATCCCGTTCTACACCGGCCGCCGCATCACCGCCGCGGAGATCGCCGAGGTCCTCGCGTGAGCGGCCGCCACTCCGCGGGCCCGGCCAGCCTCACCGAGGTCAATGACGTCACCGAGGCCGGACGCATGGCTCCCAAAGAGTACGACGCCGTCCTCCTCGCCTCCTTCGGCGGGCCGGAAGGCCAGGACGACGTCATTCCCTTCCTTCGCAATGTGACCCGTGGCCGCGGCATCCCGGATGAGCGCCTCGAAGAGGTGTCCCACCACTACCGCGCTTTTGGTGGCATCAGCCCCATCAACCAGCAAAACAGGAACCTCAAGGCCGCCCTCGAAGCGGAGTTGGCATCGCGCGGCATCAGCCTGCCCGTGCTGTGGGGCAACCGCAACTGGGACCCCTACATCCCGCAAACGCTCCAGGAAGCCTACGACGCCGGCCACCGCAAGCTGCTGATGGTCACCACGAGCGCCTACTCCTGTTACTCCAGCTGCCGCCAGTACCGCGAGGACATCGGCATCGCGCTGACCGAGACCGGCCTCGACGGCAAACTCGAAGTGGACAAGGTACGCCAGTACTTCGACCACCCAGGTTTCGTCGAGCCCTTCGTGGAAGGAACGGCTGCAGGACTTGCTGAGGTCCAGGAGAAACTGGCAGCGGACGGCCTCCAGGGCGCGCCGGTGCACATCCTGTTCGCGACGCACTCCATTCCGACCCGTGACGCCGAGGCCGCCGGACGTTCGGACGGCGAGCCCCGCGACTTCGAGCAGGACTCGGCCTACGTGGCACAGCACCTGGCTGCCGGCGCCGAAGTTGTCCGGCGGGTTGAATCCGAATCCGGGCTCACCGCGCCGTGGTCCTTGGTGTACCAGTCCCGCTCGGGCGCCCCGCACGTTCCGTGGCTTGAGCCGGACATCAACGATGCCATCGAGGAACTGGCTGGCCAAGGGATCAAGGGCGTCGTGATCGTACCCCTTGGCTTCGTCTCCGACCACATGGAAGTGGCCTGGGACCTCGACACCGAGGCCCTGGAAACGTGCAAGAACCTCGGGCTCGCCGCAACACGGGTTCCCACGCCTGGAACCCACCGCAAGTTCGTTTCCGGCCTGGTGGACCTCATTTGCGAGCGGACGGTGGCCAACAACATCGCCGATCGCCCCGCCATGACCGGGCTGGGCCCGTGGTACGACATCTGCCGTCCGGGCTGCTGCGCCAACTTCCGCGGAGAGAAGCCCACGATTGCGGGTGCGGACACCACAGTCGGCACCGGACACGATGCCTACCCCGCAGGAGAAAGCGCGAAATGACCGTTCGGATCGGTACCCGCGCGAGCAAACTCGCGCTCACCCAGAGCCAGCAGGCCGCGGACCAGCTGGCCGCCGTCGGTGGCTTTCCCGTTGAACTGGTGCGCATCAAGACCGAAGGCGATGTCCGGACGGGTTCCCTGTCCCAGATGGGCGGCACCGGGGTGTTCGTCGCCGCGCTTCGCGACGCGCTGTTGGAGAACGCGTGCGACGTTGCTGTTCACTCCTTGAAGGATCTCCCCACGGGTGCGGCACTCGGACTCACCATCGCCGCAACGCCCAAGCGCGTCGACGTCAGGGACGCCTTGTGCGCCCGTGACGGGCTCAAACTGGTGGATCTTCCAGCAGGCGCAAGGGTCGGCACCGGATCGCCGCGCCGCGCTGCCCAGTTGCGCGCCGCCCGCCCGGATCTCGACGTCGTGGACATCCGCGGCAACGTGGACACCCGGCTGGGCCGTGTTCCGGGGCTCGCCGGGAATGCAGAAGACGCACCCGGCGACCTCGACGCCGTCGTCCTCGCCTCCGCGGGACTGGAACGGATCAGCAGGCTCGACGTCGTGACGGAGTTCTTTGAGACCGACATCATGCTTCCTGCCCCCGGACAGGGTTCACTCGCGATCGAGTGCCGCACGGCCGACGCACCCGGGCAGTCCGGCTCCGGTGAAGGTTCCCAGGGGGCACTCGCCCAGGCCCTGGCCGCGCTCAACGACGAAGACACCCGGCTTGCCGTCACTGCGGAGCGGGCCGTCCTGGCCCGCCTCGAAGCCGGCTGTGCTGCGCCCGTGGGCGCCTACGCTTACCGCAAGGGCAGCATGCTCTACCTGGAAGCGGTCGTCTGCGCTGTGGACGGGAGTAAGTCGGTGCGTGAGAAAAAAGCCACGGACGGGCTCACTGAGGTGGGCGCCACGTTGCTGGGAATCGAAGTCGCCGAGCTCCTGCTTGCCGCGGGTGCCGCGGACATCACAGATCTTGCAGCTTCCCGATAACCGGAGCCAACAGGAGACCATGGGACGGCACAGCGCGGTGAAGTCGGGAGAGGCCCGGGTCCTTGAAGGCGCCCGGATTCTTGTGACGCGCAGCCCGGATCGTGCCGCCCCGCTGGTCAGCGCCCTGCGCGAAGCCGGCGCGGAGCCGCTCCTGTTGCCGTTGATCGACTTCGAGCGTGCCCGCGACCAGCATTCCCTTGAGGTCGCCTTGGACGCCCTCCGTGCGGGAGCGTACAGCTGGCTGGTGGTCAGCAGCATCACCACTGTGCGCGCCCTGAAGGAAAAGGCAGCAGAGCGGCGCTTGGAGCTGAAGGAGCTGATTCCGGAGTCCGTCCGGATCGCGACGATCGGTCCGTCGAGCAGGCGGGTCCTCGAGGCGGAAGGCATTCCGGTGGACCTCGCGCCGGAGGACGTCCAGTCGGCCGCAGGACTCGTCTCCGCCTGGCCGACAGGCCCGGCCAACGTTCTGTTGCCCCAAGCGGACATTGCCGACGCGATGTTGTTGGACGGTATCGAAGCCAAGGGGGCCTCGGTCCAGGCAGTGACGGCCTACCACACCGTGGACTACCCTGCGGCCCCCGAACGCCGGCTGACTGCCGCCTTGGCAGCAGCGAACGGCTGGCACGCGGGCGGGGCCGGGGCGCCGGAGCTCACCCCGGAAGCCGCGAAGGCCGAGCTTTCCGGCGGACGGCTCCACGCCGTCGTCGCCGCTTCACCCAGCGCTGCCCGCCGCATCCACGCCTCATTGGCGCCGCTGCGGGATTGCCGCTTCATTGCGATCGGGCGCTCGACGGCGGCAGAGGCGGCCGCCCTCGGCATCCCGGTCGCGGCAACCGCCAAGGAACCCACACCCGCCGGCATCGTGGCCGCCCTACGCACCGTATTCGACACCGAAGGGAACGAAAGTTGAGCTTTCCAAACCACCGGCCCCGCCGGCTCCGCACCACCCCCGCCATGCGCCGGATGACCGCCGAACACCGGCTGGCTCCCGCCGACCTCATCCTGCCCGCCTTCATTCGCGAAGGACTCAGCGAACCGGCTCCGATCAGTTCCATGCCCGGCGTCGTGCAGCACACCACGGGCTCGCTCAAACGCGCCGCTGCCGAAGCCGTGGAATTGGGTGTCAGCGGAATCATGCTGTTCGGTGTTCCGGCAGTCCGCGATGCCCGCGGCACAGCTTCCCTGGATCCCGACGGCGTGCTGAACAAGGCCATCCGCGACGTCCGCGCAGAAGTCGGCGATGACCTGGTGGTCATGGGCGATGTATGCCTCGACGAATTCACCGATCACGGCCACTGCGGTGTCCTGGACGCCAACGGCTACGTGGACAACGACGCCACCCTCGAAATCTACGCCCAAATGGCAGTAGCGCAGGCCGACGCCGGTGCCCACGTCCTAGGGCCGTCCGGGATGATGGATGGCCAGATCGCCGTGATTCGCCAGGCCCTTGAAGAGGCCGGACATCAGAACACCGCGCTCCTGGCCTACGCGGCGAAGTACGCCTCCGCTTTCTATGGCCCCTTCCGCGAAGCCGTGGACTCACAGCTCAAGGGTGACCGCCGGACCTACCAGATGGATGCCGCCAACCGCCGGGAAGCCATCATCGAGGTGGAACTCGACCTCGAAGAAGGCGCTGACATGGTGATGGTCAAGCCGGCCATGAGCTACCTGGACATCCTCGCCGACGTCGCAGCCATGAGCCCGGTACCCGTGGCGGCCTACCAAATCTCCGGTGAATACGCCATGATCGAAGCGGCCGCCGCGAACGGCTGGATCGATCGCCGCGGCGCCATCACAGAATCCGTGCTCGGCATCAAGCGGGCCGGCGCCGACATGGTGCTGACGTACTGGGCCTCCGAACTTGCCGGCTGGCTTAAGGAGTCCTGATGACCGATACCGCTTCCACTTCCACGGCCCCTGTCGGAGCCGCGGAGATCCTCCTCGGGCTGAATACTTTCGGTGACGCCGGGGTGGACGCCGACGGCAACCCGAAACAGCATGCCCAGGTCTTGCGGGAGCTGCTGGCGGAAGCGGAGCTGGCAGACGCCGTCGGGCTTCACGCCTTTGGGGTGGGGGAGCACCACCGGCGCGACTTCGCCGTCTCGGCGCCCGAAGTTTTCCTCGCGGCCGCGGCAGCCCGGACATCGCAGATCAAGCTCGGTTCGGCCGTCACCGTGCTCAGCTCCGACGACCCCATCAGGGTCTTCCAGCGCTTCTCCACCGTTGACGCGCTCTCCAATGGTCGTGCGGAGGTGATGCTGGGCCGCGGCTCGTTCGTGGAATCGTTCCCGCTGTTCGGCCTGGATCTGGCCGACTACGAAGTCCTGTTCGAGGAGAAGCTGGAACTCTTCGACAAGGTCCGGGCGCAGAAGCCGGTGCATTGGGAAGGCCGCACCCGGCCGAACGTGAACGGAATGAGCGTCTTTCCGCCGCTGGAACACCACTTGCTGCCAACGTGGATCGGTGTGGGCGGTACTCCAGAATCAGTGTTGCGCTGCGCGCAATACGGCTACCCCATCATTTTCGCCATCATCGGCGGGGAACCGCGCCGCTTTGCCCCGCTCGTGGAGCTCTACCGCGAGGCAATGGAAAAATACGGGCACCCCATGCAGCAAATTGCCACGCACTCGCCTGGCTATGTTGCCCCAACCGACGAGCAAGCCCGGGAGGAACTCTTCCCGCATTGGCTGGCCCAGCGAAACCGCATCGGCGCGGAACGCGGCTGGGGACCGGCAAGCCGGGGCGAGTTCGACGCCATGTGCGGACCCGAAGGAGCCCTGTATGTCGGTTCCCCGGAAACGGTCGCCCGGAAGATCGTCCTGCTGAAGCGGAACCTCGGCGTTGACCGTTTCGACCTCAAATACAGCAACGGAACCCTGCCCCACGAATCCATGATGCGTTGCATCGAACTCTTCGGCACTGTGGTGGCCCCACTGGTGGCCGAGCAGCTTGCCGACGCCTGAGCCCACTTTTTCGGTGCCTGAACCGTCTCGAATCCCTGAAAGAATGGACACCATGACTTCAAACACCCCTGTCTCCGACCAGCTGTTCGACCGCGCCCGATCCCTGATGCCCGGCGGCGTCAACTCTCCGGTGCGCGCCTTCGGCTCCGTCGGCGGCACCCCGAAGTTCATGGTTTCGGCGAAGGGTCCCTACCTCACCGACGCAGATGGCCGCGAATACGTCGATCTCGTCTGCTCATGGGGTCCGGCGCTCCTGGGTCACGCACATCCGGCAGTCCTCGACGCCGTCCATGCCGCCGTCGACCGCGGTTTGTCCTTTGGTGCCTCGACGCCCGATGAGGCAAACCTCGCCGCGATCGTCAAGGAACGCGTCTCCGCCGTCGAACGCATCCGCATGGTGTCCACGGGCACCGAGGCCACCATGACCGCCGTTCGCTTGGCCCGTGGGTTCACTGGCCGCAACCTGATCGTCAAGTTCGCCGGCTGCTACCACGGTCACCTCGATGGGCTGCTCGCCGCGGCTGGCTCGGGCCTTGCGACCATGGCTCTGCCCGGTTCAGCCGGTGTCACCGAAGCTGCCGCCGCTGAAACCCTCGTCCTGCCGTACAACGACCTCGGTGCGGTGGAAGCCGCTTTTGCTGCGCACGGCAACAACATCGCTGCCGTCATCACCGAAGCCGCTCCCGCCAACATGGGCGTGGTCACGCCGAACGACGGCTTCAACGCAGGCCTGTCCCGCATCACCCGCGAACACGGCGCGCTGTTGATCCTGGACGAAGTGCTCACCGGCTTCCGCACCGGCTACGCGGGCTACTGGGGCCTCACAGGCCGCCAGGAAGGCTGGACGCCGGACCTGCTGACCTTCGGCAAAGTCATCGGCGGCGGGATGCCGACGGCGGCGCTCGGCGGACGTGCCGACGTCATGGATTACCTTGCGCCCCTTGGCCCGGTGTACCAGGCAGGAACCTTGTCCGGGAACCCTGTGGCAATGGCCGCCGGCGTCGCCACCCTGACGCTCGCGACGCCGGAGGTCTACAGCTTCGTGGATGCCCGCTCGCTGGAACTCTCGGCGGCACTCTCATCGGCGCTGGACACCGCAGGCGTGGACCACTCGATCCAGCGCGCAGGGAACCTTTTCTCGGTGGCCTTCGGTACGTCGGCCAACGGAGTCCACAACTATGCCGACGCCCAGGCCCAGGACGTCTTCCGCTACGCACCGTTCTTCCACTCCATGCTGGACTCCGGTGTCTACCTGCCGCCGTCGGTCTTCGAGGCGTGGTTCCTTTCCGCTGCCCACGACGATGCCGCGATGAACCGGATTTTCGACGCCCTTCCCGCTGCGGCCAAGGCGGCCGCGGAGGCCGCTGCCTGACCTACGGCGCTTTTCCGATGCTTTGCAGCCTGTTCCTTGCGCCCACTGCCGGCCGGGGAGCAGGCTGTGGGCAACGATCGAATCGACAAGGCGATGATTCATCTGCTCAAGCCGTCCAGAATTCCACTGTTCATCTTTTTCGCCCTGATGGCCGGGGCATTCGCCGGAATTGCGCATGCCGATACCGCTGACGGCGGTTTGGTGGCGGCCGGGGACCCGCCCGCCACGCCAACCGCCCCACAGGCCGTCCCGACGCCTGGTTTTTCCAGCTCGCCGCCCGCGGGATCGCCGCCTGCTTCTGCTACTCCTGCCGGGCCCACTGACTTGCCGCCGCCTCCACACCCGACGCCGGAACAGCGGCTCGCGGGCCTGACCCTGGAACAAAGGGTAGGGCAGTTGTTCATGGTGGCGGCCAAGGCCGACGGAAGCGATTCGAGCGCGGTGGCTGACCTCCTGAACAACCACGTGGGCAATATCTATCTGGCCGGACGAAGCCAGGCTGGCGTCGCGGCGACGGCATCAGTTGTGGCAAAGCTGAGGGCGGCCATTTCGCCGGCTGCAAGCCGTGGGTTGCCGCTGTCCGTCGCGACGGACCAGGAGGGCGGCTCCGTTCAAGTGCTCCGGGGACCCGGGTTCCTGCCTATTCCCGCGGCCTTGGACCAAGGGAATTCGAGCCCGGAACAACTTCGCGCCGACGCCCGGAACTGGGGGTCCCAACTTTTGCAGGCCGGAGTGAATGTTGATTTGGCACCCGTACTGGATACGGTGCCAAGCCCCGAATTTGCACCCTCGAATAAGCCCATTGGGGCGTTCAAGCGCGAATACGGCTTCAATCCGGCGGCGGTGTCCGAGCATGGGAACGCGATGGCGGACGGATTGCGGGACGCAGGGGTGGCGCCGGTGGTCAAGCATTTTCCGGGAATGGGGCGCGTCAGCCTGAACACCGACGTCAGCGCGAACGTCCACGACACCGAAACCACCCGGACGGATCCCTACCTGATGCCGTTCAAGGCAGCGATCGACCGGGGACTCCGGTGGGTCATGATTTCGAACGCCTACTACGACAAGATCGATCCCGACCATGTGGCGCCGTTTTCATCGGTGATCATGCGCACCATGTTGCGGACGGACGCAGCATTCACCGGCGTCATCGTGTCCGATGATCTGTGCAATGCCGTGCAGCTGTCGCCCTGGAGCATGGGGGACAGGGCAACGAATTTCATCGGGGCGGGCGGCACCATGGTTCTGTGCGCGGACACTGCTTCAGTTCCGGCGATGTATGCCCAGGTGCTGCAACGGGCGCAGACCGATCCTGGATTCCGCGACTCAGTGGATGCCGCGGCCTTGACTGTCCTTCAGGTGAAGGCCGGGAAGTAGCTCCGGCCACGAAAAATCCCCGGCTTTCGGACGGCTCACCACGAGGGGTGTTTCGTCCGAAAGCCGGGGATTCCCCGTTGCTAAGGCCTAGAGCACGTCCGAAAGGAAGCCCTTCAGGCGCTCGGTCCGCGGCTCGGTGAAGAGTTGTTCCGGCGAACCCGTCTCTACGACGACGCCTGCGTCCATGAACGTCACGGTGTCGGAGACGTTCCTTGAGAAGCCCATCTCATGGGTTACCACCACCATGGTCATGCCGCCCTTGGCCAGATCGGTCATGAGCGCGAGCACGCCTTTGACCAGTTCAGGGTCCAGGGCCGATGTTGCCTCGTCGAAGAACATCACCTCGGGCTTCATGGCAAGCGCGCGGGCAATGGCCACTCGCTGCTGTTGTCCGCCGGAGAGGTTGGCTGGCCGGACGTCGGCTTTGTGCTTGAGCCCTACGAGGTCCAGTTGGGCCAAGGCGTCTTCCCGTGCCTGCTCCTTGGACATGCCACGGAGCTTCCGCAAGGCCAAGGAGACGTTCTCCGCCACCGTTTTGTGCGGGAACAGGTTGAACTGCTGGAAGACCATGCCGATCCGCCGGCGCAGTTCATCCGGGTTGTCCTTGAGTACCGAACGGCCATCGAGCAAAATGTCGCCCTGCTCGGGTTCGATGAGCCGGTTCATAACGCGCAGGAGCGTGGATTTCCCTGAGCCGGAAGGGCCGATCACGGAAGCCGTGGTGCCCTTCTCGACGTGCAGGTCGATGCCGCGCAGGACATGGTTCGACCCGAAGGACAAGTGGATGTTCTTGGCCGTCAGTGTTCCTGAAGCGAATTCGCTCATGCCTGGGCTCCCTTCCCGACGACGGCGGCTGCCTCGTCCGGTTCCTTCTTTTCCGGCCGTCCTGTCCTGAGACGGCGGTCAATCCAGTTCACGAAGTGCGTCAATGGAATGGTCAGCGCCAGGTAGAAGATTGCTGCCGCTACATAGGGCGACAGATTTCCGCTCGTGGAGGCCGCATCCTTGCCAATCTGGAAGATCTCGCGCTCTGAGGCGAGCAAGCCAAGGAGGAAGACCAACGACGACTCCTTGATCAACGCAATGAATTGGTTGACCAGCGCCGGCAGGACCCGCCGGACGCCCTGGGGAACCACCACAAGCCGCATGGCAGGGCCGTAGCCGAACCCCAGGGCGCGTGTTGCCTCTAGCTGACCCTTGTCAACACTCTGGATACCGGAACGGAAGATCTCGCCGATGTACGCCGCCGACATCAGGGACAGCGCCGCGACGGCCAACGGATACGGGCTCGTGGAGCCGCTCAGCTGACGGATGATGGGGCCGAAGCCGAGGCCGATCACGAGGATGGTGAGGACGGGCGGCAGCCCACGAAGGACGTCGGTGTATATGCGGGCTATCCACCGGGCCACGGGGTTCCGGGAGATCCCCATCAAGGCGAGCGCCATGCCGAGCACAGTTCCGATCACGCCCGAGGTGACGGCCAAGACAATGGTATTCGGCAAGCCGACGGCGAACATCTTGGGGATGACTTCGCCTATCGCCTTCCAATCGAGGAAGGTCTCACCGAGTTGCTTGAGGATTTCCTGGAGATCCATGGAACGCCTGGGTTACTTGGCCGGGATCTGGACGGCCTTGCTGCCCGGCTTCCAGCCCTGAGGGGTCTGCTCCGCCTGGGTCGGGCGGTCCTTGTACCACTCGGCCGTCAGCTTGGTCCAGGTACCGTCTGCGATCACGGCGTCAAGGCCGGAGTTGAGGGCGTCGATCAGGGGCTGGTTGTCCTTGTTCACGGCCCAGGCAGTGAAGTTCTGGGTGTTGACGACCTTTTCGGCGATCTTCGTGTTGTCGCCGTCCTTGACCCGGCCGGTTGCCTGCTGCGACGGGGCGACCCAAGCGTCAACCTGGCCGCTCTTTACGTTGGCGTAAACCGTGTTGTAGTCCGGGAAACGGACGGGCTCAAGCTTGAGCGTGTTGGTGACGTAGTCGTCCTGGACGGTGCCCTGGACGACGCCGATGCGCACGTCGGACTTGAGGTCCGCGAAGCCCTTGACCTTGGAGTCGGTCTTGGTCACGACGGCCATGTAGCCGAAGTCGTAACCATTGGTGAAGCCGACGGTCTCGCGGCGCTTGTCCGTGGTGGAGATCGAGGAGGATCCGACGTCGAACTGCTTGTTCTTGACCTGGGAGAGCAGCGCCGAGAAGTCAGTGGAGGCGAACTCGACCTTGAGGCCCAGCTTGGCGCCGACGGCGCGCAGGAGTTCGTTGTCATAGCCGGTGAACTTGCCTGAGGGATCGATGAAGATGTTCGGCGGGGCGTCCGAGAGCGTGCCGACGCGCAGGGTGCCGTCGGTGATCAGGCCCAGCTTGGACTTGTCGATCTTGTCCACCGGAGTGACGTCCTTGGTGGTGTACTTGTCCAGCGTCTTCTGGTCGCTGCCTTGGAGGGCGTCGGTCGGCGAGGCGCTGCTGGTGCTGCCCGCTCCGCCACCGCAGGCGGCCAGGGAGACGGCGAGAACTGCAGCCACAGGGACAGCAGAGAACCACTTCAGGGCTTTGATTTTCATCAAGCAAATCACTTTCATCGGGGAACACGCGTTCGTATCGAGACGGGCGGGGAACGCAGCCAAAGCAGGCTTGGGCCGCAATATCAGAACTCGACCCGCCAAACTTAATTATGTCATCCACTCATTCAGCCATAAATTGACGACGATAAGGCGTGCGATTCCCGGAAACTCCGAATTAAATTCAGCGAAGTGTTGAAAGTGCCCTTGAGGTGCCGCGTCACTCGGGTATCGTGGGGAATTCGTGACTGACGTCCAGCTGGCTTTCAGGCAGCAACAGCGATGTGACGTGCGTCCCATCATGCGGACGCCGGAAAAGCGTCCGGTACGTGGACGGGCGTTTTGAAAATCCGGAAGCCTTAGAAGTCTCCGCGGCTGGCATCTTCCGGGGGAAGAACCGGCCAATTGCCTTCGATGACTGCCGTTGGTTTGGTCTTGCGCAGGTAGCTCTGGAAATCGGCGGCCTGTGCGGCTGCCCAATCAACCTGGAGGTGATGCAGCTTGGAGGCGGGCATTTGCAGCTTCGGGAACTTGCCGGCCATGGCATCAAGGACGCGCAAGGTGGCGAGGGCGTCCGCAGCGGAGGTATGGGCGTTATCGAGGTTCACCCCGTATTCCTCGCACAAAGCGGTCAGGGTCCGCTTGCCCTTGCGGTACCGGTCGACCTGCTTGTTCATGACGTAGGGGTCAAGCACGGGGAAACGGCTCAGTTGCGGCACGCCGTAGCGGGCGGATTCGGCGGCCAAGACCGTGAAGTCATAGCTCGCGTTGAACGCAATGACCGGCACGCCGTCGTCGAACAGTTCCTGGAGTGCGGCGGCAACTTCGCGCGTCACTTCTGCTGCCGGTCGGCCCTCGGCCCTCGCCTTTTCCGTGGTGATGCCGTGGATCTCGCTCGCCTCCAAGGGAATCTCGATACCAGGATCCGCCAACCATTCGAGTTCCTTGATGACGCCGCCGTCGTCGTCCACTACGGTGATCGAAGCGGTGACGATCCTCGCGGAACGGGAGTTCCGTCCCGTGGTCTCAAGGTCGAACGCGGCGCGGGGGAGGGTATTCCAGGAGCTCATGCTTCAACGCTACCGGCGCCCTCCGACAAGAACCGGAGCGACACTCCTTCTGCGCCGATCCGGCGGCCCATGCCGATAGGCTGGGGGCATGCGGATGGAGTTTGTGACGGCGGTGCTGGCCGTCGTGGATCTCATGCCGCCCGGCGTTGCCGTGTCCTATGGGGATGTTGCCGAGCTTCTGGGCTCGGGCGGTCCCCGGCAGATCGGATCGGTCATGAGCCACCACGGAAGCACCGTGGCTTGGTGGCGCGTACTGCGTGCCAGTGGCGAGGCGCCCCCAGGCCTTGAGTCGGAAGCGCTGCACCACTACTTGGACGAGGGAACGCCGCTGCACGGCGCCTACGCGGAGTATCTGCGGATCGGCGAAGGCCGCTGGCGCGTTGACCTGACCCTCGCCCGGTGGGCCCCGACGGACCGTGACTTCGACAGTATCGATGCGATCTCTGAGCAACTCGAGCGTCAGCTCCATAAATTGTCGGTACCCGATGATGAAATGACCGTGTGAGTCCAACACCGACACCTCAAGCAACAACGCAGGAAGCAACGACGGCGCCACGGCAGGCACAATCGCGACAAGCACCATCGCGGCAAGCGCCTGCCCGCTTGCGCCTGCTTCCGCCGCGCGAGGTCCACTACGCAGCGCCGGAGTTGTCCGCCGACCAGGCCGCCGTCGTCGGGCTCCCGCACGGATCCGGGCCGGTCCTGATACCAGGGGCGCCCGGCACCGGGAAGTCCACTGTGCTGGTGGAAACCGCCGTCCGGCGGGTTCAGCGTGACGGCGTGGATCCGGAACGGATCCTGATTCTCGCACCCGGCCGGCATGCGGCGTCGGCGTTGCGGGACACCTTTACGGGGCGCTTGGACCGCAGCTTGAGTACGACGCCGGCGCGCACTTGGGCGTCATACGCTTTCGACCTGATCCGGCGAGCCAAAGCCGAGGGCGTGCTGCCGCTGCAGCGGCCGCCCAAGTTGCTCTCGGGGCCGGAACAGGACCTCATCATCAAGGAACTGCTGGAGGGGCACGCCCGGCCGGGTTTTGAACTTCCTTGGCCGCAGGACTTGTCCGCCGCGCTGCCCACGCGTGGCTTCCGGCAGGAGATCCGGCAGCTCTTCGACCGGATCATCGAATCCGGCCGCACGGCGGACGATCTTACGTCGCTCGCCTACGAATGCGGCAGGCCGGACTGGATAGCCGCCGCAGACCTCTATTCGGAGTACCGCGACGTCCTGGACCTGCGCATGCCGGAAGCCTTCGACCCGGCCGGAATCATCACCGCCGCGCGCCAGATCTTCCAGGACTCGCCCGGATTCCTGGCGGCTGAGCGCGAGCGGCTGCAGTTGATACTCGTGGACGACGTCCAAGAGGCAAATCCCGCAGTGTTTGAACTGCTCGCGGACATCGCCGAAGGAAAGGACGTTTTGGTGGCGTCCTCCCCGGACACCGTGGTCCAGGGATTCCGCGGTGCCCGTCCGGACCTCGTCGCCGAACTCCCGCGGCTTCTCGGCGGCCTTGAAGGTGTCGTTCGGGAGCTTCCTCTATGGCACACCCACCGGCACCTGCCCGGTGTCGCAAAAGCGTGGACGGGCGTGGCTGCGCGTATTTCGCAGCGCGCGGGAGGGCAGCTGGCCCGGCGCCTGGACCCACTTCCCGCATCGGCGGAGGTGGCACGTTCCGGAGCCAATCAAGCCGCGGGCCGGGTCGAAGCACATGTCCTGCCCTCCACAGTCCATGAATTGCGCTACGTGGCACAACGCATCCTCGAAGCCCAGCTGCGCGGGAACTACGAGTTCGGCGACATCGCAGTGATCGTGCGCAACGGCGGGCAATTGGCGCAACTGCAGCGGTACCTGAGCGGTCAGGGAATCCCCGTCCGTGTCCCCGTTGCGGATTCCGCTGTCCGCGACGAAGTGGCTGTCCGTCCCCTGCTCGAGGTGTACGGGGTGGTTTTGGACGCCGCCAATCTGACGCCTGAGTCTGCCGTCTCGCTTCTCACGTCGAGGATCGGCGGAGCTACCGCTATCGAGTTGCGCCGCCTGCGCCAATCCTTGCGCCGGGAGGAGCTCTTGGGCGGTGGTGGACGGTCCAGCGATGCGTTGCTGGTCGAAGCGTTGCTGGAGCCGGGGGCGCTGGGGTCTTTGGGCATCGAGGGTAGTTCGGCCCGGCGTTTGGCCCGCATGATCGCGGCAGGACGTTCGGCAGCCGCCGAACCCGGAGCCAACGCGGAGACGGTTTTGTGGGCGTTGTGGCAAGCCACGGGGCTGGCTTCACGCTGGACGGAAATGGCGCTCGACGGCGGCGCTGCCGGCGCCCGCGCGGACCGGGACCTCGACGCCATGATGGCCTTGTTCCACACCGCCGAGCGCTATGTCGACCAGCTTCCCGGCTCCGGTCCCGAACAGTTCCTGGAATATCTCCTCAGCCAGGAACTCCCCATGGACACCCTTGCCGCCAGGGCCCAGTTGGAGGAAGCGGTGGAGCTCATGACGCCGGCCAGCGCGGCCGGGCGGGAGTGGGCCGTGGTCATCGTGGCGGGGCTGCAGGAGGGAGTCTGGCCCAATACGAGGCTCCGGGGTGAGCTCCTCGGCAGTACTTTGTTTGCCGATGCCGTGGAGCATGGAGTTGAACACGCCTTGCAGCGCGGGCCCCTCAGCAGGCTGAGGGATATCCGCTACGACGAACTGCGGAGCTTCTCCACAGCCGTTTCGCGTGCCAGGGAAGTCCTCATCTGCACCGCGGTTTCTTCGGAAGACGAGCAGCAGTCTGCCTTTCTCGACTATGTGGCGCCTATGGAACCGGGGCAGTACCAACGTGAGTACACGCCGGTTGGCCGGCCCATGACCCTGCGTGCCTTGGTGGCCGAGTTGAGGCAGCGGGTTCAGCCGGACGACGCCGCGCTTGCCCGACCGGGCGTGGCCGAGGACGCCGCCGAAGCCGCGCGCGTGCTGGCACACCTCGCCACCGCGTCGCCTGCAGTGCCGGGGGCGCATCCGGATTCCTGGTGGGGATTGGCACCGCTCAGCAGCGACGCGCCGGTAGTGCCGGCGGAAGGCACCGTGTACGTTTCTCCTTCGAAGGTCGAAACTGTGCACAAATCGCCTTTGGACTGGTTTGTCCAAGCGGCAGGTGGCGAAGCCGCTACCGACTTTGCCCGTAGCCTGGGCACCTTGGTCCATGCGATTGCCCAGGAACTGCCCGAAGCTTCCGGCGCCGAGTATGTCGCGGAGCTCGTGCGTCGCTGGCCCACCCTGGGCATGAAGGACAACTGGGAAGGCAGGCTGGACTTCCAACGGGCAGAGCAGATGGTCCGGAAACTCGCCCAATACGTCCTTGTCATGCGGAGCGAGGGCCGCAGCCTGGCGGCGGTCGAAGCGGACTTCGAGGTTCCGCTGCCGGAAGTGCGCCTGGGCCACGGTGCCGAGGATCCCGATGCTGGCCGGAACGCCGTGCTTCGGGGACAAGTGGATCGTTTGGAAATAGATACGGAGGGCAGGCTGGTGATTGTCGACCTCAAGACCGGCAAACGCCAGCCTGGCAAAGCCGAACTCGCCACGCACCCCCAGCTCGGTGCGTATCAGGCGGCCGTGTTGCACGGGGCGTTCCAGGACCTCCCTGTTCCGGGGCTTCCGGGCGGTGCAGTCCTGGCACAGTTGGGAACCAAGACGAAGACGCCCGTGGTCCAAGCGCAAGAGCCCCTGGATCCGGGAGATAACTGGGCGCAGGACCTCGTCAGTGAGGCCGCCGTGCTCATGGCCGGAGCAAGCTTCGAAGCACGCCACGATCCCTCAAAAGGCAGCCACGGAGGCCACGGCTGCCGACTGCCCGATATTTGCCCATTGTGCGCCAGGGGAAAGCAGGTCACCGAATGACCGTCCAGACACTCGCCGGAATCGAAGCCGGAGAGGCTTCCGAAGAAGCCGCCGTACTGCCGGAACCTCGATTCTCGCCCGGCGAATTGGCCGATATCCTCGGCGAGCGGAACCGTCCCACGGAAGAGCAATCCGCCATTATTGCGTCACCGTTGACCCCCCGGCTGGTCATCGCCGGCGCTGGATCCGGCAAGACCGCCACCATGGCGGACCGTGTCGTGTGGCTCGTCGCGAACGGATGGGTTCGCCCCGAAGAGGTCCTTGGCGTCACCTTCACCCGTAAAGCCGCAGGGGAGCTGGCCAGCCGCATCCGCGCGAAATTGGCCACCCTGCAGCGCATCGCATCCTCGGACAACGGGGAGTACGGCTTCCCGGAGGGGGTTGCAGGCTCCGACGAGCTTGAACCCAAAGTGTCTACCTACCACTCCTACGCCAGCGGTATCGTGTCCGACTACGGCCTGCGCTTGGGTATCGAGCGCGATGTGGTCCTGCTTGGCGGCGCCCAGGCGTGGCAGCTTGCGAGCGAAGTGGTCGAAGCGTACGACGGCGACTATGAGCACTTCACCGCTGCCAAGTCCACGTTGGTCAATGCCGTGATGCAGTTGGCCGGCGAGTGCGCCGAACACTTGCGCGAACCCGCCGAAGTTCAGGGCTGGTTAATGGACCGGGTGTCCGAATTCGCCCAATTGCCCTATATGTCCTCCGCGAAAAAGAACCCAACCCAAGCTGCCGGCGATCTAGGCGCCATGTTGCGGACCAGGGCCAGCGTCGCGGACATGGTGGGGCGTTACCAAGAGGCCAAGAGGAACCGCGGCGTCCTCGATTTCGGAGACCTCGTTGCGCTCGCTGCGAAGATTGCCCAGGACATACCCCTGGCGGCCGCCACCGAGCGGGCCCGCTACAAGGTTGTGTTGTTGGATGAATTCCAGGACACCTCACACGCGCAACTTGTCTTGTTCTCCCGCCTGTTCGGGGGAGGGCATGCCGTGACGGCGGTAGGGGATCCCAACCAATCCATCTATGGCTTCAGGGGTGCTTCGGCCGGCCAGCTGTTCCACTTTGTCCAGGAATTTCCCGTCCGGGTGGAAGACGGCTTGGGACCGGCATCCCTTGCCACGGCACCCACCTCGTATCTGACCACTGCCTGGCGGAACGGGCGCAACATCCTGGCCGCCGCCAACGTCATTGCCGCGCCTCTTAACAAGGCGGCCGCGAGTGAGGGAGCCCCCGGCTCGAGGGCCGAAGAGAGTACTGTGGCGGTACCTCCACTGCAGCCGAGCCCGGCAGCGGCGGACGGCAGCGTTGTTCTCGGACGATTTGCCACCGACGAAGACGAAGCCGCAGCGATTGCCCGGGACGTCCGCCGCTACCGCCGAACAGTCTTTGAAACCGCGGCAGACGGTACGCCGGTTTCCCCCACCATGGCAGTGCTTTGCCGCCGTCGGGCACAGATGGAGTGCTTGCGGCGTGAATTCGAGGTCCAGGGTATCCCGTACGAAATAGTCGGCCTCGGAGGGCTCCTCGACACCCCTGAAGTAGTCGATCTCGTGGCTGCGCTCCGGGTCCTCGCAGATCCCGGCCGTTCCGATGCCCTGATGCGTTTGCTGGCAGGCGCCCGGTGGCGGATCGGAACTGCTGATCTGATGGCCTTCCGCGACTGGTCCCAGTTCCTTGCCAGGCGGCGATCACACGGCGGCTCGGGAGACGGCGGCACTGCAGACGATGCCTCCAACGCGGACGAAAGCCCGATGGAGACAGTCGTGGAGAGCGACATTACTGATGCGGCCAGCCTTGTGGAGGCGCTGGACTTCCTGCCCCGCCCAGGGTGGACTTCCGGTCACGGACGCTCCCTCAGCCCGGCGGCCTTGGACCGTCTTGGCCGGCTGTCTGCGGAGCTTCGGAACCTGCGGGGGTTCATCGGAGACGATCTGAGCACGCTGATCGGCGAGGTGGAACGTGCCATGCTGCTGGACATTGAGGTCGCTGCCAAGCCCGGGACGAGCATCCACCAGGCCCGCCGGAACCTGGACGCATTCCATGATGCCGCGGCGGGTTTCCTGCAGACTTCGCAGCGGGTTGATCTCCTGGCCTTCCTGGGGTGGCTTGAAGCGGCCGCATCGGAAGAAGGCGGACTGGACATGGCCGACGCAGAGGTGAACCACGAGGCAGTGCAGTTGCTGACAGTCCACGCGTCCAAAGGCTTGGAATGGGACGTTGTTTTTGTCCCCGGCCTCAACGCCGGGGCCTTCCCGAGCAACAGGGACTCCCGGTGGAGCAGCGGTACCGCTGCCTTGCCATGGCCCCTGCGTGGCGACCGGGCGGACCTCCCTCAATGGGATCTGGACCAGCCGGACCAAAAGGGCTGGCTGGACGCCGAAAAGGACTTCAAATCGGAAGTCCAGCACCACGGTGAGGCCGAAGAGCGGCGACTCGCCTACGTTGCCTATACCCGTGCAAAGTTCGTCCTGTGGGCATCGAGCGCCGCGTGGAATGGTTCCCGGGCAGGCATTGCGGAGACGTCACCTTTCCTTGCCGAGCTGGCCGGCCTTGCCGGTGGGGCAGGAGGCGAGACCGGCCGGGCATCGGCCGCTGCCATTCATCCCCAGTCCCTGAGCGAAGACGCGCTGCCCACGGAGAGCCCTTTGACAGTCGGAACGGAGGTGGCGGTCTTCCCCTACGATCCGCTTGAGGGCCCGAGTGACCCCCGCACGGGGGAACGGCTCCGCTTGGTCCCGGGCCGGCGGGCTGCCATGGAGGCGGCGGCAATCCGGGTCAGGGACGCAGTCGAAGGATTACGGGCGGATTCGCCGCTTGTCATGGATGCATCGCTGACGTCCCTCCGCGGGACGGCCGCCGGCTGGGCTGCCGAAGCGGAACTGTTGCTGGAAAGGCAGTTGCGGCGGAAACCCGTCCAAGACGTCCATTTGCCCGGACACATCTCGGCGTCCATGTTCGTCGATCTCGGAGACGATCCTGCTGCGGTCCTGGCCCAGCTCCGGCGCCCGGTGCCCCGGCAACCCGGGATCTCGGCGCGCAAAGGCACCGCCTTCCATTCCTGGGTGGAGGAATACTACGGAACCACCGGCATGCTGGATCTCGACGAAGCACCCGGCTCCGATTCCCACATCGACGAAGCGTATGGACTCGATGACATGGTGGCGACGTTCAGCAATTCAGAATGGGCACACCGGTCCCCGGCCTTCGTCGAGGTTCCCGTGGAAACAAGGATCGGTGACGTCGTGGTGCGCGGGCGGATTGACGCAGTGTTCCGCGGGGCGGACGGCACATGGGAACTGGTGGACTGGAAGACGGGCAAGCGCCCGGCCGGCAGGCAACTCAAGACCCGCGCCGTGCAACTGGCCGTCTACCGCCTGGCATGGGCGCGCCTCAAGGGTGTGCCGTTGGAGCAGGTCAGTGCAGCGTTTTACTACGTTGCCGACGACTCTGTCGTGAGGCCCCACGACCTGGGCACCGCGGAGGAACTGGAGGAGATCATCGCTTCCGCGCTGGGCAAGCGAAACAAATAGGCAACCGAAACCACGGCAGCTAGACCACGATGGACTAACGGTCCTTGGCGTCCTGGAGTGGCGCGGGCTCCACTACCTGGAGGGCCGTCGTCGACGTGTCGTCGGATTCGGACGCCGTCTCCGTCGTCGAGGCGGTCCCGTTCGCTGATTCTCCCGCAGGCTCAGCGGCGGCTTCGTCTGAGGCGGCGGCCTCCAACGGTTCAACCGTGACCGACGGCGTTGCCGCGGCCGTCTCCGGGCGAACCTCGGGAACGTCGTCGTGAGCAGGCTCCGGGATGGCTGTGATACTTACCGTGGGCTTCGCCGGGCCGCCCGCCGGGGCCTTGGCTTCGGAAGCAATGACAACTGCCGGTGCCGCCAGCCCGTCCGCAGCGGCACGCTCCGCAGCGGCTTCGGAATCCTCGGCCGCCAACGCGTTTTGCTCCTCGATGTCGTCGGCGAGGGATTTAAGCATCGCCTCGGCTTCAGCCGTCATCTCACTGTGACCGGCCGCCAAGGCCTTGACGAGATACTGGGCCAAGGCGAATTCGGCAAGAAGTGCCGAGCGTCGCAGCAGGTGGCTGTCAGGTGTATCCCGTCTGGCTTCCGTGTAGTGCCGGAGGACGGACTCAACAAACTTCTGTTCGTTTGACGCCACGAGCCAGGCGAAGTCATCGGCAGGATCGCCGATGCGCAGATCGGTCCACCCCGTCACGGCCGTCACGCTATCGCCGTCGACCAGCAGGTTGTCTTCATGGAGGTCCCCGTGGACCACGCACGGGTTGAAGCGCCAGAGCGCCACGTCCTCCAGCGCATGCTCCCAGCGACGGAGCAGCGAGGACGGAATCTTGCCCGTTGTGGCGGCCTGGTCCAGCTCGTTCAACTTGCGCTGGCGGAATTCGTTGGCCGTGTAGCTGGGAAGATCGGCGTTATTGACGAGGGATTGGGGGAGGTCGTGCACGGCGGCCAACGCCGCACCGATCTCCTTGGCCAAGGCATCGCTGCAGGTGGACAACTCTTCGATGCTGCGCGTGGCCCCAGCCAAGTGGGCGTAAACAAAGGTGCTCAGCGCGCCCTGGCGCACCGTTCCGGCCACAGTGGGCATCAAAAAGGGCAGCTCGGCCCGGATCGCCGGCGCGAAAGCCCGCAGGATCATGAATTCGGTTTCCAGCCGGGCGCTGGCTTCCGGATGGCGCGGCGAACGGACACGCCACCGTTTGCCCTCGGAGTCCAGCAGGAGCGCCGAATCGAAATCGGCAGCATCATCCGGGGCAGAGGCGGCAGCCATCGGCGTCAGGCCGGGCACCGCCGCAGTAGCTACAGCGGCCAGTTCGAACGGTGTTCTTCTCACGTCTTCCACGGTAGATTGACAAGCGCCTCTGGCAGCGATGCAGTGCGGCGAGTCTTCAGATCCGCTGGAAAACCGGATCCAGGGGCATGCGTCGCTGAAAGATCCAAATGTCAATTGTCGGTGCGAGTCAGTACGGTAGGTACATGAGTTTCACCGAGTTCCAGGCGCCGGCAAACCACCTTATTGACACTGTTCTTCCGGTGCGCCCTGCCATGGTTGACCGCGGATCTGCCGAACGCCTGAAACCGGGCATGCTTGACGAAGTGATCTCCTCGGGTTCGGCCAAGGCCATGGTGGTGTCGCAGCGCCAAGCGCTCGTACTGGGCGACAAGCTGTGGCTGGGCGACGCCGCGCCGCTCTTCGAATCCCTCCAGGCCGCCGGCGGACCGCTCACTGCCATTTATCTCGGCCGGACCCTTGCTGCTTCCTCCGTCCCGGAGCAAACCCCAATTGTCCTCTTTGTGCCTGCTGAGCCGGTTTCGCCTGGAGCCGCGGGCCTTCCGGCCGACGGCTCCTGGGCGGGATTCCGGGAGGTAGCCGCCCGCCTTGGTGCGCTGGACACAGCCTTGTTTGTCGAGGCCAGCGCGATTTCCAACTGGCATGCCACCCATACCCACTGCCCGCAGTGTGGAACTCCCACGGAAATCGAAGCCGGCGGCTGGGTCCGGCGGTGCCCGCGGGACAAATCGGAGCACTATCCGAGGACCGATCCGGCCATCATCGTCACAGTGGTCGGTTCCGACGGCAGGCTTCTCCTCGGTGGAGGTGGGCCGCTTGACGCCAAGAACTACTCCACACTGGCCGGCTTCGTTGAGCCAGGGGAATCGCTCGAACAGGCCGTGGTTCGCGAAATCGGGGAAGAAGTGGGTGTACGGGTCACCGCTTGCCAGTACCTTGGCTCGCAGTCGTGGCCGTTCCCGGCTTCGCTTATGCTCGGGTTCACCGCAACAACTGACGACGTCGAGGCCCGGCCCGACGGCGTCGAGGTCACCCGGGCGCGCTGGTTCAGCCGCGCGGAACTCCAGGCAGCCGTGCTCAGCGGCGAGATCACGATCTCCACGAGGCTTTCGATTGCGCGTTCCTTGATCGAGCACTGGTACGGCGGCGTCATCGAGGACCTCCAGCAGTGACAGACGGCATTTTCAGCGACACCGTTTCACTCGAGGACCGGATTCTCGGCGGCCTTGATGCCGAGCAACGGGAAGTCGCCAGCAACCTCAACGGGCCCATGTGCGTCCTCGCCGGAGCGGGGACGGGAAAAACCCGGGCGATTACGCACCGCATTGCCTATGGTGTGCACTCCGGTGTCTACAGCCCGCAGCGCCTCCTGGCCGTCACGTTCACCTCCCGGGCCGCCGCCGAGATGCGCAGCCGCCTGCGGGATCTAGGCGTCGGAAACGTCCAAGCACGCACCTTTCACGCCGCAGCGCTCAGGCAACTGCAATTCTTCTGGCCGCAGGCGGTCGGCGGTGTCCTGCCGAACCTGCTGGACCACAAGGCGAACATGATCGCCGAAGCCGCGCGACGGCTTCGGCTGAGTACCGATCGTGCTTCCATCCGTGACCTCGCGGCGGAGATCGAGTGGGCGAAGGTTTCCATGCTGACGCCGGCCAACTACCTCGAGAACGCACATGGCCGCGGCACTCCCGGGGGTTTCGACCTCACAGCCGTCGCCCGGGTTTTCCAGTCCTACGAGGACGTGAAGACGGACCGCAACGTGATCGATTTCGAGGACGTCCTGTTGATCACGGTGGGCATCCTCCAGGAAGACCCGAAAGTGGCAGCTACGGTCCGCGAGCAGTACCGGCACTTCGTGGTGGACGAGTACCAGGACGTTTCCCCGCTGCAACAGCGGCTGCTGGAACTGTGGCTTGGCGGCCGCGACGAACTCTGCGTCGTGGGCGACGCCAGCCAGACCATCTACTCCTTCACGGGAGCCTCTCCCAAGCATCTCCTGGGATTCAAGGGCCAGTACCCCTCGGCGACGGTCGTCAAACTCGTTCGTGACTACCGTTCCACGCCCCAAGTGGTGAAGCTGGCCAACGATCTCCTGGGGTCCCGCCGCAGTGGTGGAACGGTTGCCGACGCCGCTTGGGCCAAACCTCTTCAGTTGCTTGCCCAGCGTCCGGCCGGACCGGAGCCACGGTTCATGGAGTGCCCCGATGACGAGGCCGAGGCGGCGGTGGTCGCGGGCCGGATCCGGGAATTGATCGACGCCGGCACCAAGGCAAGCGAGATTGCCGTGCTGTTCCGCACCAACGGACAATCGGAAGCGTACGAGCAAGCTCTTGCCTCGGCGGGCATCGGCTACCAGCTACGGGGCGGCGAGCGATTCTTCGCGCGCAAGGAGGTCCGGGACGCCATCCTGCAGTTGCGCGCCGCCACGCGTGCCGTAGCCGAGGATTCCGCGAAGGAGCCGCTCGGCCAACTGGTCCGCGACATCGTGGCTTCGCTCGGCTACACGGATGCCGCCCCGCACAGCGGCGGTGCCCTCCGCGAACGCTGGGAATCGCTCGCAGCGCTCGTGGCGCTTGCGGACGAACTCGCCGCCAGCCGCGGGCCGGAATTCACGTTGATGGAATTCGTCAACGAACTCCAGGAACGTTCGGTTGCGCAGCACGCACCAACGGTCCAGGGCGTGACGCTCGCATCGCTACACGCCGCGAAGGGCCTGGAATGGGATGCCGTGTTCCTGGTGGGCTTGAGCGAGGGCCTTATGCCCATTTCCTTCGCGGACACTCCCGAGAGCGTGGACGAGGAACGCCGCCTGCTCTACGTCGGGATCACGCGGGCACGCGAGCACCTGAACCTGTCCTGGTCCACGGCCCGCACGCCCGGTGGCCGTGCCAATCGCAAGCCCTCGCGCTTCCTCGACGGGCTTCGCCCGGATTCGGTGCTCGGAGCCAGCGCGCGCAGCCGCGCCACGCCACGGCGCAAGGCGGCGGCACCGGCGTCGTGCAGGGTCTGCGGCACGATGCTCGCCACCGGCGCCGAACGCAAAGTGGGTCGCTGCAGCCAGTGCCCGCCCACGTACGAAGACCAGACCTTTGAGGCTTTGCGTCAATGGCGGAAGGAAGAGGCCCTGAGCAACGAGGTTCCGGCCTATGTGGTCTTCACGGACGCGACGTTGACTGCCATCGCCGAGGCCCGGCCGGAGTCCCTTGAGGACCTGGCGAAACTCGCCGGTGTCGGGCCCTCCAAACTGGAAAAATACGGCGAAGCCGTGCTGGCAGTTCTCGTCCAGAACGGGTCCGCCTAGTGCCGCGGGCCGCGGGCCAGCCCGCTTTGCCGCTGACCACCGACGACGGGTCGCCCGTCGTCGTTCGTCGCTCAGCCCGCCGCCGCCGTACCGTGGCAGCATTCTGGGAGGACGGGAACGCCGTCGTCGCGATTCCCGCCCATTTCACGAAGGCACAAGAGAGCGAATGGGTCCGGCGGATGCTGGACAAGCTCAAGCGCCAGGGGGAGCGGGGCGCCCACGGTGCCGGCAGGAGGAGACCCGCAAGCGACACAGCGCTTGCCGCCCATGCCGCGGAACTATCGTCAAAGTATCTGGGCGGACGGTCCATCCCGACGTCGGTCCGCTGGGTGAGCAACCAGAAGTCACGGTGGGGGTCGGCAACTCCGGCGGACGGGACCATCCGGCTTTCGGACAAGCTCCAGCCCATGCCGCAGTGGGTCATCGACTATGTGCTGCTCCACGAACTCGCGCATCTGCTGGTGGCCGGGCACAACGCCGCGTTTTGGCGTTTGCTGGAGGCGTACCCCGAAACACAGCGGGCAAAGGCCTTCCTGGAAGGCGTCGCCTTTGCGACGTCGCGGGGGCTTGGCCCGGATGAAGAAGGCGCCGGTGCCCCAGCCGCGGGCTGGGACGCCGACGCCGATTAGGCGATTCAGGAGCGGCTAGGCTTTGGGCTCTCCGGGCTCCGCGTCGTCAGGGGAATCTCCGTCTTCAGGCTTCGGAGCCTCCGGACTGTCCGCTGTGTCCTCCTCATCCTTCGGAGCGTCGTAACCACCTTCGAGGAGCTTCTGCAGCGCGTCGTCCACTTCGGTCTCGCTGGCTTCAGCCAGGCGGCGCCGTTCGGTGAAGCCCGCCGGGTCGTCGAGGTCGTGTGCCGTGGGGAGCAAATCGGGGTGCTGCCAGATGGCATCGCGGCCGGCGATTCCACGTTCGTCCTTCAGCGCGGCCCACAACGCGGCGGCTTCGCGCAGGCGCCGCGGTCGCAGCTCGAGTCCCACCAGCGAGGAGAACGCGTGTTCGGCGGGTCCTCCCGTGGCGCGGCGCCTCCGCACAGTCTCGCGGAGTGCGACCGCGGATGGCAGCATATTCTCGGTGGCAGCAGCCGTGAGCTCGTCCACCCAGCCCTCAACCAGCGCCAGGGCAGTTTCGAGTTTCTCCAGGGCAGCCGATTGTTCGGGAGTGCGCTCGGGCGTGAACACACCTTGGGACAGGGCTTCTTGAATCCCCTCGGGGTTGCCGGGATCGAGGTCCCGGGCGAGGTCCTCGACGCGGGACAAGTCGATGTGGATGCCTCGGGCGTAGGCTTCGATGGCCCCGAGGAGATGTCCGCGCAGCCATGGAACCTGCACGAAGAGCCGGGCATGCGCGGCTTCGCGGACCGCAAGGAACAACCGCACGTCATTCACCGGGACGCTCAGGCCTTCGCCGAACTTCGCCACATTGGCCGGCAGCAATGCCATCTCGAGATCAGCGAGCGGAACGCCGATGTCGGTAGAGCTGACCACTTCGGCGGACAGGGCCCCGATGGCCTGGCCCAGTTGCATGCCGAAGATGGCTCCGCCCATGTTCTGCAACATGGACGAGGTGCCGCCCATCATGGCCTTCATTTCTTCCGGCATCTGCTGGGTGAGGGCGTCCGACAGGGCATTGGCGATGCTGTTGGCCACCGGCTCAGTGAGCCGTTTCCACGTGGCGAGGGTGGCTTCCACCCATTCAGCCCGGGACCAGGCGCGGCCGATGAGGCCCGTTGCCTGAAGATCGGTGACGGGATCCAACCAAAGTTCCGCGAGGCGGAGCGCTTCGTCGACTTCGCGGGCCTGCAGGGCATTCACCGACGGATCCGTGCCGGCGGCGGCAACACGGCGGGCGTTCTCGTGGGCAAGCTGCCAATTGACGGGGCCCTCGGAAGTGGAGCTCATCATGGCCTGCACTTGGGCGAACATTTGCTGCAGCATATTCGGGTCGTTCGGCAGCCCTGCGGCTTTTGCCAATTCGGCGGGGTCGATGTTGCCCATGCCTTGCCCGCCCATCAGGTTCTTCAGCATTTCCGCCAAGGGATCCACGGGTGAATCGTCTCCATTGGAGGGGGTATTGGGGTTGGAGGTCATGGTGCCGCCGATCGTCGGTGTGACTGGTGATCACTTTCAAGGTACCGCGATGCCCGGGGGCTGTCTGCCTCAAGAACGCGTCGTTCGCTCTAGGCAAAGCACGACTGGCAGGCACAGCAAGTAGGGTGGATCGTTGGTATGTTTACCGGCCTCCGCGCTGAGGGGGTCGAAACGGTAGCGTCGGACACACGGTTCCCGGCGCGGAGAGGTCCTTCATTGACTAGTTTGCCGAGCCCCGGAGCTGCCGGGGAACCCGGAAAGCCTCTCGGCCCCTCCAACTCCCAGGACGTCCCGACATCGGACGGCCATTCCCCGGAGCGGGACACCGCACCATCGCAGGAGCCGGTACAGGAAGCGCCCGACGCGCCCCCACCGGCACGGCGCCGCGACGGCCGGTACGTCGCGATGTTGGTCGCCGGGGCCCTGACCATTGTGTTGGGAATCGCCGCGGCTGTCCTTCCTGTTCCCTACGTCGTGGAATCTCCCGGACCGACGTTCAACACCTTGGGCATGGACCACAACAAGCCTGTCATTAGCATCACCGGACACGCGTCGTATCCCGCCAAGGGAAATCTGGACCTGACTACCGTCTATATCAACGGCGGCCCCAACGGACCAGTCAACATCTTCGAGGCCTTCCAAGCCTGGTTGGACGGTTCCAAGGCCGTGTACCCCGAAGAACTTCTCTATCCCAAGGGCACCACCAAGCAGCAATCCGAACAGGAAAGCGCGCTTGCCATGACCACGTCCCAGGAGAACGCAATAGCTTCGGCCCTTCAGGAAGAGAACATCCCGTACGGGCAGAAGCTTGCGGTCGCAGGATTGTCCGATGGCTCGGCCTCGGCGGGCAAACTCCAGGCCGGGGACGTCTTCACGTCGATCAACGGCAAGGCCGTCACGTCCCTGAACGTCGTCCAAACCGCATTGGCCGACGGCGCGGGCGCGCCTGCCGCCGTCGTCGTCGATCGTAACGGCAAACCGGTGACGGTGAGCATTACTCCGGGCAAGGGCTCAAACGGCAAGTACATCCTGGGCGTACTGCTTCAGTACAAGTTCACGTTCCCGTTCGACGTCAAGATCTCCCTGGACCAGGTGGGCGGACCGAGCGCCGGCATGATGTTCGCGCTGGGGATCATCGACAGCATCACCCCCGGGGACCTCACAGGGGGCAAGCATGTGGCGGGCACCGGCACCATTTCGCCGGACGGCACCGTGGGACCCATCGGCGGAATCGCCCAGAAAATGCGCGGAGCCCGCAGCGGCGGCGCCACGCTTTTCCTCGCGCCTGCCGCCAATTGCGACGAGGTCGTGGGCCACGTTCCGGACGGGCTGCAGGTAGTCAAAGTGGACACCCTCGCGGACGCGAAATCCGCTGTGGAGCGACTCGCCTCGGGCCAGGATGTGTCCCGCCTCCCGACATGCTCCAACAACTAGACTGATGATGGAACTTAGCTCCACCGCCACTCGTGGCACTAATGACGGCCTCCGCCATTACTACCCGGCACCGGGGCCGACGAACACACGCACTGATGACCGTTAACTGACGACCAGCGATGAGGTATCGAGTTTGTCCCGTCCAGCCAGCACCAGCCCGCCCGGAAGACCGCAGCGGAGACGGGGTGCACTCACTCCAACTTTGATCATCGTCGCCGTCGCCGTGGTGGGATTCATTTTCTTCGCCAATGTGTGGACAGACGTCCTCTGGTATCAGCAGTTGGGCTTCTTCGAAGTCTATTTCAAGGAGAACCTTGCCCGGATCCTGATCTTCCTGGCGGGATTCGTCCTGATGTTCGTGCCGGTCTTCTATGCCATCCGCGCTGCCTACCATGCACGGCCGGTCTACGCTCCGGATTCCGAGGTCAGGGACAACCTGAATCGGTACCAGGCCCAACTGGAGCCCGTGCGACGCGTGGTAATGATCGGCATCCCCGTGCTGTTCGGCCTCTTCGCTGGCAGCGCGGCCGCGAGCCAGTGGCAATCGGTGCTCTTGTTCTTCAACCAGGTACCCTTCGGCCAGGCCGATCCCCAGTTTGGCCTGGACATCAGCTTCTACCTCATGACTTTGCCGTTCCTTGGCTTTGTCACCGGTTTCCTCATGAGCGTTGTGGTGATTGCCGGAATCGCGGGAATCCTCACCCACTATCTCTATGGCAGCATCCGGCTCATGGAACGCGGCATCTTCACCAGCCGTGCCGCCCAGATCCACTTGGCCGTGACCGGGGCCGTTTTCCTGCTGCTGCTCGGGGCCAACTTCTGGCTTGACGTCTACAGCACCGTCCAGAACAACGGTGGCCACTGGGCAGGTGCCCTCTACACCGACGTCAACGCCGTGATCCCGACCAAGACCATCCTGGCCGTTGCCGCGGGTCTTGTCGCCGTCCTCTTCATTGTGGCCGCCGTGATCGGCCGTTGGCGCTTGCCCGTGATCGGCACGGCCATGCTGATCATCACATCCATCCTCGCCGGTGGTGTCTACCCCTGGGTCATCCAGCAGTTCCAGGTCCGCCCTTCTGAGCAGACGCTGGAAAACAAGTACATTGACCGCAACATAGCCATGACCCGGTCCGCCTACGGTTTGGACAAGATCAAGGTTTCTCCCTACAACGCCACCACGGATGCCAAGACCGGGGCGCTTGCCAAGGATGCCCAGACAGCCGCCAACATCCGGCTGTTGGACCCGAACCTGGTTTCCTCGGCGTTCTCCCAACTGGAGCAGTACCGTCCGTATTATCAGTTCCCCAAGGCTCTGAACGTCGACCGGTACACCGTGAACGGCAAGACCCAGGACACCGTGATCGCCGTCCGGGAGTTGAATCAGGACGGGCTGAACGCCAGCCAGCAGACCTGGGTCAACCGGCATATCGTCTACACCCACGGTTACGGCGTCGTGGCCGCCAAGGGCAACACCTTCACGGTTGATGGAAAGCCGGACTTCCTGCTGTCCGGAATTCCATCCATGGGTACCCTTGGCAGCGATGCGAGCTACCAACCCCGCATCTACTTCGGTGAAGATTCGCCGGACTACTCGGTGGTCGGCGCCCCCGATGGCGCTCCGCACCGCGAACAGGACCGACCGGCTGGCAAGGACACTTCTACTGAAACTCAGTACACCTTTACCGGCAACGGTGGCCCCAACGTGGGCAACTGGTTCAACCGCCTCCTCTACTCGATCAAGTTCCAGTCCTCGGACCTGTTGCTGTCTGACGGCGTCAACGAGAAGTCCCAGATCCTTTACGACCGCACTCCGCGTGAGCGCGTGCAAAAGGTTGCGCCCTACCTGACGGTTGACGGAAGCGCCTATCCGGCAGTTGTCGACGGCCGGGTGAAGTGGATCGTGGACGGTTACACCACCAGCCAGTACTTCCCCTACTCCCAGCAGCAGCAACTGGGAAACGCTACGGCCGATTCGCAGACGACCTCCGGGCGCACGGCGGCCCTGCCGAACAGCGCGGTCAACTACATCAGGAACTCGGTCAAGGCCACTGTTGACGCCTATGACGGCTCGGTCACGCTGTACGCCTGGGATGACCAGGACCCCATCCTCAAAGCGTGGGAGAAGATTTTCCCGACCACCGTCAAGCCGTACTCGGAGATGTCGGGACAGCTGATGAGCCACGTCCGCTACCCGGAGGACCTGTTCAAGGTCCAGCGTGAGCTGCTTGGGCGCTACCACGTGACCAACGCGGACAGCTTCTACCAGAACAACGACGCGTGGAGCGTTCCGAATGACCCCACGGTCACGGATCCCGTCCGGCAGCCCCCGTTCTACATGTCCCTGCAGATGCCCGACCAGACCAAGCCGGCCTTCCAGCTGACGTCTTCCTTCATTCCACAGGTGGTCAACGGCGCCGCCCGGAACATCCTGTATGGCTTCCTCGCAGCCGATTCCGACGCCGGTAGCCAGAAGGGGGTGAAGGCAGACACCTACGGCCAGTTGCGATTACTCCAATTGCCAACGGATACCCAGGTTCCAGGCCCGGGACAGGCCCAGAACAAGTTCAACTCCGATCCTGAAGTGTCGCGGGAACTCAACCTGCTCAGGCAGGGAGCATCCGATGTGCTCAACGGCAACCTTTTGACATTGCCGGTCGGCGGTGGCCTGCTCTATGTCCAACCGGTCTATCTGAAGTCCACTGGTGAGACCTCCTATCCGACGCTTCAACGCGTGCTCGTGGCCTTCGGCGACAAGGTCGGCTTTGCCCCCACGCTTGACGGTGCGCTGAAGATCCTCTTCGGGGGCGACTCAGGGGCCTCGGCGGGAGACTCGGCCAACAACGGCCAGACCACAACTCCGCCGGGGACTACTACGCCACCTGCGACGGCGGATGCACAGGCCCAGCTGAAGGCTGCGCTGGATCAGGCCAACAAGGCCATCCAGGATGGCCAGGCCGCGCTGGCCAAGGGCGACTTCGCCGGATACGGCGCCCAGCAGAGCCTCCTGTCGGCGGCGATACAGAAAGCGCTCGACGCCGAGTCCAGGCTTGGTGCCACCCCGGCTCCGTCGGCAACTGCCAGCCCTTCGGCGAGCCCGTCGGCCTCGCCGTCGCCTTCGCCTTCGCCGAGTAAGTAGGCAACTCTCCAGCTGGCTGATGTCGGCTTAGCTGGAGGTTTTTGCAAGACCGGGCCAGCCCTCACACCAGGGCTGGCCCGGTCTTCCTTTTGATATGGAGGCCCGTGCATGGTGGCCGCCCGGCGGGGGAGACGGAGGTCACGTCGTTTCGATTTGGCCTGACATTCACCTGCAGGTAAAGTAGTTCTTGCGACGCGGGGTGGAGCAGTTCGGTAGCTCGCTGGGCTCATAACCCAGAGGTCACAGGTTCAAATCCTGTCCCCGCAACTGGAGAAAAGATCCGGCACAGTGGAAACACTGTGCCGGATCTTTTTGTTTTCCACTGATGTGTGGATGGGGGAGTGCGGGATCGGTGGGGCATGTGCCGGGTACGGCTGTGCCAGCTCCGTCCTGACCTTCTTTGAGCCTTCTGGGCGCCAGAATGACGCGACTCGCAGTGTCGTAAGCGCTTTCCGAAATCAAAGAAGGTCAGGACGGCGCCAAGTCCACGGGAGGATAACCACCCTCAAGGGCTGTTGCTCCTGCCCGAAGGTCCTCCAGATCCCATCGTGCTGCAGCGCACATCTGAATGGTCAGGGGCGCCCTCGAATGTGCGGTAGAGTTGATTCTGCGACGCGGGGTGGAGCAGTTCGGTAGCTCGCTGGGCTCATAACCCAGAGGTCACAGGTTCAAATCCTGTCCCCGCAACCAAATAAACGAAAGAGTCCGCCCGTCTGGGCGGACTCTTTCGTTTAACCCCATTTCGCCGCCCTCCCGACCCTGATGTGGGCGCGCAGTGGAGACATCCGCTCCTAATTTCCCCAAGCAGGTCTTGGACGCGGTCTTAGACGGCCATGCGGGCTGATCCGGGTGAAACGTTTTTTCACACGCAGAAGCGCCGAGATCCACACTGAGATTGCCGGAAAACACACTGATTTTTGGCAAATCTGTACGGATCTTAACCACTTCGACCCCCGAGAGGCAGAATGTCGGAGTAGTTTCTTGGGCGGGGACAAAGCTTCATCACTGGAATACAGGCGGCGCTCCGCGTTGGCCGGCTCGAGGAGGGACCCCAATGAAAACGGTGTCGAAAATAGTTGGCGCAGCGCTGGACGGCGTGGCCGGCGGATTGGCCCTGGCGTTCATTCTGTGCGTGGCAGTGAGCGTGATCGCCATTTCGACGGGTTCCCGGGCGACCCTGCCGGGACTTTTCACCGCGACTCGGGGAGCCGAAAACGGGGCGCTGGCCTTGGAATTCCAGCCGAACTTCGCCGGAATGGTCGTGGTCATAGCGTTGTCGGTACTTGTCAGCGTGGTGATGGCCGTGCAACGCACCAACCCTCAAACTCCCGGTCCTCGTTGACAGTCCAGCTCCTGGAGGAAGACACTTGGGCCGAATGGCCCGTTCATCCTGACGGAATGGGCCGCCCTGAGGAGGCCCGAGATGATCAGTGCGACGATGGTAGTGGCGACGATTCCGGTCACCGATCTGGAGCGGGCGAAAGAATTCTATGGCGGCATCCTGGGGTTGACCTTCCTCTGGGAGACTCCGGTCGGCGTGCGGTACCGTTGCGGATCCGTCAGCGAGATCTCAGTCTTCAAGCGTCCGCCTACCGCTACAGAGCACACCCTTGCCCACTTCGAAGTGGACGACATTGAGGCCGTGGTCGGCGACTTGGCCGCCAAGGGCGTGGAGTTCCTCGACTACACAGAGGGTCCCCTTGCCACAACAGGGCACATCGCTCAGCTCGGCCCCGCCCGTGGCGCATGGTTCCGTGATCCCGACGGGAACACCCTCGGCATTCGCCAGGGCTAGATCGATCGCTTCGAAAGAAGGCCTGCAACCTGCCGCCGGCCCGAATCCCCATGCCCGGCGCGGAGAATCCCGGCAGAATCAATAGGAGTTCCTAGCATTCCGTCCTTCGCTCCATGGTAAATACTAGGAGTTCCTAGTATTCTCGATTCCAAGCGTCAGCCATTTGCATCGAGGGAGCTGTTGAATGAAGATCGTCGTGCTCGTCAAACAAGTGCCGGATACGGCCGAGGAACGGAAGCTCGACCTGGCAACGGGCCGGCTCGACCGTGAGGCTGCCGACTCCGTGGTCGATGAAATCAACGAGCGCGCCCTCGAAGCCGCGCTGCGCATCAAGGATGCCAACAAAGGCACCGAGGTTGTGGCAATGACCATGGGTCCTGACGACGCCACGCAGACCTTGCGCAAGGCCCTCTCCATGGGAGCCGATTCAGGGGTTCACATTGTGGATGATTCCCTGGCCGGCGCCGACACCGGTCGAACGGCCGCAACGCTGGCGACTGCACTGAGGTCTACCGGGTTCGACGTGGTGATGGCCGGCAACGAATCGACGGATGGCCGCGCCGGCGTCGTGCCCGCCATGATTGCCGAACATCTCCAACTGCCACTGTTGGGTTCATTGATCTCCGCGGAAATCGCCGACGACGGCGTGAGCGGCGTTCGCCAGAGTGAGGGTGGAACCCTCAATGTCCGTGCCGGACTGCCCGCCATCATCACTGTGACCGAGCGTTTCCCAGAGGCCCGGTTTCCCAACTTCAAGGGCATCCTGACGGCCAAGCGCAAACCCGTCACCACGTTGTCCGCCGCCGAGCTTGGCGTCCCGACGGGCGCCAGCCACACCGTAGTGGTCTCCACCGTTGAGCGGCCGCCGCGCGCGGCCGGACGAAAACTCATAGATGACGGGACCGCGGCCGACGAGCTGGCCGAGTTCCTCGTTGCGAACCGCCTGGTCTGACGGAGGAAAAGAAATGTCGAACGTCTTGGCACTCATTGAAATTTCCCACCGCGGCGGGATTGCCGCTTCCGCCCGCGGGCTGCTGGCTGCCGCAGCCACACTGGGCTCACCGGTCGCCGTCGTCGTGTCCTCGGCACCGCTGGCGGACGACGACGTCGCGCGCCTCGGTGAGCTGGGCGCGGTTCGGATCTACTCGGCTCTGACAGCTGCCGCCGGCACCGTTTTGGTGTCACCCGCCGTGGATGCCCTGAGTGGTGCCGTCCACGCCTACGGGCCGACTGCCGTCCTCACCGCGAATTCGGTGGACGGCCGCGAAGCTGCCGCCCGGCTTGCCGTGCGGGCAAGCGGGAGCGTGCTCGCCGACGTCGTGCAGGTGCGCAGCGACAACGGAACCGTTGTTGCCCAGCATTCGGTGTTTGGCGGGGCCTATACCGTCGAGTCCGTGGTGGAAGGCGGGCTGCCCATCCTCACCATCCGGCAGGGGGCGATCGAAGGCCAGGCTCCCGCAGCCACGGCAGACCTGCAGACGGTGTCCCTCGATGCTCGAGCAGAAGGCGCCGCCATCATAGACCAGTTCAATGACGATGCTGCCGTCTCGGCCCGGCCCGAGCTTCGGACCGCAGCGACGGTGGTTTCCGGCGGACGGGGTTTGGGCTCGTCCGAGAACTTTGTGCTGGTTGAACAGCTCGCCGACACCCTGGGCGCGGCGATCGGTGCGTCACGCGCCGCCGTCGACGCCGGCTACATTGCCCAGACGGCCCAGGTGGGCCAGACCGGTGTGAGCGTGTCCCCGCAGCTGTACATCGCATTGGGAATATCCGGAGCCATCCAGCACCGCGCAGGCATGCAGACTGCCAAGACCATTGTGGCGATCAACAAAGACGAGGACGCGCCCATTTTCGAGGTGGCCGACTTCGGAATCGTGGGCGATATCTTCACAGTGGTTCCGAAACTCATCGAGGCCGTGAAGGCCCGTTCCAACTGACGGCGTAACAGGCTTTGGCCGCTTCGGTCCAAAGCCTGTTAGCTTGATGCGTCCCTGATTGCAAAGTTCTTCCGAGAGGTGTCTGAGAAGATGTCCACCCCCGCCAAAAAGTCGACAGCAGCCAAGAGTAAATGGTCCCAACCGCTCTGGGTGGTTCCAGGCGTGCTGCTCGTACTTTTGCTCATCGTCTTGTTTGCCAAATGGTTGACGGGCCTGTCGGGTGTGCAGTCGTTCTTGCACGACTTTCCAGGCGCATCCAGCCTCCCGGCGAACGCTCCCGTAGGTTTCCCGGCGTGGCTCGGATGGCAGCACTTCCTGAACGTCTTCTTCATGGTGCTCATCGTTCGTTCCGGTTGGCAGGTCCGCACGGCTAAGCGGCCGCCGGCCCAATGGACCCGCAACAACAAGGGATTCATCCGGACCAAGAATGCGCCAACCAAGATCAGCCTGGACCTGTGGTTCCACCTGACCCTCGATGCCCTGTGGGTGTTGAACGGCATCGTCTTCATCATCGTGATCTTTGCAACCGGGCAATGGATGAGGATCATCCCCACCAGCTGGGATGTCTTCCCGAACGCCCTTTCCGCCGCCCTCCAGTACGCATCGTTGAACTGGCCCACTGAGGACGGTTGGGTGAACTACAACGCCCTGCAGTTGCTGACGTACTTCGTCACGGTCTTCATCGCCGCCCCGCTCGCCATCATCACCGGTTTGCGCACCTCCTCTGCCTGGCCCAAGAAGGCCGGCACGGTGAACAAGGTCTATCCCATCGAACTCGCCCGGGCGGTGCATTTCCCCGTGATGGTGTACTTCGTGCTCTTCACGATCGTGCACGTCACCCTGGTCCTCGCTACCGGGGCGCTGCGCAACCTGAACCACATGTATGGCGGCAGCGACGATATCAACTGGGTTGGTTTCGGCATTTTCGCCGTGTCCCTCCTCGTGATTGTGGGGGCGTGGTTCCTCGCGAGGCCGCTGTTCCTTCGCCCTGTCGCTTCCCTGATGGGCAAAGTCAGCAAGTAAACCCCAGCGGATAGCTAGAAAAAGGCCAGTAAAACCGGACAACCCGGACAACCCGGGAAAAGGAGTGCCAATGTTTGAGCTCACGGAGGACCAGCAAGCGGTGGTGGAGATGGTGCGCGATTTCGCCACGACGGCCATTGCGCCGCACGCCGCAGAATGGGACGAGACCAAGCATTTCCCTGTGGATGTCCTGCGTGAAGCGGGCACCCTCGGCATGGGAGGCATCTACGTCCGGGAAGAATTCGGCGGCTCGGGCCTTTCCCGCACGGATGCGGCGCTGATCTTCGAGGAGCTGTCCAAGGCAGACCCCACCATCGCGGCCTACATCTCGATCCACAACATGGTGGTGTGGATGATCGACGCTTTCGGCAACGATGAGCAGCGGGCCCAGTGGGTGCCGCAGCTCGCGTCCATGGAAGCGCTGGGCAGCTATTGCCTTACGGAGCCGGGAGCCGGCTCGGATGCCGCCGCGCTGAGCACCAAAGCAGTGCTCGACGGCGATAGTTACGTTCTTAACGGCACCAAGCAGTTCATTTCGGGTGCCGGAGTTTCCAGCGTCTATGTGGTCATGGCGCGGACCGCGGACACGGGCAGTCAGGGCATCACCGCAATCGTTGTGCCCGCGGACGCGCCTGGGCTGTCCTTCGGCCCGAATGAAAAGAAGATGGGATGGAATGCCCAACCCACCCGGCAGGTCATCTTCGAGGACGTACGCGTCCCCGTGGCGAACCGGCTTGGCGAAGAAGGCAGCGGATTCGGCATCGCGATGAAGGGCCTCAACGGGGGCCGGGTCAACATGGGCGCTTGTTCGCTGGGAGGTGGCCAGGCGGCACTGGAGAAGTCCATCGCCTATCTCAAGTCACGCTCGGCTTTTGGCGGCCCGCTCATCAACCAGCAGTCCCTGCTGTTTGATATTGCCGACATGGATACGGAACTGGAAACTGCCAGGACCCTGATCCTCCGGGCCGCGGACGCTTTGGACCGTGGCGCCCCGGACACCGTGAGGTTGTGCGCCATGGCGAAGCGCGTCGCCACGGACGCCGGTTTCAACGTGGCGAACAAAGCCATCCAGCTGCACGGCGGCTACGGCTACTTGTCGGAATACGGCCTCGAGAAGATTGCCAGGGACCTGCGCGTCCACCAGATCCTGGAAGGCAGCAACGAAATCATGAGGCTCATCGTTGGACGGCTCGCCGTAGGGGCATAAAGCACTCAGAAAGCGAATGGCCGGGCCTCATTGGAGGCCCGGCCATTCGCTTGGCTGAACTAGAGCTTGTCGAAGTCGGCTTCGTCCACGGTATCGTCTGCCGGAGCGGTGGCGCCGGCGCCGATAGCGGCCTTCGAACCGCCCGACTTCAGGGCCGCCAGGCGGGCCTCGATCTCAGTCTGCTCTCCGAGGTCCTCAAGCTGGTTGAACTGGGCGTCCAGGCTGGAGGCTGCCAGTTCCTGCTGGCCGAGGACCTTCGCCTCTTCGCGGCGGATCTTCTCTTCGAAGCGGCCTACCTCGCTGGTGGGGTCCATGATGTCGATGCTCTTGAGGGCGTCGTGCACCTGGGTTTGGGCAGCAACCGTCTTGGAGCGGGCAACCAGCTCATTGCGCTTGCTGGTGAGTTCGTTGAGCTTGCCCTTCATCTGGTCGAGGCCGCTCTTGAGCTTGTCCACGACCTCCGACTGGGACGCGATGTTCGGCTCGGCGGCCTTGGCCTCGTTTTCGGCCGACATCTGGCGCTGGATGGCCACCTTGGCAAGGTTGTCGAACTTGACGGCGTCGGCCGCGTTGCCGGACGCACGGTACTCGTCCGCCTTGCGGGAGGCTGCGAGGGCCTTGTTGCCCCAGTCCTGGGCGTTTTTGACGTCCTCGTTGTAGTCGGCCTGCAGCATGCGGAGGTTCCCGATGGTCTGCGCGACGGCGGACTCGGCTTCGGCGATGTTGTTCGAGTAGTCGCGGACCATCTGGTCCAGCATCTTCTGCGGGTCCTCAGCCTGGTCGAGCAAGGCATTGATGTTCGCCTTGGCGAGCTGCGCGATCCGCCCGAAAATGGACTGCTTAACCATGGTGTTGCCTTTCGTCCTGCTCAGTGGTGCCCACTGAATCCAGTGATCAGTTTTTTGTACCGCTCTACGTGGGGAACAGGCCCCCACCTAGTCTTTGGGAGTTAGAAACTACCGGAGTCGCCGCCGCCGAAGTCGCCTCCACCTCCACCGTCGCCGCCGAAGAAGCCTCCGCCCCCACCGCCGTCGCCACCGAAGAAGCCTCCGCCTCCGCCGTCGTTGTTTCCACCGCCCCAGCCGCCCCCTCCGCCGTGGAGGATGGAGTTGATGAGGATGCCGCCGAGGATCGCTCCGCCGAGGCCGCCACCACTGCCTCCACCACCGAACATGCCGCCGCGGCCGTAGCCTTGGTTGGCGAAGCCGCCGAACTGATCGACGTCGGACTGGGCCAGTTGCGCGGCTTGTGCAGCGAGCGACTGGGCCTGCTGGGCGTACGTCAGTGCGGTGACGGGGTCATTGCGGGAAATGGACAGGGCGTAGTCGAGATTCCGTTGGGCTTCGGCCAAACGAGTACGGGCCTCGGGGCCAACGCCGCCGCGTCGCGCCGCGATGTAGTCCGAGGTAGCGCTGATCTGGGACTGGGCAGCCATGATGGTCTGCTGGAGCGCGGCTTGCGCGCGCCTTGCCTGTTCCTGCTGGTCACGGATTCCCGAGAGGGACTGGTCCAAGGCTTGGTGTGCCTTCTCCACCCGGTCCAGGGTGGCAATGGGATCGATCTTTCCGCCCTGGATTTCGGCCTTGACCTGCGCCAGTGCGGCTTCGACGCCCGCCACCGGACCGGCCAGCTCCGGGTGTTCGCCGGACTGGATCATCGCTTTGGCCTGGGCCAGGTCCTGGCTGGTCTCCACCACGGCGCCCTCCAGCGAATTCCGGGCTTCGTCGAGGTTGCCCGCCACCTTGGAGATCGCGTCGATCAGGACGTTGGTCTGGTGCAGGCCCTCTTCCGCGGCGCGGACGGCCACAGCGGCGAGGCTGCTCTCACCTGCGGCGAGCTTTTCCTGCGCCGTCGTTGTTGCGTTGTGAACGAAGGCAAGCCGGTCCTTGGCCTGGGTGATGTTGTCGCTCACGTGGCCAAGTGCGCTGTCTGCGTACTTCTCGCGCAGTCCGTTGAGCGATTGCTCCGCGCTGCTGATCTTTGCCTCGGCTTCGTTCGCCCCGGCGGCAACAGTGGCCAAAGCCTGCGGCGCGTTCTTCTCAAGCTCGCGCAGGGAGTCGAAATCGGCCTTCTGCTCCCGCAGCGACTCGAGGGCCGCGTCCGAGCGCCGGATGATTTCGCCAAGCCAACTGCGCTGCTGCTCTTCGGTGTCCGGGATGTGGTCATCGAGCTGTTGCTGGAGCTTGAAGGACTCGGTCATATGGTTCTTTGCTTCCAGCAAGGCCTTGGTGAAGTTCCCGACGGCGGCATCGCCGTATTGCGCTTGGGCGAAGCCGAGTTCCTGCTCGCTGGATTTGATGGTGTCGTCCGCTTCGATAAGCAGGGACCCGGCTTTGCGCCGCAAGTCCGGGATGCTCAAGGAGGCGAGGGGATCGAGCTGTTCGCCCTGCGGGCCGTAGCTCGTTGCGGATGCCTGGCCCTTCTTGCGGCGGTTACGGAAGTACAAGTACGTGCCCACACCGCCGGCCGCGACAACGCCGGCACCGATCAAAACGACTGCACCCGAGTTGCCGCTAGGAACCGTGCCGCTGCCCCCGCCGGCGGCGTCGCCGACGGCGGCCGCAGTGTCGATGGCTGCCTGGGCAAAGTCGCGCTTGCCTGCGCCCAGGTTGGCCGCGATGGCATTGGACGAAATGGTTGACCTCTTGGAATAGATCGCACTGGCCGAATTGGGTGCGAAATAATACTGACCGGCCGTGGAGATGGCCAGAATGACGTCAGCCTTGCCCATACCCTTCTTGGTGGCCACTGCCGTGGCCCAGTCTGCGGGCGATGAGGGGTTGTCGAAGGAATTCACCGTGACCACGTACAAGTTGTATTTGTGGTCCTTCAGGAGCTTCTGGATGGCATCCTGGACCTCGCCCTTGCGGTTGCCCAGGACATTCGCGTTGTCCACGATGTTCTGGCCGGAGGGGATGGTCACCGGACCCTCGGCCCAGGCTGCGGTGGCCGGGAGGACCAGCAATCCGGCCAGGCCGATGACGGCGAGTACACGTTTCAACATTGACCGCATGTGCAACCCTTCAGCACGTCTGCGACTGGTCCGGGCCGGAGCAATCGAAACAGAATGCATCAGCGCCCCCACGCATGGTTGTCAAGCGGCAGGTCGCTGTGGCAATTCCACTTGATACTATGGTGCACCTTTTGGAGCGTCCACAGCGGTAAATATGCCGCCAGCGAAACGGGGAGAAATCCTTCCTTCTCCAACGTTGAGGGGCTAGTCGGCGCCATTCGACGGCATAGGGCCAATCCGATGACGGCGTTCAGCAAGCTCCCAGCGAACGTCGACTCTTGATCCAGCAAGAGCGACGATAGTTAAGGGGACGAGGAAGAAAGGAAGTCCCATGACGGAGAACCCAGCACAGGGCGCCGAGCCTGAGAACAATGGCCCCGAGAACCATGGTCCTGAGAGCACCGGCAAGGCGGAAGCGGACAAGCAAGCCAATTCCCAGCCTACGGCCCCGCTGCCGGCATACCAGCCGGGTCAGGATTTCACTGCGAAGCCCGATTACCCGGCGCAGCCCGATTACACAGCGCAGCCGGAGCATACAGCACAGACCCCGGTAGCCCCGGCACCATGGGCCCAAGGCCCGGCCGAAAACGCCACCGAGCAGATCCACGCTCAGCACAGCGCTCCCCAGAACGGAGCGCCCCAACACGGAGCTTCCCAGCACAGCGCGGGACAGCAGCACGCCTACCCGCAGCACCAGCCTTTCTATGGCGGACCGAACCCTGCGCAGCACTATCCCACTCAGCAGTTCCCCGCCCACCCGGGAGGTCCGGCGGCTAGTCCGAAGCGCAAGCCGGTCTTCGGCGTCGGGACCTTGGTGGCCTGCATCCTGGCAGCCGGTCTCGTGGGTGGAGGCGTGGTGGCCGCCAGCGATCAGTTGTTGAACAGCCGGACCCCGGTGGCGGCCGGCAGCGGCCAGGCGGGAACCGTGATTGTCAACAACACGGACAACGTCAACGCCATCACAGCAGCCGCGGCCAAGGCTACTCCGAGCGTCGTGACCATCATGGCTTCAAGCGGGAGCCAGGGCGGCACCGGTTCGGGCATCATCCTCGACGACCAAGGCCACATCCTGACGAACACCCACGTGGTGACCCTTGACGGTGCCAGCGCCAACGCCGCCATTGAAGTGCGGTTGAGCGACGGACGCGTGCTGAAGGCGACGGTAGTGGGTACGGACCCGCTGTCGGATCTCGCCATCATCAAGGTGGACAACGCTTCCGGCCTCGTGCCGGCCACCCTGGGTGATTCCAGCAAGATCAACGTCGGAGACAACGCCATCGCCATCGGCGCTCCGCTCGGCTTGCCCGGCACGGTCACCGACGGCATCGTGTCCACGCTCAACCGCACCATCAGCGTGGCGTCCTCGGCTGTTCCCAACGGCGGCTCGGACAATTCGCAAAACGGCGGCCAGGGCGGATTCCAATTCGCCCCTCCAGGCGGTGGCCAGAGCCAGAGCAGTGCGGGCCAGGGCACCGTTTCGCTCAACGTGATCCAGACCGACGCGCCGATCAACCCGGGTAACTCCGGTGGAGCGCTCGTCAACACCAAGGGCGAGATCATCGGCGTCAACGTGGCAATCGCTTCTGCCGGCAGCAGCAGTTCTTCGTCTTCGTCCAGCGGCAACATTGGTGTTGGCTTCAGCATCCCGATCAACAACGCGAAGCGTATTGCGCAGGAACTCATCAAGAACGGCAAAGCAACCCACGGGCAGTTCGGCGTCAGCGTTCAGCCTAAGTCGGCAACAGGCAGCAGCTCCGGGTTCTCGATCGGCGCGCAGGTCGCGGCCGTGACCAAGGGCTCCGCAGCTGAGAAGGCCGGGCTCAAGGTGGGCGACGTCGTGACCAAGTTCGCCGGTATAGACATCACCGACCCGGAGCAGCTCACTGCGGCTGTCCGGGAGCAGCCGGCAGGCGCAACGGTCAAGGTGACCGTCCAGCGTAGCGGCCAGTCGCAGGAGCTCGACGTGACCTTGGACGCTGCTCCGTAACAGCTACGCCGTAGCAGCGGATTCCAGCACGCGAACTGACTAGCACGTCGACGACGGCGGGCGGCACCACCGGTGCGGCCCGCCGTCGTCGTGTGCTCTTGCCGCCGTGGCGGTGGCGATCCACGAAACAGGAGTTAACGCGGCGCCGTTGTCCGACTTGTCCCGCAATATGCTTAGCTAGGACGAGCCCGTATGCCGGGCACTATTGGCCATGCGCCTAGTTGCTGGCCATCCCCGAGTATGGAAGGCTGCCTCGAACACAGTGGGAGATACATTGAAGATTGTTGTTCTGGTCAAGCACGTCCCGGACGCGCAGTTCGACCGACACCTCACCGGCCCAGGCAACACCACGGACCGCGACGAGAGCATCCTGTCCGAACTGGACGAGTATGCACTCGAAGCCGCGCTGCAGCTCAGCGAAGCCCGCGGCGGTGCCAAGGCCGGCAACGAGGTCATCGCCTTGAGCATGGGTCCCGCCGGTGCCGTGAACGCGGTCAAGAAGTCCCTGCAGATCGGTGCCTCCTCGGGAGCGCATTTGAGCGACGACGCCTTGGCCGGCTCCGATGCCGCAGCCACTTCGCTGGCCCTTGCCGCGGCGATCCGGTATCTCGGTGCAGACTCGCCCGTTGACCTCGTCCTGACGGGCATGGCGTCGACCGACGGCGAAACGTCCTTGGTTCCGGCACAGCTCGCCGAGCGGCTCGGACTCCCGCAAGTCACTTTTGCTTCGTCCCTGGAGGTCAACGGCGAACGCATCGTAGCGCGCCGTGACGGTGACGCCCACGCGGACACCGTGGAGGCAACCTTGCCCGCGCTGGTCTCCGTGACGGACCAGATCAACGAACCGCGATACCCCAACTTCAAAGGCATCCTTGCAGCCAAGAAGAAGAAGATCACGGCACTCACCCTGGCCGATATCGGCGTCGATGCCGCGCAGGTGGGCGCCGCGGGTTCCCTGACCGCCGTCGAGACCGCGGAGGCGCGGCCGCCGCGCACTGCCGGCACCATCATCACCGACGAAGGCGACGCCGGCATCAAGCTGGTTGAGTTCCTGGCCGCCCAGAAGCTGCTCTAAGAGGATTCCGACACATGGCAAAAGCACTTGTATTCATTGACAACCCGGGCACAGCGCTCAAGAAGAGCAGCCTGGAACTCCTGACGATCGCGCGTTCGCTCGGGGAAGCTGTGGTCGCCGTCAACGGCGAACTGCACGACGACGTCGCAGCCGCCTTGGGTGCGCACGGAGCCTCGGTTCTTTACCGCCCATCCGCAACGGACCTGGACGACTACCTGGTTGGGCCGAAAGCCGCCTATCTGGCCGCGGCCGTAGAGGCCTCCGGAGCCGGGACCGTCCTGCTGGAGAACACCGCCGACGGCAAGGAAATCGCAGCCCGTCTTGGCGTGAAGCTCAACGCCGGCGTCATCACCGATGTTGTGGGGGTCGACGCCGACGGCACGGCCCACAAATCGGTCCTCGCCGGCTCGTACACCACCACGGCCAAGGCGCGCACCGCCGTCGCCGTGCTCACCGTCAAGCCGAACAGCGTCGACGTCGAGGCCCCGGCCGCGTCAGGCACGCCCGAGGCTGTCACCATCGACGTCCCGGCTGATGCCACCGCGAATGCCGCACGGGTCACCGGGCGTGCGGAAAAGCCTGCCAGCGGCCGTCCCGAGCTCACCGAAGCCCGGATCGTGGTTGCCGGTGGACGCGGCGTCGACGGCGACTTCGGTCCGTTGGAAGAACTGGCCGACGCACTGGGCGGCGCGCTCGGGGCTTCCCGTGCCGCCACGGATGCGGGCTGGATCGGTCATGACTACCAGGTTGGCCAGACGGGCAAGACGGTGTCTCCGCAGCTCTACATCTCGGCGGGCATCTCCGGGGCGATCCAGCAAAAGGCCGGGATGCAGACCTCCAAGGTCATCGTCGCGATCAATAAGGATGCTGAGTCGCCGATCTTCGAGATCGCGGACTTCGGCATCATCGGTGACCTCTTCAAGGTTGTTCCACAGGCCACCGAAGAGATCAAAAAGCGGAAAGGCTGATCCCTTTGTCTTCTGACGCTACGTCAGCAAAGAGCCCGTTCAACGCCTCCACAGAGCGCGTTGAGCGGGTGCTTTGTTTTACCGCCCACCCGGACGACGTCGACTTTGGCGCGGCCGGAACCATCGCTGCCTGGACCGCTGCCGGCGTCGAGGTCAGCTATTGCGTCATGACAGACGGCGATGCCGGAGGTTTTGATCCTGCACACCGCGAAGAGATCGTCTCCATGCGCGCAGAGGAGCAGCGACAGGCCGCTGCCCTCGTCGGCGTGACGGACGTGCACTACCTCCATGAGCGCGATGGTTACCTGGAACCGACGCATGGGGTCATCAAGCAAGTGGTGAAACTCATCCGCGAGATCCGCCCGGACATCGTTCTTGCCATGCACCCGGAACGCAATTGGGACCGGATCCAGAAGAGCCACCCCGACCACCTCGCAGTGGGGGAGATCGTGACGCGGGCCGTGTACCCCGCGCTTGAGAATCCCTTCGCGTACCCGGAACTGGCCGAAGCGGGCCTCGAGGCCTTCAAATTGCCATGGCTGTGGCTCTTCGCCGGTCCCGAAACCCGTGAGAACTATTTCGTGGACGTCACCGACCACGTGGACGCGAAACTGGCTGCCATCCGGATCCACGCGAGCCAGCACCCCGATCTGGAAGGCATGGAACGGGCCGTGCGGGGCATGCTCCGGCACAATGCCTCGCGCGCCGGAATGCCCGGCGGGCGCAGCGCCGAAGCGTTCCATGTGGTGGAAGTCAACGGGTCCCAAACCATCGCCGGTTTCTGAAATTGCTGATGTGTAACCTGTGTCATATGCTTAGTCTCGTTTAAATCATATTTAATTGAGAGAGGCAGACTTTGATGGCGAAGACTGCACAACAACCGGTATTGGTGATCATGGGCGTCTCCGGTTCCGGTAAATCGACAGTGGCCGGCGTATTGGCCGGACGCCTGGGCTGGGACCTCGCCGAAGGCGACGACCTGCACCCGGAAGCGAACGTGGCAAAGATGCAGGCGGGGCACGCACTCAGTGATGAGGACCGTTGGCCGTGGCTGGACATCATTGCCGATTGGATCAAGGAGCGTACGGCAGCTGGAAAGCCGGGCATCATCACGTGCTCGGCCTTGAAGAAGCGCTACCGGGACGTCTTGCGCGGCGAGGGCGTTGTGTTCGTCTTCCTCCAGGGGAGCAAGGACAAGATTTCCGACAGGCTGGCTTCGCGCCACGGGCACTTCATGCCTGCTTCGCTGCTGGAATCCCAATTCGATGCGCTGGAAGCGCCCAACGAGGACGAGAACCACATCTCGCTGTGCGTCTCCGCTTCTCCTGCCGAAGAGGCAGACGAAATCATCGAACGGCTCGGCCTTGAGGCACAGCCGGCACACACAACCGGAGATGCAGCGTGAACTGGACCGGGCACGATACCCAACTCCTGGTGGTCGCGGCTATCGGCATCGCGCTGATCGTCCTGCTGATCGCGAAATTCAAGGTCCATCCGTTCTTGTCCCTCGTGCTAGGTTCGGCCTTCGTCGGCCTGGCATCGGGAGTCGGCCTCGATAAAGTGGTCAGCAACTTCGAAGACGGCGTGGGCGGCGTCCTTAAAGAGGTCGGCCTCCTGATTGCCCTCGGCGCCATGCTCGGCAAGCTCCTGGCGGACTCCGGCGGCGCAAACCGCGTGGTGGACACCTTGTTGGAGAAAGCCAGCGGCAACAAAGTGGTCTAGATGATCACTTTGGTTGCGGTCATCATCGGCCTCCCGATGTTCTTTGAGATCGGCCTCGTCCTGCTGCTTCCGGTGATCGTCCTGGTCACCCAGCGCTCGCAGATGAAGCTCATGCGCATTGCCATTCCGGCCCTCGCGGGTTTGTCCGTGTTGCACGGACTGGTCCCGCCGCACCCGGGCCCACTCATCGCCATCAGCGCGGTGAAGGCTGAACTGGGCACCACCCTGGCTCTTGGGCTCCTGGTGGCCGTTCCCACCGTGATCATTTGTGGACCGCTGTTTTCCCGCTTGGCCGCGCGCTGGGTTCCAGTTGATGCTCCTGCGGTGGCCGGCGGCGTCGACACCAAGCACGCCGTCGACCTCAGCGAAGTGAAGCGTCAGCCCAGCTTCCTGGTCACCCTGCTGACCATCATTTTCCCGGTGGTGCTCATGCTGTTGAAGGCCGTCGCGGACATCGTCTGGGCCGATCCCAAGACGGCACCCATGATCCGCACCGTCCTGGACTTCATTGGCCAGCCCCTCGTTGCGATGACCCTGGCCGTGCTCGCCGCCATGGTGACCTTCGGCTACGCGGTCGGTTTCACCGGTAGCAAGATCACCTCCAAGCTCAGCAGCAGCCTCGGACCGATCGCCGCGATCCTGCTGATCGTGGGCGCGGGCGGCGGTTTCAAGCAGACCCTCATCGGTGCCGGAGTCGGTGACGCAGTCAAGAAATGGGCCGAAGGCGCCAACATGTCCGTGCTGGTCCTGGGGTTCCTGGTGGCCGTGGCGCTTCGCCTGGCCACGGGCTCGGCGACAGTTGCCACTGTCACGGCTGCGGGCATCGTGGCTCCGTTGGCAAGCAGCCTGAGCCCGACCCACGCGGCACTCCTTGCCTTGGCCATCGGTGCCGGTTCGCTCTTCCTGTCCCACGTCAACGACGCCGGGTTCTGGCTCGTGAAGGAACTGTTCGGCCTGACGGTCGGGCAGACGTTCAAGACCTGGTCGGTGATGGAGACACTCATCTCGGTGGTCGGCTTCGGCTTCATCATGGTGCTCTCGCTGATCATTTAGCGGGGCTGCTTAGCAGCCGGTACGACGGCGGCCCGTCCCCTGTGTTTCCAATGGGGACGGGCCGCCGTCGCGCTTTTCGGCAAGAGTGCCTTAACTGAGCTTTTGCGCTGCGTAGACCTTGATGCCTTCGAGCAGGTAGGGCGCCAGGCCTACCCGGACCTTGTCGTAATTTGCAGTGAACCGGGGGTCGTCCACGTACATCTGTCCCAGGCCTACGTAGGATTCGGCGTTTGGCGTCCAACTCGCGCAGATCCACTTGTAATGCCGGCCGACGGCGGCCTGGACGTCCGGGTGGTCCGCCGGAAGGGCGGCGTCGAAGCAGTGGGCAAGATCCTGGTTCAGCGCCGCGTACTCTTCCATGAACGCCTGCTTTTGGGCTGTGGTCATCGCCGAGTGCCGGGCGTTGCTCTCGTCGACGGCAGGATCGCCCCAGCGCTCGCGAGCCTCGGCCTCGTAGGGGTTGTTGTCGAAATCCTTGAAGATGTTCTCCGCGGTCATGGTTTCTCCTTGACGTAGTGCTGCGATAGTGGCGTCGACCGTCCGGGACATCCGGTCCAGTCGGTCGCGCTCGGCCAGCAGCCAATCCCTGTGCACGGCAAGTGCCTCCACAGGGTCGGCCTGGCCATCCAGAACTTCGCCGATGGTCTCGAGCCCAAGGCCAAGTTCACGAAGCAGAAGGATCCGCTGCAGTCGCAGCAGCTCAGGCTGACCGTAATACCGGTAGCCGTTGGATCCTGTGTGGGCAGGCTCCAACAGCCCGAGGTGGCCATAGTGGCGCAAAGTCCGCGAGGAGACCTTGCTGGCCTTGGCCAGCTCGGAAATGGTCCAGGTACCTGCCTTGTCCTGCTTCATGTATCCAGCGTAGAAGTTGACGTAACGTCAAGGTCAAGCCCTGCCGCAAGAGCCAACGGCGGGCAGGGCCTCTCGCTCTAGGTGAGAGGTGCTGCAGCGACCGTGGGGAGGGTCGGTTTCTTGGAGCCACCCACGGGTTCAACCGTGATGCCGATGGACGCCGCGCTGGAAATGCCGGAGACAACCGCCGGATGGCTCAATGCCTGGGCATCCATAAGGCCCTGGGATACAGGGTCGGAGCCGTCCTTGGGAATGAGCCACATCTGATAGACCTTGCCGGCCGGGGGAGCGGGAACGCCGTTCATGCGGACTACCACGGCGTTCTTCGAGCTGGAGATGGACACGGTGGCGGTACCGCCACCGTTGACGTCGACGGTGGCTTGACGGACATCGCCGGCCTGCAGCACTTGGTTCACAGGATCGTTCTGACCGGCTACGTAGACGCCGACGCCCAAGCCGCCAAGCGCAATCACCGCGGCAGCCGCAGCGGCTGCCACCCAACCACGGACGCCTCCGAAGCGTCGGCGATCCCGTCGGTTCCGTTCGGCGGCGAGGTCCACGACGTCGGGGGCAAAGTGCGTTGCGGTTCCAGTCGACACTTCGGGAACCGACGACGGCGCGGACGCTGTGCCGGTTTGTGCAGTTCGTGGTTGTTCCGGGAGCTGCCGCAGGATGTCCTGCAAGAGCCCGGGCCGCGGTTCGGCCTCGTCGGCGAAGGAAGCGGTGAGGGCTTCGCGTGACTGCCGGACCCGTTCGAGGAATGCCGAGCGTTCAGGCGCCGTGGCAATGTAGTTGTCGATTTCAGCACGCTCGGCGTCGCTCAAGGCGTCGAGGGCATAGATCTCGGCAAGCTCCAAGGCGCGGCCTTCGGCGAGGTCAGTGGCTATATCGGTGGCAAACATCCTGCGGAGGCCTTCCTTCCCGAAGTTCCGTTTGTTGTCATCGTGTTCGGTCATGTCAGCTCACCCCCAGGCAAGTCTTGAGTCGGAGAAGTCCATCGCGGATGCGGGACTTGATGGTCGGAATCGCCGCACCGAGTTGTTCGGCGACCTCCCGGTAGGTGAGCCCGCCATAGTAGGCGAGCCGTACGGATTCCAATTGCGTTTCCGTCAGGGTGCCGAGGCAACGGGTGACGGCCTCGGCTTCAAGCCGGCTGCTGGCTTCTTCTTCCACTGAATCGTGGTCAAGGAGTTGGCTCGCGGCGCCATATTTCGCTTCCCGGTCCGTGGCGGACTGGGCCGAGCGGACGCGGTCGATAGCGCGCCGGTGGGTGATGGTCATGAGCCACGCGAGCGGGCTGCCGGCCTCGGGATCGAACTTGGCCGCGTTCTGCCAGACCTGGATGAACACTTCCTGGGTGGTATCTTCGCTCAGGCCGGCATCCACTAGCACTCGCTTGGCCATGCCGAAGACCCGCCGCGCAGTGAGGCGGTAGAACTCGCTGAAGGCGACCCGGTCGCCGTCGGCCATCAACCCCAGCAACTCCGCAAGCTGCGCATTCGAGCCGGCAATCAGGCCGGGGGCCTCGGGGCCTCCCACATTCGGTGTATCCATCACCGTCCAGCATAGGTTGCTCGTGACCCTGGCAGTACCAGAAGCACTGCGGGTCTTGAGAGGAGTCACCTGTGCCCCTTCCGCGGCCGTCGCCCACCGGCCCTGCTTCGCAGGCCAGCTGCCTGCCCAGGCTGTTGGCCTGCATAGGGTATTCGGCGCAGGGGGAGCTTTGGATGGGTGACCCGCGGAGGTGACCCAGCGGATGTCCGGGCGGACGAGCAGGCCCGCTAGAGCTTCGCGCCCGCAAAACCGTGTTGGCGCCAGGCTTCATACACCGCGATAGAGGCAGCGTTGGCAAGGTTCAGCGAGCGCAGGGACGGCAGCATGGGGAGCCGGACGCGGGCCGTGACGTGCGGGTCCTGCTTCAGCCAGTCCGGAAGCCCGACGGACTCGGGTCCGAACATCAGGACATCGCCCTCCTCGTAAGCGATGTCCGTATAGGAGGATTCGCCGTCGGACGTGAACGCGAAGACGCGCTCGGGCTGCAAAGCCGCCCATGCGGCCTCGATGTCCTTGTGCACCGTGACCACCGCCAGGTCGTGGTAGTCGAGTCCCGCTCGGCGCAGCTTCGCGTCGGAGAAGTCGAAGCCCAACGGCTCCACGAGGTGGAGCTCTGCGCCGGTGATGGCGGCGAGCCGGATGGCGTTTCCCGTGTTGCCCGGGATTTCAGGGGTGTGGAAGAGGATGCGGAACACGTATCAATCCTAGCCAGCGAAAATACGGGGTGGCTCCTGCGGGCTCAGTGCATGCCGCGGAGCAACCGGGCAAGGACCGGGACAACCACGGTGTTGGGCACGGGGCCCGAACTCAGGAACTGCTTGAGGCCGCGGGCCAAACCGGAGGCGTTGACGATTTGCACCGAACCGAAGTCCCCGTCCTGGCGCCGGTAGTGGTCGATGACCGGCTCGTGGGGGTTGCCGTCCGGGCTGTGGACGACTACCCAACCCGTCACATTCAGTTCGGGGAAGATCTCCTGCATGTGGCGAACGATCAGCTCGAGCTGGGGCGGTGGCACCGAACGTCCGCCGTGCTTGAGCGCCACCCCGTCCCAGGCATAGGCGCCCTTGGGCAGCAGCATGGAACCGATGAGCGCCAGGCGGTAGCCGGCGAGGAGGGCGTGGTCGATGTGGCTGTCGTCCGAGGGGGAGCGGAGCCCGTTGACGAGCCGGGCCGACGGGATGGCAGGCAGGATCTGGCGGCTGATGAGCTGGACTGTCCGCATTTCGCGCTGAATGCGGGCTTCGGCCCCGAAGATTCCACGCTTCCGGGGAATCCCGTGGATCTGCAAGGCGGCCTGGCCCTTGGAGAGCAGGGGCACCTCGTGGGGATCATCGAAGGGCGGGACATAGACGGGGGCGTCGCCGGCCGTGTTGCGCGGGGCATTCGGCCTGTGGACGCCGGTGCGGGTTTCCGGCCCTGGAGCGCCGGTCCCGGCGTAATCCGGCCTTTGCGCCGGGAAAGGGTTCGCCCTGCCGGAAGTGCCGCTGGCGTACCGCCGGTCGTACTCTGCGCGTCGTTTGGGGTCGATCAGGGTCTCGTACGCGAGCGTGACCTGCCGAAAGACCTCAGGATCCCCGCCATGGTCCGGATGGGCGTTCCTCGCGGCCTTCCTGTAGGCCACTTTGATCTCCTTGTCCGTCGCGGTGACGGGAACCCGGAGGATCTGATAGTGGGAACTGCTGCCCTGAGCCAACCACGGGCCTTTCTCTGGGATTCTGAAGTTTCCCGCCGTCCCGGTGCGGAGCGGCGATCTTGGCAAGTCTAGCCAGCCCACCATGAGAACGACGGCGGCCCGGGCTTTAGTTCCCCGGATCACGCCCGTGCCGGTGGCATGATTCATGCTGTGAACTCCCCGGCCGGCCCCGATCATCCCATTCACCTGCCAAGTACCGGCCCCCACGGGCTGAACGGATCTCTCCGAAGGATCGTGCTGGCGGTCAATCCAACCGCAGCGTTTGGACGGCACGCCCTTGCCGGGGACGAAGCCGCCCGCTGCCTCCGCGAGGCGGGTCTCGACGTCGTCGTACTTCGGCGCGACAGCATGGACGCCCTGCGGGAAGCGGTGGACGAAGCGCTTCGCACAGGCGCCGAAGCCTTGGTGGTGGTGGGCGGCGACGGCATGGTCCATCTGGGCGTCAACTCACTGAGCGGGACCGGGTTGCCGCTCGGGATTGTTCCCGTGGGTACGGGAAACGACGTAGCCCGGATGCTTGGGCTGCCTCTGCAGGATGTCGAGGGCTCCTGTGCCCGCGTGATTTCGGCGCTCGCCGACGGCGGCCGGGTGCTCGACGCCGGCCGCATCACCACCGGCGGACGGACCGTGTGGTTTGCGGGAGCTGTATCGGCGGGATTCGACGCTGCCGTCAATGAACGGGCCAACTCCTGGAGGTGGCCCCGCGGTACGCTCCGCTACACCCTGGCGATGCTCCGGGAGCTCGGATCGTTCCGGGCCATCAACTACACCGTGACTGCCGACGGCGCGGAAACGAAGGAAGGCGCCATGCTGATTTCGGTGGCCAACGCCCCATCGATCGGCGGCGGCATGCGCATCGTCCCGGATGCCGCGCCCGACGACGGTTTGTTGGATCTGTTTATCGTCAAGCCGTTATCCCGGCTGGCCCTCCTCGCTGTCTTCCCCAGGGTCTTCTCCGGCCGGCATACCTCGCACCCGGCGGTGGAAATCCGCCGGGTGCGTTCAGTGCGGCTTGCCGCCGAGAACGTGGTGGCCTACGCCGATGGTGAGCGGATCGGCCATCTTCCCTTGGACATCGACGTGGTTCCGGGCGCCCTGCGGGTATTGGCCTAAGCCTGGCCGTCAGCTTGCGAGGCGACGGCCAGGCGGTTGAGCGCGAGTGCGCCCACAAGCAGGCCGAAGTCGCGGAGGGCGACGTCGAAGAAGTTGCCCAGCACCAGCAGGTTCACGATGATGCCCAGAAGCCAGACCGCCACCAGGAGCGAGCCAAAGCGTGGCCGGACCGCCACCGCAATGCCGGCCACAATCTCCACGACTCCCACGATGTACATGAAGGTCTGGGCCGGGACCGGAATGACGGAGGTGGCCACGGGCGCCAGGTAGATCGTCCAGTGGGTGAGCAGGTTGGTGAACTTGTCCAGGCCGAAAATGATCGGCGCCACGGTGAACACGGTCCGGAGGAGCAGGAATGCCTGCCGCTGGGGATCCATGGACATGAGCGATCCGGTTTTCGCCTGGGCCGGGGATGATGCAGTGTTCATGATGCCTTCTTTCTAAAACTGGATACTTTGATTTTAGAAAGTCCAAAGGAATTAAGCAATGAGTGTTGATTTTAGAGTTAAGCTTGATGCATGACCGGACTTCCCTGGCTGCGTCGACTCTCCGCTTTGGCATCCCTCGACGACGGCAACCGCCGCCGCCTGTACGAGCACGTCTGCGGGGCACGCGACGCCGTCAGCCGGGACGACGCCGCGATGGCCCTCGGGCTTCCCCGCAGCACGGCCTCCTTCCATCTGGACCGGCTGGTCCGCGACGGACTCCTGAGTGTTGAGTTCCGCAAGCTCGGCGGCAAGGTCGGTCCGGGTTCCGGGCGCCCGGCGAAGCTGTATTCACCTGTCGTTGAAGAGATCGGCGCCTCGGTTCCGGAGCGCCACTATGACCTCGCCGGTGAAGTGATGGCTTCTGCCATCCAGAACCTGATGGCGAAGGGTGGTTCCCCCCGCGAAGTGCTCCTCGAAACCGCCTACGCCCGCGGCCGCGAGGCCGGCAGTGCGGAGCCGCATTTCGAAGATGTCCTGGCAAGCTACGGTTACAGGCCGGAACCTGACGACGACGGCGGGTACTCCCTGGTCAATTGCCCGTTCCACCGGCTGGCCGAAAGCCACACGAGCGTCGTCTGCGCCATGAACGGCGCCTTCCTCAGCGGAGCGGCGGCCGTCTGCGGAATTGCCGAGGAGCGGATCGCCGACGACAACCGCGAAGGCCATTGCTGCGCCAAAATCCGTCCGGCATCGTGATCAGTCCGGCGGACTAGTCCCGATCGGAGAAGCGGCCCGTAAAGGCGTCTTCCGCCGCCGAAGCCCGGATCCGCCTGTCTCGATAGACTTGGGTAGTGCCTGTTTACCTGGACCATGCCGCCACCACGCCCCTTGCCGCCGTCCCCCTCACCGCCATGACCCGCGAGCTGGCACGGACCGGCAACCCGTCATCGTTGCACGCTTCCGGACGGCGTGCCCGGCGATCCGTCGAAGAGGCGCGGGAAGCTATTGCGGCTGCGGCCGGGGCGCATCCTTCCGAGCTCATCTTCACGTCCGGCGGCACCGAGGCAGACAATCTCGCCGTCAAGGGGATGTATTGGTCCCGCCACGACGAAGACGGCCGCCGCAAGCGGATCCTTTGCTCCGCCGTCGAGCATCACGCGGTGCAAGACACTGTCGAATGGCTGGAACGGCACGAAGGGGCCGAAGCAGTGTGGCTTCCTGTCGATTCCCAGGGCGTCGTGCGGCTGGACGCTGTACGGGCGGAGATCGAGCGTGATCCGGGATCGGTAGCCCTGGTCACCGTCATGTGGGCGAATAACGAGGTGGGCAGCATCCAGCCTGTCAAGGAGATCGCGGAAATCGCTGCCGCCCACGGCATCCCCGTGCACTCGGACGCAGTCCAGGCTTTCGGCTCGATTCCGCTGGGCTTCCGCGAATCCGGGCTCGCCGCGATGTCGGTCTCAAGCCACAAAATCGGCGGCCCCGTGGGCGTGGGTGCCCTGTTCCTGGGGCGGTCCACCAAGGTCACCCCTGTCCAGCACGGGGGAGGGCAGGAGCGCGACGTCCGCTCGGGAACGTTGGACACGGCGTCGATCGCGGCATTCGCCGCCGCAGCGGAGTGGGCGGCCCAAAACCTCGTGGCAGAGCGCGAGCGGATCAGCGCCTTGCGGGACCGGATCATCGACGGGGTCCGGGCCGCGATTCCCGAAGCAGTGCTGCGCGGCGCGCCCGGCGACGCCCGGCTGCCCGGCAACGCCCACTTCACGTTCCCCGGCTGTGAAGGCGATTCCCTGCTGTTCCTCCTGGACCTCGCGGGCATCGAATCATCCACCGGATCCGCCTGCACGGCAGGAGTCCCCAGGCCCTCGCACGTCCTGCTTGCCATGGGGTTGGACGAGGACACCGCCCGCGGGGCACAGCGGTTCAGCCTAGGGCACTCTTCGAACGACGCCGACGTCGACGCCCTGCTCAAGGCCCTGCCTGACGCGTATGCCCGGGCAAAGCTCGCCGGAATGGCCGGCCACGAGTCCAGCATCCAGACCGCAGGCACAGCGGCCCGCGGCCACGGTAGCGGCTCCGCCGGTCAGGCCGGCAATCAGCTCGCCGGCAACAACTGATCCAGCGGAACGGCAGGATCAGCCAGGCGGTCCACATCCACCGGGATGCGCCCCGAAATGAGTGCCTTGACGGGCTTTTGTACCCGTTGCTGGTTGACGCTCATGCCCGCCACGACGGCGCCATCCCGTAGCCAGAACGCGAGGAAGGTGTTTTCCTCCAACACGCCGCGGATGACGGGCACGGAACCTGCCGCGAGCGTGGGATATCCCCAGTACTCCATCGAGACGTCGAACTGGTCCGTATAGAAATACGGGACCACGTCCAGCATCGCGTCCTGTCCCAGCATCGCTTTGGCGGCGACCTTGCCGCCGTTGAGGGCGTTGGACCAGTGCTCGCTGCGGTGGTGCTCGCCCGTGAAGGGATGCAATGCATTGGCAACGTCTCCGGCTGCGAACACGTCCGGACTGCTGGTCCGGAGCGAAGCATCCACCACGATTCCGTTGCGGATCTCCAAGCCGGCTGCTTCGGCCAGGGCCGTATCCGGAACGACCCCGACGGCCATCACCACGAGGTCGGCAGGGAGGACCTCGCCGGAGTTCGTGACAACGGCGCTCGCCTTGCCCCCGACGGCGGTGATTTCCGCGGCGCTCGCGGGGAGCCGGAACTGCACGCCGTGCTTTTCGTGCAGGCTGCGGAAGAAGCCTCCCAGTTCGGGTCCGATGGCGACGCCGAGCGGGACGTCTTCCAGTCCCAGCAAGGTCACGGCGTTTCCGTAGCTGCTCGCGGCCGCGGCAAGCTCCATGCCGATCCAACCCGAGCCGATCATCACCACATTCCGGCCTCCTCCGGACAGTTCTTCCTTGAGCCTGCGGGAATCATTGAAGGTGCGGAACGTCATGACACCGGCAAGATCCGAACCGGGGAGCGGAATCCGGCGCGGCTGCGCCCCCGTGGCGATCAGGAGCTTGCTGAACGGAAGCTCGGATCCTGATCGCAGATGCACCGTGTGGGCGGCAGGATCGGCAGCCGCGACCGCCTCGCCAAGGAGGAGTTCGACGTCGTTCTCCCCGTACCAGCCGGCCGCCAGCACCGGGACGGTATCCTCGCCGGCGTTGCCCAGGAGGAACTCCTTCGAGAGTGGAGGGCGCAAGTAGGGCTGTTCATTCTCGGCGCAGACCACGGTGATCCGGCCCTGGAATCCTTCGGAGCGCAGTGTCTTGGCAGCCGTGGCGCCGGCCAGTCCGCCGCCTGCAATCAGGATGTGTTCGGTGTCCATGGTGACTCGATTCGCGGGGCGTTGGCGGTTCGCATGCGCGGTCTGCGTGTGCGTCAACGCGCGCGCAGCCGCGATCTAAAACTGTTAGTTTTGACTTTAGAATCGTCCGGGATGCTGGTCAAGGCATTTTTGGGGCGGATTCCCGCGGGCGCTAGAATAGTTGGGCGCGCCTACTCACTTCAGCCGCAATTCTTCCCCCCACCATCAACAGAAAGCCAGCATGCGAGTTCTTGCAGCCATGAGCGGCGGAGTCGACTCCGCTGTTGCCGCCGCCCGCGCCGTCGAGGCCGGGCACGACGTCGTCGGCGTCCACTTGGCGCTGTCCCGCATGCCCGGAACGTTGCGCACGGGCAGCCGCGGGTGCTGCACCATCGAAGACTCCCGCGACGCCTGGCGTGCCTGCGACGTGCTGGGGATTCCCTACTATGTCTGGGACTTCTCGGAGCGCTTCAAGGAAGACGTTGTCCAGGACTTCATCGATGAATACGCGGCCGGCCGCACTCCCAATCCCTGCATGCGCTGCAACGAGCGGATCAAGTTCGCCGCCCTGCTGGAGAAGGCCATCGCCCTGGGCTTCGACGCGGTCTGCACCGGCCACTACGCCAAGGTCATCCAGGACGCGGACGGCAACCCCGAACTCCACCGCGCCGCAGACTGGGCCAAGGACCAAAGCTACGTGCTGGGGGTCCTCACCCACGAACAGCTCAAGCACTCCATGTTCCCGCTGGCGGAGACTCCCTCCAAGGCCGAGGTCCGCGCAGAGGCCGAACGCCGCGGCTTGTCCGTGGCGAACAAGCCGGACAGCCACGACATCTGCTTCATCCCGGACGGCGATACGGCCGGCTGGCTCGCCGAGAAGATCGAGATGACCACCGGCGACATCGTGGACGAGGCCGGAACCAAGGTAGGGGAGCACCCCGGAGCCAACGCCTTCACCGTAGGCCAGCGCCGCGGCCTCAAGCTGGGTACCCCCGCCGCTGACGGCAAGCCGCGCTTCGTGCTGGAAATCCGGCCCAAGGAAAACAAGGTGGTTGTCGGGCCCGAAGCCCTGTTGGCCATCGACGAGATCCGCGGGATCAAGGTGTCCTGGGCGGGCCTGCCCATCGCCGAGGTGGCTACCGGCGCCGAGTTCGATTGCTATGCGCAGGTGCGCGCCCACGGCGATCCGGTTCCCGCGAAGGCCTCGGTCGAGCGGCATGTCGACGACGCCGGCATCGAGCGCGAGGGCCTCGTGGTGACCCTCGTCGATCCCCTCCGCGGAGTGGCCCCCGGTCAGACCATCGTGCTCTACCAAGGCACCCGTGTCCTCGGCCAGGCAACTATCGACGTCGCCCGGTCGCTTCAGCGCGCGGAACTCTAAGCCCGGCCACTCGCCGCAGCGGGTGAATCCGCGCTCGCAAGACTGTTAGCGCTAACGGGCCTGTTTCATCAGCGTCCAGTGCGGCCTGCCGCTTTCCCCTAGCCGAGTATGCGCCAAAAGAAAAGTAAATTTTGTGTCTCAACTCACAAAATCAAACGTTTCACCAGAAAAGCTTCTGATTGAATCGTGGAGTCAGGAGTATGCGCTCCTAAGAAATTACCGACGGCGGTTTGCCGTATCCATCGAACAGAAAGTTCACTGATGGCATTGAACAAAAAAGCCTTGCGAAGCGCTATCGCGTTCGCGGGCATCTCCGTATTCGCTTTGACGGCCTGCACGGGCCCGGCGGGCGGCGGCGGTTCAGCTTCCTCAGCTGCCAGCGGTCCGATCGCTTATGGCACCACCGATAAGGTGACCGCACTCGATCCCGCAGGCTCGTACGACAACGGTTCCTTCATGGTGATGAACCAGGTCTATTCCTTCCTCCTCAACTCGAAGCCAGGAAGCGCCGACCCCGTTCCGGACCTGGCAGCGTCGGCGTCGTTCACGTCGCCCACCGAGTACACCGTCAAGCTGAAGCCCGGACTCAAGTGGGCCAATGGCCACACGCTGGACTCCACCGACGTCAAGTTTTCCTTCGACCGCCAGCTCAAGATCAACGACCCCGCTGGTCCGGCAAGCCTGCTCGAAAACCTGGACAGCGTCACCACCCCGGACGCCAACACGGCCGTTTTCAAGCTGAAGCTCGCCAACGACCAGACGTTCCCGCAGATCCTCAGCAGCCCGGCCGCGCCGATCGTGGACCACCAGGTCTTCCCGGCCGACAAGCTCCTTTCGGATGACGACATCATCAAGGCCAAGGCGTTCTACGGCCAGTACACGATCGACAGCTACAAGAAGAACGAGCTCATCAGCCTCAAGGCCTACCCTGACTACCAGGGTGTCCTGGGCAAGCCGGCCAACGACGCCGCAACGATCAAGTACTACGCCGAGCCGACCAACATGAAGCTGGACATCCAGCAGGGCAACATCGACGTTGCGAACCGAAGCCTCAGCGCCACCGACGTCGACGACCTCAAGAAGGACTCCAAGGTCAAGGTCAACGTTGGTCCCGGCGGCGAGATCCGCTACATCACGTTCAACTTCAACACCATGCCGTTCGGTGCCAAGGCAACCGGTGCCGACCCGGCCAAGGCACTTGCCGTGCGCCAGGCGATCGCCAACCTCGTTGACCGCCAGGCAATCGCCGACCAGGTCTACAAGGGCACCTACCTGCCGCTGTACTCCAACGTCCCCAGCGGTTTCCTGGGCGCCAACGAGTCGTTCAAGGATGCCTACGGCGACAACGGAAAGCCGAGCTTGGACAAAGCCAAGAAGGTTCTTTCCGATGCCGGGGTCAAGGACGTCGTCACGCTGAACCTCCAGTACAACCCGGACCACTACGGCAAGTCCTCGGGCGACGAGTACGCCATGATCAAGGACCAGCTCGAGAAGTCGGGCCTCTTCAAGGTGAACCTGCAGTCCACCGAATGGGTGACCTACAGCAAGGCCAGCCGCGCCGACGAGTACCCGCTCTTCCAGTTCGGTTGGTTCCCCGACTTCAGCGACCCCGACAACTACCTCACCCCGTTCTTCCCGAACGGCGGCTTCCTGAAGAACCACTTCAACGACCAGGCCGTGACCGACCTGATCAACAAGCAGCTGACCACCACGGACAAGTCGGCTCGCGAATCCACCATCAAGGACGCCCAGAACGCTCTGGCAAAGGACATTTCCACTTTGCCGCTGCTCCAGGGTGCCCAGGTTGCCATCTCGGCGAAGGGCGTGAACGGCGTCGACAAGACGCTTGACGCTTCCTTCAAGTTCCGACTGGGAACTATTTCAAAGTAAGCAGCCGGTAGGGGGAGGCGGGTGCCAACAGGTGCTTTGCCTCCCCTTATTGCTGATTGCCTCACATTTTGAGCAAAACCCCGCGCGATCCGCGGGCAATGAACTTTAGGTAGCAATGACAACACTTATAGAGGTGCCCGACGTCGAACCGGACGCGGTCGCTCCCAAGAGTAAATCAGCGGGCGGGGGTCTCGGCAGGTACATCGTGGTCAGGTTCTTCCTGATCATTCCCACGATCTTCATCCTCGTCACTCTGGTCTTCTTCCTCATGCGGGTCATCGGAGACCCCATCACCGCAGCCCAGGGCGGCCGGCTTCCCCCGGATGTTCTGGCGCAGCGAATCCACGACGCCGGTTACGACCGGCCGATCATCATCCAGTACTTCGAATACCTGGGCCAGTTGATCACCGGTAACTTCGGCACCACCATCACGGACCGGCGGCCCGTCGTCGAAATGCTGTCGACCTTCGGTGCAGCCACCCTTGAGCTCTCGATCAACGCGCTCATCGTGGCGCTCGCGGTCGGCATCCCGCTAGGCATGATCGCCGCGCAACGGCGCGACAAGGCGTCTGACGCTTTCCTTCGCTGCTTTGCCATCCTCTGCTACGCCACTCCGGTCTTCTTCTCCGGACTCCTGCTGAAGCTGACGTTCTCCGTTTGGCTCGGATGGCTCCCAGTGGCCGGTCGCGTATCCACCCGCACTGAGCTGACCATGGGCCAACTTGCCGCTCCCACCGGCATTTACTGGCTCGACGCCCTGCGCAGCGGCAATCTCACGGCACTCGGCGACGTCGTGTCCCACGCCGTTTTGCCCGCTATCGCGTTGGGCCTCCTGACCGCGGGTGTCTTCCTGCGACTCGTCCGGACAAACGTCATCGGGACCCTGGGCAAGGATTACGTCGAGGCCGGCCGTTCCCGCGGCGTCAGCGAGTTCCGACTCGTGACGAAGCACGCCTACAAGCCGGCGCTTATCCCCATCATCACCGTCATGGGCTTGCAGATCGCCCTGATGCTCGGCGGAGCCGTACTCACCGAGACCACCTTCGAATGGAAGGGCCTTGGCTACCAGCTGGTCCAATACCTGAACGCGAGGGACTTCGTAGCGGTCCAGGGCATCGTGGTGCTGCTGGCCGTCATCGTCGCATTTACCAACTTCGTCGTGGACGTCGTCGCCGCGCTGATCGACCCGCGAGTGAGGTACTGACATGAGCACCGCAACAATTTCAGGACGGAAGAAGTCCTTCCTGTCCGCACTTCCTGTCATCTCCCACGTCAAAAAGAGCGTCGGCCTCCAGCGGGGCATGCTCATCACCGGGCTTGTGCTGACCGGGCTCTTCCTTCTTTCGACCGTGCTCGCGCCGTTCATCGCGCCGTACGGATATTCCCAGCTGAGTGACGCAACAGGCTCGTTCCCCACCCAGGAGGCTCCCGGCGGCAAGCACCTGCTCGGCACCACAGTCGGCGGCTATGACGTCCTCTCCCGCGTCCTGTGGGGTTCACAGACCGCCGTGACCGTGATCGTCGTCGCCGTGGTGATGTCCATCTTCCTCGGCGTGGCGCTGGGCCTCCTCAGTGGTTACTTCGGTGGCTGGCTGGACCGGGTGCTGGTAGTCATCGCCGATGCCATTTATGCCTTTCCTTCCCTGCTCCTGGCGATCGTCATGTCGATCGTCATCAGCCGTGGCCAGTCGAGCTTCTGGGGCGGCATCCTCGCCTGTTCCTTCTCGATCACCGTGGTGTTCGTTCCGCAGTATTTCCGCGTGATCCGGGCCGAAACCATCCGGCTCAAGGCCGAGCCATTCGTGGAATCGGCCATGGTCCTGGGCGCGTCCAGCCTCCGGATCATCACCCGGCACATCTTCAAGAACGCCACCAGGACGCTTCCATTGATGTTCACCCTGAACGCCTCCGAAGCGATCCTGACCCTTGCGGGCCTTGGCTTCCTGGGCTTCGGCATTGAACCGTCCTCGGCCGCCGAATGGGGCTTCGACCTCAACAAGGCCATGGCGGACGCGTCCTCCGGCATTTGGTGGACCGGCGTCTTCCCCGGTATCGCGATCGTCCTGACCGTGCTGGGGCTGACGTTGGTCGGCGAAAGCATCAACGACCTCAACGATCCCCGCCTACGCGGCCGGAAGCGTGCTGGAGGCAAGGCCTCCCGCTCCAAGGCCGCAGTTGGAACCGACGGCACGAACACAGGGGCCACCACCGCTCCTGAACCAGAAGCAGGTAAGGCATGACCACCAACATCGGCAACATTTCGGACCAGCCGCTGACATCCGGGCAGCCCGTCCTGGACATCGAACGGCTCAAAGTCACCTTTGCCACCGACAGCGGCGACGTCTACGCGGTCAAGGACGTCAGCCTCGAGGTCAAAGCCGGCGAAGTGCTGGCGATCGTAGGGGAGTCAGGTTCCGGCAAGACCGTCACGGCCAAGACCATTCTCGGCCTCCTCCCTGAAACGGCCATCAGCTCCGGGGCTGTGCTGATCAACGGCAACAACGTCATCAGCGTGAGCGCGTCCAAACTGCGCAAGATCCGTGGCCGCGACGTGGCCATGGTCTTCCAGGAGCCCTCAACGGCCCTGAACCCGGTGTTCACGGTTGGCTGGCAAATCGCCGAAGGCATCCGGGCACACGCCTCGGACGGACACCGCATCTCGGCCAAGGAGGCCAAGAAACGGGCCACCGAAGCCCTGCGGAAGGTGGGCATCCCCGATCCCGAAACCCGCGTCAACTACTATCCGCACCAGCTTTCCGGAGGCCAGAAGCAGCGCGTCGTCATCGCGGCCGCGCTTGCCTTGAACCCCGGTTTGATCGTGGCGGACGAACCGACGACGGCGCTGGATGTCACTGTCCAGGCCGAGATCCTTCAGTTGCTCCGGGACTTGCGGGACAAGTACGGCACCTCGATTGTGCTCATTACGCACAATATGGGCGTCGTGGCCGACCTGGCCGACCGGGTCGTGGTCATGTACCAAGGCGACGTCGTCGAAGAGGCCACCGCGAGGGTCCTTTTCGCCGAGCCGAAGCAGGACTACACCAAGAAGCTGCTGGCCGCTGTGCCGCACCTTGGCCGCAACTCAGCGTCCGAGGGGGCCACCGAACGGTTGCACCAGACCGGGAAGATCCTGGTCGAGGCCAAGAACCTCACCATCGAGTATCCGGGCCGCCTCGGCAAGCCCGGGTTCAAAGCCGTGGACAACGTCAGCTTCACGGTGTCCGAGAACGAGGTCTTCGGCCTGGTCGGCGAGTCCGGTTCGGGCAAGTCCACCATCGGTCGCGCCATCGCAGGCCTCAACAGGGCAACCGGCGGCAGCCTCAAGGTCCTTGGCTACGAAATGCTGGGATTCAAGGAGCACACGTTCAAGCCGCTGCGCAAGGACATCGGCTTCGTCTTCCAAGACCCGGCCGCCTCGTTCAACCCTCACCTGACCATCGGCGAGTGCGTCGCGGAACCGCTGCTGATCCATACCCACCCGAGCCCGGCCCAAGCACGCCTGCGCGTGGCGCAGTTGCTCGAATCGGTCCAATTGCCGGCGTCGTACGCTGAACGCTTTCCGCATGAGCTCTCGGGCGGGCAGCGCCAGCGCGCTTCGCTGGCGCGTTCGCTCGCGCTCAACCCGCGCCTCCTGATCGCCGATGAGCCCACCTCGGCCCTCGACGTTTCCGTGCAGGCAAAGGTCCTGGAACTGTTCAAGGACATCCAGGAAGAGTTCGGTTTTGCTGCGCTGTTCATCAGCCACGATCTCGCCGTGGTGGATATTCTCTCCCACTGGGTGGGCGTGTTGTACAAGGGCAAGCTCGTGGAGCAAGGGATCGGCAGCCAGATCATGGGCAATCCCCAGCACGACTACACCCGCAAGCTCATTGCCTCGCTGCCGGTGCCGGATCCTGACGAACAGGCCCGACGCCGGGAAGAGAACCGCGCGCTGCTGGGCATCTAGCCCTCCATCCAAGCGGCGATCCGCAAGAACGGACATGCCCGCCCTTCTCCACGAAGGGCGGGCATGTCCGTTCTGCGCGGCTATTCGGACACGATGCTGATGTTGAAGAGCTTGTCCTTCGGTTGGCGCACGAAGATCCGGAGCCACAGCGGCATCCACATTTCAAGGCCACGGGCAACGTCGAGCCCGCCCAGGTCGTGGATGTGTTCCGGAAGCCAGCCGAACTCCCGCAGGAGCGCGACGACGGTGGTTTTCGCGTCGTCGTCGTTCCCCGCCACGAAGACGTCATGGGCACCATCGGCGAGCCTGAGCGGATCAACCATCAGGGGAGCAGTCAAGGTGTTGAGGGCCTTGACCACACGCGCCGCGGGGAAGGAGCGCTGGATGGTTTCGGCAATGCTGTCGGTATTGCAGACGGAGAGCGACGGCGGGAAGCCGGCGGAAAAATCCAGCGGGTTGGACACATCCACCAGGACCTTGCCCGCCAGGTTCGCAGCCCCGGCTTCGCTCAACGCCGCGAGCGAGACCATGCCCGGGGTTGCGTTGACCACGAGCTCGGCCATGGCTGCCGCCTGCGCGAAGGAACCGGAGCTTGCCCCCGGACCCGCCTGCGCCGCCCACTCCGTCCCCTTGGGATTGCCGGCTTCCCGGGAACCCATCATGACCTCGTGGCCTACGGCCACCAATTTGTCGGCCAGGGTATGCCCCACCATTCCGGTGCCAAGAACTGCGATTTTCATGCGTGCTCTCCTTATCATCGGCGCGGACATGCCCATTCTGCCCCTCAAGGGCCGGCCCGCACACCCTAGACTGGAGGAATGACCGAGCAGAACCACGCCCTCCCCGACGCCGACTCCTTCGATCCTTCCGCCAGCTCCCTCGCCGGCCGCGTGGACCAGGCCGTCATGGACGAGTTGCTCTCCATCCGCTCCAGCATCGACAACATCGATGCCACCCTCGTCTTCCTCCTCGCGGAGCGGTTCAAAGCCACCCAGAAAGTGGGAGTCCTGAAGGCGACGCACAAGCTTCCCGCCGGGGACCCGGGACGCGAGTCCGCCCAGATCGCGCGGCTCCGCCGGCTCGCCGAAGAAGCGCACCTCGATCCTGCCTTCGCGGAGAAGTTCCTGAATTTCATCATCAGTGAGGTCATCCGGCACCACGAGGCAATCGCCGAAGGCCACCAGGCTTCCATCGCGCAGGCCTGAACACGTGGCCGCCGAGACCGCGCAGAAAGCCGAAACCGCGCAGAACCAGGTCAGCGCCACGGCATTGGGTCCTTGGCCCGGAACGGATCCTGCTGAGGCAGCCCGGATCATCCGCGGCGAACTGGGCAGCCCGCACCTGCCGTTCCTGGCCGAGCTTCCGGATCGTGGCGTGGGCTCGGATGCCCTCGGCCGGACGGCATCGCTCCTGGTCGAGCTGGCCATCGATGTGCAGCCGCACGGCTGGCGCCTGGTTGACCGCCCGGGGAAAGACCTGCGGCGTGCGAAGTCCGCCCTTGCCACCGACATCAATATCCTGGCCGACGTTGCCGGCTCGGAAGAATCCTCCGCCGACGAACTCAAGATTCAGCTGCGCGGCCCCTTGAGCCTAGCCGCGGGCCTTTACTTGCATAACGGGGAGCGCGCCCTTCTTGACTACGGCGCCCGCAGGGACATTGCGGAGTCCTTGGCCGCCGGAGTCGCCGAGCACGTATCCAAAGTCCGCGCTGCCGTGCCCGGCGCCGCGATCGTGGTCCAGCTCGACGAACCGGACATCTCCTCCGTGCTGGCCGGCACCATCCCGACGGCGAGTGGCTACCGCACCCTGCGTTCCATCCCGGGCGAGGAAGTCACGGGAGCCTGGCGGTTGGTGATCGACGCGCTGCGGGCCGCAGGAGTGGCCGAGACCGTGGTTTCCGTTCCGGAAATCGAAGCCCCGATCCAGCAGATCCTCTCCTCCGGAGCTGACGGCGTCGCCCTACCGCTCAAAGCACTCACTACGCGCCAATGGGAACAAATTGCCACTGCGGTGGAAGCGGGCAAACGCCTATGGGCCGGCGCTTTGCCCGTAGGGAATCCACGGGCAACCCTGCCACGCACCGCCGAGCTCGTGGACACCGTCTGGCAACCGTGGCGCCAACTCGGTCTGCCGGCGTCGAGCCTGGGTGCCGTGCGGGTCACGCCGTCGGACGGCCTGGCCGGATTCTCGCCGTCGGGGGCTAAAGAGGTTCTTAACCGCTTGACCCAGATTGCGGATGGGCTCAACCAGATCGCGCTCGGTTAGCCTGCCGTCCGGGCCCTTCTAGACGCGCCGTTCCCAACGGTCCGGCTCGGCGTAACGGGGGAGCCCGACGGCGGCAGTGGCGGAACGCTTGGCAACTGCACCATCGTTCGCGGGCAGCGCGGGCGCCAAACGGTAGTCGAAGGAGCCGGCATAGACCAGCACCAGTCCGACCTGCGGCTGCAGCACCTTCACCTGGATCCGATGCTTTCCTTCTGCCGCATCCCACCACTGCTCTGCGTAGGCTTTTGCGTCGAGGGAAGCCGGCAAGCTGAGCCTCAGCGGCCCCAGGAACAGGCGTGATGTACCCGAGACACCGCGAAGACGCCCTTCCGCGGTGACATCCAGGTCCAACGCCGTGGCCAGCCTGCGGCATCGGCCCAAATAGTCGACCAAGCGGGTGCCACCGTCGTGGGCGGCCTCCGCGACAGTGGTGTCATGGAACAAGCGGGTGTGCCCGGGAAAGAATATTTCACGCCGGGCCGTGAGGCTGGACCGTCCGAAGGGATCAAGGTGCGCATGATTTTCGATGCGGAACGGGATGCGCTCGCCGTACTCGGGGAAGAAGGCCTCTTCGCCGGCGACCGTGGCAAGGAGTGGGCGGAGCCACTTCTGCCTGCAACCGACCACATCGAATACGCCCTCGCCGATTCCGTAAGATCCGGAGCCCGGGGCCAGGGAGAAATAGTCCTGGAGTTCGGGCTGCAATTGCCGGAACTTAGCGCCCAGCGCCAACTCGTAGATGGGTGTGCTCATGTGCTTTCCTCGGATTCCGGGTTGTTGATATCTGGACTGGGCGCCTGGCAAGGCTATAAGCGTCCCGCGGCCTTCAGCCGAATGTACGCATCCGCCAGGAGCGGCGGCAGTTCCAACGGCTCGGCATCGACTACCTCCGCGCCAAGCTGGCGCAATTGGGCGCTGACGGCCTCACGGTCCAGCAGGGCACGTTCGGCGGCGGAGGCACGGAAGACCTGGCTCGCCGTCGTGCGTTCTTCCTTCATTCGGCCCAGCAAGGGGTCCCGCACCGATCCAAGCAGCACGACGTGCTGCCGTACGAGTTGCGCCACCAAAGGAATGAGTCCTTCTTCGGGTGCGCCGCTGTCGAGCGAGGTCAACAGGACCACAAGGGAACGGTGCGCCGAAATGGCCCGTACTTGCGCCGGGATCTGGGCCCAGTCCATCTCGATCAGTTCCGCCTCCAGCGGAGCCATGGCCTGGACCAAGGAGCCGAGCAGATTGCCTTTGGCCGCTGAATCGACGCGCCCGCGGACGCGCCTGTCGAAAGCGAAGAAGTCCACGCGGTCTCCGCCCCGCTCTGCCAGCACCGCAAGCAGGAGAGCCGCTTCCATCCCGGTGTCCAGGCGGGGCTCGTCGTCGATCCGGGCTGCTGCCGTGCGCGAGGTATCGAGCATGATGACGACGCGGCGGTCCCGTTCGGGTCGCCAGGTCCGGACGACGACGGCGGTGCGCCGGGCGGTTGCCCGCCAGTCGATGGAGCGCACGTCGTCGCCCCGGACGTAATCGCGGAGGGAATCGAATTCCGTGCCGGCCCCGCGGATCTGCACGGCCGCTTTGCCGTCGAGCTCCCGGAGTTTTCGCAGCTTGGACGGCAAATGCCGCTTGGAATGGAACGGCGGCAGAACGCGAAGACGGCCGGGAAGGGTCACGGTGCGTTGCCTGGCAGCCAGGCCGAGCGGGCCGAAGGAACGGAGCGTTACGTGCGGTGCCGACAGGTCCCCGCGCCGTGTTGGCTTCAGAGCCATCGACATCCGACGCCGCTCACCAGCAGGGATTTCAACACGCTGGACCGGGGCGACCGTCCCCGCGGAGGGTTGCCACGCGTCACGCACCACTCCGCGGAATCTACGCCGATTGCCGTTTTCCAGCGTCAGAACGGACTCCGTGTCCGCGTGCAGGGTGACATTCCCGGGATCCTTGCGTTGAAGGGCGATTTTGGCCGGGGACGCGGCCAGCAGGAGGTCGGACAACACCAACGCCAGCAGCAAGGCGGTGGCGAGAAGGACCGTACTCCACGCGGGAAACAGCAGCAAGGGGGCCAACGCGGCGAAAACGAGCAGCACAAAGCGGCCTGTGATCGCCATTCAGTACTGCCCGAAGTAGAGAGTCATGAGGCGAGGCCAATCAGCGCGGCACGGGGACGGACGCCAGGATGCTGCCAAGGACATCATCTACATGCACACCGTCCATTTGGGCTTCGGGTCGCAGTCCGACACGGTGCCTCAAACACGGCAACGAGAGCGCTTTGACGTCGTCGGGGGTGACGAAGTTGCGCCCGGACAACCATGCCCAGGCACGCGAGGTGTTCAGAAGCGCCGTCGCGCCGCGCGGGGAGACTCCCAGCTGGAACGACGGCGCTGCCCGCGTCGCCCGCACGACGTCCACGATGTAGCCGAGGATCTCGGGGGCCACGGTCACTTCGGCCACCGCGTCGCGGGCATTCTGGAGTTCGGCGACGCCCGCTACTGGCCTGACTCCCGCAGCCAGCAAATTGCGCGGATCAAATCCTTCCGAGTGCCTGCGGACCACTTCGATCTCTTCGGCACGTCCGGGCAGCGGCATGGAGAGCTTGAGCAGGAAGCGGTCCAGTTGCGCCTCGGGCAGGGGATAGGTGCCCTCGTACTCGACAGGGTTTTGGGTGGCGGCAACAATGAACGGCGACGGCAAAGGCCGGGAGAGTCCGTCCACGGATACCTGGCGCTCCTCCATGGCTTCCAGCAGCGACGCCTGGGTCTTTGGCGGCGTTCGGTTGATTTCGTCGGCCAGCATGATGTTGGTGAACACTGGTCCTTCGCGGAAGGTGAATTCCGAGGTGTGCGAGTCGTAGACGAGTGAGCCGGTGACGTCGCCCGGCATGAGGTCCGGAGTGAACTGGACGCGCTTCGTATCCAGGCTCAACGCGGCGGACAAGGCCCGTACCAGGAGGGTTTTGGCGACGCCCGGAACACCCTCAAGCAGTACGTGGCCACCGCACAGCAGCGCGATGAGCATGCCCGACACCGTTGCATCCTGTCCGACCACGGCCTTGCCTACTTCGTGACGGACGTCCAGCAGGGCTTTGCGGGCAGGGTCGGACCGGGTAGCCGCCTGCGTTGGCTGCCCCTGCGACGCCGGGCCGCCCGGGTAGCCATAGCTGCCGTCGGTGTAGCTGTTTGCTTGATTGCTCATTGCGTGATTACTCATGGGGCTGTTGCCTCCTGCTCGAGTGTTTCGATGCTTTGTGCCCAGTGGACGAGTTCTGATTCGGTGCGTGGCCGGTGGTCCAGCAGGAGCATGCGCAACTCCTGTGCAGGCTGGTTGACCTTTCGGGACACGGCATCGAGGACGGCCTCCGCGCGGGCTTCGGGGCCGAGCCGGAAGTGCTTGGCAAGCCTGGTCAAAGTGCCGGCCCGGAGATTGTCGGCGGCCTGGCCGACAGCGCGGGAATCCTGATAGAGACGGGCACGGCCTTCGGCGGTCTCTACAGCCTTGACCACCACCGGCAGCGGCTCAAACACGAGCGGACCAAGCCGCCTGCCCCGCCACAGCACAGCGAGCAACGCGACCACCGCCAGCCACAATCCCAGGAAGCCAACCCACGGCGGCGCCAATTCCTCCAGCGTGGGCGGTGTGCCATTATTCGGTACGTCTCCAAGGCCTGGCAGATACCAGACGAGATCCGGCGTTGGCCCGAGGGTCCGAAGAGTCAGTGCGGCATTGCCCTCTACCTGCAGGAGATCGTTGCTGAGAACGGCCGTGCTGCCGAGAACCACCAGCCGACCGTCCGCACTGGCCGCGTACATGCCTCCGTCGTTGCTGCCAGGCCGGTAGCACGTCACATCGGCTCCCGTGTAAAGGAACGCGCCCTTGCCGGAGACACGCCCCGCAACAAGTGGATCTTTTTGCCCGCACCCTGCTTCCAACGTTGACGTCCCGTTGGGAACCACTCCGGCATGACGGATCTCGCGGCTCAGCCCCGTCAGGGTTCGGAAGCCGGGAGCGATGACCACCACGCGGTCGGCCGATTGCAGCAGGCTGTGCAACTGGGCGGAATCGAGATAGCCGTTGCGGTCATACAACAAGACGGTGGCGCGTGGTTTCCCGGCCAGCAGCGAGGTTGTCGTCGCGAATGAATCGGATTCCGTGACCGTGACTCCGTGCCGCCGGAGGATTTCGGCCGCAGCCATGGCGCCATCAGGAGCGGCATTGCGGGCGGAGAGGGGTGCCGTGTCCGTGTTCGTCGGGGACTGGAACACAGTGACAGATCCGAGTACCGCCACGATGGCCCCGATGATGATCCAGGCCATATGGCGACGCAACCAACCCCGCAGTTGCGCGGACCACCGGACTGTTTGAGTGTCCGATGTCATCGCGGCACCGCCAAACCGTTGGCGGACTGCCCGGCGAAATCAGGTTTCATGGCCGATAGTCCGGTGTCCAGTGAGAGGACGGCTGCATGGTCGGAAGCGGTGGCGGTCGCCTTTCCGTATTTCACGCCATCGAAAATCCTGGCGGCTTCCTCAAGCCGCGAACTGGCGTCCCCGAACGCGCGACCCAATTGGGCAGCCGCCTCGTCCGCGGTCCGGCCAGCCTGGACGTCAATGACTGCCCGGTCCTCCGCAGAGCGAACCACGGCGCGGAACTGTTCGACGACGGCCGTTTGCCAGTCTTCACGGCTTGCCGCTGCAGATGCGCGGGCGCGGAACGTATCGGCATCAACCGTCGGCTCGCCGTCGAAAACCTTCGCCGACGCCTTCTTCCGCGCGTTGAGCCTCGGCCTGACGACCATCACGGCAACCACAATGAGGACCACGGCCAGGACGCCGATCAGCGGCACGCCGATATTTGCCCCACCCATGGAATCGCCGTTCAAGGAACGGAGCCAGTCGACGAACTGATTCCATACCTCGCCGATCCAACTTGGCTTGGCCGATGCGTACTGCTGCTTGGACAGTTCTTCGGTCGCCCACCGCTGGGCCTCGCCGCGGTCCGGATCAACGGGAGGCTCGATGGCAGGGAGAAGAAGAGCAAGGGACGCGGAGACCGGGATCATCCTTGTGGAGAACCCTGGGCGGTGTTCGGCGGCCATGGATGCGCACCGACTTGACGTGCCCTGCGCCGGCCGGGAACGCCGTCGGGATCTTCCCCGGTCTCCAGAAGCCGCAGGAGCTCCACGTCCAGCCCGTCGCGTCGCATCCTCAGGTCCATGTAGATCAGGGCTGCTACGGAGGTTTGGAAAGCGAAGCCAACTGCGCTTACGAGGACCCCTACGACCAGCGAGGCCACGGCGAGGACAATCGCCGTCGTGGTCACTTGTGCGGCGCCGGCATGGGGGGCGAACACGGAGTTTATTCCACCGGAAGCCAAGCCCAGGGGAATCTGGATGACCGACCCGATGATAAATACCATGAAGGCCACCAGCAGCGTGATTCCGAAGATCCGCCACCAATTCCGGCGCGTCAGCGTCCACGAGCGCCGAAGACCGGCGAAGACGCCGAGTTCTTCTACGGTGATGGCGGCCGGGGCCACCAACAGTTTCGTATAGATCCAGAAAAATACGACGGCCGCGCCGAAGACCAACGGGAAAAGCAAGAGCACCCCGGCCGGACCCAATCCGGCCAGGACGAGGACGGCCAGCAAGAACAGGACCAGGAAGAACAACAATGATCCAGCAAGGAGGAGGGCGGCAAGTCCTACCAAGGGCCAGATACGCGAGCGGGCCAAGGACCACATTTGCTTGAACCCCGTGGGCCGGTTCAACGCGGATCTGGCGACGGGAATGGCCATGACCCCTTGAAGGACGGCTGTGAGCACCATAGTGAGCAAGGAAATTCCCATGATCCCTGCAGTGGCGCCAACGGCCGGGCCAAGATACCGCATCGCCTCGTCCTGGCTCGTGAATCCTCCTACGGGAGGTTCGACCATCCCGAGCATGCCCAGCGCGGCCACCTCGTTCAATGCGCCGGCAACGGCCTGGACAATGAGGGCGGAGCCGAACATGGTTTTGGCGTTCCGGCGGACGGTCTGGAATGCACCGTCCATGATTTCACCGAAGAAGAGCGGCCGGAGGGGCACGATTCCGGGTTTCGGGGGAGCCACATAGCGGGGCTGGCCGTACGGCGGCGGACCGCCTGCCGGCCAGCGCGGATCGACCGGCGGGCCCCACGATTGCCCCGGATACTGCGGCACGCCCCATTGCGGTGGGGTGCCCCATTGTGGCTGGGCGCCCGGTTGCGGCGCGCCCCATTGTGGCTGGGCGCCCCACGGTGGCCGCGGTCCCTGTTCAGGCCGGTAACCCGGATCGGGTTGTGACACGTTTTCCTCCCCAAAAGATGCGTCCGCGGCAATGCACGGACCCCGAAAGGGGCCGTTCGCACCAGCCTATAGTTCCGCCGTCGCGCCTCATAGCCCATTTGCTTGCGGGCTGCAGCGCGCCATGCCGTGATCGGGCTCAACGGGACAAAGGCTTGGTCATAAGGGAATATATAACTATGAAGGCACGCATCCTGGTAGTAGACGACGACGAAGCGCTGGCCGAAATGATCGGCATCGTGCTGCGGAACGACGGCTTCGACCCGGTTTTTTGCGCGGACGGCGGACAAGCGCTGGAGGTGTTTCGTTCCTCCAAACCGGATCTGGTACTGCTTGACCTGATGCTGCCCGGATCGGACGGCATCGAAGTGTGCCGCCAGATCCGCGGGGAGTCGGACGTTCCCATCGTCATGCTCACCGCCAAATCGGACACCTCCGACGTCGTCCGCGGCCTTGAATCCGGTGCTGACGACTACGTGCCCAAGCCTTTCAAGCCAGCCGAGCTCGTGGCCCGGGTCCGCGCCCGGTTGCGTCCGGGCGACCAGAAAGCGCCCGAGACCCTGCGGATTGCCGACGTCACCATCGACGTCGCGGGCCACTTGGTGACGCGCGGCGGCGAGCGGATTTCGCTGACACCCCTGGAATTCGATCTGTTGGTCGCGCTGGCGCGCAAGCCCTGGCAGGTCTTCACCCGCGAACTGCTCCTTGAGCAGGTGTGGGGCTACCGCCACGCTGCCGACACCCGGCTGGTCAACGTCCATGTCCAGCGCCTGCGGTCCAAGATCGAGCGTGACCCGGAAGCTCCCGAAGTTGTATTGACGGTTCGTGGTGTCGGATATAAAGCAGGCGCCTGAGTCTTCCACCGGCGAGCCCGGCACCGACCAGGAGGCCCCGGAGGCCAAGGTCAAACACCCCGTTTCAGGACATCCTGTCCCGGAACACACGGACGCCCGGGCATTGAATCTCCCGTGGATCCTGGAGCGCACACGCATTTGGACGCGCCGCGCCCTGATCCTGGCACTGCGTGTCTCCCGCCTCGTGGTGACCGGACTTCGCCACATCCGGCCAGGGATCCGGTACTTGTGGCGCGCCTTGCTGCGCCGTTGGCGCCGCTCCCTCGAATTCAGGACCGTCGCGGTGACAATCGTGCTGTCGATGGTGTCGTTTGCGGTGGTCGGCGCATATCTCTCGAACCAAATAGCGAACAACCTTTTCCAGGAGCGTTTGAAGCAAGCCGAGTCCGAAAGCCGCTACTACGTCAAGCAAGTCCAGGACACCTTTGACGGGTCACAGGCCAACGACCAATCAAGCGTCATCACACTTGTCTATGACACGCTCAAAGCGGTGGAGGGCAACGGCTCGGTCATCCAGCGGCGATACGTCTTCGAAGCGATGCCCGAACAAACCAAACCGCGCAACCGCTGGGTGGAATCGCGGGCCTCGGATCAGTTGACGGTCCGCGTCATTCCTCCGGCCCTTCGCAAGTCTGTGCAGGAATCGGGCAAGGACCAGTACTGGGCTTCCACCGAGTTCCCCGTCGGCAACCAGGACCACCCCGGGATCGCGGTCGGGAACAAAGTCACCTTCAATGGCACGGTCTACGAGCTCTATCTCCTCTACGACCTGGATACCGCCCAACAAACCCTGGACGAAATCCAGAACGTGCTGTGGGCGGGCGGAGCCGCACTCATCCTCATGATCGGCGGTATTGCCTGGTACGTGACCAGGAACGTCGTGAGTCCGGTGAGCCATGCCGCGGTCGTCTCCGAGAAGCTGGCCGCAGGCCAGTTGCAGGAGCGGATGGTGGTCAAGGGCGAAGACGAGGTGGCCAGGCTGGGCGCCTCCTTCAACCACATGGCCGCGAGCCTGCAGGAGCAGATTACGCAGCTGGCCACGTTGTCCCAGATGCAGCAGCGGTTCGTTTCCGATGTGTCCCATGAACTGCGGACACCGCTCACGACCGTTCGGATGGCAGCCGAAGTGTTGTTCGATGCCCGCGATGAATTCGACCCCATCAACAAGCGTTCCGCCGAGCTGCTTTACAACCAGGTGGAGCGCTTCCAGTCGCTGCTTTCGGATCTGCTGGAGATTTCCCGCTTCGACGCAGGGGCCGCCGTGTTGGACTCCGAGCCGACGGACATCTTCCAAGTCGTTTCCCATGTCATCGACGGTGCCTCTCCCGTTGCCGCCGAATATGGCTCCGAAGTTCGCCTTACCTCGCGCCACAAGCGGATCATCGTGGAGATGGACGCCCGCAGGATCGATCGCATCCTGCGGAACCTGCTGCTCAACGCCGTCGAACACGGCGAGGGGAAACCGGTCCACGTTTCCGTTGCCGCCAACCAAGAGGCAGTCGCCATCTCTGTGCGTGACTTCGGCATAGGGATGACCCCGGCAGAAGCCGCGCGGGTCTTTGATCGTTTCTGGCGCGCCGATCCCGCGCGTGCGCGGACCACGGGTGGCAGCGGACTGGGACTCTCCATCGCCGCAGAGGACACCAAGCTCCACAACGGTTGGTTGCAAGCTTGGGGGCGCAAGGGATCCGGTTCCAACTTCCGGCTGACGCTGCCTCTCAAGAGGGGTGGCACCATCGTGAAATCACCGTTGCAGCTTGAACCGGCAGACATCCATTTGCCGGGCGCCGCTCCTGAGCGCCAGATGCTCGTATTGGATGCCGGCGATCCGCCACTCGAGCGCGGTTCCGCCGCGGACCCGGGGCTGGAAGACACGCCGGCGCCGCCACTACTGCCTCCCGTACTGCCCGCCGAACTGCCCGCCGTACTGCCTCCGGCAGGACACGACGACGACGACCAAGCCGAAGGGGGAACGGCACCTTGAGTTCCCGACGCCCGTACCTCTCCCGACGCCCGTACGTGTTAAGGGCCGTGATCGCCGTTCTTGCTGTCCTCATGGTGGTCCTTAGTTCCTGCGCCCAGATCCCACGGTCTGGTCCGGTGGGAAAGAGCAAGGACGAAAGCGCGGGCAACCCGAACGCTCCTGTTTTCTTCCCGCCGCCGCCCCACCCCGGTGCCACTCCGGAGTCCATCATCGAAGACTTCTATGGTGCAGGCAGCGGTTACGAAGGCGACTACGCCGTGGCCAGGCAGTACCTCACGCAGGCGCTGTCCGTCAGCTGGAAGTCCGACAAGCGCACGCTCGTTTTCCGGAAGGCGACCGTCGTCAAGACCGGTGTGGAAAACGAATTCAAGTACCAGCTGGACCTCGCCTACGCGGTCGACGCCGACGGCGTTGCGACGCAGTTCCCCGAAGGAACCACCGAGACAATTCCGGTGACCCTGGAACAGGTCGACGGCGAATGGCGGATCTCGGCGGTCCCCGACGGCACCGCGATACCCGAAGAGACGTTCAAAGTCATCTACGCGGCCCAGCCCATCTATTTCTACGACCCGACCTTCACCTATGCGGTTCCGGACGTCCGGTGGTTCATCAAGAAGAACACCGTCAAGGCAATGACCAGCGCCTTGCTCGACGGTCCTGCGCCCTACCTCCAGGGTGCGGTTGTCAGTGCCTTTCCCTCCGGCATGAAGCTGGCCAGGGAGTCGGTCCCGGTGGTGTCGGGAGCCGCCCAAGTGGACCTTTCCGCCAAGGAACTCGTGGATGCGTCTGCCGAGGACCGGCAGCGGATGCAAAACCAGCTGACCCTGACTTTCCGTAGCCAGCCGGACGTGGTCAATGTTCAGTTGCGTGCCGACCAGGATCTGGTCCGCGTGGAGGACAACGGCTCGGTCCTGCCGCCCGTGCTTGAGAAGAATGCTCCCGCGCGCCAAATCGCCGTCAGTAACAACGAACTCGTCCGCTACGAGAACAACAGGGTCTCGGCCCTCCCGGACATGCAGCCGGTGGCCGGACTGAACCCTAGCGCTCCCGCCGAGTCCCCGACGTCCCAGGCCGTGGCCTTCCTCAACAGTGCCGGAACCAGCCTGTATTCGATGATTCCCGGCCTACCCGCCCGTCAACTGACAACCAGGACAACCCTGAGCCATCCGTCCTTCAGCCCGCAGGACTGGGTCTGGACGGCAGGTCCAGGAGCCAACGGGGCCACCGAGGTGGTGGCGTTCAAACCGTCCAACGTTCCTCTTGGACAGCCCGTCCCCACGGTGACGATGGCGCCGGCCTGGTTGGCAGGGCGCGTCGTGAGGGACTTCCGGATATCCCGCGAAGGGACGCGCGCACTGGTGATCTCCGAGATGAACGGGAAATCATCGGTGCAGGTGACCGGAATTGTCCGCAATCCTGACGGCACCCCCAAAGACCTGACTGCACCCATAACCTTGTTCTCTTCCGCCCCTGTTGATCAAGGGGTCTGGGTCAATTCCACGACGGTCGCGGTGATGAAAGCTTCGTCAACGGAGAACGTGGTTCCCGAGCTGTTGTCCTTGACATCGAGCCAGCCGCAGTTGTTGCCGGCATGGCCGAACCTGACGACTATCAGCGCGGGCAACGGACCCGAGCAGATTTTTGGACAGTCGGGCGCAGGCGTCTTCCAACGGGTCGGCAATGGGTGGGAATTGCAACTCAAGGGTCCGGTAGACCCCTCCTTCCCGGGCTAGTCCCCGCCGCCTCCCTAACCTCGCTTCGCTCGGCCAGGGAACCCGGGCGGCGTGGGCCCACGTTCCGACAACGTCGCCACTTGTTCTCCACATAGCGCGGTTGGGGAGTGTTGTCAGCCGTCGAGGAGCCGGATGCTTGGGGCATGGGTACTGTGGGCCGTTGCCGGGTGCGTGACCCTGACCGCACTGTGGTCCCGAGTGACGACGCACGCCATCGGGGAGTCCATCCTGCACGATTGGCGAGGCTCGCGCAGGGCGTCGGTGAGGCCTTCGTCGAGCTGCTGGCTGTTCTGGCCCCTGTCGAATGTGTGTGCTGCGGTTTCGAAGATTCGGCCCTCTGCGGCACCTGTGCACGGCGCCTGCGGCTGCTATGCGCCCGTCCGTTTCGCGCCGAAGGACAGGCACCGGCTTTGCTCACGGCGGAAGGGGCCGTGATCCTGCCCGTCGTCGCGGGCGGACACTACCGGGACGAACTGGCCCAAGCCCTGCTTTCTTTCAAGCATCTGGGCCAGGGACGGCTCGCCTCCGTGCTCGCGCCTGCACTGGGCAAGGCCATCCGGTCTGCCGTTGGAGACGCGGCAGGCGTCTGCCTTATACCTGTTCCCAGCAGTAACGCGGCTTTCCGGCGCCGCGGATTCAGTCCGGTCCATCTCTTGCTTGGCCGCTTGGGACAACGTGGCGCTTTGCCGGGTCTGCACATGACGGATGCCTTGAAGAAGGCGCCCGGACCGGGAAGCGGGCAAAAGGGCTTGGGCCGCGGAGAGCGTGCGCGCCGTGTCCGTGGTTCCATGACCGTTCGCCTGTCCCGCAAAAGGTCATTGGAGGGCAGGGCATGCGTCATCGTCGACGACGTCCTCACTACGGGTGCGACCCTCGCCGAAGCCGCCCGGGCCGTGTCGTCGGCGGGAGGCGTGGTGTGTGGAGCGGTGGTCCTTGCCGCCACCCGGCCGCCGGCCGGCAGCGACCAACCTGCGGACGGGCTGGACACCCAGCCCGCGCCGACTCAAACAAAAAATAAGTGACGAAAGGATGAATTACCAGTGGCGATGAACTAACGTCGGTTATGGGTACCAAGAACAGATGTACCTGTCGATAGCGGCTCGGAAAGGGGCTCGACTGTCCGTCAGATCAGCCCCTAGAAGCGCCCTTATCGTGTCACCTGAGTTGTTTGGAGGGCACCATGGAGTTCATGATCAGCGGCCGTAATCTGACCGTTTCGGATCGCTTCCGCGAGTATGCCGGCGAGAAGATATCAAAGATTGAATCGCTTGGGGACAAGGTCCAGAGGGTCGACGCGAAGGTCTCAAAGGAAACCAACCCGCGCCAGACACCGGGCCAGCTCACGGTCGAAGTGACAGTTCTGGGCCGGGGCCCTGTGATCCGGGCCGAAGCGAGCGCCGCTGACAAGTTTGCCGCCTTTGATCTCGCCTATAGCAAGCTGCTGGAGAGGCTCCGCAGGGCCAAGGACCGCAAGAAGGTCCACCACGGCCGCCACACCCCCAAAGCCGTTCGTGAGGCTACTGCGACGCTCGAGCCGGCCAGCGCGAGCGAACCCATTTACGTAGAGGCAAGCAACCACCAGGAGCCAACGACGCCACCGGTGGAGACCTCGCCCTACGACGTCGACAACGACATTCCGGCCGGTGATTCCCCGGTCCTGATTCGTCGCAAGGTTTTCCCCGCCGCTTCGCTCACCCTTGATGACGCGGTGGACAACATGGAATTGGTGGGCCACAATTTCTACCTGTTCGTGGACAAGGAAACCAACACGCCGTCGGTCGTCTACCGCCGCCGTGGCTGGACATATGGAGTAATCACTCTGGACTCCACATGCGAACCAGGAGACGAACCCGTGGAGGAAAAGATCCACGCTTACCGTTCGAATGACCAAGCCGCCACAGCCTAGCTTGCATTCGTAATTCCCATGAAAGGACTGGCATGGCCGCTTCGCTGAGCCTGTTGCAGGCACGGCGGATTGCATTGGCAGCCCAAGGACTGGACAAGGAACGGCCCACCGGCCCCGTGACTTCGCGGGCGGTGGGCCGCACCTTTGCCCGCCTCCACGTGGTGCAGATCGACTCCGTCAATGTCCTCTCGCGCAGCCACTACCTTCCTTTCTTCTCAAGGCTTGGCAACTACGACCGGAGCATCCTTCATGCGATGGCCGGGCGAAGTCCGCGGCGCATGATGGAATACTGGGCGCACGAGGCGAGCTTCATCCGCCCGGAACACTTCCAGGATCTGCTGCTCTGGCAAAACCGCGCATGGGTGGGCGCAGCCCACTTGGAACATGGACTCCGGGAGGACATGGCCAACCGGATCCTCGATACGCTCGCGACCGGGCGCCCCATGACTGCCGCACAATTGACGGCCCACCTAGGGCACCAGGAAGACCGGCAGCACGATAACTGGGGGTGGAACTGGAACCTGGTCAAGAGGGTTTTGGAGCACTTGTTTGAAGAGGGGCTCGTGACGGCCGCGTCGAGGACGGAGCAGTTCGAACGCCGGTACACGCTGACATCGCGGGTCCTGCCACCGGGATTGCCTGCGGTCATCCCCCGAGCAGGAGCCCTCCCGGACGGCGGCTCCGAGCTGTCGACGGCGGCAATGGACCGACTGATCGACGCGGCAGCCCAGGCCCATGGAATCGGATCAATCCGCTGCTTCGCCGATTACTTCCGGACTCCGGTGAAGGCAGCTGCAGCATCGATCGACAGGCTCGTTGCCGCCGGCCGCCTGGAGCCCGTCACGGTGCGTGGTTGGGACCGGGCCTTGTACCGGCACGCGGAGGCCCGTCTTCCCAGGGCCGCCACGGGCCGTGCCTTGCTCAGCCCGTTTGATTCACTGGTCTTTGAGCGTAGAAGGCTCGAGGAGTTGTTCGGCTTCCATTACCGGATCGAGATCTACACGCCTGCGGAGAAACGCAAGTTCGGGTATTACGTGCTGCCCTTCCTCCTTCGGGACGCAGTGGTCGCGCGCGTAGACCTCAAGGCCGACCGCGCAGCCAAGCAGCTTCTGGTGCGTGCCGCCCACGGCGAGCCGGACGCTCCGGCGGACACCGCCGTCGAGCTTGCCGCCGAGCTGCGGCTTATGGCGCAGTGGTTGGGGCTCGACGACGTCGTCGTGTCACCGATGGGCGATCTCTCGTCGCCGCTTGCCTCGGCAGTGGCCCGCGGCTGAGGTCATGGGTCTCCGGCGGTGGCCTGCGGGCGCCTTGCGCTCCGCTCTCAGGGAAACGGGGCCGCGTGGCGTTGGTCTCTCCCGTAGACTGAAACCGCCAGAATTCGGCAGCTTGAGACTGGGAGCAACTTTACGTGGCATCACTTATCGAAAAACTTCTCCGCACGGGTGACAAAAAAACCCTGAGGCAACTGCGGACCTACGCCGATTCCATCAACGCCCTCGAAGACTCCTTCAAGACCTTCTCCGATGCCGAATTGCGCGAGGAGACGGACAGGCTGCGCGCCCGCCACGAGGACGGCGAGAAGCTGGACGATCTCTTGCCGGAGGCTTTCGCAGCGGTGCGTGAAGCTTCCTCCCGCACCTTGGGGATGCGCCACTTCGATGTCCAGCTCATGGGTGGGGCCGCCCTCCACCTGGGCAATATCGCCGAAATGAAGACCGGTGAAGGAAAGACCCTTGTGGCCACCGCTCCGGCCTTCCTCAATGCCCTGACAGGCAAGGGCGTGCACGTCGTTACAGTCAACGACTACCTCGCCGAATACCAGTCCGAACTCATGGGCCGTGTCTATCGCTTCCTTGGCCTCAGCAGCGGTTGCATCCTGTCGAACCAGGATCCCGAAGTGCGCCGTCAGATGTACGCGGCAGACATCACCTACGGCACCAACAACGAATTCGGCTTCGACTACTTGCGCGACAACATGGCGTGGGACAAATCCGAGCTTGTGCAGCGCGGCCACAACTACGCGATTGTCGACGAAGTGGACTCCATCCTCATCGACGAAGCCCGTACTCCGCTCATTATTTCCGGTCCTGCCCAGGGTGACACCAACCGCTGGTACAGCGAATTCGCCAAGGTCGTGCAGCGCCTCCAGGCTGAAGTCGACTACGAGGTCGACGAAAAGAAGCGGACGGTCGGTGTTCTCGAAGCCGGCATCGAGAAGGTCGAAGACTACCTCGGCATCCAGAACCTGTACGAATCCGCCAACACCCCGCTTATCGGCTTCCTGAACAACGCCATCAAAGCCAAAGAGCTCTTTAAGCGGGACAAGGACTACGTCATCCTCGACGGCGAAGTCCTCATTGTTGACGAACACACCGGCCGTATCCTCGCCGGACGGCGTTACAACGAAGGCATGCACCAGGCGATCGAGGCCAAGGAAAACGTCGAGATCAAGGCTGAGAACCAGACTCTCGCCACTGTGACCTTGCAGAACTACTTCCGCATGTACTCCAAGCTCTCGGGCATGACCGGCACGGCTGAAACCGAAGCCGCCGAGTTCATGAGCACCTACAAGCTTGGCGTGGTACCCATTCCCACCAACCGGGACATGCAGCGCATCGACCAGTCGGACCTCGTGTACAAGAACGAAATCGTGAAGTTCGAAGCCGTCGTGAAGGACATCGCGGAACGGCACGAGAAGGGCCAACCCGTGCTCGTCGGCACTACCAGCGTTGAGAAGAGCGAATACCTTGCCAAGCTGCTGGCCAAAGAGGGCATCCGGCACGAGGTCCTGAACGCAAAGAACCACGCACGCGAGGCCGCGATTGTCGCGCAAGCGGGACGCAAGGGCGCCGTCACGGTCGCCACCAACATGGCTGGCCGCGGTACTGACATCATGCTGGGCGGAAACGCCGAGTTCACGGCCATCGCCGAACTGGCAAAGCGGGGCCTGGACCCTGAGGAAAACTCCGAGGAGTACGAGGCCGCATGGCCCGAAGCGCTCGAAGCGGCCAAGCAGGCAGTCAAGGACGAGCATGAGGAAGTGCTTGAACTTGGCGGGTTGTATGTGCTGGGCACGGAACGCCACGAATCCCGTCGAATCGACAACCAGCTGCGTGGCCGCTCGGGCCGCCAGGGCGACCCGGGGGAGTCCCGCTTCTACCTCTCGCTGACCGATGACCTCATGAGGCTCTTCAACTCCGGCGCTGCCGAGCGCCTCATGAACAGCTCGGTACCGGACGATGTTGCACTCGAATCCAAGCTCGTGTCCCGCGCGATCGCTTCGGCCCAGGGCCAGGTTGAAGGGCGGAACGCCGAGCAGCGCAAGAACGTCCTCAAGTACGACGACGTCCTGAACCGCCAGCGTGAAGCCATCTATGGCGACCGCCGGAGGATCCTTGAAGGCGACGACCTGCACGAAAAGGTCCAGTTCTTCCTGGAAGACACCATCAATGCCTTGATCGATGCCGCGACGGCAGAGGGAACCGGCGATGACTGGGACTTCCACCAGCTGTGGACCAACCTCAAGACCCTGTACCCGGTAACTGTTACGGCCCAGGACGTCATCGACGAAGCCGGCGGGAAGGCGCGGGTGTCCGTTGAATTCCTTAAAAACGAGATCCTTTCGGACGCCCAGCTCGTTTACAAGGAGCGGGAAGAAGCCATTGGCGCCGAGAACATGCGCGAGCTTGAGCGCAGGGTTGTCCTCTCGGTCCTTGGCCGCAAGTGGCAGGAACACCTCTATGAGATGGACTACCTCAAAGAAGGCATTGGCCTGCGCGCGATGGCCCAAAGGGATCCCCTGGTCGAGTACCAGCGTGAAGGATTCACGATGTTCCAGAGCATGATGGAAGCCATCCGCGAAGAGAGCGTGGGCTTCCTCTACAACCTGGAAGTGGAAGTAACGCCCGCCGAAGACGTGGTGGTAGTGGATGGCAGCCCTGAAGGCGGTCACGTGGAACATCACGATCCGCAGATCCGCGCGGCCGGCCTCGAAGCCCCGGAAAAGCCTGTTCAGCTGCAGTACACGGCGCCTGGTGAAGACGGCGCGAGCCAGACCCGCGTCGAGGGGAGGGCCTCGGGCCGCTCAGGCAACCCCGCCAAGGCTGCCGCTGATGACAAGCAACGCGGATCCAACAGGAAGAAGCGCCGCTGACACTGCGACTGCCTGACGCATGTAGCTGACGCCCGCAGCCTCCGGACGTTTCCAATAAGCCGATGCCTGCAGCGAAAACGGAGAGGGACCAGAACGCGCGTTCTGGTCCCTCTCCGTTTTCGCGTGCTTTGAACCGGGCCGTCAGCCGATTTCGAGGGCGGTAACCCGCCATGCGCCGTTGATCCCTTCAAGCCTCATGGCTACGGCGCGGGAGCGGAGTTCTTCCGAGACAACCAAGCTGGCCTCGTACACTCCGTCGTTCACCGCGCAGACACGCACGGAACGGACCATTGGACTTCGGTGAAGGCGCGACTGCCCACCCGGGGCGTTGGCAGCATGGGCTCGCGTCAATGCGGCACGGTGTTGAAGGGCGCTGAGGCATCCGGGATCCAGGGTCCGTGAGAGCTGTTGCGCCGGCCGGGTGCCTGCAAGGACCTCGAGCGCGGCTTGGGCGATGCTGCGGGCCAGTGCGCGGATTTCGCCGTCGAGACTGCGGATCTGGGCCGCTTTGCGGGCAGGAGATGGCCCCCCGCCCGACGGCCCGTCCGTTCGGGCTTTCGCACGAGGGGAAGCCATGATCGAACGGGAGGCAATGGGTGGCGAAGCCGCCTGAAGGACTTCATTCGGCACGCTGCGGACGGCTGGTGATGCGCTCATGGACTTCCTCGGTTACGGATCGCTGGTTGGTGGTGGTTGGGCTGGGTCACTGGTTCGGCGGTGGTTGGAGGACCTGACCCGGTAGGAGGAGCCCAGGGTCGTCTCCAATGACATGCCGGTTGGTGGAGTACCACCTCGGCCAGTGGTGGGCAATGTCGACGTCGCTGGCCATGGGGCCCAGCTGCCGGGCGGCAATCGACCACAGTGAATCGCCCTGTTTCACCACCACTTCGCCTTGATTTGGCGAAGCAGGCTGTTCGGCGCCACGCTGCGGCCCGTTACCCAGGAGCCCGGGCGCAGTGGCAGGTGCGCGGGGTTGCCAATGCGGGTTGATCTCCAACGAGCCGGACTCAAACGAGGGAATGGCCGGGCGATGGGGAGAAGGACTAGGGGAGGGTTTCCATTGGGCAGAGATGCCGCTCGACGAGTTTGAGCCGTTTGCTGGGCTCCACGCTGGTTCAAACTGTGCCGGTGCCGCATTCGCCACGGGGATTCCCGCGAGATTCAGGCCCAGAATTGCAACGGCCAGTCTGCGCATGAACGCAGGGCTGAGTTTGGCAGTGGCGCTCGAGCAGCGGTTCTTTCCCATTTGCTGGAGGAGCGCGGCGGCCATTGCCAGGATGAACGTGGCGATCCACCAGGCACCGATCCCCAGACCGGAGGCAGTTGCGACAAATCCCAGGAGGTCTTCGAACATGGGTGTCTGGAGTCGTCCTGCCGCGGAGTTCCATCGGTCAACCAAGATCAGTCCAGTGACAGCGAGCAAAAGGGCGAGCACCAGGATGGTCACCGCCATTGCAACATCGTTCCGAACGGGCCTGTTCGTCTGTTCCATGGGTTCCCCTTACCCAGTTGATGCAAGTATGTGCGATTTGATGCTATTTAATGATGTTTGAATTATTTTGGTCACAACGAGTGGCATTTGTCTAGGACTAGCTTGTCGATGAAGACAGATTGACCGTCGAGGGATGCCCGCTTACGCTGACGCAATGCGTTGGGATGCTCTGTTTGAAGACATGGAGGCACAGTTGGCCTCTGAGCGATTGCTGGGACTTGAATCGGAAATATCAGAGCGGGCACGTGTGGAGATCGCCGGAATCGACGTCTCCGACAGGCTGCGTGGCGCGATCGGCCGGAAGATTGATGTGAAGCTCCGATCCGGAACGCAGGTGTCAGGGACGCTTAGTCATGTCGGGAGCGAATCGGTGGTTTTGGACGAAGGTCGCCACCAGTGGTTGGTGCCCGTCGCGGCGGCTTTGGCGTATCAGGGCCTGGGTCGGCAGGTCCGGGCTGGCCAATCGAAGGCATCACAGCGGCTTGGCCTGGCCAGCGCACTGCGAATGCTGGCCCGTGACAGGGCGGAACTGGCGGTTCATCTGCTTGAGTTGGCGCAGGAGGAGCGGACGATGCGGGGCGTCATTGATCGCGTGGGCAAGGACCACTTTGATCTCGCGGTTATGTTGCCGGGCGAGGTCCGCCGGTCCGGGAACGTCGTATCTGTGGCAACAATTCCGTTCCAGTCACTTGCCGCGCTGCGTTCATTGCGGGGCCAGGACTTCTAGCCCGGCCGGCTCCCCGCCGTCGTTGTCCTGGGGCGCTGGACGGAGATCAGGACGACTTGGATTTGGCTTCTTGGATGATCCTGCTGGCCTCGGCGTAGCGTTCCTCGATGTACTGCTCCAGCATCTTTTCTTCGACGCGCCACTGGCCCCTGCCGCCCACTTGGATGGCCTTGAGCTCACCGCTTCGCACCAGAGCGTATGCCTGCGGCGAGTTGATCTGAAGCTGTTCGGCGACATCAGCGAGGGTGAGGAATCGGGGCATGCATCCATTTTGCCACTGTTCGATCCACTTGCCGCGGTTATCCACAGGTTGACGTAATTTGAGGCATGTGGCTTTCGGAAGGGACCCAGATGCGGTCAGAATAAAGGCCACTGAAGGTCGACGCCGACTAACAAGACAAACGGGGGAGCAGGATGGGTGTAACTACCGCGGCCGCTGCAGCGCGGCTCAGGAAACCGTCATGGAGGGATCCGCGGCTTTTGGTGGGGATTCTCCTGGTCTTGGCATCGCTGGCCGGCGTCATCGCCCTCGTTGGAACCGCGGACCGCACCATTCAGGTCTATGCGGCGCGCCAGTCGATTGCCGTGGGCCAGAAAGTCAGCAAGGACGATCTTGCGGTTGTCAAGGTCCGGCTCGACGACGTTGAGTCCAGCTATGTCACTCTGGCTGGCGGTCTGCCGGAGGGAAGAGTTGCCATCCAGCGAATTGCCAAGAACCAACTCGTCCCGCAGGAAAGCCTGGGCGCCGCCGACTCCTTGGACCGCAAGCCGGTGGCGATCGCGATCCAGGAATCGCTGCCTTCCCAGGCTGTGGCAGGATCCCGCGTCGACGTCTGGGTGGCCCACCCCGATGTGCGCAACGGTTTCGGCACGCCGCAGTTGCTGTTGCCCGGGGCGGAGATCGCCCAGGTCACGGAGGGTGCCTCCACCCTTGGAGCGTCCAAGGAGAAGGTGGTTCTGGTCCTGGTGACCGATGAGCAGATGCCGAACCTTCTTGGTGCGCAGGCAAACAAAGCGAAGATTGCCGTGGTGTGGAATCCGGGCGGTGCCGGCAAGTGAGTATCCCGGTTGTCACAGTCGGGCAATCCCGGGAAGATTTGGTCGGCGGACTCGAACGGCTCCACGGGCCGGTGACGGTGGTGCGTCGGTGTGGTGAACTCGCCGAACTCCTGGCCGCATGCCAAAGCGGTCTCGCCCGCGCCGCAGTCATCGCCGAAGGCGCTGGGGAATTGACGGCGTCGCTGGTCGACCGGCTGGCGGCTGTCGGAGTCTCCATCGTCGCCCTGAGCGACGATCCGGGAGAGGAGAGCCGCCTGCGCAGCATCGGCGTCGTGACGGCGTCGCTCGATGTCGATTCGGCAACGCTGGCGTCGAGGATCTCCGATGCCGTAGGCCAGTTGCCCGGACAAGGAAGACGACGCGCGGAGCCTCGGGATTCCGGGTTTGCGGATACTGCGGCAGAACTCCGTCCCACCGATGCGCCGGAAGAACCGGAACACGTGCCGGCCGGGGCCGGCCGGATCATCGCGGTCTGGGGGCCTACCGGGGCGCCTGGCAGGACTCTTGTGGCGGTCAACATTGCTGCAGAGTTGGCGGCGGAAGGCAAGTCAGTGATCCTCCTCGATGCAGACAGCTACGGGGCCAGCGTCGCGGCTTCGCTGGGCTTGCTGGACGAATCCGCCGGACTGGCGCAGTCTTGTCGACTGGCGGACCAAGGATTGCTGGATACCGAATCGCTCAAGCGGATCGCCGCGCCGGTCTTCGCCAAAACCACCAGCTTCCGGGTTCTTACCGGCATTACGCGCGCGGACCGGTGGACGGAGCTCCGGGCCGCCGCGCTCTCTTCGGTGCTTGAGCTCTCCAAGGAGATCGCGGACGTCGTCGTAGTCGACGCAGGTTTCTGCCTTGAAGCGGACGAAGAACTCAGCTTCGACACCATGGCCCCTCGACGCAATGCCGCGACCCTCCGCAGTATCGAACTGGCGGACACCGTTTACGCCGTCGGCGCGGCCGATGCCGTTGGCGTTCCGCGACTCGTGCGTGGCCTCGCGGAGCTCGAACAGGCTGTCCCGCACGCGGCTCCCCGAGTGGTTTTGAACAAGGTCCGGGCCGCATCCGCTGGCCGCTCACCCGAACGTGAACTCCGTGAAGCATGGGAGCGGTACGGACCCAATCAAGGCATCGAAGCGTTCCTGCCATCCGATCCTGAAGCCTGCGACGTGGCCCTGTTGTCCGGCTCTGTCCTCTTCGAGGCTGCGCCCGAATCTCCATTGCGGCTCGCCATCGCAAATATGGTATGTGCACCTGTCCAGCAAAATCGCAAATCCTCTGTCATTTATTCCAGAGCAAGGCGTCGTCTAAAGCGTTAGGCTCGCCATGTGGGCTGCAAGGACGCAGCAATTGAGATGTGATGGAGGCGTTTGTCGATGTCGTCAGGATCCAGCGTGGAGGATCGTTCTAAACCTGCAGTAGTCCGGGAGGGATTCTTCGGGGACTACTACGAGCATCTCGCAGAGGAGGACGCGCGCGGGTACGCTGCCGAGCAGTTGACCTCTAGGGCGGCGGCACACCGGGAAGCGGGGCAGAGCCGCAAGCCGGGCACTGCCAACGTCAGGATCGCCAATGAGGGTGACCGCAGCATTCTGTACATCGTCACGGATGACATGCCGTTCCTCGTGGACTCGGTGAACGCCGAACTCGTTCGCCAGAACTGCGCTATCCGGCTCGTCATGCACCCGCTCTTCGTGGTTTCGCGTGACCACCTCACCGGCGACCTGTCGGACATTGCCCGGGTGCCGTCGAACATCGGCATCTCGAGCGGTGACACCGCGGCGATGCCGAACATCGCCCATCTGATCGCCCAAGGTGACAATGTCTCCCACATGGAGTCGTGGATCGCCGTCGAGGTTGACAGGGTGGCCGACGACTTCCAGAAGGAACTCGTGGACGGAATCCACCGCGTCCTGAACGACGTCCGGGCCGCCGTCGAGGACTGGCCCAAAATGCGCACGAAGGCGCTCGAGCTGGCATCGTCCCTGGACAAAGTGGCCCACCCGGAAGACATCGCGGAACTCAGGCAAGCGCAGGACCTGCTGCGTTGGTTGGACAACGGCAACTTCACGTTCCTTGGTTACCGGGAATACGACCTCATCACCGAGAACGGTGAAGACGTACTCGAGTTGCGTGAAGCAAGCGGTTTGGGACTCTTGAGGGCGGGTGACCACCCGCACCAAATCCAGCACCTCACCGATGCCGGACGCCGGAAGGCGCGCGAGAAGCGTGCCTTGGTCATCACCAAAGCCAACTCGCGGTCCACCGTTCACCGCCCTGCGTACCTGGACTACATCGGTGTCAAAAGCTTCGATGTTGCCGGCAACGTCAACGGTGAGCGCCGCTTCATCGGCCTCTTCGCAACGAGCGCGTACACCGGTTCCGTAAGGAACATCCCGATCGTTCGGGAAAAGGTCGACGCCGTGCTTCGCTCGGCCGGTTTCCCCCAGGACTCACACTCTGGCAAAGACCTTGTCGGTATCCTCGAGACCTACCCCCGTGACGAACTCTTCCAGATAGAGACCGAGGACCTGGCAGCAACGGCTTTGGGCATCCAGCGTCTGCAGGAGCGGCGTCGTACGAAGCTCTTCCTGCGCCCGGACATCTATGGGCGATTCATGTCGGCATTGGTCTACCTGCCCCGTGACCGCTACACCACCAACGTCCGGCAGCGAATTGAACAGGAACTCCGCGAGACTTTCGAAGCCGAGAGCATCGACTACGAGGCCCGGATCACGGAGTCCGCACTCTCAAGGGTGTTCTTCCGTATCCGGCTCCCGCGGGAGGCTGAGCTTCGCGACGTCGACGCCGGTGAACTCGAAAAGCGGCTTGTCCGGGCTTCGCGGTCCTGGGCCGAAGGAATTGCGGAGGTGCTCCGCGAGAACACCAGCGGTTTGGATGCCGAGCGGTTGTCCGCCCTGTGGGCAGATGCGTTCCCCGCCGGCTACCGGGTCGACTACGAAGTCGAAGACGCCCTCAAGGACATTGAGCGTTTCGAGAAGTATGCCGCCACAACCGACCGCGACGCCGTCGCTGTCCAGGCGGTCCCCGGCGTGCATGTCTACCTGCCCAACGGCGCTGGTGAACTGCTCGAAGAGGATGCCCGCGTCAAGCTCTACCTTTTGGAACCGAAGAGCCTGAGCCAGATCCTGCCCTACTTCCACAATCTTGGCCTTGAGGTTCTCGATGAGCGGCCTTTCGAGATTGAGACTGCCGACCACCGGGACTTCTTCCTCTACGACCTTGGCCTGAAGTACCCCGCCGGTGTCGATCCCGTGGCCACCGGCCAGCTCTTGGCGGACTCCTTCAGCGCCGCCGTGACCGGTGCGGTGGAGTCCGACAGTTTCGACCGGCTCGTCCTCCGGGAAGGTATCCACTGGCGGCAGGTTGTCATGCTCCGCGCCTATGCGAAGTACATGCGCCAGATGGGGAACACCAACTCCTTCGAGTTCATAGCGGATACCCTCCTCGCCAACCCGGAGGTTGCCCGCGGCCTTATTGACCTCTTTGGGGCGCGCTTCGATCCGTCGTCGCCTGACGCCGCGCGTCCGGCCCGCCAGGAGGGCGCCCGCGCCGCACTGGCCGAAGCAATTGACCAGGTGGCAACGCTCGACGCCGACAGGGTCCTGCGGACTTTCGTCAACCTCATCGAGTCGACGCTGCGCACGAACTACTTCCAAGGCAAGTCGTACGTCAGCTTCAAGCTGGATCCGACCACGATCGACGGACTGCCGTTCCCGCGGCCAAAGTACGAGATCTGGGTGTACTCGCCTCGCGTTGAAGGCGTGCACTTGCGCTTCGGCAAGGTGGCCCGTGGCGGTTTGCGGTGGTCGGACCGCCGTGAAGACTTCCGGACCGAGATCCTCGGGCTGGTCAAGGCACAGACCGTCAAGAACGCCGTGATTGTGCCGACCGGTGCCAAGGGCGGATTCTTCGCGAAGCAACTTCCGGATCCGGCACTTGACCGTGCCGCATGGATGGCCGAGGGCATCGAAAGCTACAAGACCTTCATCCGCGGCCTGCTCGACCTCACCGACAACCTCGTGACCACAGCCGACGGCGAGAAGATTGTGCCGCCGTCGGACGTTGTCCGTCAGGATGACGACGATTCGTACCTGGTGGTGGCAGCTGACAAGGGCACCGCTACCTTCTCGGACACCGCGAACGGCCTGGCCGCCGAGTATGGATTCTGGCTGGGGGACGCATTCGCTTCCGGTGGTTCCGTGGGGTACGACCACAAGGCCATGGCTATTACGGCCCGCGGCGCATGGGAGTCGGTCAAGCGCCACTTCAGCGAGCTGGACCTTGACACCCAGAGCGAGGAATTCACCGTGGTTGGCGTCGGCGACATGTCCGGCGACGTGTTCGGCAACGGAATGCTGCTTTCCAAGCACATCCGCCTGCTGGCCGCCTTCGACCACCGCCACATCTTCCTGGACCCGACGCCGGATGCGGCTTCGTCCTTCGGCGAGCGGCAGCGTCTCTTCGAGCTTCCCCGCTCCTCCTGGGACGACTACGACCGCTCGCTCATCAGCGCAGGCGGCGGGGTCTACCCCCGCCAGGCCAAGGTCATCCCGATCTCGCCGGAAGTCCGCCGTGCCCTTGGCCTGCCGGACGGAACGGTTCAGCTGAGTCCGCCTGAACTTCTGCGTGCAATCCTCCTCGCTCCGGCCGATCTCCTCTACAACGGCGGGATCGGAACGTACATCAAGGCCAGCACCGAGTCCCACGCCGAGGTGGGAGACAAGGCAAACGACGTCATCCGCGTGAATGGGCGCGAACTCCGCGTCAAGGTCGTGGGCGAAGGCGGCAACCTCGGAATGACGCAGCGCGGACGTATCGAGGCCGCTCTGCAGGGTGTCATCCTCAACACCGACGCAATCGACAACTCTGCCGGCGTCGATTGCTCCGACCATGAAGTCAACATCAAGATCTTCGTCGACCGGATGGTTGCCGCAGGAAAACTGGATGCTTCCGAGCGCACTTCGTTCCTCGCCGACATGACCGACGAGGTCGGGCGCCTTGTGCTCGAAGACAATATCGATCAGAACATCCTCTTGCTCAACGACCGCACTCGCGTCGCCGAATGGAGCCCGAGCTACGAGCGCCTGATGGACTGGCTCGAGAAGTCCGCCGACCTCAAACGGGACCTCGAAGCGCTGCCGACCACCGAGACGCTTCGCGAACGGTTGGAACAGGGCCAGGGCCTGACGTCCCCGGAACTGTCCGTGCTCGCCGCCTACGCCAAGATCGAATTGGGCTCGGCATTGCGGGACAGTGATCTGGCGGATGACCCCTGGTTCCGTAAGACGATCCGCTCCTACTTCCCGAAGCAGCTCCGAGAGCGGTTCGACGCGGAACTGGACACCCATCCCTTGCGCCGCGAAATCATCGCCACCGTGGTGGCCAACGATATGATCAACCTGGGCGGGATCACCTTCGCCTTCCGCACCATGGAGGAGACCTCGGCTACCGAGGTCGCCGTCGCCAAGGCGTTCGTAGCCCTCCGTGAGATCTACGAACTCGAGTCGATGGTGCGGGAGCTCAATGCCCTGCCTGCCTCGTTCCCCACGGAACACTGGAGCACCGTCCACCTCGACATCCGGAGGCTTCTGGACCGTGCCGTTCGCTGGTTGCTGAGCCAGGGCAACGCCTCGAAGCCGATCTCGGAGATCGTCGCGGAATTCAAGCCGATGATGGATCCGATGCGGGCCCGGGTGCTCGACTACTTGCGCGGCAGCGACAAAGAGCGCGTTACCGGCTGGCTCGAAAAGGCGCGCTCGTGGGGACTTCCCGACACGCTCGCCCATCGCTGGGCCGAGCTGTTCGAGAGCTTCGTGCTCCTGGACATCGCCAAGATCACGCACAGCCGCGACGCCCGTGTGGAAGAGGTCAGCCACCTCTACTACACGGTATTCGACCGCTTCCACGTCGATTCATTGCTGGAGCGAATTACCGCGCTCCCGCGCGATGACCGCTGGCAGGCTCTTGCCCGTGCAGCCCTGCGCGACGACCTCTACTCGACCGTAGCGGACATGACGACATCGGTGCTCGAATCGACCGACGCCGACCTCGACGCCGAGGCCCGTTTGCGGGCCTGGGAAGGCATCAATGCCGAGCAATTGGGCCGCGCGAAGAGCATGTTCGACGAGGTCAACGCGCTGGAGGCCGACGACATGGCTTCTCTGTCGGTAGCATTGAGGCTCTTGAGGTCAATCGTTCGACGCTAGGGACAAGCCCGGGCGTTATATGGAGGTGCAGTGGCAATCTTTACAGACCCCATCAGGGAGCACGCTGATTTCGGGCCTGGAGATGCCGAATGGCTGCACCTCCTGGTCGGCGACTGGCAGATGGTCGCCGACCTGGCGTTCGCGGACTTGGCCCTATGGTTTCCGCATCCTGAATTCGGTTACATCGCGCTTGCTCACGTGAGGCCGTCGACGAGCCACACGGTGTTTCATGCGGACTTCGTCGGGGAAGGCATCCGCTCGGATCTGCGACCGATAGTCGACAAAGCGTGGTCCAGCCGTTCCATCGAACGCTCCAGCGAAACGAGCTGGAGCAGCGAGATGGCCCTGCGCGTCGAGGCGGTTCCCATGGTCAGGAACGGACGGACCCTTGCCGTCGTCACGTCGCATATGGACCTTTCCAGTTCGCGGATGCCTTCCCGCCTGGAGCTCACCTATCGGCAATGCGCCTACGATCTGCTCCGGATGGGAACGCTGGGACTCTGGCCGGATTTCGCTTCACCGACGGGTTCCCGCCGTGGCGCTCCCCGCGTGGGTGACGGCCTGATAAGGCTCGACGCCGACGGGATCGTCCAGTATGCGAGTCCAAACGGTGTCTCCGCCTTCCGTCGCCTCGGCGAGGTGGAAACCTTGGAAGGACGGTCCCTTGCGGAAGTAACCGCAGGACTCCTCAAGGACCGGCGGATGGTGGACGAGACATTGCCGCTGGTCGTCACGGGTCGGATGCCCTGGAGGAGCGAGATCGAGTCCCGCGGTGTCAGCTTGTCGTTGCGCGCGATTCCGTTGCGTGACGAGAAGCATCGCTTCGGAGCCTTGGTGCTGTGCCGCGACGTGTCCGAACTGCGACGCCGTGAGCTCGAGCTGGTGACCAAGGACGCGACAATTCGTGAAATCCACCACCGCGTCAAAAACAACCTGCAGACGGTGGCGGCTTTGCTGCGCATGCAGTCGCGACGGATGGTCAGCGATGAGGCGAAGCAAGGCCTGGAGCAGGCAATGCGGCGAGTGGCGACGATTGCCTTGGTTCACGAGACACTTTCGCAAGGCCTCACGCAGAGCGTTGATTTCGATGAACTCATTGGACGCCAGTTCCGGCTCTCCGCAGAAGTAGCGTCCCCTTCGCAGCACGTCCGGACCGAGCGCGCGGGCCTGTTCGGCGAGTTGCCGAGCGACTTTGCCACGCCCCTTGCTCTTGTCATCAATGAGCTCGTGACGAATGCGGTGGAGCACGGCCTTGAAGGACGGGCCGGAACGGTTTGGCTCATGGCCGATCGGTCCACGGGGGAGCGCGGCGATGAACTCCTCACGGTGACGATCGCCGATGATGGCGTCGGGCTGCCCGAGGGGTCATACACGGAAGGTCTAGGCCTTCAGATTGTGCGGACGCTCGTCACGAGCGAATTGGGTGGCAGCATCCAGTGGCGGCCGCGCGACGGCGGCGGCACCGCCGTCGAGATCGTCCTGAACCTCGTCCGGAGCTGACGCCGTCCGCTGGCGACGCGCTCTGTCTCTGACCGCGGTCAGAAATGCGAAGATGGCCCGGACTTATCAGTCCGGGCCATCTTCGTGTGTTCTCTTTGCCTCAGGCGTTGTGTTTTGCGGGCCGAGTCGCTTAGGAAGCGCGGCGGGCGCGGGCGGCGCGGCGCTTGAGTGCACGTCGCTCGTCCTCGCTCATTCCGCCCCAGACGCCAGCGTCCTGACCCGACTCAAGGGCCCACTGAAGGCATGTGTCCACGACGGGACAGCGGCGGCAGACACTCTTCGCTTCCTCGATCTGGAGAAGCGCAGGGCCGGTGTTGCCTACGGGGAAGAAAAGCTCCGGGTCCTTGTCAAGGCAGGCTGCGCGGTTACGCCAATCCATGCTGATCAGTCACTCCATTCGTGAGTACTAGTTAAGCCTTTTGTGAAAATATTCACGAGAGGCTTCATAGGAAAGGGGACCCATTGGGCCCCCTTGGTCGTCTGAGTCAAGCGTGTCATGTTAACGCCATGTAAACAAGGGGTTCAAGCGTTTGAAACCGTGAGCGATGCATCACATTGGATACCGGCCTACTCACAGGTATTCGACTATGTCCGGTAGTGTGCCAGTGTGTCAAGACCCCCTCTGAACCCCCACCATCACCCAGCAGCGCCCGGCGACGACGGCCAGGGGACCAGCCGCGATAACTTAGGCCGGGCAATCGGCGGAGGACCGCGTCCTGCAGGAATCGTTGTTATTTCGATTGTGGTTGTGCTGGAAGCCCTCGCACTATTGATCGCCGGGGCGCTGTATATATACGAGCTCGTGACAGGGGCTCCGGTGGCCTCATTCTGGGGAGCCGTATTTACTTTGGGCCTTCTGCTGGCCTTTTCTGCATTGTTGTTTGCCGTGGGACACTTCCTGTTCCGTGGCTACCGTTGGACCCGGGCACCGGCGTTGGTTGCCCAGCTGTTCGCCCTGACCATCGGGTTTCCCACCATGACCGGAGGCCTGGTTCTCGCCGGCCTGGCCATGGTGGTGCCGGCTTTGGCCGCGATCGTCTTTTTGTTCGACAAGCGGGTGGTTGCCTTTGCTTCCCGGGCGGGCGGATCCCGCGCCGCCCTCTAGCTGTTTTCGCTTTGGTACGGCTTCCTAACCCGGAGCGGCGATCTGGAGGGAGCGTGTTCGTCCATTCTCAATGAGGACAGCACGACCCGGTGGCGGCGCTTGTTCGGCGGCGATGCGCACGCCGAAGAAATCCGCAGCGGCAGGCGGCGCATTGCCAAGGAGAAGTCCGGTTCCGTGGTTTCCGGCCAGGGAAGCAAGCGGCGTCCGTTGCATGAGGGCTGGGCTTCCCGCAGTCGCCACGACTGAGAAGCCCATGCCGGGAAGTTCAGCCAGGAGGACGGCGGTTTCGCTGCTGAGGCGATCGACGTCGTCCACGAGGGGGATGACTTCTGCTCCCACGAGCCTGCGGCGCGCATCCCGGTGGAATGCAGCCCAACAGGCATCAGGATCGGTCCCTTCGGGTGGCGCCCACCAATGATGGCCTGGATTGAGCATGGCCAACGCGGTGAGCAACGAGGACTTGCCGGAACCGGGAGTGCCAAGGGCGAGGAGGATGCCTGGGCGCGGCAGTGTGATCCAAGCAGGTTCGTGTTCGTCCCCTCCAACCCCGAGGAGTACCGACCCCTGCGCGCGAGCGCGGGAAAGGGCAGCGGTTTCGGTTCGGCTAAGGGCAGCGAGATCCGAAGCCCGGATGAACTGCGGCAGGGGATCCACCCGGAATGGGCGCCGTGCGGGCTCCGGGGGCACGCCGTATGGCCAGGCCACGCCTGGAGGGGGCGCCACGAGCTGCGCGACTGCCGTGTCGACGTCAAGCAGGTTGCCACTCACGACCGCCCGGCCTGTCAGAGGCTTCATAGCCACGAAACGCGGCCACGCCAAGCGCCCTTCTTCCGTTGTCCCGGTGGGAAAGAAGGCGCGGTTGGGGATTGACGCGAACATGCGTGACGCTGTCAGTTCGCGATCGCCGGTGACAAGAACAGCCACTCCTGCCTTTGGTCCATCGCGGACGATCGCATGAACAACGTCTTCTGCCCAGGCCAGCGCTCCGGCGCGCAACTCGGAGACCCACGAACCCCAGTTCGAGATAACCAGCAGAAGCGGGACCTGCCCGGCGGTTCCCGGGGATTGCCGCGACGACATCTCAGCCGCGAGCCTCTCCAGGATGCGGACTCCCCTCCTGCTGTCGGTGGAGGAGACGACGGCCGCCACTCGTCCCTGGGCTGCCACGTCGGTGTACGAACCGTCGCCGTCGAGGATATAGAGATGGAGTTCCTCGGCACTTCCAACAAGCTGCGCCGCTGCCGCCTTACAGGTATCGTCGACTCCACTCCCAGGAGGACCAACGAGTCCAAGATTCCCGTGGACGAGCGGAGTCCAGTACAAGCCGGCAACTCGTTGTTGCGCCGGCAAGTCTGCCAAGCCAAGGTAGGCTGTCGGCCCTGCCGGCGATCCGCTTGCCGCGCGCTTTCCCGTGATTGCCGCTATGCCGGGGGATTCGTGAAAGGGAACGGATTCTGGAAGCGGATGTGCAACGGGTCTCCGGGGTGCTGAACGCCCGCGGACGTCCCAAACCTGGTTGATCGCCTTAATAATGGAACGGGCGGCTTCTGCTGGCGTCGCGATCGCCCCCTGAATCGCTGCGTCGGCTGTTTCAGACCAACCGCCGAAGCGGAGCGACCCCGTTGTCGGCAATGCAACGGCCTTTGTGAGCGCCGGGGCCTTTTCGCTGCCCGCAAGAGTTGCCGACTGAAAGGGCTCGGCATCCTCCCCTCCGCGAACCATATATGCCCGGCCAGGTCGAGACACCGGAATCGATGCCGCCGCCGGTGAGTTGATGATGTCCCGGGATTCCATTTCTGATTGGACGCGAAGGGCAATGCTGGTAGTCACGTTGGCCCGGATGTCCGCACTCAGGGCACCCTGTGGACGTTGTGTAGCCATGATCAAGTGAATGCCCAGAGACCGTCCTACCGTGGCGATCCGCATCAATTCGGCCAAGGCATCGGGGGCGTCTTCAATGAGCATCCTGAATTCGTCGATTACAAGTACAAGACGGGGCAGTATTGGAAACCGGCTCCTTCGTCCCGACTCGCCCCCGCCCCCGGTTCCGCCGGCTTTGGCCCAATATGCAGGCAAATCAGGGACCCCGGCCTTCGAAAGGGTCGCTTCCCGCATCCGAACCTCGGCCCGGAGGGAGGAGAGGGTACGTTCGAGCTCGTGTTCGCTGAGGTCCGTCAGCATTCCGACGCATTGCGGAAGGTCGAGCAACGGCCCGAGGCCCGAACCTCCTTTGAAATCAACAAACAGGAAGTTGACCCTGTCCGGGCTGTGGGTCAGCGAGATTGCGGACACTATCGTGCGCAGAAGCTCTGACTTTCCCGATCCCGTAGTTCCAGCAACGAGGAGATGCGGGCCGTCTGAAACCAGGTCCAACGACCGGGGTCCGTCGGTTCCTTGCCCGATGACCGCAGACAGCCCTCCGCGTACTGAAGAAGTGCTCCAGCGGTCCGCGATGCTTGAAGGCTCTGGCGGAAGCAATTCGGCAAGTTGGCAACAAGAGGGGACAAGCGGCGCCCCTTCTGCCGCCGAGCCGGGCAATCTCGCCAATGACCGACAGTAGCGGTCGAAGACAAGGTGCGGTACAAGGTCAGGGTCAAATTCCGTTTCCGATAGACACGAGCGGAGGATTGCGCCATTGCTCCACAGTTCGACCGCGCAACTGCTTTCGTCCCCGCCTGCGGAACGTTGGAAGACTCTCCATCCGGACTCGATCGCCGCCGCCCGGAGTGCGCCGATGGTGGGATCACGTTCCGGCCCCACCAGAAACAGTGCTCCCGGTCTGTCCGTGGGCGCGGAAAGAACAGTTGCGGCTGAAGAGGAGTCCGTGGTCAAGGTGACGCGGGGGAGGAACCGGGCACTTGACGGCAAGTGGGTCATCGCTCCGTGTATGAGGACGGGGACGTTGCTTGCGCCCGGAAAGGCGGCCAGTTGCATGAGTAGGAATCTGAACATTCCTTGCACCTTGGCTTCGGGTCCCGAGAGGGAAACGGTTTGCAGGGAGGGATCCAGAACTACCGGAACCGGGCCTAAATGCGGTGGCTGAAAGCCCGGGTCCGCGGGATCGAGCGCAACGCGGGCATTCTGCGGACTGGTGCCGAGCCGGAGCCAGACATCGCGGCAGCCCGCCGTTCCTTGCGTTGCGCCCGAGGCTTGCTTCGTACGGGCTCCCTTAACCGTGCCGGTTCCTTGCGTTGTGCTGGTTCTTGGCGGTGTCAACTGCCTTCGTCCGTGTTCCGTGGGGAGGCAGGCTGCTGAGCTGACGGCAAAGGCGAGCTCAGCGGCGGATGGTGAACACCGCCGTCGTCTGGCCCGATCCTGTTCGACGGCCGCCGCGATCGCGGCAGCCAGAAGGCGGCGCTCGCGTTTTCCCGAAATTGCCGGGACAAGAATCGCGATGGCCGAAATTGCGGTGAATCCGAGGAACATCCACATGCCGGTGGCAAGTGCCATTCCGACTCCCAGCAGGACGGGGAGCCCGGCCGTGAGGAGAAGTTGCGTTCGGTTGCCGGCATCATGGCGCCGGGGAACCAGGATCGGCTCGGCGACGCCCAGGCCTGCGGTCCCCAGCGACTCCGCTCCATGCTCATCGTCGCCGAAGACTATTGACATGACCGAGCCACCACATCGAATCCTGGAAGCGGTTGAGAGGTGGGCGGAGCGGACTTTGCGTCCATCCACCACTGTTCCGTTCGCGCTCCCCGTGTCGCTTATGGTGACGGCTGTTTCGGAGATCGTGAGGACGGCGTGAACCCGGGAAACATCGGGATCCGGGAGGCAGATATCAGCGTTGCTCCGGCCAATCGTGTAAGTGCCCCGTTCCAACGGTATGACCAGGCCCGCGGCTGGTCCGGCATGCACCAGCAAGGACAACGCTGCCGGACTCCGATTGCCGTCACGGGTGTCCCGCGCCTCCTGACCGGCCCCGTCCACCAACACAGCTCCCGAGATGAGCGGCGCCGAACCAACGGTGAGGCCGCCGAGGGGCAGTCCATCGACCGCGAGTTTTCCGGTTCCGAACTCAGCCGCGACTGCGGCCTCGACGACGGCGCCGGGTGTGCCGTTTCCCGCGGCCATGGTCAGTTCGATGGGCTCACTTTGCCGTAACGCCCCCGGGGCCCGGACAAGGGTGCAATGGAATGTCATTGTGTCCGCTCCTTCGGTTCGCGCGTCTGCTGTTCTCCCACGATATTTGTGCTGAGCACCGGGTGTTCTTGGGCAGTTGGCCTATGTGGAAAACGTGGCACTCGTTCGCCCGGGGAGGGGCCGGCTCGAAAACCGGGCGCGCCATCTCGGGTAGGCTTGACCTGCAGCCAATGCACACCATTGGGCTGCCCATATTCGAACCAGGAGATTTTGTGACCGCTGACCTCGTCATTGTCGGGTCGGGCTTTTTTGGCCTGACAATCGCAGAACAGGCAGCCACCGAGCTGGGCTTGAAGGTTGTTGTCATCGACCGCCGGCACCACGTCGGAGGCAACGCATACAGCGAAATGGAAGAGCAAACGGGCATCGAGGTGCACCGGTATGGTGCGCATCTGTTCCACACCTCGAATGAACGGGTTTGGGAATACGTCAACCGGTTCACTACCTTCACCAATTACGTGCACAAGGTGTACGGCGTCCACAAGGGCGAGGTCTACTCCCTGCCCATCAACCTGGCAACGATCAACCAGTTCTTCAGGGCCAACCTGAAGCCCGGCGAGGCGCGGGCACTCATTCAGGAGCAGGCTGGCGAACTTGCGGGAACCGATCCGCAGAACCTCAACGACAAGGGCATCCAGCTGATCGGCCGTCCACTCTACGAGGCCTTCATCAAGCACTACACCGGCAAGCAGTGGCAGACGGACCCCAAGGACCTGCCGGCAGGGATCATTTCCCGGCTTCCCGTCCGCTATAACTACGACAACCGCTACTTCAACGACAAGTACGAGGGCCTTCCGACCAACGGATACACCGCGTGGGTCGAGAAGATGGCCGAGCATCCGAACATCGAAGTGCGGCTGAACACGGACTTCTTCGACAACTCCCATGAGTATTCGAAGGACAAGGTTGTCGGCAAGATTCCCGTCGTCTACACGGGCCCGGTGGACCGCTACTTCGACTTCGTCGCCGGAGACCTGTCCTGGCGCACCATCGATTTCGAAGAGGAAGTCCTGGACATGGGCGACTTCCAGGGGACCTCCGTTGTGAACTACAACGACGACGACGTCCCGTTCACCAGGATCATCGAGCCGCGGCATTTCCACCCCGAGCGCGAATACCAGACGGAGAAGACCGTGATCATGCGTGAGTTCTCTCGATTCGCGGAAAAGGGCGACGAACCGTACTACCCGGTCAACACGGCACTCGACAGGGAGAAGCTGCTCAAGTACCGGGATTTGGCGGCGGCGGAAGAGAATGTACTCTTCGGCGGGCGTCTTGGCACCTACAAGTACCTCGATATGCACATGGCCATCGGTTCGGCGCTGTCGATGTTTGAAAACAGGATTCGTCCGCACTTCGAAAGCGGCGCGGCAATTGAAAGTGGAGGAGTAGACGCGTGAGCAGCGAAATCAAGATGCAAGTATTGCAGCGGGTTATCCTGCCCGCTGATGACCAGCTGGACACCACAGCGTTGTACGTCGACGCCGGACCAGCGAACGGTATCCGCCTCCGCGAGAACGACGAATTCGCCAGGAACCCCAAGTCGACCGAGGAGAAACTTCACTTCGTCAGTTCGGGCGGCGAAGAGGTCCATTTTGAAGACGTCCTCTCCAGGAGTTCCGTAAGGCTCCGCGCGGGAGAGCAGCTTTCCTTCGGAACGTACTTCAACGCGTTTCCCGCGAGCTACTGGCGCCGCTGGACGGACCTTCAAATGGTCCGCCTTGTTGTCCGTACAACGGGCCACGGTACAGTCACGGTCTACAAGTCGAACGCGCGGGGCACTCTCCAGCGTGTTGATGGTGCGAGGGTCGAGGGCGCCGCTGTCACCGAATTCGAACTCTCCCTCAAGCCCTTCGGCGACGGCGGGTGGTACTGGTTCGATCTGGCCTCCAGCCGTGAGGAACTGACGCTCGATTCAGCGGAATGGCAAGGCGCGGAGCGCGAGGGCAACCCCGGCAAGGTGACCCTCGAGATCACCACCATGAACAAGCCGGACTTCTGCCTGAACAACGCCAGGATCCTCTCGGAGCATCCCGAGGTGCTGGAACACGTCCAGGAAATCCTCATCGTGGACCAAGGAACCCAAAAGGTTGCCGAGCAGCCAGGCTTTGCCGAAGTGAAGTCCGCCCTCGGTGACAAGCTGCGGATCATCAACCAAGCCAATCTCGGCGGCTCGGGTGGCTTCTCCCGCGGCATGTACGAGGCCGTGGAGAACGGCAGCGACTACGCGCTCCTGTTGGACGACGACGTCGTGATCGAACCGGAGAGTATCGCGCGCCTGCTGACGTTCTCGGACCATTGCCGGAAGCCGACTATCGTCGGCGGTCACATGTTCGACCTCTACAGCCGCAGCGTTCTCCACACCTTTGGTGAAGTGGTGGACCCCTATCGATTCGTGCCGGCCATGCCCCATGCGGACATGGAGATGAGGCACGACTTCAGCGTTGCGAACCTTCGGCAGACGCCGTGGCTGCACCGGCGCGTCGACGTCGACTACAACGGCTGGTGGCTGTGCATGATCCCGACGGAAATCATCCGCGAGATCGGGCTGTCGCTTCCCGTCTTTATCAAGTGGGACGACGCCGAATACGGACTTCGCGCCCGTGAAGCCGGTTTTGCCACGGTTTCCTTGCCCGGCGCGGCCGTCTGGCATGTCTCCTGGATCGACAAGGACGACCTGGTCGGATGGCAAGCCTATTTCCATGGCCGGAACCGCCTGATCACCACGCTCATCTACAGCCCCTATAAGAAGGGTGGCCGCGTTATCCGGGAGTCGTTCCAAGCCGATGTGAAGCACTTGGTTTCGATGCAGTACTTCACCGAACATTCACGCCTCGATGCCCTCAAGGATCTCTTCCTCGGGCCCGCGCATCTGCACGGCAATCTCGCCACGAAGCTCGGCGAGATCAATGCGTTGAAGTCCGACTATCCCGACGCGGAGATGCGCGAGAACGTCGATGATTTTCCAGCCCCGGCATTGGGCCGCGGTCCCTCCGGTCTCAATCCCATTGGACTTCCCAACAAGAAGGACCTCGTTAAATGGGGTGTCACCACGGTTGCGCGCCAGTTGGTGAAGAAGCCGGCCGCGGAATCGGCAGAGCGGCCGCAGGGCTTCCTGGCACACCGGGACAACAGATGGTTCCGCTTGGCGCACTATGACAGCGTTGTGGTTTCGAACGCCGATGGCACCGCGGCTTCCTGGTACAAACGCGATCCTGACAAGCTCAAGTCCATGCTGGCGGAAGCAGGAAAGCTCCACGCCAATCTCTACCGCCAGTGGGAGGAGCTCTCGGAGCAGTACCGCAAGGCCCTGCCGGAGATCACCTCCATGGAAGCTTGGAAGAAGACGTTTGGCTTGGCCGACGAGGAAGGCCACTAGATGGCACAGCCCGTGACCGACTTGGTCCAACCGGGCCGCGGCCGCGGCATCGTCGACGTCTACAAACACAAGTTCCTGCTGCAATTACTGGTGCGCAAGGAGATCAAGATCCGCTATCGCGGCTCCGTCTTGGGACTCCTGTGGTCCTACGTGAAGCCGCTGATGCAGTTCTTGATCTACTTCGTCGCTCTCGGCGTCTTCCTCGACATGCAGCGCGGAACCCCCAACTACGCGATCTATCTGTTTGCAGGAATTGTGCTGGTCAATTTCTTCACGGAGTCGCTGGGCAACGCGACCCGTTCGATTGTGGACAACCGAGACCTTATCCGTAAGATCTACCTGCCCCGGGAGCTGTTCCCCGTCTCGACCGTGTGGGTTTCCGCAGCCCATTTGCTTCCCCAGGTAGTGGTCTTGCTCGGAGCCTGCCTCTTGACCGGTTGGAGTCCCTCGGTCTGGCAATTGCTGGCAGTCGTCGGGGCGTTTGTGCTGACAGCGATTCTTTCCACCGGCCTTGGCCTCCTTTTCGGTGCCGCCAACGTCTACTTCCGCGACTCCGAGAACATCGTGGATATGATCCTCATGATCGTCACGTGGGCCTCACCGGTCCTTTACGTGTGGCCGATGGTGCAGCGCGTCATGGGTCCCTGGTTCTTTTTGTACCAGCTGAATCCGGTCACAGTCGCCGTCGAAATCTTCCACTGGGCATTTTGGTCCCCGACGCTGAGCGCTGCGCAATCCGGGTCGATTTCCATGCCGCCGGACCTGCTCACCGTCTGGTTCCCCTCTGCCTTTGGCGTCGCTGCACTCGTCCTCGTGATCGGCCAGCTCGTCTTCATGAAGTTGTCTGTCCACTTTGCCCAGGAGCTCTGAAATGACTGTACCCGCGGAAGTTTCCGACAGGGTGGCGATCACCTGCCGGAATTTGCGGAAGAAGTTCGTGCTCCGGCACACCCGCAGCATGAAAGAAGCAATTGTCTGGTTGCTGACGGGGCGTAAAGGGGACCTTTCGAAGAAGTTCGATGCGCTGAAGGACGTTTCGCTGGATGTCGAACAAGGCGAAACCGTGGCGTTGCTCGGGCTTAATGGCTCAGGCAAGTCAACTCTCTTGAAGCTCATTTCGGGCGTGCTCCAGCCGGACGAGGGTACCGTGCATACAAGGGGAAGAGTCGCTGGACTGATCGAAGTCGGAGCCGGTTTCCACCACGACCTCAGCGGGCGCGACAACGTGTACCTCAACGGGGCCATCCTTGGGATGAGCCAAAACCAGATCGATGAAATGTTCGACTCGATTGTGGAGTTCTCCGAAATCGGAGAGTTCATCGACACCGAGGTCAAGTTCTATTCATCGGGCATGTACCTGAAGTTGGCTTTCTCGATCGCGGTTCACACGGACCCGGAGGTCTTCCTCATCGACGAGATCCTTGCCGTGGGCGACGAACCGTTCCAACGCAAATGCATCACCAAGATCAACGAATTGGCAGCGGCCGGCAAGACGCTGTTCGTAGTGAGCCACGACTTGGATCTGGTCGCCTCGGTGTGCAAGCGTGGTGTGCTCCTGGAGCACGGCGAGATCATCATGGACGGCGAAGTGCATGACGTCGTCCGGGAACTCCGGCGCCGCTCGGCGGACTAGCCCAGGGGCGCGGGACTAGCGAAGGGCCGGCCAACCCGCCAAGGCCGGCCTGGATACCGCTTCCGACACCTGAGGACACCAACTGGACAGTGCGCCTTCTCAGCTGGCTCAGCAGGCGGTTATCTTGTAGAGCTTCGCATTTCCCTGGCTGTCTACGAGCTGAACTCCGGGGTTTTGGTCCAAGCGGGCCAAACCAGCCGGAGTGTGGTTGCCTCCATGGACTTCCAGCAATCCGAAGTCAAGGACGTAATAGGAATGCTCGCTCCGAACAGCCCTGCACACCGCGGGGTCCTTTGAGACTGCATCCAAGTGGTCGTAGATCTCTTGGAGATCAGGCGAAACATAGCTAAGGATATGGAGCTGAGCAGACTTGCGATCACCGAGGGCATACGAAAGAGCCGCTCCGGTGTAGGGATTCCCGATCAAGATCGCGTCTTGCGGGACGTCATTGTGCAGTCTTTGGAAGATTGCCAGCTCGTCGCTCGAAACCAAAGGGGAGTCCGCCGACAAGGCGTACTTTGACGCCGCTTGCTCCACTTCCTTGTTCACTCCGCCCACTTGTCCGACGACGACGGCAACGGCGACGAGAACGGCAGCCAAGGCGTATTGAAGTGCATTCCGGAGACCGGACCGGCGGATCCCTGGGCCGCTTCGACGGAAAACCCGCTTGAACAGTTGCGAAAGGTATGGGTTGTGGCAGATCCACTCGACGCCCACGGCAGCAAGCAAGACAGCGACAAGGGGCAACAGTGCTGCAATACGGTAGCTGTCGTTGTACCAGACGCCCGTCAAAATACTACGGACCCTGGAAATGGGGAAGCCGGACACAACCACAAACAGCACCGTGAAAATCAGGAAAACTCCTGCGAGCCATTTGTACCGAATCCGCCCCAGCGCCGCCCAAAGGCCCAGGAGCGCCACCGGTGCCACCAGCCAGGCGGCAGGCAAATCCAACGGAGAGAAAACAATGGCTTCGCCGAGAGCTTGCGGGACCGTATGGTACGGGCCCCAGAATGAAGCGTCCGACGGTGGCCTGAGGACGATCCAGAGGATGAGGAATACAACGCAATAGCCGATCAAGGGGACCATGAACCTGGCCCTCCCAAGACGCAGCAAACCCCGTCTCCGGAGCTTGAAGGCCTTCCACGCAAGGACACCGACCATCGGGGCCGTCCATGTGAGCCAGGCCATGAAGGTGGTCGGATGCGCCACAAGGAGCCCCGCAAGGCTCAACAAGAGCGCGAGGACCGCCGACAGGTCCCGGGGCACCCAGGCCGGGGAAACCCTGGAAATTGCCGCAGCCAGGGCTATGGAACCCGGCAGGATGCTGATCGACAGCAGATTGGGGTACAGGACACCGAAGTCCATCATCAGGAGCGGGAATGCGCCAAGCGAGGCGGACGCTATGCCGGCCGCCAGTGCAACCGCGGAGGAACGGCCGATGGTCCACCTGGCCGCCAAGACGCAGCCTAGAGGCCAAAACACTGCCGCGAGGACTATGCTCGTGAGGTTCACGGCGACCGGAACGTCCAGCGCGAAGGTCGAGGCGACCAAGGTCGCCACCGCGTTCCAGCCTGCGGGATAGAAACCACCGCCGGTCATGTCGCCTATCGTCAGGGACGAGGCATTCCCGGTATCAAGGGCGTACTTGACGGAGTTGAGGTGAAACACCGCATCGTAGGTCTGCGAAAAATGCTCGGGGCCGCCGATAGCCTGCATAACCCTGGCGCCGACCACCGCGAGTGCGAGCGCACAGGCCACAAATGGTGCTGACCGCCGCCAAAGCCCCGGCCTCGGCATTTCCCCGGCGCGAGGACGGAACCGGGAAACGAACCACGCGATGACGCCGAGCGCGACCGCCACGATAGCGACCGGAAGCACGGTGAACCGGACATGCAAAAAGGGGCTCAGCGTCGAAGCCAGGACAATCACGCCTACCGAGAGGGCAGGGGACAGCCCTAGCGCATCAAATCCTCGATAGCGCAATCCGAGTGCCACAAGCAGTCCGGGAGCAACCAGCAATAAGGCAGCACCGACTAACTGCGGAAGGACAGACCACCACACGGGCGGGGACTAGTCTTCCAGCAGGCCGTGGAGGTACGCTCCGTAACCGCTCTTGACCAACGGCTCGGCACGTGCCCGCAACTCGTCGTCGGAAAGAAAACCCTGGCGCCAGGCGATTTCCTCGGGAGCTCCGATCTTGAGGCCTTGGCGGTTCTCTACCGTGCGAATGAAATTCGACGCGTCGTTGAGGTCGTTGAAGGTACCGGTGTCGAGCCAGGCCGTGCCCCGCGGAAGGATCTCGACATGAAGCTTTTCGTTCTGAAGATATGTCCTGTTGATGTCCGTGATTTCGAGCTCGCCACGGGGTGAAGGCTTGAGGTTCTTGGCGATCTCCACAACATCGTTGTCATAGAAATACAGGCCCGGAACGGCGTAGTGCGATTTGGGGTGTTCCGGCTTTTCCTCCAAGGAAATGGCTTTGCCATCTTCATTGAATTCGACCACGCCGTAGGCCTTGGGATCCTTCACCCAATAACCAAAGACCGCACCGCCGTCGATGTTCGCATGCTTCCGAAGCTGCGTTCCCATGCCCTGTCCGTAGAAGATATTGTCTCCCAGGACGAGGGCAACGGTTTCATTTCCGATATGTTCCTCACCCAGGATAAATGCTTGGGCGAGACCGTCGGGCGACGGCTGCTGGACGTAGGAAATGTTCACGCCGAATTGGGAACCGTCGCCAAGGAGCCGTTGAAACTGCTCTGCGTCGTGGGGAGTGGTGATGACGAGAATGTCTCGAATGCCCGCCAGAATGAGCGTGGAGAGGGGGTAGTAGATCATCGGCTTGTCGTAAACCGGGACCAGCTGCTTGCTGATGCCGTGAGTAATCGGATGGAGACGAGAGCCGGTGCCACCGGCAAGAATGATTCCACGCATGGTCCCCATCATCCCTTACCTTCGAGTCCGCGGCAAAACCAGCGACTGGCCAATGGCCGCCGACTCAACTCCTAGCCGAGGTGCGCTCTTCCGCTCCGGCCGCGGAGGCCGTCGATGGTTCCCCTCAATGCTGACTGGAGCCGGGCAGCGCGGCCGGGTGCCAACACTGACACGAAAACGAGGTGCCTCATGTCGAGAAACAAGCCAGAGGCAACCCATCCTGGATGTGCCTTAACGTATCGCCGGCCAACCAGAATCCTGTTTCGGAAGATGTAGTAATAACGCCAGGAAGCAGCAATGCGGACTTTCAACGGACGATCTTGAAGTTTGATGTCCCTGCCCAGAATATTCGCATCTACCAAGGTTCCTAGCGAATGGTCGAATTCTGCGTCCGCAAGTACAGTCGGAAGCCCGGCATCGAGGGCGCGGAAGTAGTATTCCGTGTCCACGAGGTCGATGAAAAGGCCATCCCAGAAGTTACCGATAGCGTCCAGGGTGGAAACCGGAATCAGCAGTCCGGATTGAATCGGTTCCCGTCCCAGCTGGATCCCGGATTTCGAACCGGCTTTCTTCACGGGATTGCCATGGATGCGGGCCGGGGAAACAAGGCCCGGGGTTATGCCTGCGGCCTCGGCCGACTGGGCGGCCTCCACTAGCCGGTGGACATATTCGGCGGTCAGGAGCGAATCCTGGTCGACGGTGATGATGTAGTCGATCGGCGCTTTGCGCGCCAAGTCGATCCCCGCGTTCAACGCGGATGCGATTCCGGAGTTTTCTTCGAGCCGCAGCACCATAGCGCCGGCGTCCGCCGCGTCCTCGAAGATCCGATCAAAACCGGGCCCGCCGCCGTCGTCGACTACTACAACGGTGGTGAGTTGGCCCAGCAAGGACGAGACGTTACGGACCAGGTGCGACGTCGGACGATAGGCGGTGACCACCGCGGCTACGTTGTTTAGCCGCTTCGACGGATCAATTTCGGGTGGCAAGTCGAACTTCCTAGTTTCCAAGGGTATGCCTCAGGAGGGACCCGACAGCCGCGGGGCTGCCGTGCAAGGCGGCATTGGGCAGGAGCAAGAAAGCATGGGCCCGGGACGTCAGGCGCAATGCAGCCGCCCGTGATGCCTTTCTCCACCCCTTCTTCCTGCAGAGCTCTGCAGCAAGTTCGAAGTAGCCGCGTTCGCCGGCAAAACGGGAGCCGTCCAGCAATTTGCTTGAGGAAGCGCTGGCGGTGTGCCTGCGGTATGCGAAACATACCTCCGGCTCGATGAGTAACTCAGCTCCAGCCAAGACCATGTCGATGATCAAGCCAAGGTCCTGGATGACGTGGAGACCATCCCTGAAATCGAAGTTCCCGATTTTGTCCCGGCGGAAAATCAGGGAGGGCCAGTAGAGCCAGTCACCATGGAGAAGGCTGACTGCCAGTTTCTCGCCGCTGACCACCCTGGGCCGGGACCCGTGTGGCTTGACGAGGTGCTGCTTCACAAGATCGGCAATCGGCCGGGCGTTCTCCCCGGCCTCGTTGATCACTTCCACGCCTGGCTGGATGATCCAGGCTTCCGGGAAATCCCGGTGGGCGCGAAGTGCGACATCAACGAAGTTAGGGAGCAGGATGTCGTCGCAACCCATGACCACAAGCGTGTCCTGCGTTGCCCGGGAGACACACGTGCGGAAGTTTGCCGTAATTCCTTCGTTGGTTTCCTTGCGGACATAGGTGATGCGTGGATCGTTGATTTCTTCCAAGTATCGGCGGACCTCATCGCCCGGATAGGCGTCGTCCACAACGGTCAGGAGCCAATCGTCCGAATTCTGTGCCAGTACGCTGTCGACTGCCTGCCGCATGTAGTCAGGATCCCCCCAGTAGGGGATGAAGATATCAAGGGCCATTCGGTTCCTTACTTTGGTCCGGAAGGAGCGGAGGTGTCGTCCTCCTGGGTCTCGGCGGCCTGGAGGCGCTCAAGGAGGGTGCGCATGATCGCAACTTCCTCAGCCAGCGTCCTGGTCTCATCTTCGACGACCGAGATCTCCCAGGAAAGGTGCAAACAGACGCCCAGCAGCAGCAGGATGCTGATGATGAACAGCAAGTTCGACGGAAGCTGCACGCCAACGAGTTCGGCAACGATTGTCAGCAAACTCGGGAACGCGGCAAGGACCAAAGTTCCAATGCCCACCACGAGCCATAGTGCCGCATATTTCTCGCGGAGCTTCTTGCGCCGGAGCATTTCGAAAACGATCCCCACGATCGCCAACGAGAGGAGGAAGGCCGCCAGATTTCCCATTAGGATGCCTCCTGGGCCCATGTTGTTGATGCGGATGGAATAGCGGATCTCTTACGGGTAAGCGCGAAAAGGAGTGCGAAAGTGGAACGGCCGAGATAAACCGCTGCCTTGGCAGGATTGTGGCTTGGAGTTCCGCCCTGGCGCGGGCGCATGGCCACGGGGATCTGGGTCACTTTGCACCCGGAACGTATTGCCACGACCAGGGAGTCAATCGTGTCGCCGAGGTACTCCGCGGGATAGTGGTCAAGATACTGGCTGATGGCGCGGTCGTTGGCGGCACGAAATCCTGACGTCACATCCGTGAGGCGCGTCTTTGCAAGGCCGGAGATGACTTTTGCGAGGAACTGCATTGCCCATTTCCGGGGGCCGCTCACCTTGTATTCACCTTTGTCCGCGAATCGGGCGCCGATTGAGATGTCGGCGTGCTCCAGTCCGGCGAGCACCTCGCCGATGTTCCGGGGATCATGCTGCCCGTCGGCGTCGACCTGGATCACGCGGCTGTAGCCGAGGCGCTTCGCGTATTTGAAGCCGGCGCGCATGGCACCACCGACGCCGAGGTTGAAGGGAAGGTTCAAGACTGTCGCTCCGGCTTCGGCGGCAACTTCCGCGGTGGCGTCGGAGGAGCCATCATTGACGACCAGTACGTCGTAAGGGCATCCGACGTCGAGGACTTCGCGCACGGTGTCGCCCACCGACTCGGCTTCATTCCACGCCGGCATGATGACCAAGACCCGCGTTGAGTCATGATTTTCCATCGTTCTCCTATATGTCATCGTGGCTGGATGCGGTTGAGGAGGTCCTGGCTGATGCGACCCTGCCGTCCGCGGCATGAATCGATGAGCCCCTCCCAAGCGGCGATCGCCAAGTACCGTCGATCCGGGCTGAATGCGAAGCGGAGAAGCTGTGCTTTCGCGTCTTCCAGCATGCGCCGAATCACCCAGGCCGGGTTGCGGCGCCAGTACCTGCGGGCGAGTGTGGTGCCGTTTCGCATGATGTAGTACATCCGGAAAGGCGAGTAGTAGTTGAAGGACAAATCGTTGCCACGGAGCCGTAAGGGCCGCCCAAGCACCTTCGCCGGGAGGCGCGCCCCGAGCCTGTGCCCGACTTCGCAACCTGCCCCGATGAGGATGCTGTAGCCGGCTGCCCGGACTCGCGCGGTGAACTCGGAATCCACGCAGTCGATGAAAAAGCCCGACTCGAAGTTGCCGACGTCGGCCAAGGTAGTCATCGGGATGAAGAAACCGGACTGCATGGGATCGAAGGCTTCCGGAAATCCGTGGGATGCTCCGAGGACCGGCACCTGGTGCCCGCTGAACGTCTCAGCGCTCACGAAGCCCACTTTTTGTCCTTCGGCCGTGGCCCTGTCATAGGTGGCGAGGGCGCTTGAGACGTAATCCGGGACCGGCAGCGAGTCTTGGTCGAAAGTCAGCACGAAATCCGGGCGGCTGGTCGATTCCAGCTCTTCGAGTCCGCGGTTCAGTGCGGCTGCGATTCCGGAGTTGTTGTCCAGGCGCAGTACCTTGGTTCCGTTACCGGCAAGGTGGTCAAAGATCTGCTCCGACGCCGGAGACGTACTGCAGTCATCGACGACTATGAGTTCGTCTACTTGCGTCGCGATGGATTCAGCGTTGGTGAGCAGTTCGTCGTCTGGGTTGAAAGCGGCGATCACCGCTGCGGTTCGTCTTTGTGGACTTTCAATCACGGAGATGATCCTACCCGTCCACACTTACGGGGAGCGCCTTGGCGGGCAGCAGCCTTGACGCGGGGAGGAGGAGGCCGAAGAAGAGCAACGCTTCGCTGATGGCCATTCCCAGTGCCACACCCGGAACATTTGACGCCAAGCCGGCCACTACCATGAACGCGACTCCCGCAGCTGCCGACAGCCCGGTCCACAAGAGGACAGTCCTTTGGCGTCCGGCGGGAATGAGGAGGTTCCTGATGAGGGGCGTTGAAGCCGAGAGGAAGAAGAAGGAAATCCCATAGAAGACGGACGTCGCGGTATCGGCCTTATTCGCGTCGCTGAACAGGATGGCAGAAGCCCATGGACCCAGCAGGCCCAGGCCGAGCGCTCCGGCGGCTCCGAGCGCGAGGTGCGTCATCAGCGCAACTGTGTGGCGCCGTCGGGAGTCCTCGGGGTTTCCCTCAAGCGTCCAGCTTTGAAAAGTGTTCCCGACGGCCACCACGCTGAAAAGGCCAAAGCGGTAGATGCTGTCCGCGGAGGCGAATCCGGCAGTGGCCGTTGCCAACGGCACCGTCGCCGTGGCTATCGGGACGGGGGATGAGGCGTAAGCGCTTCCGGCAAAATTGATTGCCGCGGTCCCACTTTCGGGAACGATCTCACGGATGGCATTCCCCGGGCGCCGGGGGAACCACGTCCCGCTTTCCCCGAATCGAAGCTGGAATGCTATCGACGCCACAATGGTGGCAAGGAGTGCAAGGACGCCATAGATCCAAATCTGGCCGGTCGCAAGAATGAATGGCACGCTGAGCAGTGCTGCGCAGAACCGGGGAAGGGTGTCATAGACGGCCAGAATCCGCGGTTGTCCTGTGCCGATACCGAACCAGGCCGGGGAGAAGCCGGTGAGGGCAGTGGCCCACGCCATGGTAATCGCGTCAAGGCGGTAACCGTCGTGCGCTACGAGGGCAACGATGATGCTCATGAGCGGAAAGACGACGAGCGCAATGATGATGCGCGTTCGGATGCTTCTTGAATAAAGTGATGCGCGAGCCTGCGGTGAGGGACTCCGGGCAATGGCCACGGGACCGGAAATGTTCCAGCTCCACAGAATGATCGTGGCGGCAAATACTCCGATGGCCTGGCCGGACGTGATGCTTGACCAGCCGGCCGGCCCTGCGACACGGGCAATGACGGGCAGCAGGAGGAAAGGCAGTACCAGTGCGAGAAGCGGAAGCAGCGTGAATCCAGCGAGTCGAAGCAACACGGGTTTCATTACTGGTAGGTCCTATTGCTCGACGGCGTGACCTTACGATGATACGCGATGATGCCTGCCCGCTAACGCCCTGGTAACTCGCCTAGAGTGGAGGTCATGAACGATTCGACGACGCCGGACGGCCAGGCGATCCGGGTGAGTGTCTGCCTTGCGGCCTACAAGGGATCCCGATTCATCGAGGAGCAGATTGCCTCGATTCTTCGCGATCTTGGTCCCGACGATGAACTGGTGGTCGTGGACGATGCGTCGCCCGATGACACCGCCGAGATCGTGAAGGGCATTCGGGACCCGCGGATCCGCCTTGTCGGTGCATCAGTAAACAAGGGCTATGTCAGGACGTTTGAACAGGCCGTGAAAATGAGCCGGGGCGAATTCATCATGCTTTCCGACCAGGATGACGTATGGATTCCCGGGCGAGTGGATATCATGCTGGATGCGCTGGCCGACCACAAGATTGTCGCAGGAAATTTCGACGTCCTCGGCGGCGGACCGAGACCTTGGATCCCAAGGCTTCGTGCTTCCGACTCGGGGAGGCACCTGGCCAATCTTTTCGCGATCCTGATCGGGTACCGGGCCTACTACGGGTGCGCCATGGGCATCCGCCGGGATGCGCTCAGTTACTTCGTGCCGATCCCGTCTTATGTGAACGAATCGCATGACCTCTGGCTCGCCATTTGCGGAAACGTGGCAAGGTCCATCCGCCACCTTGACGAATCGACTGTGCTCCGACGCCTGCACGACGACAACCAGACACCCGCCGGGTGGCGTTCGCTGGTCAAAATCATCAAAGCGCGGATGATGATCGCCCGTCTGATGTTCGAAGCGCTACGCCGGGTGCGCCTGGGTTCTTGACGGCCTTCACCTTGGGGTTCGGTAGGCTGTTCCCATGCAGAAACTTCTGGTTACCGGCGGTGCCGGCTTCATCGGTTCGAATTTTGTCCACTACGTCCTGGAGCACACTGAGGACAGTGTCACCGTTCTCGACAATCTGACCTACGCCGGCAACGTGGACTCCTTGAAGGGGCTGCCGGAGGAACGGTTCCAGTTCGTCCTGGGTGACATTTCGGACGCGGAACTTGTGGATCGGCTCGTTGAAGACTGCGACGTAGTGGTCCACTATGCCGCCGAATCACACAATGACAACTCGCTGCATGACCCGCGCCCGTTCCTGGATACAAACATCATCGGGACGTACACGCTCATCGAGGCTGCCCGGAAGCACGGCAAGCGGTTCCACCACATCTCCACCGATGAGGTGTACGGCGACTTGGAGCTGGACGACCCCGAGCGGTTCACCGAAGCGACGCCGTACAACCCGTCCAGCCCCTACTCTTCGACCAAAGCCGGATCCGACCTTCTGGTGCGCGCATGGGTGCGATCGTTCGGACTGCAGGCGACCATCAGCAACTGCTCCAACAACTATGGGCCGTACCAGCATGTGGAGAAGTTCATTCCACGCCAGATCACCAACGTGATCGACGGCATACGCCCCAAGCTCTACGGCAAGGGTGAAAACGTCCGCGACTGGATCCACGCGAACGACCACTCCTCCGCCGTGCTTGCCATCATCGAAAAAGGCCGGATCGGTGAAACCTACCTGATCGGTGCCGATGGCGAGAAGAACAACAAAGACGTTGTTGAGCTCATCCTCAAGCACATGGGTCAGTCGCCCGATGCTTACGACCACGTCGTTGACCGGCCTGGCCACGACCTGCGGTATGCGATCGATTCGAGCAAGCTCCGCGATGAGCTCGGCTGGCAGCCGCAATACTCCAACTTCGACGCAGGAATCGAAGCCACCATCGATTGGTACCGGGACAACGAGTCCTGGTGGCGTCCGCAGAAGGCAGCCACTGAAGCCAAATACAAGGAACAGGGCCAGTAGACCAATGACGATCGAGTTTTCGAAGCCGCTTGCGGCCCGCGAAACGCCGATTCCCGGCGTCGTTCTCTATGAGCTGCCGGTTCACGGCGACAACCGCGGCTGGTTCAAGGAGAACTGGCAGCGGGAGAAAATGGTCGCGCTTGGGCTGCCGGACTTCCGTCCTGTCCAGAACAACATCTCGTTCAACGAGAAGGCCGGCACAACGCGCGGCATTCACGCCGAGCCCTGGGATAAGTTCATTTCGGTAGCGACGGGCCGGATATTCGGTGCGTGGGTCGACCTGCGTGAAGGTCCTTCTTTCGGCGCGGTCTTCACCGCGGAGCTTGATCCGAGCCAGGCCATCTTCATTCCGCGTGGGGTGGGCAACGCATTCCAGACCCTCGAGGACAATACGGCCTACACGTACCTCGTCAACGATCACTGGTCTGCGGACGCACAGAGCCAGTACACATTCCTCAACCTCGCCGACGAGACCGCTGCCATCGACTGGCCCGTGCCGTTGGACCAGGCTGAGCTGTCCGACAAGGACAAAGCGCATCCGCGCCTCGCCGAGGTCGAGCCGATGCCGTCCCGGAAGATCCTTGTGGTGGGTGCAGACGGCCAGCTTGGCAAGGCATTGCGTGGACTGTACGACGGCGACCCTTCGGTTGAGTTCGCGGCACGAGCCGACTTCGACCTATCAAAGGAAGAGTCGTTCGATGGACGGAACTGGAAGAACTACTCCGCGATCATCAATGCGGCCGCCTACACCGCGGTTGACGCCGCCGAGAGTCCCGAGGGCAGGGAAGCCGCCTGGCAGGTCAACGTCTCGGCCGTCGCGCGCCTCGCCAGGACCGCGATCGAACACGATCTCACGCTCGTTCATGTCTCCTCGGACTATGTCTTCGACGGGTCGCGGGAATCGCACGACGAAAACGAGCCGTACACCCCGCTTGGCGTGTACGGTCAAACCAAAGCCGCCGGGGACGCCGTCGTCAGCGTGGTTCCGCGCCACTACATCGTGCGCACCAGTTGGGTGATCGGCGAAGGCAGCAACTTCGTCCGGACCATGGCCTCGCTCGCCGATCGCGGGATCAAGCCGAGTGTCGTCAACGACCAGATCGGGCGGCTCAGCTTCACGGAAGACATCGCTGCTGGAATCAGGCACCTGTTGGAGTCCCGCGCGCCGTACGGCGCGTACAACCTCAGCAACGACGGTGAACCGCAGTCGTGGGCGGACATCGCAGGAGACGTCTACGAGCTCCGCGGTGCCTCGGGAGACGACGTCACCGGCGTGAGCACCGAAGAATATTTTGCGGGCAAATCCGCAGCCCCGCGGCCGCTGAAGAGCATCCTCGACTTGAGCAAGATCAAGGGCGCAGGGTTTGTTCCGGCGAACAGTGCCGAGAGACTGACGGCCTACCTTCGGGGCTAACACTCCGGAGAACGACTGCGTCAATGCAAAAGGTCTGGCCAGGCAGTGCCTGGCCAGACCTTTTGCATTGGGTTTTGCGATCTTTACTCGACGCGCTGGCGTTCCGCGGGTTCCTTGCTTGCTTGGTTCCCGACGGCGGCAGTCGCCGGACGGCGCGCCGCCCAACGCAGCGCCCGGATCACCGGGACCGGGAAGAACGGCAGGCCGGGGTAGAGGAAACGGTACAGCTGGGCTGCCGCAACGACCAATGCAACGGCGAAGAGCAGGGTGAGGACTTCCCAGGAAAGGGGCGGCTGCCAATCCGGCTTGGTGAACATGACCAGCCAGTTCGCGAAGTCCGGTATTCCCACTACGTACCGTCGCAGGATGTACACGAAGCCGTAGACATGGGCAGCGCAGGTTGCCCAGAGAAGAATCTTGGCGACCCTGCGGCTGATGAGATTTGCGTGGAACTTGCGGAACCGAAGCGCCAACCCGGCCGAGATGACCGCGATCGCGAACAACGGGAGGCTGTACCTTCCTTGCCAGATGAATCCGCTGCTCGTGACAAGCGCGGCCTGGACCAGGGCGGGAACTACCGCAAGCATTCCGATCGCGGCCCAGAAGCCCAGCTGCAATCTAGCCGGACGCATCAGGAAGACCAGCAGCAACAGGGCAATGAGCAGCATGTTCCAGAACATCAGGACGGCTTGCGGCACCGGAGCATCAAGCCAGCCTGCGACTCCGATGTACTGATTGACGAAGTCGAACGACCTGTCCAGCATGGTGGCGAAGGCGTTGGAGGGCCGAAGGCCTTCAACCGCATTGGAGATTCCGGCGGGCGCCTCGCCTGCCGACGGAGGCGCGGTCAACATGATGAAGTTCCAGATGACACCCAGTGCCACCCCGATGGCGGACAATCCGGCAACTATGAGCAATAGCCGATTGCGGAAGATTGCAACGATGTCGGCGCCCCGGAAGAAGAGGCAGGCCACAATCGCCCCGCAAAGGAGCCACAACAAGGACACGTTCCTGGTGTTGGCCAAGGTCGCTGCCGATACTCCGACTGCCAGGATTCCCGGGCGGGCCAGGTGAAGCTGCCTTGAGTTCTCAAGCACGGAGACCAAACCGCAGAAGGCTGCCATCGACGCCGCGACCTCCAAGGAGTTCGGATTGATTCCCGTGGCCAGGAAGAAAACCATGGGCGTTGTCGCAACCGCGGCCGCAACCATGGGCCACTTGGGATGCCGCAGCCTCGACAGCGCGGTGAACCCGGCCGCATAGAAGGCGGCCGACATGAGTCCACTGACAATCCGCATGGCAAAGATCGCGGGGGCTCCGGACATGAACAGGCTAGGGAGCCCGACGAACCAGTAGTAGAAGGGGTTGTACAAGCCGGCCGAGGTCACGCCGATGGTGGTGTAGGTGTCGCCAACGGGAATGGCAGGCGCACAGCCCGCGGGCATCTCCTTGAGGAAGGCAAAACACCGCTGGGAATCGACGTTGGCGATGTAGGAGGGGACCTGTACGTGGATCCCGTTGCCATAGGACTCGCCGGGACCCGGGAAGAACTGCCCCCTCGCCACGGCTGCTGCCTTGATGGTGTGGGCGGGTTCGTCGGGATACGCCATCAGCGGCGTGGCCAGGATCCAGAGCGTGATCAGGGCTGAGAGCAAGGCAAAAACGCGGATGAAGAAACCGAATCCGGCCTTGGTGGCGGGGGACACGTTGCGAGTCCGGGACCGCAATCCGCCTGCCCGGGGGAGCGACTCCTGCCGAACGTCGGGACGAGCGGGGCCTTGGGCAGCTGGTTGGTCGATCATTGGTCGCTCCCGATCTTCTCAATCAGGCGTGACGCATCCCGCAAGGACTCTTCACTCGGGGAGGCCACCCCGGCGAAATAGGTCGAAGCGACCTGACCGTCGGGGCCGACCACGAAGTCTGCCCAGGATTTCACGAGGGACGCAACCTCCCCGTTCTTATAGCTGGTACAAAATGCCTGGTAGTTCACGTTCCCCAATGCGTAGCCGTGGTCGGTCTTGTCCGGAAGGCGAAACTCGACTCCCGTGGCCACCGTTCTGGTGGTGCCGTCCTGGACGGCCGCAGCCACCGAGTCCTTGGACATTCTGACGAAGCTGCCGCCAAACGAGAGCAACGCCGTGTCAAACCGGGACCCGATGGACGCCGAGTCCATGAAGGCTATTGCGCCGGCGGTGCCGTCGACTTTCTTGGCGATGTCGCTGAAGTTCTTGACCTCTTGGCCGCCGGGTATCTTGGCCCACTTGTTGCTTACCCCGGACGACCAACTGGGGGAGGCCGCCAGATAGCCCGTGCTGGCCGAGGTCAGCGCTGAAGCTGTGCTCGCGGTCACCGGGACGATCGGCGCGTCCGGGAGCGTGGTTCCCGGATTGATCGCTGCGATTGCCTTGTCATCCCAGCGATTGATATCTCCGGTGAAGATCCTGGCGAGCAGGTCAGGCGTGAGCTTGAGGCTCCGGATGCTTGGCATATTAAAGACGACGCCGATAGAGGTCACCGAGGTCGGAACGCTGAACGCCCCGTTCGGACCGCATTCCGCCTTGGTTGCGTCTTGTTGCTGAGCGGTCAAGGGGGCGTCGAGGGCTGCATAATAGGCCTGGCCCGTGGCCAAGGCTGTCAGCCCAACGTCAGAGCCGTCCGGAGAATAGCTCAATGACGTGGCCGTGAAGGTCTTTTTCCAAGCGCTGGACCATGCTCCGATCGGATCGCTCTGAATGGGACTTCCAATCGCAGTGAGCGCGCCGCGGATGTTTTGCTGTTTGGCTGGGGGACTGGCACAGGCGGCCAAGCTGATACCGACAAGCAGGAGGCATCCTGCCGCTCGGTGAATCGACCGATGATGCACCGGGGGTCCTTTCGATTACGGGTATAGCTGAGACTTGCGTCTTGATAACCCTAACCGTTCAACCTGAGCGTCGTAGCCCGTTTCGGCTCGACGCCCGCTGGTTGAGGCGCGGTACACAGGTCCCGCTCCGTGCAGGAGACTTAGTAATTCAGGGATTGACAGCCTGCAAGCGCGTTGCCTGAGCTGTACTGCGCTATCCCGATCCCATAAGTACAAACCGTATATCTGCCCCGTTGAGTGACGGGGACCAGCGTCGAGTAGCCGTGATTTCCGGTAATGCCGAAAACGTTGTTCACATCAGCCCTCGAAACGTTCGCCGCGAAGGCATACCCCTGACGGCTCCCGTCCGGATACGTAATGTAGACATGCACTGGATTGGACGAGCCCGGAACCGCCGGGTCGTATGTCCAACCCGTCGCCCTGATATTGGCTTGTCCTGACACCGATGCAACTCCGACGGAGTCGAGGTAGCCGGCCGGGACCGGCGTATTGCTTACCTGAATGGACATGCATCCAAGCGCCGTGTTCCCCGAAGCGAGCGGGGCAACCGGGATGGCATAGGCACAGGCAGTGTAGGTGCCGGTGCCCTTGGTTGGCAATGAGGCGCTGAAGCCGTGATTACCGGTAATGCCGAAGGCGTTGTTCAGATCGGGACGGGATTGATTTGCCGTGAATGCCGTGCCGACGTTGCTTCCATCCGGTGCCTGGACGTAGACATGGACAGGAATGCTGGCCGCGGTGTTGGTGGGGTCGAATGCCCAGCCCGTCGCAACGAGGTTGGCCGCGCCGGGCGCCTGCGAGATTCGAATGGAGTCGTAATATCCCTTCGGCGGCGGGTTGGATCCGACAGTGATGTCTTTGCAGCCAAGCGCGGTGTTGTAGTACTGCCCGATGGCATAGGTACACACGTGATATGTACCGGCTTTGCTCAGGCTGATCGACTTGTCGAAACCATGGTTCGAACCGTAGCCGGTAGCGCTTCCCACATCCGGCCTGGAAGTGTTGGCCGTGATGCGGTAGCCCGTGGTCTGTCCGCTGGGGTCAGTGACGTAGGCGTCGGCGAACGAGGCCGTTTGCGGGTTGGCACGGTCAATGGCCCAGCCCGTCAGGCGAAGGGAAACGTCGTCGGGAGCACGAACCTGTCCGAGCGTGTCGAACGATCCGATGGGAGGTTCAACACCGTTTGCCTGAAAACTCTTGCAGCCAAGGTCTACAGTGCCGTTGACGCTGACGGCGGTGGCGCAAACCTTGTACGTGCCGGATGCGGTGATCTGGATGTTGTTGTCAAAGCCGTGTGCAGGGCCGTAACCGAAGGCTTGATCAACGTCCGGGCGATATGCGTTCGCCAGGAACGAGTACCCGGTGGTCACGTTGACCGGATCGGTAACTGAAATATTGACGGGAGTCGATACCCAAGGTCTGGAAAGGTCTACAGACCAGCCCGTGACCCTCAGGTATGCCGAGGTGGTGTCCCGGACGAGCGACAGTGAATCGAACGAACCCCTGGCTGGATTGCCGGCAAACCTTTGGAGGGAAGCGTAGTCCCCGTTCCAGACGTCCGAGTCGCCGCTGAAGGGACCCGTACTGCTGTACTGCCACATGCTGTAGTTGGCCCAACTGGAAGGAAGAATTCCAGCGTCGTTCGACGGCCCGCCTGGATACGAGGCGACCCAGAGGGGGTAGTCCCCGAATCCGGCAGGATCTCCGGTGCACTGTTTCCACCAACTCGTGTTGGTGTAGATCATCGGGAGCCGTCCCGTCAGCGAACGCATGGTGTTGCCGAAATTCTGTACCCACGACGTGAGCTGGGCGGGCGACATGTCGTAGCAGGTGTTGCCCATGTAGACGCCGTTGATGGTCTGCCCTGCATACGGATTGAACTCAATGTCCAGGACGGGCGGCAACGTTGCGCCGTCCGAGCTCCATCCGCCACCGTTTTGCACGAAGTAGTTGGCTTGATCGGCGCCTGAGGACCAGTTGGGAATCGCGAAGTGGTAGGCGCCGCGGATCATTCCGACTGCCCGCGAGCCTTGGTACTGCGAACTGTACGAGGGGCTGGTGTAGTAGTTTCCCTCACTGGCCTTGACGTAGGCGAATCGCGCCCCCATGTTCCACTGCTGCTGCCAATCGACGCCGGCCTGGTAGTAGCTGACATCGAGACCCTGGATGCCGAAGGTGGGTGTCCAGCTGCCCTGGGCGGTTACCGCGCCCTGGACTCGTGGGGAGCGTTGGCCCATCTGCGCGCCCCCTGGTCCGGCAGCTGCGCGCATTGCGGCTTGGCGATCTGTGCTGCTTTGGGTCGTCGCGGTTGGTGACGGCGTTGCTGTCTGGCTTTTTGCTGCCGGCTGCGTCGGTGAAGGCGTTGAGCTTGCGCTCGGCAACTGGGTCGCCGTCGTTTGTGGGGAGTTAGCGGGAGACGACGTCGGGGAGCTCGCCGGGGAGGGCGTCGGTGAAGGAGCCGGTGCTGCAACGGCCGTCGTTGCAGAGAGAAGCAAGACCGCCGCGCCGCACATCGCTGTTAGCGCAAGGTCTTGAACGCGGCGCACCCGGGAAGTGGAGACAGGGGCTTTAAATTGAATGGTCTTCATCTCTTGGCTCCACACGAGATTGCCGGCTCCCGATGGGGCGGCACTTGATTCATTCCGCCGTTTCAAACCCGCGACGGTAAATGGCTGTTGGCACTTCTAATTCGAAGGCAACCATAACACTGATGTGCAAGGTGGTGCTAATGTGGCCAATGGGATTTGAGTGAGTGGTTCAATGCAGTTCGGATACTGTCTGCACGGCCGCCAACAGCCAAACACCGCCGCTCCGGCCTGCGCAGTGCAGGCCGGAGCGGCGGTGTTTTTTTACTTGGGTGTTGTGTATTCAGTAGTTCATGGCAGGAAATACCCGGAGACGTCCGCGATGAGCTGCGCCGTACCCGAGGATTGGCTGTAGAGCGTGACCTTTCCGTCGGCACCCACGGGGACCGTGACCAAGTTGGGGACAATTTGGTTAGTGGCGTAGTTCAAATTGGAGGTATTCGGCCGGGCGGTTCCGGACGCGTACGCCGTGACGAAGCCGAACGACGTCGGATTGGCCACCGTGAGGTTGAAAGTGACGGCCGAGACTGTTGCCGGGATGCCGCTGATCCCGCCGACCTGGAAGGACACCGTGCCGTTCGGTGCCACCGGAGTGCTGTTCCGCGTATCGAGGAACCTGTTTGGCGCGATGGGTTGGAAGGTTCCCGACGCCGTTGCGGTGCCGGCCAGGTAGTAACCGGAAACGTCCGCGATGAGTTGCGTGGTTCCCGAGGACTGGTTGTAGAGCGTGACTTTTCCGTCCGCGCCCACTGGAACGGTGACACTATTGGGGACGATCTGTCCCGTGGCGTAGTTCAGGTTGGAAGCGTTCGGCCGGGCGGTTCCGGACGCGTACGCCGTGACGAAGCCGAACGACGTCGGATTGGCCACCGTGAGGTTGAAAGTGACGGCCGAGACTGTTGCCGGGATGCCGCTGACCCCGCCGACTTGGAAGGACACCGTTCCGTTCGGTGCCACCGGGGTGCTGTTGCGGGTGTCCAGGAACCGGCTTGGCGCCAGCGCTTGGAACTCACCAGGAGCCGATGTGGCAGCCGGGACGTAGTACCCGGAGACGTCAGCGATCAGTTGCGCGGTTCCCGAGGACTGGTTGTACAGGGTGACCTTCCCGTCCGAACCCACCGGGACCGTGACCAAGTTGGGGACGATCTGTCCCGTGGCGTAGTTCAGGTTGGAGGCGTTCGGCCGTGCGGTTCCCGATGGGTAGGCCGTGACGAAGCCGAACGACGTCGGATTGGCCACCGTGAGGTTGAAGGTCACTGCCGAGACATTCGCCGGGATGCCATTGACGCCGCCGACTTGGAAGGACACCGTGCCCCCTGGCGCCACCGGGGTGCTGTTACGGGTGTCGAGCAGCCTGCTTGGTGTCATCGATTTGAACACGCTGGCCACGGCAACCGAGTCGTACAACGCGTAGTCATCAGTTATCAGGGTTCCATTGCTCAGCAGGTTCAAGCCCATGCTGATTGCGCTCGCACCTGCCGGAACCGGTGGGGAGGTCCAGGTGGCCTGGGTCCACGCTGTTGCCGCGGCAAAGTTCGGACTTGCGGTCCAGTAATTCCACGTGCCAAGGCCCGTTCGGTAGTAGAGCTCGAATTGCGTCGGAGCCGTCGCCGTGTACCAAGCGGACATTTGATAGATATGGCCGGGCGTAGCGCTCGGCGCACATTGGCCCAGGTCCAAAGTCGGCAGTAGCTTGGCATCGCCGTCAACGTAGCCGGAAATGACCATCTGTTCTGCAACGGACCCCGTGTGGCCCGGGGACACGCTGGTGAAGGTGTGGGTGTTGGTGCCATATGCTCCGATTGCCCAGCAATAGGGGAGTCCGGTGGCCACCGGGCCTGCTGTTTCCAAACTCGGGTTCTGGATCAGGTTTCCCACCGTGATGGGTGGCGGGGCGGCCGGCCCATTGACGAGTGGCTTATCCAGGTCGAGCGCCGGATTTGCGGGATCCGGGAATTGGGCGGCCATCACCTGGCGCACCGTCTTGACGACGATCCTGCCGGCCGTTTGCTCCGTCACCAGCCAATTCACGTACGCCTGGAAGTTGGTGGTCGTGACAGTTAGAGGGTCTGTAGCCGAGTCGAAGTGGTGGAAAGTCAATTGAACCCATCCGCCGCCGGCCTCCGCCTGGGTCACGACGGCCTGCATGTCGGCAACTGCCCACGTGTTGTCTACCTCATCGGGCGCCTTGGTGAAAAAGAGGTCCGCGGTAGGAACGGGCAGCGGTTCAGCAACTTCGGTCAGCGTTGGGGCGGCTTTGCTTTTCAGATCGCCCAGGCCACGTGCGCTGTTGTAGCCGCAGTTGGCGACTTGTTGCTCGACGGCGGGAGTGGCGGAGGCGAACGGGTAGGCGAAATTCGTGACCCGGAAGCCCATAGTGGTCAGGTTGACGCGGTCATTGCATATCTGGCGTGCCACCTCGTTCGCGTCCATCTGGGCAAGGTCGGGGTGCGTGACCGTGTGCCCGGCAATTTCGTTGCCTGCCGATTGAAGTGCGAGTGCCTGGGCGGTCGTCATGTAGGGAGGCGGGCCACCATTAGGATCGGTCGCGTTGAGGTAACCGGAGGGAAGGAAGAACGTCCCAAACATTCCTTTGGAATTCAAATAGTTCGCCGCAGCCACCTGATCAGCGTTGGCGTCGTCAAATGTCAACGTGACGACAAGAGGACCCGCGGCCTGGGCCGGCCGGGTCAAAAGCGCCGCATTGAAGAGCGTCGCCAAAAGGAGCGCGGCTGCGGCCATGGCAAACGCTTTTCGGTGGTTTTTTTGAGCTTCAAAGGAGGGCCTCCGCCCAATGCGGGAGGCCACCATGCACCCGTCTTGCATCTCAAGTCCGTTCGTCGCGCCTGCAACCTGACCGGTGCGACCTTCTGTGCAGTTTTACCCTCAGCACAATTCGGGGTCGCCAGTACTCATTGTGGGCATTCATTTATTATTAACCCGGTTGCGCGTCGATGGCTTAACAGCAAAAGGCGCTTGGCCTTTTGGCCAATGGCGCGCGCCTGATTACTTGACGCTACGAGCGGCCAATCAGGGTGTCAACACTCGTATTTAGTCACCGTCAACACTCGAGTAGTGCCTCAAATCCATCCCGGTTTCGTGCATGCCGTGCCGCGGATAGTCCACGCAAAATCCAGCCGCGGCAGGTTCAGTTGAATCCGAGGACTTCCTTGTCAATCGCCGTGCTGTTCGTGGTTATCCACAACCGCCCAAATCTACTTGGCAGGGAGTCGCAACCTCCCCTAGCCTTAACTTGGTTGAAGGTTTCCGCAGCGCCTGGGCGCATGCTGCATTGGGGGGAACATGGAAGCATTGCGCATCGTCGAGGATGAAGTGCGGGAGCTGATTCGTCGGCGTGGACTGGATCCTTCGAGTCAAGCAGTCGAAATTCACCGGCTCGTCGAGGCCGCCGTGAATGATTACGATGAGCGGGCTCTTCTGGGCCCCTTGCCTCCCTTGGGACGCTTGGACACTGCGCGCAAGTACGTGTTCGACGCCGTTGCCGGCTTCGGGCCTATCCAGCCACTTCTGGATGATCCCACCATCGAAGAGGTCTGGCTGAACGCGCCGGTCAAGACTCCATTTACGTATCTTTCCCCAGTATGATGTTTCCATGAGCACAGCAGTGACAGCCTGCGGGATCTATGCGCGGATCTCGTCTGACGACGGTTCGGCACTTGGAGTGGCGCGGCAGATAGAGGATTGCACGCGGGAGGCCGAGCGGCGCGGCTGGCCTGTTGCCCAAGTCTTCACAGACAATGATGTTTCCGCAACCAAGTCCAAGCCACGCCCGGAGTATGAGCGGCTGTTGGCGGCCATTGAAGCGCGGACCATCGACGCCCTGGTGGTCTATGACGTGGACAGGCTCACTCGCACCCCCGCGGAGCTTGAGCGATTCATTGACCTAGCTGACAGGCGCCACGCGGCGTTGGCGTCCGTTGGTGGCGATGTGGACTTGGCAACGCCCCAGGGGCGGCTCACAGCGCGTATCAAGGGCAGTGTGGCCCGCCATGAGGTCGAGCAAATGTCACGCCGTCTAAAGCGAAAATTTCAGGAAAGCGCGAAAGATGGGCAAGCTCACGGTGTTACTCCGTTCGGGTACAGGCGTGAGCGCACCAAAGACGATCAAGGCCGAGACAACGGATACCGTGACGTCATCGAGCCGGCCGAGGCCGATGCGGTCCGGGAGCTCTACCGGATGGTGATCGCCGGGGAGTCACTGCGAGGCCTTGCGAAATACCTGAATGACAGGGGTTTCAAAACGGGCCGGGGCAACGAGTTCAGGGGCAACGTGGTGGGCAATATGTTGCGCCGCCAGCGCTACGCGGGGCACAGGACACATGCCGGGCAGATCGTGAGCAAGGGACAATGGGAGCCGATTGTCAGCCAGGACACTTGGGATCAGGCTGCCGCAATCCTCGCCGCTCCCGGGCGTCGCCATTCCCGTGGCCTTGAGCCTAAGCACCTGCTTTCGGGTATTGCCTTGTGTGGGCGGTGCGGGACGGCCATGAGGCCGAGCATAAGCACAAGACGGAAGCCGTCCTATGTGTGCCCCGGTTGCATGCGGTTGACCCGCCAGATGGACCCCGTGCATGAAGTCGTAAATGCAGTCATGATTGGGCGGCTCTCCCGTCCAGACGTGCTAGCAGCGACCGCACCTAAACCCGACATGCTCCGGGCTGCGCTCGCCGCCCGGGATGCCGTGTTGGCACGGATGGACGCAGCTGCCGACATGTCCGCTGCGGGGATTACCACGCCAAGGCAGTTCGCAAGGATGAACGAGCAGCTAAAGACGCAACTGGACGCTGCTGAGCGCGAGGTCAAAGCGTCGCAGCCGGTCCGGGTTCTTGACAGTATGACCGGGCCGGATGCTGCGGCGAGGTGGGCGGCCGTGTCGTTGGACCGAAAGCGGGAGATTATCCGGACCTTGGTATCGGTGACGATCCTCCCGGCGGGGCCTGGCGTCCCATTCTCCCCGGAGCAGATCAGTTTCGACTGGAAGGAACTGGCATGAGTGACGAGGCTGGCAACCTGCCTCTGATCCTTGTGTGCAGCCGTCGCGGCTCGCATACCAGGGAGATACTCGGCGGTCTCTACATGACTGACGTTGGCGTCGTGATCGGCTTCGCTGAGAAGGATGGGCGAGGGCCACGCGTTGCTTATCGGCAGATCACTGTGACCGGCAACCACGGGAAGACGTTCTACGAGGCTGACGATCACACCGCCATTGAGGTTCGTTGCTACTGCAAAGAGGAACGGGATCTTAGGACCGACCGGTTGGCGGCCATGTTCGGGAAAGACGGCGCGCCGCTTCGGAAGACGCTCGATATTTCGATAATCTAGATCATGTAGTACCTTGCTGGACTTGTTGGGTTGCCCGACCCCAGCGGACCGCCTCGCCCTCACCAGGCAGGAGATACTTTCCTGCCCCGGAGGTCCGAAGTGGCCACGCAGAACATTCCAAAGCAAGTCGCTAGCGCACGAGCCAAGGTTGCATCCCTCGCCCGCTCACGCCCCATCCATGACTCCGAGTTCGTCGCCGCGCGACGCGAGCTCGCCGCCGCCAATCTTGAGGCGTATGTCGCGAAGGTGGTAGCCGAAGCTCCCCCGTTGACCCCGGATCAGGCTGCTCGTATTGCCAGGTTGCTTCTCCCAGTCCCCAGGGCAACGGCATGAGCGCGAAAAAAGCCCGCCCAGTCGAGCCGGGCGGGCCTATGGGTGGTCTTGGGGGAAACCACATTTCCCATAATGCCGCGAACGGGCCACTGAACCCCATGCGACACGCTGCTAGCCTGCCGACTGCCGCGGTGCTTAGTGACGTCAAAATCTGGGCTGCATCCGTTGGCTCGGTGGTCGCTGGCCGCTGCCACGATTGCGGACAGGTCATTTGGGGCGCCGAGAGCATTCACACTGGCCGGGGCCGTGTGTGCCGACGTCGTGCCAGGAAGGCCGCGCGTGAGCAGGTGACGCCATGACCTGGACGCGGCTGGATGACGGTTGGACTGACCAGCAGATCCTCGCAGGCCTGCCCATTGAAACGCGGTGGCATTACCTTTGCATGGTTCAGTTCTGCTCGCGCACAAAGCGTTTCGACGGCTTCATACGGGCTGTGGATGCCCGTCGTTGCTCCGACGTGGCAGACCCTCTAGCAGCAGTCAAGCAGCTTCTAGAAGTGGGCCTGTTGACCGATGACCAGGGTGGCTACGTGGTCCGTCGGATGGAAGAGGAGCACGCCCCGCCACCCTGGGTGCGGAACCGCACGGAGAGCAACAAGCTTGCAAAGCGCCGGCAACGCGCCCATGAAGCGAATGACCACGCCCTGTGTCTTCCGAGCAACTGCGACCTTGCCAATAGAGCTGACAAAACTGCTGACATGCCTGACACAGCGACTATTGCTGACCGTCATGCTGACAAAACTGCTGACAGCAGGACAGAGACAGGCTCAGGACAGAAAAGAGAAGAAGCTCCGAAAACTGAAATTGAAGCAGTTCGTTCTGTGAACACGAATCCCGACGTTGAAGCGGCGTGGGGGCTGCTGGTCGTCGGTGCCGCCTGCTCGAATCCTGGCTGTGATGGTCGGCTGAATCAGGGGCAGGTCAACAAGGGTTCAGCGATCTGTCTCAACTGCGAGCATCACGCGAGTATTTCGCGGGTTCCAGAAACGGTGTGATCCAAGGAAAGGAATTTTCATCATGACCACCACACCAGCACACCCGGGGGACGAACCCGGCAGGGCCGGGCCTGTTGCTCTCCCGACTGATGACTACTGCAGAGTGATCGCTCTCGCGCGTGCGTTGTGCTCAGCCGACACAGAGGCGCTGGCAGCACTGCAACCCACGGAGCCAGGGCAAGCGCACGCCATGATGCTCACTGCGGTAACCGTCATTGCGGCACTGGCAAGCGACGAGCGACTAGACGGAGCCGAGACCGAGCTAGCACGACTCCTGACCAACGCATTCGGACTCGATGCAAAGGACGACGCCCCATGAAACACCAAGGGGCATTCCCGAAACAGAGTCACGAAGGTCACCGGTTTTTTAGGCAGCCAACCCCGGACGACCGCAGGGTTTACCGAATCTCTCTCCCCCAGGTAGCCAGACTTTAGTCTTGCGCCCGTTTAGCCGAATTTGTGGATGATCTGGAGGGCTGTTTGTGACCTGTTTTGCCAGTTTCCCATGATTTGAGGATCATTCAATCGGAGTTTGACGTGAGGTGCCGAACCGCACCGCGTTATGGGGAGACCTTGCTTGCCCGGAACAATTAGTCCTATGCCAGCACCTTCTAAGTACCCGCAAGCGGTGAACCAACGTGCGACTCGGATTCGATCGTCACCGACAGCGCGTCGAGGCCCATCGCCAGCGGATTATTCTGTGGAAAAAATCTTCGGTCGCGGATCGTGGTCCGAGCCGTTCGATCTCCGGGAATTCAATGGCGAGGACAGTTGGCTGCCACATCACACGGGGATTACCGAAGGTGCAGCGCTCTATTGCCGTTCCGCGACCGGGACACCGAGTACGTGGGCCCAAGAGATGACTTTTGGAATAGCTTTTGGGACATCCAGAATACGTGGGACCATCCCGTTCTTGTCATTTTCAGAAGTCGTCTGCACGGGCCGCGTCAGCGTTCTGGATAGCTTCTGGACGGTCTCATTTGGTGCGTGGCTCTTCCGTGGGGGCGTCTTGGGTCACGGAACGGCCCGTGTTGATCTGTGAATTTTGAAAGCTAGGCGGCGTACTTGGTGGAGTAGCGCGCCCGGGATTTGATCGAGGTCGATCGCGTGGCAATAAATGCTGGTGTCACGGCCGATGATTTCGTGTACTCGGGGCTCCTCCTCGCCCTTGGCGTAAATGAGGTGCCCGGACGGAAGGGCGAACCGGGTGCAGTAGGCCAGCATCTGATAGATGTCAGCGTTGGGATATGAAGCGTTTTTAGGGGCTTTATATTTCGCGTCGATAACCGCCCTTACTCCGCGGGTGTCCTTCCACAGCATGTCCGGGATAAGAGATATGCTTCCGGCTGTGTCTAGCGATTGGCCTTTGGCCTGTGGCTCGATGGTGCCGCCGATGCTGCGGAGGTGTTCTCCGAGGGCGGTGGTGAGGAAGTCTTCGAAGATCCGCCACACGTCGAACAGGAAGGCTGTGGCGGTGATTTCTCCGTGACGTTGTTCCAGAGACGCGTTTTGAAGGATAAGTGTTGCCAGGACTATGGCCGGTCGGTAGCGGGTGTTCAAGCGGGTGAATTGTATTGGGGGCAGCGGGGTTCTGGGTCTGATCTCGCTTACACCATCGAGTCGCTGGGCCAGTTTCCGGAGGCTAGTGCGGTGGCTGCGGGAGAGTGAAGGGAGGCGCAGGAGCCGTTGCGCCGCGGTGAGCAGCAGCCTGTTTTCGGCGATGTCCGTGGTGTATTCGTCGAATATCACTTGTGCGGGGAGCGGGAGTCCGGCCCGGCGGCCTATCTGGGCGGAAACATTCAGGCGTCCGCGGAAGATCTGCTGTGAGTCCTCGAAGGTTTCATAGCCCTGCAGCAGCCCTTGCTCTGTCGCTCGGGCTGATTGACGGATGAAGGCGTCGCTAATGGTGTTAAGTAGGTCCTCATCCCGGTCGATAACGATGTCCTGCTCTTTCCAGATCGCGCGGTCCGTGGAATAGCTCATCATGAAGAAGAGGCGGGAAACGGGTATTTTCGGCTTGATTTCGATCTGGCAGTCCCCGAGACGGATGACGCCTACTTTTCGGATATTTGAGATAATCCATTCCCCGGTGCCGGCTGGAACGGCCGTGGCAGCGTCGAGGCGGCAGAGGGCAGCGACGATATCCGTCGGGAGCTGGACCCGTTCGGGTGCTGCCCCCTCGGTGAGCTCAAGGCGCTTCATTCTGCTTCGGCGGCTTCCTCCACCCCCGGGTCAGGGAGTTCGCGTGGCCGAGGCCCGGCCTGGAGGGCGTCAATGCCGTAAACCTGTTCGATGTTCAGGCCCTCGCCGTAGTGATGTTCGGCCAGCAGCGGCAGGATCTCGTGTTCCCAGATCTCTTCCAGCTGATCCGGAAGGAACTCCGGGTTTCTGGGCATGAGGAAGCTGGGGCCGATTTGGAAGTCGCCGTCACCGATCCGTTCGTTCACTGCCTCGAGAAGGGATGCGGGTGCAGGGTCGAGACCGTGGCGGACCAGCCATCGGCGGAGAACGGACTTCGTCGGCTCCTTCTGCGGATGTAGTTCCACGAACGAGAAACGACGGCGCATCGCTGCATCGAGCAGGGCAATGGAACGGTCGCTGGTGTTCATAGTGCCGATGAAGAACAGATTGGAGGGCAGAGTGAAGGAATCGTCATCACTCTTGCTGTACTGCAGTTTGATCGGGGTGTCCCGGTACTCGAGCAGGAAGTAGAGCTCACCGAAAATTTTGGCGAGATTGCCCCGGTTAATCTCATCGATGACCAGCACGTAGTTGAACTCAGGGTTGGATGCTGCCTGCTCCACGATTCGTCGCAGCGGACCGTCCTGAAGCCTGTAGGTGAGCGAGCCGATGTCCGTGGTGTCGGGCCGGTATCCCTGGAAGAAGTCTTCATAGGAGTAGCTGGGATGGAACTGAACGATCGCGGTGTACTTGGCGTCGCCGGCAACGTGTTCGGCCAAATGCATGGCCAGATACGTCTTCCCGGTCCCCGGCGGCCCGTAGAGGATGATCTGTCCACGGCGTTCAAGCAGGTTCAGCTGCTTCTGAAGCCACGTCTGATCCACAAACAAAGCCTGCGAAAGGGCTTCGTCGGCAGGGGCGAACCCCCGGCGGACGCCTGTCGTGTGCGTCAAAGGGTTGTCCTCGGCCGGAGGAACGGGGGCTTCTAATCCTTCTTCGGGAGCAGCAGGGTGGCCCCACTCCTTTCGAAAGGGGTCGGCGTAGAAGTCCACGGGTTGAGCGGTCTTCTGCTGGAGTTTGCGCACGATCTCCAGCAGATCGCGGTCGATGTCCTCGCTGGCCTCGCCGATTTCGCCAACAAAGGCGTCGCGGATCCGTATCTTATGATCGTCGGACACGATCGACGTGATGTATTTCGGGTGGACCAGATACACCAAGGCGTTCCGCTGCGTGCGGAAACCATGCCCAGGCAGGTCATTGACGAACTGCCGCCACACCCACGGGTCCGCGAGCAGGGCTTCCTTCTCGGCTTCGGACTTCTTCAACCACGAATCGAGAAGTTCAATGATCAGCACGAGCGCTTCGTAGAGTTTGTTGTTCATGGCCTGCCCCGGGTCGAAGGAGCCGAACTTGAAAGCCTTGGCAATCTCCGCGGGGATCTGCACGGGGTGGTCCATGTACCCAAGCAGTGTTTGTATCCGTTCCTTTTTGGCCCGCTCTCCGATCCGGTTCGGGCTGATCGGAAGTAGCTGCCAACACACCAGTTCAGCCATGAGCAGGCGCGCGTCGTCCGACACCTTGGCAAGCTGGAGCTTGAGCTTCCCAACAAAGTTGCCCGCGTCCGGATCAGGAGCATCTATGAACACGGCCCGTAGTTCGTCGACGGGTCCGCGTTCCCACACACTCCTGCCCTCGGAGAAGACGGAGCCGCCTTCCTGGAGTCCGCGCTGAACGAACGGCAAGGCCGCGTCCCGGATGGTTTCCTCAGCCTTGTCGACCGGCACTATGGTGTTTTGGAGCTGCTCCTTCTTTTGCTCCGCGCCCAGGGCACTCCAGGCGTTATATCGGTTACGGGCTTCAGACGCGAAGTCCCCTGCATCCGGGAAGTCCCTGAGTGCCTGACGTCCTTCTTCGGTGATGCCCCACAAGCCGGTTCCGTCCTTCTTCAGCCACCCGGCTTTCACCAGGTCCACGGTTGACCACCCCAGATATGTTTCCGCACGCGACTTGCCGTCGGCCCCCGTTTCGCTCTCCGGGCCGTCAGGCGGCAGCAGCTCGAATACCTGGGACAAGATTCCATCGGGGCCGGTCGTTCGGTAAAGACCATTCGGCTGGGCGGCCAACAGCTCAAGGATCAACCGCAAACGTCGGGCATTAGTTTCCGCAACTGGCATTAGATGGATCTCCTGTCCAAGAATTCAAACCCTAGGAGCAGAGTACGACACAGGTCAGACAGGCCGGGACAGACCTTTGCGACTTCCACACTGTGCCAACCCTATATTTCATCAGACAGAAGGAGCCAGCTGACTGACCGTCAGCTACGGATAGCGGGCGGAGCGGGGTTCGTTGACCGCGTAAGAGCGCCCGACGACGGGGCACCAGACCCACTCCTTCAATGGGCCGAAGTACCGGCTCGATTACGCAAGGATGACGTCTCAGTTCCTAGGTTCTCTCGGGGTCCGACGGGACTCCGGCAAGGAACCGACCTCGTTTGTGCAGGTCAGGCGTCGTCGGGCGCCACTCTAGCGTGGGCCACAGGTGTGGGCCTAGTGATTACACCCGCCGGGGTGTGGCCGGTTAAGCCAAGCCTAGGCCGGAGCCCCACGCCTGCACCAAAGCCCGACGGCGGCGGAGCGGGCCGGTGGCTACGGCACCAGGATGACCTTGCCCGCCCCGTGGCCGTCCATTAGCAGCCGGTGCGCCGCCGCGGCCTCCGTGAGCGGGAAGGTCTGCTGCACGTGGACGGTGAGCGCTCCGGCCTCCGTCAGCCGGACCAGCTCCAGCCGGGCGGCGTCGCGGATGGCGGCGCCGTTGTCCGCGCCGGGCGCACCGCCAAGCACCTTGATGCCCGCCCCAAATCCGCGGCTGAACCCGGCAATGGTGGCAATCCTGTCCCGGTCCGCCACCAGTTCCAGCGACACGTCCAGGGCCTCGTCCGTGCCCACCAGGTCCAGGGCGGCGTCGACGCCGCCGGGCGCCGCCGCCCGCACGCGGTCCGCCAGCCCGGGCCCGTAGGCCACCGGAATGGCCCCCAGCTCCGCTAGCAATGCGTGGTTCGCCGGACTTGCCGTAGCAACCACCGTTGCACCCCGGCCGGCCGCCAGTTGGATGGCCATGATGCCAACCCCGCCGGCGCCGCCGTGGATGAGCACGGTGTCTCCGGCGCCCACCGCCGTGGCCGAAAGTGCGTGGGTGGCAGTGACGCCGGTGAGCATCAGGCCCGCGGCCTGGTTCCAGTCCAAGGTGGCGGGTTTGGGCAGCACGGCCCCGGCGGGAACAAGAAGGTCCTCGGCGTAGGCCCCCGGCGCGCGGAACACGATGACCTCGTCCCCCACGGAGATGGGCCCGGCCGGTCCGACCGCCTCCGGTCCGACGGCGGTGACGGTGCCCGCTGCCTCTGAGCCGATCCGCAGCGGCAGCCGTGCGTCGTCGCGCCCGTAGGCGCCGCTGTAGACCTTGAAGTCCACGGGGTTGGTCCCGACGGCGTGGACCCGGAGGCGGACCTCGCCGGGGCCCGGCTCGCCCAGGGTCTCGTTCAAAACGGACAATGCTTCAGGGCCACCGAAGGCGGTGGCTGCCACGTAGCTGGTCATACCCGCAACAACCCCGCGCAAGGCACCGCTATTCCGTTCCCGGCCCGCTTTCGGGGCGGCGGCCGGGTGTACCTGGTCGCGGGTAGCCGCCAGGCTGCGGGTAGCCCCGATAGGCGAAGCTCGGGTCAACGTAGCTCGGGCCCCAATACCGCGCCTGCCCGTGGGAGAGCATGGACGCAAAGACCCAGGCCAGGAAGAACAGCCCCACCGTGTAGCCGGCGTCCTTGCCGAAGGACCTCGACACATTGTTCAGCGACAGGATGGCCCAGTAGAGGCCCGCGTAGGGGATGAACTGGAGCCAGAAGTTTGATTCCGGCCGTCCACCGATTTTCACCAGTACCCAACTGTTGTAGAAGGGCACAAAAGCGGCCCAGCCCGGGTATCCCGCCTTCCTGAAGACGTCCATCCAGGCCAGGGTGCCGCCGACATACAAGGGAGCGAACAGCAGGAGTTCCAGAACCACAATGAGGGCGACGACGGCGGCCGCCGCCACATCGGTGGAGTCGGAGGAATGAGCGTTGGCCAGGTCGGCAATGAGGGATGGTCGACTGACGCTCGGTCCTCCGGTCCTGGTGGTGGTCGGTTCGGCGGCTTTGACGGGCTTTCTGTCCTTCGCGGTGGATCACGGCGACGCTCCGAGAGGGGTGCTTGGTCATCTCTATGAGCTTGCCAACAGCCAGGATCTGCCGGCTGAGGCGCGCGGCGAGGACGGCCTCTGGAGGCTGCGACACACGGAGAGAACCCGTCGTCCACCAAGCAAGCGATCAAGCTTGTGCCACAGTCCACTACGGGCGATCGGACCCCCATAGAACCTAGGAACTGAGACGTCGCCCTTGTCTAAATCAGTCGGCATGCAAATTCCGGAACGAGGGTAAAAGACGAATGGAGCATCACCCTTCATCATGCGACCACGCGAGAAATGTCAGCCCGTCGGCTCATACTGCCATCATGGTCGAATTACGTCCCCTGCACTCGCGCAACTGGGAACCCTCGGACCCCCTGATTGCATACAACAACGCTGACGGGTAGGTTGTCGCCGCGGAGGCAATGACCCGCGGGAACAGCTCGTACTACAACCGCTATGGGTACAGCGGCTCCAAGGATATTGTGTGCATCGACAGCAAGCAGGACGGCCGCGATGTGCCGGTCATCCTCGTCGAAGCGGAGAAGAGGCGTCTTCACTTCCGCCACCAGCCGGGGGGAGGTGCCCGACGGGCTGGGCAGGCACGGGGAGACTGCTGAGCACTTGAGAGGTAAGCACCTCATCACGGACTGGGCTAGAGACCAGCACCATGTCCTCCCGTGGTCCGTCGAGGAAGAGTTCTGGGTGACTGGTGTCCGGCTGCGGAGCGAAGTGAAGGCGACTCTTGCCAGCGGCCAGCAGCTCGCATTCGAGGTCGAGCGCAAGCCGATGGAATGGAAGGACTGGGACCGCCGCCACAGAGGGTACGAGAGCGGGGGAGTCCGCGACGTATGGCTGCGGTCCCCGGACGTCCCCGATCTGGTCCTCGATCTGCCCCTGACGAGCGTGGTCCTCGACATGGAACGGGAGTCGATAGGGATCCTTGTCGCGAACTACTCCAGCGGATACCGTCATCCCACGGCCGAGGAGCGGGTGCGTGTTCCCACCCACTTCGCGTCCGCCCCGCTGTCGGAGTGGGACATCTCGGCCTCGGGCGCCCTTCCGCCGCCACTCGGTCTGGCCGAGTACATCGGTGATAAGTCCGAGTCGGCCCGGCTAGCACAGCTCAGGAAGCATCGGCAGGCAGCGACGAAGCCGCCCCAAGCCCCCTCTCAGCAGATGCCCGCAGTCCTCCCTCAGCAGCATGTCTCCTCCGGCCTCTGCGAGGTCAACGCCGACGAGCAACAGCGCATCGAGGATGTCATCGCACGCATCTTCGGCAGGAACCGGTAGGCGGGCGCGACGCGTCCAGGCGTCTGGTGCCGGTAGTCGCCGGGTGCAGACGAATTTTAAGACTGGCATCTTCGGGATGCGGCGACTCGCGCGGGCGCTCTCGTTCGACAGCTATGTCCAATGAATGAAGATGTTCCACGAAAACATGCAGATCAATTTCGGGGATACTCGTCCTTTTCCCAGAGGGCCACCGCAGTGTTAGGCACTGCCCCACATCCTTGACACCCTCGGTATCACAAACGATCCCCTGACGAGGTTCCGGCCGGGGTCAGGCGAGCGGACGGCAGCAGGATATCGCTCGCCGTCGTGCGCGGTTCGCTGACATCGATCGGCGATACTCGATTCATGGTTATCAACATCAGGCTCAGCGACCGAACGACAGCCAACAGCGATGACCCGCTTGGGCGTGATTGGTACGGCTCTGACCCTGGTGCCACACCCGAGCAGCTCTGGGCTAACAATAGGGGGGACTGGTTCCTGAGCACAAGGAGTATCTCGGATGAGCGTTGGGCAGCACTCAACTACCAAGGCCGGGTCGTGCTTGTCGCGGAACTCAAGGACCCGGATCACGAGATCCTGGCCGGTAACACACGGGCGCCAAAGAAGGCTCTCATCGGCCGCGTCATGACAGCCGGACATTCCATGCACGAAGCCCTGATCGGAACGCAGGTTAAATACCCGCCCGGCAACAGGAACTCAATTTGGTATGGTCCGGATCCTGAGACTGACGGCGCGGTGGACGCGGATCTACTTGAGGGGTGGGATCTACCTGGTGCCGGGGGGCAAGGGCTGCAACTGGACGCCGACATCCGCAAGGCGGTTGAGAATGCTGCCCAGGATCGTTTGATGGGGTACTACCGAGACCGTGGCTGGACCGTTACAGATACCCGGCATAATCGTCCCTATGACGCTGAAGCGGTCAAGGGGGCTGAGCAGATCTACCTGGAAGCGAAAGGCACGCAGAGCATAGGGGACACGGTCATCGTTACGCGCAATGAGGTCAGTCACGCCCGCCAGTATCCGGGGCTGTGCAGGATGGGCGTGTGGTCCGGGATGCGGATCACGGACGGGGTGGTGGATCCTGATGTGGGAAGCTTCAGGATCCTTCCCTTCAGTCCAGACGACGGGCGATTCCGTCCGCGTGGCTTCGATTGGACGCTTCCCGGCGACGCCATATGACGGCGGCAGAGCGCCCCGCCGTCGTCCGCCGGACTGCCGCGACTTCAAGGCGCCGCTCTCAGAGGGGGGCGCACTTGGTGGCAGGGCGCCGGTCCATGAAGTTGGTCTCGGTCGAGGTGACGAGGTTGTGGCGTGGAAGCTGGACCGGCTGGGGCGCAACACCCGCCACTTTCTCGATCTGCTGGACGACTTCAAATCCCGAGGGATCAAGTTTCGGTCGCTTCGGAACGGCATTGTCGCTGGCCCGGACAGTGAAATCGGGGGAGCGATGGCACAAGCCATGGTCACTATCATTCCGCTTTCGCTCAGCTTGAACGAGACCAGCTCTCAGAACGCCGGGTAGGTACCGCCGGGGCGTCGGGATCCAGTGGCTAAAGGAGATTGAGGGGGCGCCCAGCACCTGCACGTTTGTTTTTCCCTCATGGGGGCAAACCGTCTGGGAATACCAATTGTGAGAAACCCACCCGGATCCTCTAACTCGATGCCTCCATTCGGTCCCGGCCTCCGCCGGCAGCGGGGAGGCCCGGACCGGGGGCGTTCTGAGGCCCAACCGACCCCGGGAGGGTTGACGCCGGCGACCATGGGCGGCGGAAGGCGCGGGGTAAGCCCGTTTCGCCTTACGTTACGGGCGCTGACGCGGAGCGGGTCCGCTCGGCGTTCCTGACTGCCGGCCACCCTGAGGGGCACGGGTCTGCCCACGGCGTGCGGCCGTGTCGACAGGATCTTGAATCCGATCCAATTTGGTCACTCGGCGGGCGTGGAGAGCCCTGGGCTGCTGGGACGAGGACTTCCGTAGGTATTGCAGGCATCACGGGATCTGATTCCTGCAGATGACCTGAGGGCCGCCCGCAAAATGGCATCGAGTGTTAGGCAAACGCGGTCTCGCCATACTCCGCGGTGATCATGGCGCGGAGAGCGAAGCGCATAACTATTGTCTGTACCGTAGATAATTGCAGGAGCCGCCGGCACACAACGCGGCACTTACTCAATTAGGAGCCAGCTTTGGGAGTTGCAGCCGTGGATAGGGAACTCAAGGTGGCGCCCGGTTCGGTAGTGCACATCCGCGACGAGGAATGGCTGGTCACCAGCGCCGAGAAGTCCGTCGACGGTACGCTCGTCAGGGTCCAAGGCCTCAGCGAGCTTGTCCGCGACACGACAGCAGCTTTCTACTCCGCCCTGGACACAATCGAAGTCGCTGACCCGCGTAACTCCAAAGTCGTTGCCGATAGCAGCCCCAACTATCGCCGCGCCCGTTTGTGGGTGGAGTCAACGCTCCGCAAGACGCCCGCCCCGCTCGATGACCGAAAGCTCGGCGTGTCCACCCGCATGCTCGCCGACAGTCTCAACTACCAACGGATCGCGGTCGCGAAGGCGCTGGACAGCCGCAACGTCCGCCCGCGCATCCTCATCGCGGACGCCGTCGGCCTGGGAAAAACACTCGAAATCGGGATGATCCTCAGCGAGCTGGTCAAGCGCGGCCGCGGGGAACGAATCCTCGTCGTCACGCCCAGGCACGTCCTGGAGCAGATGCAGCACGAGCTGTGGTGCCGTTTCGCCCTTCCGTTCGTCCGCTTGGACTCCGCCGGCATCCAGAAGGTGCGCCAGATCTTGCCTGGCACGCGAAACCCGTTCACATACTTCAAGCGCGCCATCATCTCTATCGACACGCTCAAGAGCGCCCGCTACCGCGCGCATCTGGAGAAGCTGCGTTGGGACGCCGTTGTCATCGATGAGTCCCACAACCTGACCAACTCGGGCACCCAGAACAACGAGCTGGCTCGGGTCCTCGCGCCCAACACGGAAGCCCTGATTCTCGCCTCGGCAACCCCACACAACGGTAAGAATGATTCGTTTGCTGAGTTGCTCCGGCTCTTGGATCCCACCGTGGTGGGGCCGGACGGAACCTTCGAGCAGAAGGATATCGAGCATCTGATCATCCGCCGACACCGGCACAGCCCGGAGGTCGCCAGTGAAGTCGGCGCTGACTGGGCGGAGCGCCTGGATCCGGATAACAAGCTGATCCCGGCGTCGCCGGAAGAAAATGATGTTGCGGACGAGCTAGCGGATAGATGGCTGTACCCGCAGGCGGGTGCCTCGCCGTACTCAGGCCAGAACGGAGGCCTCTTCCCCTGGACTCTGGCGAAGGCCTTTCTATCCAGCCCTGCGGCGCTACTGGCGACTGTCAACGATCGCCTGAAGAAGCTCGACGGCGGTGCGCTGGCCGGGGAGGCCAGGGAGGCCGAGGCGCTAGAGCGCCTGAAAGAACTCACCGAGGCTTCCCTTCGAGGCAAATCCGCTAAATACGAAGCCTTGGTGAACTACCTTCAGGAGATCGGTGCCGGCAAGAAATCGCCCGTGCGGGCTGTGATCTTCGCAGAGAGAGTTCCTACCCTCAAATGGCTCCAGGCCAAGCTTCCGGACGATCTCAGCCTCAAGCCACAGAACGTCGCCATCCTCCACGGCGGCCTGAGTGACGTCGAGCAACTCGAGATCATCGACGACTTCAAACGGGAGGCCTCGGACATCCGGGTTCTGGTCACCGGGGATGTCGCCTCCGAGGGTGTCAACCTGCACGCCCAGTGCCACCACCTGGTCCACTTCGATATCCCCTGGAGCTTGATCCGCGTCGAGCAGCGCAACGGCCGCATCGACCGCTACGGGCAGAAGTTTCCACCGCAGATCACCACACTCCTGCTCGAACCGGACAACACCCAGTTCCGGGGTGACCTTAAAGTGCTTACGCGCGTGATGGAGCGCGAACACGAGGCCCACATGGTGCTCCAGGACGTTGCCTCGCTCATGGGCGCCCACAGTGTGGCGCGTGAAGAGGACGCCATCCGGGACGTGTTGATGAAGAAGAAACCGATCGATGAGGTCTTGCGAGATCCTGAAGCTGTCATAAACGGTGATGACTTTGATGCCTTCTTCGAAAGCCTCGCTTCCACTGAACCCGCAAAGAGTGACGTCGTGACCGAAACCCAGATCGGTCTCTACGCCACTGACCTCGAATACCTGGATGAAGCCCTGAGGGAAGCATTCGTTACTCCGGAAGCCAGCGTGAGCAACAATGGCGTCGCCTGGACCATTCACAAGGAGCACTCCATCGCCGAGCTCGAGCCCCCGCGGGATCTGCAACAGAGGCTCGCGTACCTCCCGCAGTCCTATCTCTCGGACCGGGCCGTGACTAAGAAGATGAAGCTGGCAACTACGGTTATCTCCGGCAAGCTGGAACTCGAACGCGCCCGTGCGGTCCATCCCACCGCCGGGGAGAAGACCACCACCTGGCCGGAAGCCCACTTCCTGGGTCCCCTTCATCCAGTACTTGAATGGGCCAGCGATCGGGCGCTTGCGTCACTGTCCCGGAGCGAAGTCCTTGCCGTCCGCGGAAACGTGGAGAACCCCACCGTCCTGTTGATGGGGACGCTCATGAACCAGCGAGGCCAAGTGGTCTCGAAAGCGTTCTTCACCGCTGACTTCCCCAACCCCGATAATCCGTCGTTTTGTCTGGTCGACACCCTCGATGATCTGGGTCGCTACCTGAAGGAGATTGAGTTCACGGCCAAGGCCATCAACCCCGGACCTATCGCCAACATCGATCAGCTTCAGCAGCTCGTCCCAGTCGCTGTGGAAAACACCTCCGAGACCCTGGAGGCCACTTTCGCAGCAGCACAGCAGGCAGCGGAGGAGCGGCTCGCCGGCTGGCAGGACCGCGCAGACAACTGGCAGGAATCGTCACTGGAACAGCACTTCCCCGGCATGAGCAAGTCTGCTCTGAAGAAGCAGCGCGAACGCATCCAGGAGGAACAACGGATTGCCGCTTCCTTGGCCCCGTCGCAGCGCCTCGTCCGCCCGCTTCTGGTCATCGTGCCTGAAAATACCGAAGTTGAAGGGGCCAACTAATCATGCCTTCATTTGATTCCATCGTCGTTGGCGAAGACTGGATCAGCGAGCACTACTTCACCACGGACTCCACGAAAGAGTCCTTCCAATCGGAGGTGCTCAAACTCCGCAAGCAATGGGACGAGCAGGCTAAGGAAGGCCACGAATCCGTCCTGAAACGCTTTCTCAGCGAACGAGGTACGTTCCAGGTTGAACTGGCGGAGCTTGTCGAGGAGCCAAACAAGGCTTCGGCCGTTTACCACAAGGTCCGCGAGGCGCTTGGATTTAAGGGTACGAAAGCGGAGCTCACCGTCGAGCGAGCCGGGACTACGGTGCGGGTTCCCAACGTCTGGACGTCCCACAATCGGGATCTGTTATTCCTCGAGAGCCGACCCGTCGAGTCCCTAGAGGACCTTCTCGATTCCGCCAAAGCCACAATGCTGGCCCCAGCCCTCATCGACGACAAGACGGCTGACCTGTCCGCGCCGAAACTCGTCTCCGAGCTCTACCGGACGGACGAACCGCCGAAGTTCATCGTGGTCTTTGGTGGCCGGTGGCTGCTGCTGACGGAGCGCGACCGCTGGGCCGAGGGCCGCTATCTGGCCGCTGACCTGCTGCTGGCCTGCGAACGCAATGACACCAAACGCGGAGGTGAAATCGACCGCGTGCTGGCTATTTTCGGGCTCGAATCCCTGCTCCCGGATGCCAGCGAATCCATCTGGTGGAATCAAATCCTGGAAAATTCAGTCAAACACACCATCGGAGTGTCCAAAGACCTCCGCGAGGGCATCCGGCTCTCCATCGAAATCATCGCCAACGACGTACTCCGGCGACGCGAGGCGCAAGGGCTTCCGCTGGACGCGGTCGACGGCCAAAGCCTCGCCCGCCAATCACTGCGCTACCTCTACCGGATCCTGTTCCTGCTGTACGCGGAGGCATCACCGGAGATGGGTGTCCTCCCTGTGGGGGCGGGCGAGTATACCGAGGGCTATGGCTTGGACCGCCTCCGCGAGCTCACCCTCACCCCTCTCAATTCACCCCAGGCCGTGTCCGGAACCCACATTTACCAGTCCCTACACACTCTCTTCCGCCTTGTCGATCAAGGCCACCATCCGTCGGACGAGCCCGTCGACGCTGCAGCGGTGATCGAGACGACAGGTGCCGAAGGCCTCCACTTCGACAGTCTCAAAGCCGATCTCTTTGACCCCACAGCCATGCAGGACATTGACGGTGTCGGCCTGGGCAACTCCGAGCTGCAGAAGGTTCTGCAGCATTTGCTCCTGAGCAAGGAAGCCAGGGGCAAAGACCGGGGGTTCATCTCCTACGCGGAACTTGGCGTCAACCAACTCGGAGCCGTATATGAGGGGCTTATGTCCTATACGGGGTTCATTGCTGAGACGGATCTGTACGAGGTCGCAAAGGACGGTGACTCGTCCAAAGGCTCGTGGGTCGTACCCGTCGAGCGTTCCGAATCGATAGAACGCAAACACTTCGTGATGACCGCGAACGAACTCACGGGGGAGCCGGAGCCTGTTCTCCACGAAAAGGGGACCTTCGTCTTCCGACTCGCGGGCCGTGAACGCCAGCAGTCAGCCTCGTATTACACGCCGGAGGTGCTCACCCGGTTTGTCGTCTCCCAAGCTCTGGAGGAGTTGCTCGGCAAAAAACTGGATGAAACCCCAGCGGACGACATTTTGAAACTGACCGTCTGCGAACCCGCTCTGGGCTCGGGCGCGTTCGCCATCGAAGCGGTTCGGCAGCTCGCCGATGCGTATCTAAAGCTCAAGCAGGCTGAGCTGGGGCAGACAATTCCGGCCGAGGACTACCCTGTCGAACTACAAAAGGTTAAGGCGCAGATAGCCCTTCACCAGGTGTACGGCGTGGATCTTAATTCCACGGCCGTTGAACTGGCCGAAGTGTCTCTCTGGTTGGACACTATGGTCTCCGGGCTGCAGGCCCCGTGGTTTGGACTGCACCTTCGTCGAGGAAACTCTCTGATCGGCGCACGCCGGGCCACCTATTCCCGAGCGTCAGTCAACGACAAGTCATGGTTGATGACCGTCCCGGCGGATGCTCCACTCTCAGGTCTCGCCGAAGCAATAGCGAGTGAGTCTGACGATCCGAACGTTGTCGGAAGAATTCACCATTTCTTGCTGCCGGCGGCAGGCTGGGGTGCAGCGTCTGAAGCCAAGGAAGTGAAAGACCTCGCCGGCGAAGCCCAAAAGGAACTTAAAGCGTGGCGAAACCGGATCAAAGCCAAACCTTCGAAGACCCAGGTGGACCGACTGGTGAACTTGGGACGACGGGTGGAGACTCTTTGGCAATTTGCTTTGCGCCGACTCGAAGTCGCCGAATCAGAGGCTCGGCGGACAGTCGACTACTTCGGTAAGCGGGCTGCGGCTGAGTCTGATGGCAATCCGGTTTCCCGCGCTGAAATAGAGGCGAAACTGGGCGACCCGAACGGAGCAATTCAGCGGCTGCGCCGAGTAATGGACGCATGGAATGCCCTTTGGTTCTGGCCAATCTCAGCGGCGGTTTCCCATGGAATCAAGCCGCCAACTCTCGATGAGTGGATAGCCGGGCTTGAGTCGATTCTGGGGCTCCAGGCCAAGGACTCGAAAATGGTGGGTCAGCAGTCTCTGCTTGCCGGGGCATCATGGAATGAACTCAACCAAGCGGAGGATCTCGAACTGCGCTTTGCCGGCGCACTGGAAATTTTAGAGGCCATTGAGACGATTCCTTGGCTGAAAGTTTGCCAAGAAATCGCGGCTGATCAGGGCTTCTTTCACTGGGAACTGGACTTTGGCACGGTTTTTGCACGTGGAGGATTTGACCTGCAGATAGGCAACCCTCCATGGGTGCGACCTAGGTGGGAAGAAGACGCTGTTATGGCGGAGGCCGATCCTTGGTGGCAACTGTCGAGTGGAAGTAGTGAGACAGAAAAGCAGCGTCATCGTGAAGGAGCTTTTTCGGATAAGTCTTTTCAGGCCTTGTTTGTGGAGTTGCGCACAGCATTAGCTGGACAAACTGCGCATTTGTCGGATCCGACCCTCAGGCCTTTTCTAAAAGGGCTTCAACCGGAGCTTTACCGGGCTTTTATGGAACAAGTCTGGCGGAATATGGGACCTGCTTCAGTAGTTGGTTTGGTTCATCCAGATTCGCATTTCAGCGAGGATAAGGCCGCGAGCTTGCGCCAGCAGGCGTACGAGAGGTTAAGGCGCCATTGGAAGTTTACGAATGAGTTGAAACTTTTCGAAATCGGTCATGCCCGTCCCTATGCTGTTCACATCTATGGGACCGCTCGCTCTGCAGTTGGGTTCCTCCACGCCGCGTCGCTTCTCCATCCGGACACCGTTGTGCGCTCTTTGGTGCACGACGGTAATGGCCCACAGCCTGGCATTAAGGATGACTCCGGAAACTGGGATACTCGCCCGCACCTTGGACGAATCGTTTTAGTAACGGACGCTGTCCTAAAACAGTGGTCTGCGCTTATGTCAGAGAATGGGGCGCCGGTCCGACAAGCTAAGATGCTTTACCCCGCGAACTTAGAGAGCTCTGCCGTCCTCGCCAAGCTCGCCGGTGCTGCCCGATTTGGGGAACTCGTCTTCGAGTGGACCAGAGGATGGGAGGAAGACCAAGACCGGAAACTTGGTCGGTTTATCCCAAAAATTGGCAAGCCAATTCATTTGGAGGACGCTATATATCAAGGCCCTCACTTTACTGTTTCCAATCCGTTCTTTCAGGAAGTGTGTGAGTCTGGAGTGAAACAAGGACAATATGTAAGCATCGACTTGGAGAGGATGCCGGTTCGTTTTTCGCCATCAACAAACTACCAGATTGCTGGGACCAAAGATAGGTTGGCATACACAACCTGGCAAATCAAGTCGCATTCACCGAATAGGACTTTCAATCCAAATTTTAATCAGCATGTGCCAAGCCACAGTTTTGACTTCTATCGCTTAGCCTGGCGAAGAATGGCCGACCCGGCGACGGTCAGAAGTTTACATGCCTGCCTTTTGCCGCCGGGTCCTATGCACGTTGGGACGATCCTCAGCCTTACTGTTGAAAACCCAGCTGATATATTTCTCGCGGCAGGTTTTTGGGCGTCTCTTCCTGTTGACTTCATGGTCAAAGCCGCTGGGATACTTGAACTCAAGGTCGGAACTGTTAGCCGTTTTCCTCACATCCGTGGTCATTCTCTGGAGCAGAACTTGCTGGTGCGGTCCGTATTGCTAAATGCTTTGACGGAGGACTATGCTCCAATCTGGAAAGAATTGTATGTCTCCGCTTGGAAGTTAGACTCTTCACCTTGCGCCCCTCCTGCAACTGCTGGCAGATTTGAATATTCAAACCTATCGCCGAATTGGACGCAAGAAACGCCACTGAGAAGTGCTCTCGTAAGACGATTTGCCCTTATTGAAATTGATGCGATTGTTGCCGTAATGCTTGGTATTTCCGCCGACGAGCTTTGTACGATTTATAGAACACAGTTTCCTGTTCTACAGGGATACGAGCGCAACGACCTCTACGATTTGAATGGCCGTAAGGTGCCTAACGACATAGGCAAGTTGTACCGTCAACGGGACGGGATTCTGAGCGAGGAAGAGCGGACTGCAACCAATGCAGCAGGGAACACCTACACCTATGATTTCCCGTTTCTTAGCTTCGATCGCGAGGTCGATATGCGGCAGGCGCACGCCCACTTCAATAAGTTAACGGAAGGCATGAACTGATGGCGGAGCTCCTCCCAACCTTCCAGGCGGACGATCTGCAGCAGGGCCTGTCCGACTACCTCACCACCACGTTCGCGCTCACCGACAGCGAGGCGCGTGGCGCGATCCAGCAGTTCCTCGCCGACCCGGACAGCGGACTTTTCAAGGGGCCATACGTTCGATTGCGGCTTCCGTTCAAGCCGGCGGCCGATGGCTGGCGGGAATCGCTGGACTGGCATCTGGCTGGGTTCGAGCCGTACGGACACCAGGCCGCGGCGTTCCAGAGACTGTCGTCGAAGCGGGCCTCGACAGTCGAGGCTTCGACAGGCTCAATCCCCGGGGTGCCTCCTGGCTCAACCGCCGAGCTTTCCGCTGGCTCAACCAGTCACCGCCGGCCATTGACGACCATGGTCACGACCGGAACCGGCTCCGGAAAGACAGAGTCCTTCCTCATTCCGATCATCGATCACGTCCTCCGGGCGAAGAGCAACGGTGTGAAGGGCATGAAGGCCCTGATCTTCTACCCGATGAACGCTCTGGCAAACGACCAGGCGAAGCGCCTGGCTGAGATGCTGTCTAGCCACACTGAACTCAGCGGAATCACGGCTGGTATCTACACCGGGCAGAATGACGAGCCTCGGACCAAGGTTTCCGCCGCTGGCTTGATCAACCAGCGCGACATCTTCCGCAGTGAAGCACCAGATATTCTGCTGACTAACTACAAAATGCTCGACATGCTCCTGCTCCGCCACCAAGATGCAAGCATCTGGGAGCAGTCGGCAACATCGCTGCAGTACGTAGTGCTCGATGAATTCCACACCTATGACGGTGCCCAAGGCACGGACGTGGCAATGCTGCTCCGCCGGCTGGGCCTGACTCTCAAGAGCTACTGGCCAGCAGATCTCACTGATTCGCCTTTCGGTCTCACCGAACTGGACCGACAACGCCCACTGGGCCGTGCCACGCCGGTGGCCACCTCGGCGACGCTTGGCGGCAAGGGCGATCCTGTAGCAATGCTGCGCTTCGCCGAGACGGTTTTTGGGGAACCCTTCCCGCAAGACAGCGTTATCACCGAAGCGCGGCTCAGCTCGGATGAATGGACCGCACTGGGTGCTGCCGCCCATGCGCCTAGGTCCATCAACGACATCGCGGACCAGCTGCACGACTTGAATGACAAGGTCGAAGCTGCGAGGGCCGCGGCTGACGGTGAGCCGAACGCCGCCGTCGTGCGTGTCATTGGGGACGCACTGTTCGGCAACCAACCCGACGACCTACTCGACGCCGTACGGTCACAGCCACTCACCGTGGCCGTTCTGCGGCACGCTACTGACGCTGTCTCGCTGCGGGAGCTTGCGGAGAAGATCTTCGGCGGATTCAGCATCAGCGGTGGTCCGCGTGAACAGGCCGCCCGACTGGAGGAGCAGATCGAGTTCCTCAGCCATTTCATCTCCTTCCTGAGCCAGATCCGCGCGGACTACGGCCGCCCAGCGCTGTCCGTGGAGGTCCACATGTGGATTCGCGAGCTCTCCCGGATCGACAAGGCCGTCGACGCCACCAGCAGTTTCCGTTGGTCCGACGACGGCGTCCAGCAGGACGGCGAGCTGTACCAGCCGGCCGTCTACTGCCGGCACTGCGGACGCTCCGGCTGGGGCGTCATGCTGGGCCCCACCGGCAATGATCTGGACCTGGATGACACGAAAATCCGCGTCGGTAAGATGACGGGCAGCGGGCGCTTCAGGGCCCTGCTCTATGCACCGGGCGAGGCCGACAAGGTCCTCTTCAAGGGTACCGATGAGGCCAAGATCGAGGGCCTGAGGTGGTTTGACTCCAAGAACCGCCAGATCCTGTCCGATGCCCCTAACGGCGAGGACATCGACCTGCTGGAAGGTCGCATTCTTCCGGTGCTCATGCTCACCGGGCTGGAGGCGGACGACGACTCCAAACGGGACACCTGCCCGGCATGCCAAACCGCAGACGGTATACGTTTCCTGGGAAGCGCCATTGCCACCATGCTTTCCGTCACGATCTCCAATCTCTTTGGATCGCAGGGTCTCAATTCCAATGAGAAGAAGGCCCTGGTCTTCACGGACAGTGTCCAAGACGCGGCCCATCGGGCCGGTTTTGTCCAGGCACGTTCCCACACACTGTCCCTGCGCTCGGCACTCCGCAACGCTCTGGACGGGGAGACCACCCTGGACGAACTGGTCAATGCTGCAATATCCAACGCACAAACCCCGGTGGCGAAATACCAGCTGATCGCACCCGACTACGTTGACCGGGAGCAGTTCCGCGCCTTCTGGAAGCCCGGCGCCAGCGCAACGGAGCGGCGCAAAGCCACCGGCAATGCCAAGTCACGGCTACTCTTCGACGCGTCGCTTGAGTTTGGATTGCAGTCCCGTGTCGGTAGGACGCTCGAACTGACCGGTAGCGTCGTGGCCGAAACTGATGGCGGTTCGCAGGCGCGCATCGTTGCTCTGGCCCAAAAGGCAATCGATTCCGTGCAGCAGCAGTCTGCCTTTGACGGACACACCCCGTCGGCTGTGGAACTTACCTTCTGGGTCCGTGGCGTACTGGAGCGCATGCGCATTCGCGGCGGCGTCCACCACAAGTGGCTGGACCCGTACTTGAAGAAAGACGGCCACCGCTGGCAGGTCTGGGGCGGCCGCCGCAAGTCTGAAGGCATGCCCGCCTTCCCGCCAGGCCGCGCCGCCCCTGCATTCCCCCGGATTGGTCCATCGGTCAAGAACTCGGACAACCTGGATCCGGTCACATCCACTGCCTCCTGGTATGCCCGGTGGGCTTCCCGCTGCCTTTCGACAGCCGCTGCGGACGGGGCGTTCCTGGCGAAGGCTCTCTTCAAAGAACTGCTGGATGCCGGTGTGCTGGGTTCCACCAAGTCCGAGAGCGGGGCAGAGATTTTCTGGATTTCCCCGGAACGGCTGGTCCTGAAAGCGCCGTCGAGCGAGGACTTGGCAGCCAAGCGGCATTTCCTCAGTTGCGATACCTGCAAGGTCCAGACTCCTGGCACGGAAACAGTCATCAGCCAGCTGGACGGTGCGCCATGCATGTTCATCCGCTGCCCGGGTACTCTGCAGCGTGCTGCCGGCGAGGACAACTACTACCGTTCGCTCTACCACTCCAGCGACATGAAGCGCGTAGTCGCCCGCGAGCACACCTCACTCCTGGACGACAAGACCCGGCTGGATTACGAATCCAAGTTCAAGTCGGCGACCGATGACCCGCAGGCCCCGAACGTCCTGGTGGCAACGCCCACCCTGGAAATGGGCATCGACATCGGTGACCTTTCCTGCGTGATGCTGGCCTCCTTGCCGTCGTCCGTGGCATCGTATCTGCAGCGTGTGGGGCGGGCGGGCCGCCTCACCGGCAACTCGCTGGTACTGGCATACGTGAAGGGCAGGGGAGAGCACCTGCCCAAGCTTCATGATCCGCTCTCTGTGATCAACGGAGAGGTTCGCCCGCCTGCCACATTCCTGGACGCCGAGGAGATCCTGCAGCGTCAGTACACCGCGCACCTAGTCGACCGATTTGCCCGCGACGCCGGCCGCCCCCACCCGCAAAAAGCGACGGCGGCACTTGGCAGCGCGGACAAAGACACCTTCTTGGGTGATCTCATTGCGGAGGCTTCCGATCACGCGGAGGAGTATCTGGCGGAGTTCCTGGCGCAATACGGAGAACTTCTCGCGGACTCCACCGTGGCTTCCTTGAAGGCCTGGGCGACACCGCAGAGCGACGGCGAGTCCAGCCTCATGGCGCGTCACCTGGTCGGTGCCGCACGCCTCTGGGAGCAGGACGTGGCCGAGCTCGACGCACGCCGCAAAGAGATTGACAGGCAGCTGCCCGAACTTGAAGAACGCGCCAAAACCAACGCTGCAACCGCGGACGATCTGCAGGCGCCGAAGACTGCTTATGCCACTCTCAAGCTGATTTCCCTTCAGCTGCACGGGCTCCGCGGCAACTATTGGATTTCGGTCCTGGAAGAGTACGGCGTGCTGCCCAACTACACCCTCCTGGATGACTCCGTCAGCCTGGACGTCGGTCTGACTTGGCGCGATGTGGACACGAATGAGTTCCTGACGGACAGCATCAGCTACCAGCGCGGCGCGTCCGTAGCGCTGACCGAGTTGGCACCCGGGGCGACCTTCTACGCCCAGGGTCTTCAGGTCAAAATCGATGCAGTGGACCTGGGGCCGCAGCAGAGCCACATCCAGAAATGGCAGATGTGTCCATCCTGCGGCTGGGCCAACACCGAGGTGGACACCAAGGGGCCTGTTACCGTCTGTGCCCGCTGTGGCACCGGCGCCATTGCGGACGTCAGTCAGACGTTCGATGTCGTTGTCATGAAGAAGGTCTCCGCCGAGGTCAGACGGGATGAGGCCGGCATCGGGGACCGCAGCGACAACCGCGTCAAGGAAAGCTTCAACGTGGTGGTGGCCGCGGATATTGACCCCGAGCATGTGACCAGCCAATGGTTCCTGGACGGCATCGACTTCGGGGCAAAGTACCTTCACCGCGCGGAGCTTCGCTGGCTGAACCTTGGCCGGACTGCCTCAAACGCGGCCACGCGTTTGCTGGCCGGAGAAGACGTGAAGGCGCCGCTGTTCCGCGTCTGCTCCTACTGCGGCAAGCTGGACCAGGCAGCCAAGGCGAACAGCTTCGATGAGCACAGGTTCTGGTGTAAGTACCGCAAGGCGGCTGAGGAAAACGTCAAGGACGTGGCCCTCGCCCGCACCCTCACCACTCAGGGTGTTTCCCTGCGCTTGCCCACCGCGGCAGTGATGGGCGACGACTTCGCGGTGCCTAGCCTCACGGCCGGCCTTCTGCTGGGTCTGCGCACCGTTCTAGGCGGCGCACCGGACCATATCGACGTAGTCAAGATCAACGAACCGCTCGCCGGCGGCGAAAGCGCTGTTTCCCTGTTGCTCCACGACAAAGTACCCGGGGGTACCGGTTACCTGGCTGAGTTCGCCGAGCCGGAGAAGGTCTGGAAAATGCTTCACGCAGCGTGGGACATGGTGCGGAACTGCAGCTGCCAGAACGAAGAACGACTTGCCTGCCACAACTGCCTCCTGCCATTCGCACCTCCGTGGCTGGTGGACAAGGTCTCGCGCATCACGGCACAACGGCTGCTGACCGACATCCTGTTCAGCGGCAAGGTACCGGCAGAAGGTGAGCAGTCGCCGTCATTCGCTGACTGGAAGACCACCACGGTTCCGCCGGCGGCTGGCCTGAACCCGGAATCCCATCTGGAGCTGAAGTTCCGGAGGGCCCTCGTGGAGCGCCTTCAGACGCTCGGCACCCAGATCAAAGTGACCCCGGCCCTACGCGGGGACCGGCTGGAATTTCGCCTGCCCGGCGGCAAACACAAATGGTGGCTGGAGCCCCAGGAGGACATCCTGGGAACCCGGCCGGACTTTGTCCTTATGGCCCAGGACCCCAACATCCCCAAGATCGCTATCTACACAGACGGTTACTACTTCCATGCGTCCCGCACCCACAACCGGATTGGCGACGACGCCGTCAAGCGCGCCAAATTGCGCGAGGCCGGTATCATTCCCTGGGGCCTCACTTGGGAAGACATTGACGCCTTCGGCAAGGGCACCACAAATTTCCCGGCCTGGCACAAACAGGACCGTGTGCAGAAAATCCAGGCCCAGTTCAGTCTCAAACCCGGCCTGCTGGAGCTCATTGGCCTGGACGCAATGAGCCAGCTATGGGCCTGGATCCAGGACCCGGTGCAGCCTGATTGGGAGCGCTTCGCCGAGGTCGTCCCGCTGATGCTGATGGAGAAGCCGTTCAAGTCCAGCGCTGACACCGCTGCGGAACGCGCCCTGGAGCTGCTGATCAACGAGGACGTGACTCCCGCGGCTGGCCAGGACAATTGCTGGCAGTACAGGTACGGGGCAACGGTGCTTTCGGCTGGTGCCAAGTCCCTTGATGCCAAGGGCTTCGTAGTCGGGCTGTACCTTGACGACCGTGCGGAAGCCGTGGCTGACGAGGACCACCACCTCTATTGGCGCGAATGGCTCCGGCTGTCCAACCTGATGGCCTTCAAGCGGTACGGGCTGAAGATCGGATCCGTCGACATGGTGTCCGCGGCCGTCGATGTTCTGCTGCCCCAGGAAGAGGCGTCCGCGACCCTCGGTCCGGAATGGCAGGAACTCCTGGAGATGGCAGCCGATAACGAGCGGCTTTTGTTGACGGAACTTGCCGCGATCGACGGGCTTCCCCTTCCCGAGCTGGGATTTGAGCTGCCGGATGGCAGCGTTATCCCGATGGCATGGGAAGAACAGAAAGTGGCCGTGTTGCTGGACGGCGAGGACCCGCAAACCTTCGTTGTTGCCGGATGGGCCGTCGTCGGACCGGACGCCGCGGACGTGGCCAAAGCACTCAGCGTGAAGGAAGGTAAGTAATGCCGCTAGTAACGTGGATGAAGAGCAAAACAAAAATCGACGGATCCCTGAAGTCGAAAATCTACAACTTCCTCGAGAAGCTGCAGGAAGACGACACGGCACCTGGCCTGCACATCGAACCGATGCACAACCCAAAAGACCAGCGCGTCCGGACCGGTCGCGTTGATCTGAACTACAGGGCCGTCCTCTATCGGCTGGACCCCGCAGGAGAGCCGCACTACATCTACATCGGGGCATGGCCGCACGACGAGGCCATAGAGATAGCCCGATCCAGCGTGCTCCAGATCAACCCGGTCAACGGAGTCTTGGAGCTGATCAAGGACTCGGAACCGGACAGGAGTGACGCCCAGCCCGGCGACATAACCGCGGTGAAGCCTCCGGTTGTTAGTTCTGATCCCGAGCCGGGGTTCGTTAACGGCCTGGCAACGGCCGGCTACACGCCCGAATATCTGATGGAGAACCTCGGCATCGACCCGGAAGTCGCCCGTCGCGCAGTGGCGGCACGTTCACTCGAGCAATTCTCGGCCGTCGTGGACAATGCACCGGAGTGGCAGGGGATTGCCCTGATCGATCTCGAGGCCGGAAAATCGCTTGCAGATGTCAAAGAGGAACTTGGGCTCGGCCAGTACGTCGACGATGAGACGAAGTCCGAGGACGAGAAGATCCGGGAGGCGCTGGACCACCCGGCATCGAAGATCGAGTTTGCGTTCATCGGCGAGAATCCCCAGGAACTGAAAAACATCATCGAGTTTGGTGATTTTGAAGCCTGGCGCACATTCCTGCACCCCGAACAGCGCCAGTATGCGGAGAAGAGCCGCACCGGATCCTTCCGACTGTCCGGTGGAGCGGGCACGGGCAAGACCGTGGTCGCACTGCACCGCGCCAAAGCACTCGCGGACGCTGAGCCCCCAGCGCGAATAGTTCTGACAACCTTCACCACCACCCTGGCAGAATCGCTGGCCACGAACGTGGCCACGCTGGACCCCTCCCTTGCTATTGCCACGAAGCTGGGCCAGAAAGGCATCTGCGTAGCCGGCATCGACTCGCTGGCGCATCAGATCTGGACGGCGGCATCCGCCGACGAACGTTCCGCTGCCCTGAATGCAGTGCTCGGCGTTGGCGATCAGCAAACGACCAAGCGGACAGACAAGGACGCATGGGACTTCGCCGCCGAATCGGTGGACCATGGCCTGGAACCGACGCTGGCCAACCCCACGTTCCTGGATCAGGAATACCTCTCTGTTGTGTTGGCTAACTCGGTGACGACGAAGGACGAATACCTCAAGGTCCCCCGGGCTGGCCGCGGCACCGCCTTGAACCGGCCAAAGCGGATTGCCGTGTGGCGGATCATCGAGGCCTATCGACGCGCGAACAGGATGGAAGACAAAGCCAGCTACGCGGAAATCGCGGCCCTCGCTGCCGCTGCCCTGAACCACCGCGCCTCCAACGGGGGGCCGCGGCCTGCAGAGCACGTCATTGTTGACGAGGCACAGGATTTTCATGCCGGTCATTGGCTGCTGCTGCGAGCCCTGGTCGCCGAAGGACCCAACGACCTGTTCATCGCAGAGGATTCCCACCAGCGGCTATACGGACAAAAGGTATCCTTGTCCCGCTTTGGAATTCACATTGTCGGCCGTTCCCGCCGACTGACGCTGAACTACCGCACGACGGCGCAGAACCTCGCCTTCGCAGTCAAGCTCCTCTCCGGAGCGGAGTTCCACGACATCGAAGATGGAGCGGAAAAATCAAGTGATTACCGGTCAGCACGCAGCGGGCCGGAGCCCGTCCGCCAGGGCCTTGAGTCGCTCAACAGCGAGCTCGACCTCGCGGCCGACCACATCCGGCGGTGGCAGGAGAAAGGGAATGATGGTGCATCGATCGGCATCCTCGTCCGCGCCAAGCACCAGCAAGCCCAGGTGGTCAACAGCCTGAACGAGCGTGGAATCCACGTCCGATCGATCGAAGCGCCCACCGACGACCGCAACGAACCCGTGGTCATGACAATGCACCGGGCCAAAGGCATGGAATTCGCCAAGGTCATTCTCTTCGGAGTCAGCGACTCCAGCCTGCCGCAGAAGCACGCAATCCAGGGCCTGGCCGAGGCAGAGCGTGATGATGCCTTGCTCCGGGAAAGGTCATTGCTGTACGTCGCAGCGACCCGCGCCCGCGATGAGCTGGTAGTGACATGGAATGGTAAACCGTCAGAGCTTCTTGGTACAGAGTAATTCGAGGCCTGGAAACAATGACATGCCGCTCGGTCAGTGGCCGTAATCAGGTCAGGATGCTTTGACGACGGCGGGCTCGTCCTAGTGTCTGGTGGTCCCGGTCGGAAGCCACCTTTTCATCTGCAGCTGTAGCGCTCAACTCGGGGCCACAGGGTGAGAGGGCCAGGGACAGCGGGCCAGCGACGGGCAGATACTGGAACTGGGGCGTCAGGCCAGTGGTTCCAGGGCCAGTCTCAAACGGTCGGTGGCGGCATGTAGTGTCGAACGCATATTCTATTAACAGTTTTTCTATTAGAAGGTATGTTCTAGTGCTGGATGTTGATGAGCGTGTGTTAGTGCGGACGACTCCGGACGGTTGCCCTCTGGGGTTTGAGTGGCGGGACCGGCAGTACCGGAGCACCGAGACCCCTTTGCGGTTCTATACGAGGCGCCCGTGGTGGGTCGAACAGGCCCGTATCCAGAAGGGGATCGGCCCGCAGGTGCTCGAGACAGAGACGTGGCGTATCACGGCATCGGGCCGCGGCAGGTCGGCCGAGCGGGTGTTCGAGCTGGTTCGGGACGAGTCTGATTGGGTGCTGGCCCGCATCCTCGGCTAGAAGCTCCTGATGTTTACCCACCTGCACGCCGCGTCGGCGTTTTCCGCCCACTACGGGGTGGACTGGCCGGACACTCTGGCGGCCGCGGCGAAGGCCGGGGGCGCGGACGCCCTGGCCGTGACCGACCGCGACGGGCTCTACGGGATCCCCAAACACATCGGTGCGTGCATTGCGGCCGGTATCGATCCGATCCTCGGCGTCGAGCTCGCCGTCCTCGACGACACCGGGTCCGTGGGCGGGCGGGTCGTGGTCCTGGCCCACGGGCACACCCGCGGCGCCGGGTACGCTGCCCTGTGCCGGCTGGTCTCGGCCGCCCACGGCCGCAAGACCGTCGCGGTGACCCGAGCGGAGATCGCTGCGCGCCTTCTCACCGATGCCGGCCCGGTGGGGACGGTTCTGCTCGGGCCGCTCTCCGACGTCGGGCTCAAGGTCGGGACCCGCGGCGACGGCATGGCCCTGATGGAACAATGGGTGGCAGTCCTGCCTCGGGAAGCCATGCGGGTCGAGGTCGTCTCCCACCTGTCCGCGCCCGGGCTGCCGTTCAGCCACACCCACGCCACCCGGATGCTCCGCCTCGCCGGACGGGCCAAGGTGAAGGCGGTGCTGAGCAACGCCGTCCGTTACGTTCTGCCCGACGGGGCGATCACCGCGGACATCCTTGACGCCGCCCGGGCGCTGCGCCGCCTGGACGAGGCCGTGGTCCAGCCCACGGCCCAGGCCTGGCTCAAACCCGGACCGATGATGAAGGCCCTCGCCGTCGAGATCGCCGCGGTAGGGCAGGCCGGCGCCGGAGCCGCGAAAGCCCTGCTGTCCGAGACCGAGGCCCTGGCGGACCGGTGCCGGATCGACCCCGTCAGCGACGCCGGCTGGGGGGTGCCGGTCATGCCCGAAGCCTCCATCATCGGCATCACCGGCGACCCACTCGCGGTCCTGTGGGAACGCGCCCGGGCCGGGGCCAACACCCTTTACACGGGCGCTGATCGCGCTGCTTTGGGGGTGGTGGAGGCGCGGTTGCGGTTGGAGATGGACACCATCGCCGATCTGGGGTTCGCGTCCTATTTCCTGACCGTTGCCGAGGTCGCCCGGCTCATCCGGGAGATGGGGATCCGCTCCGCGGCCCGCGGATCCGGGGCCGGGTCCCTGGTCAACTACGCCCTGGGCATCTCGTTCGTGGATCCGATCCGCCACGACCTGCTCTTCGAGAGGTTCCTCAGCACGCGGCGCCGGACCCTGCCCGACGTGGACATCGACGTCGAATCCGCCCGCCGGCACGACATTTACCACGAGATCTTCGCCCGCTTCGGCCGTGAACGGGTCACCCTGATGTCGATGCAGTCCGGCTACCGTGCCCGCGGTGCGGCGAGGGACGCCGGCATGGTCCTGGGCATGGACCCTGGCGACATCGACGGGATCGCCAAAAACCTCTGGCGCTTCTCCGCATCCCACTTCAGGGAGGCCATGGCGGAGAAACCCGAACTCCGGGACCTGGCCGAACGGGTGGAAGGCAGCCGGCAGCTGGACCTGCTGGTGGACATCACCGAGCGCCTGGACCGGTTGCCGCGGCATATCTCCATGCACCCCTGCGGGGTGATCCTCTCGGACACCTCCCTGCTGGACCGCACCCCGGTGCAGCCGTCCGGGATGGGCCTGCCCATGTCCCAGTACGACAAACACGACATGGACCCCATGGGCATGATCAAACTCGACGTCCTCGGCGTCAGGATGCAATCGGCCATGGCCTACGCCGTCGCCGAAATCCGACGCACCACCGGGGAGAGTGTCGACCTTGAAGCGGTGCCCCTGGACGATGAACCGACCTTCGAACTCATCCGCTCCACCCACACCCTGGGGTGTTTCCAGATCGAATCCCCGGGCCAGCGAGAACTCGTCGGCAAACTCCAGCCCGCCGTCTTTGATGACCTGATCACCGACATCAGCCTCTTTCGCCCCGGCCCCATGCAGGCGGACATGGTCAAACCGTTCCTGAACCGTCGCGGAGGCTGGGAAACCGTCGAACAGCTCCACCCGGACCTGGAACCCTTCCTGCGGAACACCTACGGGATCGTGGTCTTCCACGAACAACTCATGCGGATCATCGACACCTTCACCGGCTGCGGGCTCGCCTACGCCGACGTGCTCCGGCGCTTCCTGTCCGACGAGACCCGCCTCCCCGGCGTCGAAAAGTACTTCCACGAGAAAGCCGCCGAACGCGGCTACACGCCCGAGGTGATCGGAAAGGTCTGGGGCGTCGTCAAAGGCTTCGGGTCCTTCGGGTTCTGCCGCGCCCACGGCGCCGCCTTCGCCAAACCCACCTTCCAGTCGGCCTGGCTGAAAACCCACTACCCGGTCCAGTTCATGGCCGGGCTCTGGACCCACGACCCCGGCATGTACCCCAAACGCCTCCTCGTCGCCGAAGCCCGCCGCCTCGGCATCCCCATCCTGCCCCTGGACATCAACCGTTCCACCGACGAATACGTCACCGAACAAACCCCGGACAGGCGGCTCGGGATCCGCATGTCCCTGGCCGACGTCAAAGGCATCCAGGCCCGGGAAATCCACCGGATCCTCACCGAACGGCCCTTCGACTCCATGGCCGACCTGAAGGAACGCGCCGGGCTGCGCGCCTCCACCGTGCAAAGCCTCGCCCTCGTCGGGGCCCTGGACACCCTCTACACCGGGCAGAGCAAACGGACGCGCCCGGCGATCGCAGCACGGAACCAGGCCACCCGCACCGCCAAACGGCTGCAGGTCATCCCCGGCCAGCTCGCCCTCCCGCTCCCGGCCATCGACGCCCCCGCCATTCCTGCCGACGTGCCCGAACTGACCGGTCTGGAAATCACGAGGGAAGAGCTCGACATCCTGGCCCTGGACGTCACCCACCACCTGATCGACTCCTACCAACCGCTCCTGGACCGGCTCGGCGTCACCAAAGCCCAAGACCTCCTGCACCTGCGCAACGGGAGCAAGGTCCTCGTCGCGGGGATCCGGGTCGCCACCCAAACACCGCCCATGAGAGGCGGCAAACGCGTCGTCTTCATCAGCATCGACGACGGCACCGGCTGCGTCGACGCCACGTTCTTCAGCGACGCCCAGGAAAAAGTAGCCCCGCCCATCCTGTTCTCCACGAACCTGCTGCTCATCGAAGGCACCACCCGCCGCACCGGCCCACGCGGCATGTCCCTCCAAGCCAGCAACGCCTGGGACCTCGCGGCCCTCACAATGCCAGGGACGGCAGCAGCCTCCTGAGCAGCGGGCCCCGCTCAGGGGTGACCTAATCCGGGGCCACTCTCAGGCCGGTTCCAAAGAAGGCGGAGCCTGTCCTACCCAGATGGTCGCTTAGATGGATGGATGGCTCAGGTTGCGCCCAGCAATTCGAAGCTGCGCGAATCGCCAAGGTGGCGATTGAGGTCTACCAACAGGTCGGCATGAATGTGCGGGCGGTTTTGACGCTGCAGGTGCAACGACGCATCCACGTTTGCCAGGGGCTGCCGTAGCTGGACGCCTGACAGTCATTACCTTCTGGGGCATGATGAAGTCATGTGCGGACGCTACGTTGTTTCAAAATCGACTGCCGACCTGATGGCTGCCTTCCATGTCCATGAGACGTATGTTGATGAACTCCAGCCTTCCTACAATGTCGCCCCGACTGACACGGTGCCGTTGATCCTGGACCGGAGTGCAGGGAAAGGGGCCCCGGTGACGAGGAAGCTGGTCAGTGCCCGCTGGGGATTGGTGCCATCGTGGGCGAAAGACACCAAAGGCGGGGCGCGGCTCATCAATGCAAGGATGGAAACTGTCACCGAAAAACCGTCCTTCCGGAAGGCCGCGGCCGCCCGGCGAGGACTGCTCGCTGGTGACGGCTATTACGAGTGGGAGAAGATCCCGGATGGCGGGAAGATCCCGACGTATCTGCACGGTGCCGATGACCAGACCCTAGCCTTCGCGGCATTGTTCGAGAACTGGCCGGACCCGGCCCTGCCGGACGGACACCCCGACAAGTGGCTGCGGACCGCCACGATCATCACGACGGCGGCCTCCGACGCGCTGGGCCATATCCATGACCGCACACCGCTGATCGTGCCGCCTGACATGTTCTCGGACTGGCTTGACCCTGAGACGACAGCCGAGGCTGACGTCCGCGCCTTGCTGGATTCCATGCCGGAACCTCACCTCGTGCCCCGCGTTGTCAGTGACAAGGTCAATTACGTGCGGAACAACGGCCCCGAACTCATCCAGCCGGCCGCCTGAGTCCTCTACCGGTGCTCTCTGTCTGCCCGCGATGCCAGACTCTAGCTGTCGAGGAAAAGAAGTTCTGGAAGCCGCAGCGTTCCCCTGCTCCCACCCCTGTGGCGCCCCAGGTGGATCGCCGGGGAGTCGCTGCCCGTGTTCGTGATGCTGGACTACGACAATGGCGAACGCGACGAGGCGGCTGCGTTCGCATAAGGGTGGACGCAATCACATGTGCTGGTGTCGGTGCCCTTGCCGATGGGCTACTTCGACGGCCGCAAAGAAAATCTGGGTGAGAGCGTCCAAGGTCCGCCGTCGGCGGCTTGACCCCAGAGAGCGTCAAACACGAAATCAGCCTCCGCCATCCAAAGATGACGACGGGCTGCTCTGTAGTCACTGACGTCGGGTACGCGGCTGGTACGGCTTCCCGGTGCGTGGTCTACTGTCATAGACATGCTGACGGATTTCATTCCTGACCCATGGCTGTTCACCCAGCACCAATGGGGGATCCTGTTGGGTGGGTTTGTCGGGGCTGCGCTCAGCGCCCTGATCGCAGTCGGGGTGCTTTTCTGGACGTTGAGAACGCAGCGGAAGCACCTCGACGCTCAGCTTGTGGCTCAGTCTGCGTCGCTTGACGCCCAGCTCAAGGCACAGGCGCACGCCCTGGAAACACAGCTGGAGGCCCAGGCGGGTGAGGCATCCAAGCAGCGTGAGCTTGCCGCGCGAGCCGAGCTGATAGTCGCGGTCCAAGAACTACAGAATCGGCCGGGTGACCTCAGCAGCCGCCTTGAAGTCTGCAGCAGGATCGCTAATGGAATCGAAAGGATGCGGTTCGAACTCCACACGGCAGTCGATCAACCCCTTTGGACCGAGCTCTTCAGCTGGCGGATTGTTTTTAGGCATCTCACCTTCCGGACGCTCAACGGGGAGGTGCCCGGAACGTTGACGCCGCGCGTTGCGGACCAGCTGCTGATGTCAGCCAGCGCGCAGCTACTGAACGCTCTTGTCGAGTTCCGGCGAAATGTCGACGGCAAGAACTGGACAGCGGCAGAAGTTGCTCGCGTCCTTCGGGAATTCCGAATGACGTCGCTCTCGCAAGATGGATGATTCCTAGCGTTCCGCGAGGATGTCGCGTTCGTTAAACACGAATCAGCCCTCACCGTGGGGGGGCGGTGAGGGCTGACGGTCTTAGTCGTGGGCGCGGGTACACGGCCCGCTAGGTTGCCGGTTAGACCGATCCCACAAGGCCGCTACCTGCGAGGGCCGGATCGACCAAGCAAAGACGGTGGGGACAGCGACCGGCGCCTGAAAGCTTTGGCGTCGCTGACCGCTAACCGTTCACGGCTGTGTCTGTCCGTCCGCACTCGGCGACGACCATATTCCCCAAAGCGGGCCTGTATTGCCACCCCGGGGACCACTGCTACCTAAGCGGGTGGGTGGTCCATGCGGGGGCGTCAAGACCTGTAACAATTCCGGTCATTGGTCGTAGCCAAGCCGCACTAGCGGCGTCGCCGTCCACCGAACCGGAAGGACAGGCCGGGCAGTAGCCGCACAGTGACCCGGCCGCGACTGTTCACCGTCACCGGCGCGAGTTGTTCGGAGACGGACGCCCCCGACTTGGAGATATTGACGTGGCCCGACTTGCCCAAACGGACACGCTTCCGAAAAATGAAACCCAATGCGATCAGTCCTTCCCCTGCCTCGGATACCTGAATCATGCTCGGAGTTGCGGCGTCCCGCTACCCTCCACTGGTGGCGGGAGAGTTTTGTCATCTGTCAGTGATGCTGAGATCTCGCCGCATGATTTCGGTTAGGTGGCTCCGTGCCTCGTCCAATCTATTGACTGCATCATTGAACGCCGGTGCTTGTGAATCTTCTTTGGAGCTTCCGAGTAGGAACTGCACCACGGCTTGGCGGCTCTTGTTGTGATCCATTGCCGCTTCGCGGACGGACTTAGGGCTAATCAGGCGCAACCGACTGGCTCCCGTAAAGTCGCTCTTTAGGGCATCATCCAGACTCATTGCGCCAATAATCACACTGCTGAGCAAATGATCAAGGCGTCGAAGGCTCTCCACGTATTGGCTGTACGTTTCAACCTTCTCGTTGCGGAGCCACTGCTCATGCTCTGTGGTCTTGCCTAACCTAGACCCCCACCAGCTTCCGAAGAGAGCGAAACCGCCAGTGGCGACGGGCACGACTAGCAACCACCACCACTGGCCTTGCTTGATCAGTTCATCCATGCGCAAAACATACAAGATCGGGGGCAACGAACATTCTTGTGTCGTATGCTCGACCTCACGGAGGGAAGCACCAACAAGGGGAAACAGCGTTGCGAGAAAAGTTTAAGGGCTACTACAGGCCAACCAAGAAAGAGGAAGATAGCATGTGGGCTTCGGCTCACATCGTTATGGACACCAACGTGGTCCTCGATCTCTACAAATACCACGCTAAAACCACCGACCTCTATTTGCGCTCATTGAGAAAATACGGTCCTCGACTATGGCTCCCATACCAGGTAGCTCTCGAATTCCACAGGAATCGCCCGACAGTGCGTGCCGAAACGACTAAGGGGCATAAGGACCGTATTAAGGACCTGAAAAGTTTTAAGAACAAGATTCAAAGCAATACCCTCAAGTCCAAACTTGAATCTTCGCCGGTCGAAACGGAACTCGTTGAAAAGACGGACGAGGCAATCGCGGCGCTTGAAACGGAACTTACTCAGCTGTCGGCTGAGACCCACGTCAATTCTCGCGACAAGTTGCTTGACCTCATCACGGAACTCTTCGATGGCCGAGTCGGAGACCCTCCGTCCCCGGAACAGCTGGAGGCGTTGACTGCCACTGCCAAGCAACGATTTGATGACCTAATCCCTCCAGGTTATGAGGACCGAGGAAGAAAGCCTGCCGGTGAAGAGTATGGTGATTATCTTCTTTGGCAGCAAGTCTTGGATTACGCCCAATCGCATTCCAAGGACATCATAATTGCTACCGAGGACAACAAAGCCGACTGGTGGCTAAAGATCAATGGTGATGACATCGTCGGACCGCGCCCTGAGCTCATACAGGAGTTCCGCGCCGTGACCGGGCAAGAGATTGTTTTTTACTCTGGTCGTGATTTCTTCAAAGAGTTGACGGACAGGGCAAAAGTCACTCGAAGTGGTGACGAGTTGGCTGGCGCACTCGCGGACGTTACCTCGGTGTCTGACGAAAGAGCTGCTGCTGCACTAGACCGGATACTTAAGAATGATTTCCGGGAGCGACAGCTGATTCGCGATCGAGTTATCAGCAACGCTGAGCGGGAGCTCAATGAACTACGCCTGAGAAGTGAAGAGATAGAGCCAGAAGCGGAGGCAAGCAGCCACCAGCGCGAAGACTTCCGCTTGTTCAAAACCAAACGCGACTACATGGCGCGTCAGCATCGCCTTGCGCTTTTGACAAAGCTGAGGGAAATTTACCTCGACGGCTCGGAGGTCAGCGATGTCCAGGATAGTCAGGTGCGGGCTGCCTTGGCAGCCATTGAAGCGGAGCTTGTCTTCCTAGAAGCTTCGGAGCGCAAGCTACGAAACTCGGAACGCCACCAGCGATTGACTGACTATCGCAGGGAAACCGAAGGGCCGGATAGCCCGTAAGGGAGCGCTACAGAGAAACATATAACGCGCCTTTTTCCCAAACGAGGTTTACGTTGCCAGGAACGGCGAATCAGAACTTACCTCGATCAGCCTCACCGAGCAGCAGGTTCGCGACCTCGTCGAGCGGATGCTCAAGAGTTCCGGGCGGAGGCTCGACCTCTCCTCACCTTTTGTGGACGCGGCCCTGCCCGATGGCTCTCGGCTCCACGTCGTCATTCCCGACGTCACCCGCCGCCATTGGGCCGTGAATATCCGCAAATTTGTGGTCAAGGCAACCCGGCTCGAGCATCTCGTGGAGTTGGGGACGTTGACGCCCGAGTCAGCCCGGTTCCTGGGAGCCGCGGTCGCCAGTGGATTGAACATTCTCGTCTCAGGAGCCACCCAGGCCGGAAAGACCACAATGCTCAACTGCTTGGCAGCCAATATCGGCTCCCGCGAGCGGGTCATCACCGTCGAAGAGATCTTTGAACTTCACTTCCCGCTACGCGACGTCGTTGGCCTTCAGTGTCGCCAGCCAAACCTTGAGGGCCAAGGCGAAATTCCCCTCCGCCGGCTCGTCAAAGAGGCTCTTCGTATGCGGCCGGATCGTCTCGTGGTGGGCGAGGTCCGGGAAGCCGAAAGCCTGGACATGCTGATTGCGTTGAATTCGGGCTTGCCGGGCATGTGCACCGTCCACGCCAACTCGGCCCATGACGCCGTGACCAAGATTTGCACCTTGCCGCTGCTGGCCGGCGGGAACATCTCAAGTGCGTTCGTCGTTCCAACCGTGGCCTCATGCATCGATCTCGTGGTTCATTGCAGCCGCCACGCGGACGGTCGCCGGCAAGTCACCGAGATCCTTTCGCTGGGGCGACGCGTGGAGAACGGCATCATCGAGTCGTCCAAGGTATTCACGATGCAGGACGGCCGGCTCCAAGCCACGTCGAATTCCATGCCGGCCGCCGAGAAATTCGCCCGGGCCGGATTTGACGTCGCCGCGCTCCTGGGGCACTTCTAATGGCGCCGCTGCTAGGCGTTCTCTGCGGGCTGGGTGTCTTCCTCATCTGGTGGTCGGCATGGGAACAAGACCCGCTTGCCGTCAAGGAGCCAAAACCTAAACGCCTTGAGTCCTTGTTGCTCACGGCCGGGATCGAAAAAGTGAGCGGCGGGGGATTCATCGCATCGCGCCTCGGATTGGGCCTTTTCGCCGCACTGGTGATCTACATCATGACCGCGTCGTTCTCGATCGCAGCGTGCTTCGGCTTGTTCGGTATGTGGCTTCCCTCGGCCGTTGTCAGTTGGCGGGCGCGCAAGCGGACCGCCATGCTCCGGGAGCTCTGGCCCGATGTCGTCGACCATTTGCGCTCGGCGATCCGTGCGGGGCTTTCGCTGCCCGAGGCGCTTATCCAGCTCGGAGACAAAGGTCCCGAAGAGCTGCGGGCTCTCTTCCGCGAGTTTGCCGCGGACTACCGTTCCGGCGGCCATTTCGATGCGGCGTTGAGCAAACTAAAGGAGCGTTTGGCCGATCCCGTTGCCGACCGGATCATTGAGGCGCTCAGGCTGACCCGGGACGTGGGCGGATCCGATCTGGGCCGCCTTTTGGGAACTCTTGCCGAGTTCCTTCGTGAGAGCGCGAGGACTCGCAGCGAGCTTGAGGCGCGACAATCATGGACCATCAATGGTGCTCGCCTGGCCGTTGCCGCCCCATGGATCGTCCTGATGTTGCTGGCCAGCCGGCCGGAAGCCGTTGCCGCGTATAACTCGGCGGCCGGAGCCAGCGTTCTTGGAGGCGGATTGTTGGTCTCGGCCTTCTGCTATTGGGTGATGCTGCGCATCGCCGCCCTTCCTGAAGATGAAAGGGTCCTTCGATGACTGGGCCGACTGCCTTGGCTGCATTCTGCGGACTTCTTTTGGGAGCCGGATTGTGGCTCATCTTTGTTCGCATGCCATTCATGCGGGCGATTCGGTTCGTGGAGCGCATCGAGCCGCAACTCAGGTCCCAGAACCTCGAATCGCGCCTGCTCTCCGCACCCTCGGACATCGCACCGTTCGGCCCCTTGGAGCGCATCCTGCGGCCGGTTTTTCGCGACGCCCTCGGCTACCTGGCGAAGTTCAACCTGGGGACCACATCCCTCAACAAAAAGCTGGCAAAGGCCGGTTCTGGAAAGTCCGCGCTGGACTTCCGCGCGGAGCAACTGCTGTGGGCCGCCGCGGGCTTCGCCACGGCGCTCGTCGTGGTGGTCGGGAATGCCACCGGGGGTCGGTTCAGTCCGGTGCCCGCGGTTGCTACGGTCCAGGTTTGTGCACTGGCAGGGTTTCTTTTCCGCGACTACATGCTCCGGGTGCAGATCAAACGAAGGGAAAGGCGGATGCTGGCGGAATTCCCGAGCCTTGCCGAGTTGATGGCTCTTGCGGTAGGTGCGGGGGAGAGCGCCAGCGGTGCCCTCGATCGAGTGTGTCGCACAGCCCGCGGCGAACTGGCGAAGGAGTTTGCCCTGCTGTTGGCCGCCACCCGGGCCGGCACGCCCCTGATCGAAGCCCTGCACGAGTTTTCGGGACGAACCGAGCTCGGCCCGCTTGTTCGGTTCGTGGATGGAATTGTCGTTGCCGTCGAACGCGGAACTCCCTTGGCCGATGTTTTGCGGGCCCAAGCTGCGGATGTCCGCGATTCAGCCAAGCGGGAACTGATGGAAGCGGCGGGCCGCAAGGAAATCGCCATGATGGTCCCGCTGGTTTTCGGCGTCCTGCCCCTCACGGTGATCTTCGCGGTCTATCCGGGCTTGGCCGCGTTGGATCTTGGCTTCTAATGACGAATCTCAGTCAAGCCTTTTCACATCCGTCACATGGGCGTCTGCCTGAATACCAAGACAGCACGGATCACAATGGATTCCTGCATAAGGAATTGGGAAAGATGAAATGGGAAAGATGAAATGGGGAAGATGAAATGGTGAAAATGAAAAAGCTCGGACGCGAAGGCCTATCCGCTTCAGGACTCTTGCTGTGGCAGCTGTGGACACTCCCGTCGTCCAGATCAGCGCTTGGAACCAACCTGCACAAGTGTCCGGTCCCCGACGACGATCATCCGGAGCGGGGCGATGTACCAGGTTGGGTCATGATCACCCTGATGTCCGCCGCACTTGTCGCGGGCCTGCTGGCGCTGGCCGGCCCGGCACTGGAAGGACTCTTCAACCAGGCGATGAGCAAGGTCGGAAAGTAAGTCCATGCCGTTCCGCAGCCGGGTAGCGGAAGATGGCAGTGGCGTGAGGGTCGGCAGGGGCGATGAACGCGGCTCCGCCGTCGTGGATTTTGTGCTGGTCGGCGGCCTGTTGACGGTATTCTTCCTCGCTGTCATTCAACTGACCCTCATATTGCACGTGCGCAATACGCTCATTGATGCGGCCTCGTCCGGAGCCCGTTACGGCACTCTCGCCGACAGGACATCGTCCGATGCCCGTGAGCGCACAGCAGAGCTGATCGGAACGGCGCTCAACGCGGACTTTGCCCGGGACATCTCGACATCGGAGGCCAGCTCCCAGGGAATCCGCACCTTGGAGGTGACAGTCCGTGCACCATTGCCAGTTATCGGACTGATTGGTCCCGTAGCAGGGCTGGAGGTGAGGGGCCATGCTGCGACTTCAGGTTGATCCTGGCCGTGCAGCGCTCTCCCGCTTCAGGGAGGTGGTCTGCCTGCCGGCGGCGGAGGGGCCGGCGGCGGAGGGCCGGGAACCTACCGGCCCTCCGTGTGCCTCTGAAACGGGAAGCGCGGTGGTCGAGTTCATCCTCCTGTCCCTCCTACTCATGGTTCCCGTGGTCTATTTCATCGTCACAATTGGACAGATCCAGGGCGGCTCCTTCGCCGTCGTGGGGGCCGCGGACCAAGCCGCCAAGGTCTATGTCATGCAGAAGGACACCTCCCAAGGGCGCGTCGCCGCTGAACAGGCTGCCCTTCTGGCCCTTGCCGACTATGGCCATTCCGCGGAGCGGGCAAATGTCGACATCGCGTGCGACCGCGGCGATTGCCTGTCCGCCGGCGCTGCGGTGACGGTGACGGTCAAGCTCACGGTGCCGTTGCCCATGCTGCCCTTTGGAGACACCCTGAATCTGGACGCCGCGAATCTGAGTGCGTCGGCTACGCAAATCGTCGGGCGGTTCCGGTGAGAGGTCTTCCCGCGAAGACGGACATCCTGCTATCCCGAAAATCAGAGGCGGAAGGCGGCCATTTGATGGTCTTGACCATCGGCTATGTCGTGGTCGCGTTATTGCTTGCAACGGTCGTTGCTGCGGCCTCGGCCATCTACATCGAACATAAGAAGCTCCTCTCCGTGGCGGACGGAGCTTCTGTGGCGGCCGCGGACAGCTATGCCCTCGGCCAAGTGGACAGCGGCGCCGAAACGCCGTCGGCCGTCCTCAACAGCGCGCGGGTAAGAGGTATTACCGAGTCATACCTCAGCCAAAACGGCGCCCATTCACGGTTCGATCAACTTGCCGTCGGCCCGGGTACCGGGAGTCCGGACAACACCACGGCCGAAGTGGTGCTCAGCGCGGTTGCCCATCCGCCTGTGGTCAGCTTTCTGCTTCCCGACGGTGTTCCGATCGAAGCCCGTTCCACTGCGCGTTCCCGGCTGACCCGCTGATTTTCAAGCGTCACACGTCCAGGCTCCGTGCCAAGGCCGTCAACGGATGGCGTACTCTGGAACAACCATGGCTCAGATTGACTTTCCCGCAGAAATCCGCGCGCTTCGCTCCACTTACCGCTCCATCGAACAGGTTTCCGATGTCGAGAAGCTCAAGGAAGAGATCGCAGAACTGAGCGAGCGGGCTGGTGAACCGAACCTCTGGGACGATCCAGCTGCCGCCCAGGTAATTACGTCCAAGTTGTCCCACCGGCAGTCGGAGCTTGAACGGTTGAACAGGCTGACGGGCCGCATCGACGATCTTGAGGTCCTTGTCGAGCTCGGCCAGGACGAGGACGACGACGCCTCCATGGTGGAGGCGGCCACGGAACTCGAATCAATCCGTAAGGCCCTCAAGGAACTTGAAGTGGTTACCCTGCTCTCGGGCGAATACGACGAACGCGAGGCCGTCGTCACGATTCGTGCGGGCGCCGGCGGTGTTGATGCGGCGGACTTCGCCGAAATGCTCATGCGCATGTACCTGCGCTGGGCAGAACGCCATGGCTACCCGACTACCGTGATGGACACATCGTACGCCGAAGAGGCCGGCCTCAAATCGGCTACTTTCGAGGTCAAAGCGCCGTACGCTTTCGGTACCCTCAGCGTCGAAGCCGGGACGCACCGGCTTGTCCGGATCAGCCCGTTCGACAACCAGGGACGGCGACAGACGTCCTTTGCCGCCGTCGAAGTCATCCCGCTCATTGAGCAGACCGACTCGATCGACATTCCGGACAACGAGATCCGCGTCGATGTCTTCCGCTCTTCCGGCCCTGGCGGGCAGTCCGTCAACACGACGGACTCCGCAGTACGTTTGACCCATATCCCCACAGGGATTGTCGTCTCCATGCAGAACGAGAAGTCCCAGTTGCAGAACCGCGCAGCCGCGATGCGCGTGCTCCAATCAAGGCTCCTCCTCCTGAAAAAGGAGCAGGAAGATGCCGAGAAGAAGGCATTCGCAGGTGACGTGAAGGCATCGTGGGGGGACCAGATGCGTTCGTATGTGCTCAATCCGTACCAGATGGTCAAAGACTTGCGGACTGAGCACGAAGTGGGCAACACGTCTGCGGTGTTCGACGGCGACATCGACGACTTCATTGACGCAGGGATTCGCTGGCGCACAGGTAACCGCAACGCCGAGGGATAAGGCGCCCGGGCTGATTACTTGATTGGGCGACACACCGCGCCAAGCCCGCGATTCCATCGCGGAGCGTGCGTATAGTCGAAGAGCCGGCGCTCAACTTCCCCCAATGAAAGCCCGTGCGCTGGCGGTTGGACTGGTCGAACGTGGCATGTCCGGCGGGGTTCTGAAGAGTCATGATCCGATTTGAGAATGTCACCAAGGTCTACGACCCCAATGCCCGTCCGGCGCTGGATGCTGTCAACCTTGAGATTGACCGTGGAGAATTCACCTTCCTCGTCGGGGCCTCGGGTTCCGGCAAGTCGACGTTTCTACGACTCATTCTGAAGGAAGACCGGGCAACATCCGGTTCCGTCTACGTCGCGGGCCAGAACGTGGCCAACATTTCAAGCTGGCGGGTCCCCAAACTTCGCCGCGGAATCGGTGTCGTTTTCCAAGACTTCCGCCTGTTGCCGCAGAAGAATGTCTTCGCCAACGTTGCCTTCGCCATGCAGGTGATCGGAAAAAGCCGCAGCATCATCCGCGAGACGGTTCCGGAAGTRCTGAAGACTGTTGGGCTTGAAGGCAAGGAACGTCGCATGCCGCATGAGCTGTCCGGTGGTGAGCAGCAGCGCGTGGCCATCGCCCGCGCCGTCGTCAACCGTCCCGGCATCCTGCTGGCGGACGAACCCACCGGAAACCTGGACCCCATTACCTCGATGGGCATTATGGGCGTTCTCGACAAGATCAACCAGAACGGCACCACTGTGGTCATGGCGACGCACGACGACGACATTGTGAACGAGATGCGCAAGCGCGTGGTGGAGCTCCGGAACGGAGTGGTGGTCCGCGATGAGGCAAGGGCCCTCTACACCTCGATGATTCCGGTAGTGGGAGAGTCCCGGCGGATGAAGGACGCGAGCGATGCGGAAATCGACCGCGCGCAGGGGGTCCAGCAGTGAGGCTCGCTTTTATCCTGGGCGAGATCGGCAGCGGTCTGCGCCGGAACCTGTCAATGGTGATTTCCGTCGTCCTGGTGACTTTTGTCTCGCTCACCTTTGTTGGTGCGGCCGGAATGCTGCAGATGCAGATCAACCAGATGAAGGGCTACTGGTATGACAAAGTCCAGGTCGCCATCTTCCTCTGCAACGACTCCTCGACGTCGACCGGATGTGCCTCGGGTGCGGTCACCAAGGAGCAGCAGGCCAATCTGGCCAAAATGCTCGATTCGCCGGCTGTCAAGCAGTACATCACCGACTACCAGTTCGAATCGCAAGCCGATGCGTTCAAGCACTTCAAGGAACAGTTCTCCAACTCTCCGATCGTTGATTCGGTAACCCAGGACCAGCTTCCTTCGTCTTTCCGAATCAACATGAAGGACCCCCAGAAGTACCAGATCATCAGCGAAACGTTCTCGTCCCAGGCCGGGGTGGAGACCGTGAGCGATCAGCGCCAGGTCCTTGAACGGATCTTTGAGTGGATGAACGGTGCCTCTGTGGCGGCAATGGTGGTGGCGGGAGTCATGATCTTCTGTGCAGTCCTGCTTATCACCACGACCATCAGGCTGTCCGCGTTCAGCCGGCGACGGGAGACAGGCATCATGCGCCTCGTTGGAGCATCGAAGACCGTCATCCAACTGCCGTTCATCCTCGAGGGCGTCATCGCCGCCGTCGTGGGTGCAGTCCTGGCCTCAGGCACATTGTGGCTGGTGGCCCAGTTCTGGCTCAACGGAGACTTGTCGCGGCAGTTCCTGAACACTCCGTTTATTTCCTCGACCCAGGTACTTGTGATTGCGCCGGTCCTGATAGCGTTGGGCGGTGGCCTGGCCGGGATATCGTCGCTCCTGACCCTCCGCCGATATCTCAAGGTCTAGCCATGAAGAGCACTGATCCCGGGCGAACAGGACAGCCGATGACACGGAAGTACCAGGCTGCGCTGCAGCTGCGCAAAGTGAGCGGCCGGGCGAAGGTCGCCGGTTCCGTGCTGGCCATTGCACTCGCCGCGAGCCTCGGCACCGCGCCCGGGGCGCACGCTGACAATCTCGATGACCAACAGGCTGCCCTCAACGCGGAATCGGCGCGTGTGCAGCAGTCGCTGGAATTCGTCGACGCCAACATCGCCAAGGCGGCCGGCGACCTTGTGGTCTACCAAGGACAGCTTCCGGGAGCGCAGCAGGCACTCCTCGAAGCCCAGGGCAAGGTTGCCACAGCAGTCAAGGAGGCTGATGCCTTGGCCGCCCGCGTGGATCTGGCGCAGCAGAGTAAAGCCCAGATCACCCAGCAACTGGAAAACGACAAGCAAAAGATCACCGATACCAAGAAGCTCATCGGCCAGATCGCGGCGCAGGCGTATAAATCCGGAGGGGTTCCAACGAACGTCGCTTTGCTGTTCGGATCGAACGACGGCGGCAACCTCACGGAAACCATGGACCTCGCCAACCAAGCGATGCGCAGCCAGAACGCCGCGATGACGAAATTGACGCAGCAGAGCGCGACGAACGTGAACTCCCAGGCCCGGCTCACCGCCGTCGAACAGGAAATCCGCGATCTCAAGGCAAAGGCGGACGCCGCACTTGAGCGTGAGAAGGCAGCCCGGGATGACGCCGCTGCCAAGAAGGCGGAGGTGGACAAACTCATCTCCGACACCACTCGTCTCAACGCCCAGCTTCAAGCAGTCAAACCCGGGATCCAAGCCCAACTCCAGCAAGTGAAGGCGAACCAGGACGCCGTCGCCGCGGAAATCTCGGAACGTGACCGTAAACTGCGCGAAGCTTGGTTGGCCGAACAGCAGCGCCTCGCCGCAGCCGCGGCGGCCGCGGCCCAGGCGCAAAACCAGGCAGCCCCGCAGCCTTTTGTCCCACCGGCGAGCAACCCGCGCTCGAACTTCGGCCTGATTCACCCGGTGCCTGCGAACATCCCGATCACCTCAGGCTTCGGTTGGCGTGCGACGCCGCCTGGAACCATCGATTTCTACGGCCAGGGCGGCTATATGCACACGGGCATCGACTTCGGTGCCCCCTGCGGAACGCCGGTATACGCAGCCGCTGCAGGCACGGTGTTTTCTGCAGGTTGGGGCAACGACGGCGGTGGCAACCGTGTCAAGATATCGCACGGAGTCATCAATGGTGATTCCCTGACCACGGTTTATTACCACAACACCAGCGTGGTGGTTTCCTCCGGACAGCAAGTGAGTCAAGGTCAGCTCATTGCCTATTCAGGTACCACGGGCAACTCCACCGGTTGCCACGTGCACTTTGAAACCTGGGTTAATGGGCAGGCTGTTGACCCGATGAACCTTTTGTAGCCCACACGACAGGGATCTGCTGGCGTAGACTAGTGTGATTCTTCGACAACCAAGGAGTTCTACCGTGCCCAAGGAAAGTGGCCGTAAGGTAGTGGCCACCAATCGCAAGGCTCGGCATGACTACCACATATTGGATACCTATGAGGCCGGCATTGCCCTCATGGGAACCGAAGTAAAGTCCCTGCGTGAAGGCCATGCATCGATGGTCGACGGTTTCTGCACCTTCTACAATGACGAGTTATGGATGGAGGGCATCCATATCCCTGAGTACAACCAGGGGAGCTGGACCAACCACGCCGCGCGCCGCCGTCGGAAGCTGTTGCTTCACCGCGAGGAACTCAACAAGATCTCCGGCAAGATCCGCGAGACCGGGCTGACCGTAGTGCCGCTCCAGCTGTACTTCCTGGATGGACGCGCCAAAGTCGAGATCGCCTTGGCTCGAGGCAAGAAAGATTACGACAAGCGGCAGACCCTGCGTGAGCAGCAGGACAAGCGCGAATCGCTCCGCGAACTGCGCGAGCGCAACCGCCGTTGATTTCCCCCAGGCCGCCACGCGGGTAGGCAGCCAAAGCGTGTCCCGGAATGTTCGGGTGCCGCGATGCGTTATGATGATTAACCCGGCAGGTTTTTAGGTGGTCGTTTTCGGGCGGTCGTTGTCCTGCGGGGATTGATAACAAAATACGGGGATGATCGGTTTCGACGATGTTAGTCGCGACAGGTGAAGCGGGCCGAGGATGCAGAATTATCTCGTAAACGCTGTCTGCAAACCAATAAGTGCCAATTCTAAGCGCACTGACTTCGCTCTTGCTGCCTAAGCAGTAAGACAGTCCGTCAGCCCGAGGTTGCTATTGCCCCGGATCCTGGCGTCATTTAGATAGCCACTGCTGTTTGCCTTCGTCATCGAGGCAAGCGGGACTCTTAGATGACTGGGCCCGGATCAGCTACTTGTTCGCAGGATAGCTGGGGCCGAGAAAGTCCGACGCGAACTGCGCCCGGAGAAGCCCTGACAACACGACATCGGACGGGGGTTCAATTCCCCCCATCTCCACTTTTTGTGATGAGTCGAGACATCCTTCATGGATGAGTCGGGTCATCGGTAACACCCCGGTCTTCGGACCGGGGTGTTTTTCTTTGCCCGCGGGAGCATCAGACCACGATGGCCGGCCGTTGCCCGGGTATGTTCACCCGCACCAACTGGGGAGGAAACCGGGAACGCTTTTCACGACAGTGCCCGATTTCAAGTCCACGAGGTCTGTCCGCATGGGAGTCGGTTCGGGGCGGACCGGGTATTGGTCGCCCGCATATTGGGGTGCCGCTGTTTCGACGGCGAGGTAGTCGCTGGCCGGTGAGACGCAGGTGTCCAGGATGCGCGACCAGGCAGCGTCAGGCCGGTAGAGCACGCGCGATCCGTTCCGGTCGGTGAGATTGACCAATGAGGTCTCCTTTCCGGCGTCGAACTTTCTCACCACCTGCGCAAACTGCCCCGAACCGTCGAGGACCACGGGCTGGCCCACGGTGGTCGTGGCGCTTTGGTTGTTCTCCGGGGCGGCGCCTCCCGCGAGGGTCGCCGGCGTGAGCGCACCGTTGGAGAGATTGATGGTCGAATACCGTGGCGGGTCGACGCCCACCTTCAGCCCCGGGTCGCTCACCGCAAGCTCGTTCGTCCCGGGGAATCCGAGGATTCCGGCATGCGTGCCCAAAGGGGACACCTTGCCGGAGTCGAGCGGATCGATGAGGAAGATGGATTGGTCGTCTGCCTGCGCCACCAAGGTGGCGGCGCCGGGAACAAAGCGCCAGTCCGTCGCAGTGACCGGACCGTGGATGCCCTGGACAGCCCACGGAGCGGACGACGGTTTGTCGACGTCGTAGACAAAGAGCGTTTTCCAGTACTGGCCAGTGGCAGAAGAAGCGGTGAACGTGAAGCCTATGAGGTGATTGGATCCTGCCGCGTGAAGGTTGGCCACCGTCCCGAGGCTTGGCAAAGGAACGAGCGACGGTGGGCCGCCGGTGAGCGGGACCATCTCAAGTGAGCTGGTGTTGTCATCGTTGACGGTGACGACGGCGAGGGCGGACGGCAGGGCAGCATACTCCTGGATGCGGGGGGCACTGAGAATGACGGTGCCCTGATCGCTTCCGGAGAGGCTTGAGCCGAGGATGGTGTCCGGCTTCTTCAGGCCTGAGTTGTCTTTGCCGGTGTCCCTCTGGAGGGTGTACAGCGAGAAGGCGGCCGGAGTGGCCGAGCGGGCCAGGGCCGAAGTGGAATGGGGGTGCGGTAGCTTCGAAAGGTTTGCTACGGTCAACCCGCCGGCAAGGACGGCAAGGATCGCGATGGCGCCGTAGAGGCGCCGGGCAAAACGGCGTCCGGCCAGTAGCTCTGCTGCGGCAGCAATGGCCGCGGCCCGCTTGGCTGAGACGGGACGGCGCTTAGTAGACATAGGGCTGTGCCGGCTGGGTGGTGGGCTTGATGGAGTCCGGTATCAGAACAATTGACTCACGACTGGCCGCATTGGGGTTGGCGCGAAAGCTGCTGGTGACCGTGACCCAGCTGTCGGTTTTGTACTCGTTCTGCCAGCCGGGGTGATAGACGGGAACGCCGATCGGCTGGGCGTCAACGGCGCAGCAGGTCACCACGAAACGGGTCACGAAGAAGACGTTTGGATCTGTCTTGTCCGCGCTGATGAACCCGGTCACGGTGGCGGTCTTGTCGGCAAAAAAGTCCTGCCCCGCGCCGGAGCGGAGCAACGATGCCCAGTCCCTCACCGTGAAAGCGGAGTAGTCTCCCTTGCCGGGCAGTGCGGGTGCTTTCAGTGTCAGGGCGGATGCCGAACCGTTGAGGTCCCGTTGTGCCACGGTGGCAGTCGTAAGGGTCGACGGCGGCAGGACGAGTAAGGCGACGACGGCGGCGATGATGGTCAGCACGCTTCCGACCGGCCACAGCCAGCCCCATCGCGAACCGGGCTCATCGGTGTGCTCGTGCCCGTCTTGGGTGCCGGGAGCGAAGGCGAAGGCCGCGAGGGCAAGTACTCCTGCGATCACGGCCATGATGACCGTGAACACGAAATACCGCGGATGGATATACAAGGCAAGCTGCCCTGACACGCCCAGCCAGATCGTTGCGATGAGGCCGATCAGGCTGAGGACCACGCCCTGCCACTGGCCCACGAGCCGCCTAATGACCATAGTTGACCGCCAATCCGAGGACCGCCGCGCAAAGTGCCACCAGCAGGCTGAGCTGAAGGAGGGTTTTCGCGGTGAACGTGGTGCGCATCAGGGCGAGCATTTTCACGTCGATCATGGGCCCGAAGACGAGGAAAGCCACAATGCCCCCCGGCATGAAGGTTGCTCCGAAAGACAGGATAAAGAAGGCATCCACGTTTGAGCAGATCGCAACGACGAAAGCCAACACCATCAATGCCAAGACAGACCAGACCGGGTTGCTACCCAAGGCGACCAGCACTTCGCGGGAAACGGCAACTTGGATCAGCCCCGCCATGCCTGCACCAACAAACAGTGCAGGCATCATTGCGCGTGTCTCCTGGGCGAACATCTGCACGCTGCGCCTGATCCTTCCGGTAGAGCCGGCGTGGTGGTCTGCTATTGAACATGTCTCCTGGAACCGGGCGGTCAGCAGCTCACCTGGCCGCGGATGCCGGCTGTAGATCCAACCGACAAGGTTGGCGATGAAGAAGCCGCCCAGGACACGGGAGGCCAGGATGCCGTTGTCCCAACCAAACGCCTGCGCGGTGGTGACGATGGTGACGGGGTTCAGGATGGGTGCCGCGAACAGGAAAGTCATCGATTCCGCAACCGTCAGGCCGTTGACCACCAGACCCCGGGCAAGCGGAACATTGCCGCATTCGCAAACAGGCAGCAGCATTCCCAAAAGCGACAGGACGAGCCTCCGCAGCACCGGGCTCCGCGGCAGGCGGCGGAGCAGCATGCCCTCCGGCAGCCAGACCTGGACAGCGATCGAGAGGACGATCCCGAGGAAAACGAACGGCAGGGACTCGACGACGACGCTGATCGACAGTGTGGCGAAGTCGCGGGCAGCGTTGGGTAGAGCAAAGACCTCCGGCGTTGATGATGCCAGCACCCGGACGGCCGCGAACAGTGCAATGAGGGCGAGCCCGACGATGAGACCGGCGGCAGACTTCGACGTGAAAGCACGTGACGGACTTCCGTGCTCGCGTCCCGGCTGTTCGCGTTTGTCGACTGCAGGCAGCGTCACAGTCACTCCTTACTCCTCGGACCCGGTCGGGGACACCGGAAGGGGCTGCGAAAACCGACTGTACACGCCGCTCACGTTCGCGACTAGCCTGTCAGCCCTGCCGGTTTCCGAACCGGGCAGAGCTCCGCTACTCGCTGCGCGGGAGACCCGGACGAAACCGAGTGGCGTGTCCGAAAGACAGGTAGCCGACACTCAAGTCGCTGTGTGGGAACGACAGTATTTTGGGGAGGGTCGATCACTTGTGGGTGTGGGTGGCCGGCAGTGAGAATGCCCGTTCCGGTTTCGTTCGGGCCATATCCGGGCAGGACATGGGGGACGAACCGCATTTGTGAAACGAGTTCGGTCCTATGAAACGATCAAGGCAGAATGACGCGCCAGTCCAAAATACTTCTGTGGGGGCAGACCGGTGGACGGTTGCCTCAGTGCCCGAGCGGGGCCAGCCGTGGAAAATACTCGAGTGGTGGAAAATTCTCAAGTCCCGTGGCACCGCAGCCACGGCCATCGGCACAGTGGTGCTTGTCCTTGCGACATTCTTCAACGCGGTCCTGCTGGCGCCGGCAGCCCAGGCGGCAAGCCTCGTCACTGTGACCCTTACTTTTGATGACGCCCACGTGGATCAGATGGCAGCCGCTGCCTACATGAATTCGAAGGGCCTTCACGGAACATTCTTCACTCCGTCAGGCTTCCTGAACTCTGACTCCCTGCACATGACGACTGCTCAGGCACTCGCGCTTCAGGCAGCGGGTAACGAGATCGGGGGGCACACGGTGACCCACCCCGACCTCGCCCAGGCTGACGCGGGTGAGGTTACCCGTCAGGTTTGCGATGACCGCACAAACCTGACGAACATGGGGTTGCGCGTAACGAACTTTGCGTACCCCTATGCCTCGTCCACCCCGGCCATAGAGACGATTGTCCAAAGTTGCGGCTACAACAGCGCCCGTGGATTGGGTGACATTGCAAGCCAGATCCCCGCATCGGCCGGCATGCCGCTCTCCGAAACCATGCCGCCAGCCGACCCATATCTGACGAAGGCACCGGACCAGATCGACAGCACGTGGACACTTCAGAACCTGAAGGACCTGACCCTCAAAGCCGAGCCCGGCGGCGGCTGGATGCAATACACCTTCCACCACATCAACATCGCGAACAATCCGCTCAACGTGAGCACCGCAAACTTCAATGCCCTCATTGACTTCCTGGTGGCCGAGCAAGCCGCAGGCCGGATCATTGTCAAGACCGTCGACCAAGTGATCGGCGGCACTGTCAAGACCAACCCGGCCGGGCCGCCGCCGCCGGCGCCCATCACCTCCGGAAATCTTCTCCGCAATCCCGGTTTTGAGACCGCCGGCCCCGTCGCCGGAGGGGCGCCTTCGTGCTGGGTTCCGGGAGGCTACGGCAACAACACCTACACCTACAGCACGGTAACCGGGGCCCACACCGGGACTGCCGCCGAACAACTGGTCATGACCACCTACCTGGACGGTGATGCCAAAATATTGCCACCGCTTGATACGGGCCAATGCACCCCGACCGTGACGCCGGGCAAGAGATACACGATGTCGGCCTGGTACAACTCGACGGCGAATACCCAATTCGAGCTCTACTACAGGCTGGGTCAGGGCAACTGGCAGTATTGGACGTCGAGTCCGCTCTATCCTGCCTCCGCGGCCTACACCCAGGTCACCTATACCTCTCCACCCGTGCCTGCCGGCGCCACCGCCATGACCATGGCACTGACCCTTACCAGCCTGGGAACACTGGTTACCGATGACTACAGCCTGACGGAAGCAGTATTGCCGCCCGGCGCGTTCGAGCCGTTGACCCCGATGCGCTTGCTCGACACGAGGACCAGCAGCGGCCCGGTGGCTCCCGACGGGACCGTCTCATTCCAGGTCGCTGGAGTGAACGGAATACCGGCAAGCATCGCCGCGGTGACGTTCAACCTGACGGTCGCGAACTCAACCTCATTCGGGTTCGTCACGGCCTACGCCTCCGGCACCGTGAGACCTAACGCATCGAACCTGAATTATGACACGGGACAAATTATCCCGAATAGCGTCACGGTTCCGGTCGGGGCCGACGGCAAGGTCACGCTGTACAACCGGTCCAGCGGCACGGCACAACTGATAGCAGACGTTTCCGGGTACTACGTCGCAGGAACAGCGGCCGCCGCAGGCGCATTCCAGCCGATCGCGCCAACCAGGTTCCTTGATACCAGGAACACCCCAACGCCCGTGGCTCCGAACGGCACCGTTTCGGTCCAGGTTGGGGGAGTGAGCGGAGTCCCGGCAAACGTGTCGGCCGTGACCTTCAACCTGACGGTCGCGAACTCGACGTCATTCGGGTTTGTTGCCGCCTATGCCTCGGGAACCCTGAGGCCAAATGCATCCAACCTGAACTACGCCACCGGGCAAATCGTCCCGAACAGGGTGACGGTCCCGGTCGGAGCGGACGGCAAGGTCATACTGTACAACCAGTCCAGTGGCACTGCGCAATTGATCGTCGACGTCTCGGGATATTACCTGTCGGGCGTAGCAACGCTCCCGGGTACGTTCGAGCCGATCGCCCCAACGAGGTTCCTTGATACAAGGAACGCCACGGCGGTGGCAGGGGACGGAACAATCTCCTTCCAGGTGGGTGGCGTGGGCGGAGTCCCAGCTACTGCCGCTGCGACGATTTTCAACCTTACGGTGGCCAACTCGACGTCCTTCGGTTTTGTCACGGCCTATCCCTCCGGGGCGGCACTCCCGAACGCGTCGAATCTGAACTACGCCACCGGCCAGATTGTCCCCAACAGCGTCACCATTCCAATTGGACCGGATGGCAAGGTCAATCTGTACAATCGCTCCGGCGGCACCGCCCAACTCATTGCGGATGTCTCGGGTTACTTCCTCTAACCACGGCGCACGAACAAACCGTCTCACTGAAAACACCCCGGTCTTCGGACCGGGGTGTTTTTATTTGACGTTGTGCTTCTTTGCCTCGGATCGTGATCCCGCCGAAGATTCGACGTTCCATTCCCGGGTGATCTTAATGGTTCGGACTTCGGGCCGCGGGCTCGTCATCCGAGTTCTCGACGTTGTCCGTTGAACTTCCAGGTTCCCCGTTGCGATGTTTGGCAGTGCTCTTGCGATCAACCAGCCTCAGTCGCCGGTGTCCAAAGACCATCACAACGGCTACCACTGCGGCTCCGATGAGGACCATCACGACCCAAATCCATTGTTGCCCGTCCACGTTCGCCCCAATCTCAGCCCGTCGGCTGCGTCCCGCTTGTACTACGAAAGGCCGTTGCCCTGCCTGCCTAGGCCGGAAGGCGGGCCCGCTGAGGAGTCAGTCTTTCTCCTGATGGTTTGCGTAGGCGATGCACCGACCCCGGTTTTTGAACTGTGGGTAGTCCATTCAGCAAGCCCCCTTGCCTTATTGGCTGCGACCCCTCGCCGGTCTGAGCCCAGTCGTTGCAATCCGCCCATCTGTTGTCGCATGGACGCTGACCGACACCATAGGACTGCGGGCGGTTGCCGTCTTGAGTGGTCCCTACTTGTTTTCGGGGATTCGTACGCGACCGCTGTTGCGGTCCGTCGAGTGTGGTTGTTAACCAGTTCAAAGAAGGTAACGACGGCGGCACTCACCGTGTCGGCGTGCAGTGGCAGAGTTCACCCACGGCGTAGGACGGAACGGACTAACCGAAGCAGCGTATTCGTTGATATAGACACCACCGGTTACAGGAGGTGCACGATGAGTACGTTGCCGGAACAAGTTTTTCCCGAGGACATCCCTGACGCCCCGTCAGATGACGAAGCCTTGGACGCCTACTCGCGGACAGTGATGCACGTCGCAGAGACGGTCACGCCGCATGTTGCAGCTTTGGAGATGAGCAGCGCCCGCAGGAACGGCCAAGTCAGGATTGGAAGCGGATCGGCTGTCGTGTTCACGGGGGACGGCTACATGCTGACCAACGCCCACGTGGTCTCGGGTCTCCGCTCCGGGCGGGCAATCTTCGCTGACGGAACCCACACCGACGTCGAACTCGTCGGTGCGGATCCTTTGTCTGATCTCGCCATTGTCCGCGGGCGCCACACGCCGCCGCCGGCCATCCTGGGCAACGCGGAGTCGCTGCACGTAGGCCAATTGGTGATTGCCGTGGGCAACCCGCTGGGGCTGGCAGGATCAGTGACCGCAGGCGTCGTCAGCGGGCTCGGGCGCTCCATCCCGGTCAGGTCCGGACGGCACAGCAGGGTCATCGAGGACGTCATCCAGACCGACGCTGCGTTGAATCCAGGCAATTCCGGGGGAGCCCTGGCCGACGCCAAAGGGCGGATTGTGGGAATCAACACCGCCGTGGCCGGTTTGGGCCTCGGACTCGCAGTGCCCATCAACACCACCACCCAGCGGATCATCGCCGCCCTGTTGAAGGACGGCCGGGTCCGCCGGGCATACCTTGGCTTGGTGAGCACCCCTATTCCGTTGGACGCGAGTGCGGTGATCCGGACAGGCCAGAAGGAAGCGCTGCGGGTGGTGGAAGTCATCGCCGAATCTCCCGCGGAGCGGGCAGGACTGCTCGCGGGCGACCTTGTGCTCAGTGCTCAGTCGCGGGCCGTATCCAGTGCCGAGAGCCTTCAAAAACTCTTGTTTTCGCAGGCCATCGGGGAGCCGTTCTTCCTGACGGTCCTCCGGGACGGAAAAATCCACGCAATTGTGGCAGTTCCCAGTGAAATGACTGACGCGGATTCATGAGGAGCCGCGGACCTGATGGAGCCAGTCCGCGAAAAAGCCGGAGCCAAGCTGGCTCCGGCTTTTTTGCTACTTCTTCCGCATCCTCAAATGGGCCACCGGATCCACTGCGGCGTCGGATTCGTGCTTGGCACGCTTCACTGCCCGTTTCTCCTTGATGGACTTGATGCTCTTCTTCGTCTCGTGCTGGTGAGGCGCTTTGTCAGGCATGTCATGCTCCCTAACTACGGATCTTCCCTGCAGATCCTGCAAAGAGGGTCCTGAAAGGCCCTCTCCTTGTAAGCTACGCCTGTTTCACCCGAAATCAACCGACAGCCGGACGGCCTAGTGGCCAGCCTTCGGAGCCGGGACGTCCACGACGCCCACGAACCGGGAGCCGATTCCTTCGTACTCGCTGCGGACTTCGCCGGGCAGGATTCCGGGAACCTCGCTGTTCCGGTGGTGGCCACAGAAGACGTAGGTGAACTCCGGCCACCATTTCTTGGGACGCGCGGCCTCTGTGTAGCCGCACACGACGCAGCTCAAGTGGACCCAGACAGGGCGCTTGCCGGTGCGGTTGGCGCGGGATTGGACGAGCCACTGGGGCGGATTGTCTTGCAGTTCGTTCAGCTCGGCTTGTGAAAGCCTGGAGGGGATGCCGTGGCGTTGGGCCATTTCCATCGAAATATCAAGGGCCAGTGCGGCGTCACGTCTGCTAATCACCATTCAACGATACGGGACTTTCGCCGCGGCAGGATCGGGCAGGAATCCGGACGGGAGCTGACAAGCAGGCGTAGGCTGTGCTCATGACCGACGCAGCGGCCCTGCAGCCAAGCACCCCGCTTCAAAAGCGGGTCCTTGTTGTGGCTATTGTGGCTTCCTTCATCGCCATTTTGGATGGCTTCGTGGTGAACCTCGCGCTCCCGGCGATTGGCCGCGAGCTGGGTGGTGGGCTTGTCATCCAGCAATGGGTGGTGGATGCCTACTTGTTGACCTTGGGCGCGCTGATCCTGGTCGCGGGATCCCTGTCCGACCACTTCGGCCGTGCACGCATCCTGGAATGGGGACTCGCCGGCTTCACCCTCACCTCCGTCACCTGCGGCCTCGCCTGGAACGGCGAGGTGCTGGTGGTATCGCGCGCCCTCCAGGGGATCGCCGGTGCCCTGCTTGTCCCGAGTTCGCTTGCCATGATCGTCACGTTCTTTTCCGGTCCCGCGCAGTCCAAGGCAATCGGCCAATGGTCCGGTTGGACCAGCGCGGCCGCCATCGTCGCGCCGCTGATCGGCGGCGCATCGGTCGATCTGCTGTCCTGGCGCGTCATCTTCTTCATCAATGTGATTCCGGCCGTCGCCGTCTGGCCGATCCTCGCCGGGCTGCGGAAGTCCGATGCCGCCACGGACACGAGCAAGAAGATCGACTACCTCGGCGCGTTCCTTGCCATGGTGGGACTCGGTGGCCCTGTCTACGCCTTCATCGAACAAGGGCGCATGGGCTGGGGCAACATGGTGGTCTGGATGCCGCTCGCCCTCGGAGCCGTCGGCCTGGTCCTCTTCCTGGTCCACGAGGCCAGGACCCCTGAACCGATGCTGCCCCTGAGGCTCTTCGGCATCCGAAATTTCGGCTGGGGAAACATTGCCACGCTCGCCATTTACGGCGCCCTGTCATTGGGCTTCTTCGCAGTGGGCATCTACTTGCAGCAGGTGGGAGGGATGAAGGCCACCACGGCGGGCATCGCGTTGCTCCCCGCGACGGTCCTCCTGATGCTCACGGCCTCATTCTTCGGCGGGCTGGCCGGCAAATACGGTCCGCGGTGGTTCATGACGGCCGGACCATTCATTTGCGGAATCGGTTTCCTCATGACCTTGGCCGTCCAGGAGCCCTTGAACTACTGGACGCAAGTGCTGCCCGGGCAGATCGTCTTCGGGATCGGCCTGAGCACCTTGGTGGCGCCCCTCACCGCGGCCATCCTCGGCGCGGTACCCACGGAAGAGGCAGGGATCGGTTCCGCAGTGAACAACGCTGTTGCCCGTATCGCAGGCCTGATCTGCATCGCGTTTGCCGGGCTCATCATCGGCCCGGTCTTCAGCCGCCAAGGCCTCATGAACGCCGTCGTGGTCACGGCCGTGCTGTTCTTCCTCGGGGCGGTGGCATCCGCCGTCGGGATCCGGAACCCGGTGCTGGGCGCTGCTGTAGTGGACTCTCCCGAAGGTCAAGCGCCCGACGACGGCGGGACGGCTGCCCAGCGCGCCTGAACAGCGCCTTCCACAACACGGCTTCGTTAGTGTTCAGCGAGGACGCAGCCGTCGTGTTCGACGTCGGTGGCCACCCAGAGCGCCGAGGCGACCTCATCCGCGAGATCATAGTCGCGGCTGCCCGGACCCTTTCCGATCCGGACCACCAGGGCACCACCGAACGGCTTGCGGCCAATCACCTGGATGGTGGCGTCGAGGTCGATTTCCTCTGCGGACAAGTACCGCAGCAACTCCGGGTTTTCGTCGCTGATCCGCGTGATCTTGCCGGAATGGCCGTCGTCGAGCTCGATCATGCGGTGCGCATGCGGCAGGCTCACCGAACCGTCCGCGGCAGGGATGGGGTCCCCATGGGGATCGCGTCCGGGGTTGCCCAGCTTGGTGGCCATGCGATCGATGAAGGTGTCCGAAACGGCGTGTTCGAGCATCTCGGCCTCGTCATGGACTTCGTCCCAGCTGTAGCCCAACTCCCTCACGAGGTAGGTCTCGATCAGGCGGTGGCGGCGGACCATGCCCAGGGCAAGCTGCATTCCCTGGGGGGTCAAGGAAATGGCGCTGTAGGGCTGGTGGTCCACCAGCCCTTGGTCCTTGAGCTTGCGGACCATCTCCGAGACGGAGGAATTGGCGACGCCGAGCCGTTGCGCGAGCTGTGAGGACGTGATGGGTTTGTCCTGCCACTCCGTGAAGGAGTAGATGACCTTGACGTAGTCCTCGATCGAGGAGGAGGGCGCACTGGTCTTCACGGTTCCAAGCCTATCGTGAACAGGCCGCATCAGGCTTTGCGCGCCCGCCAGCTCTGCGTGAGATAGGGCAAGGGGATGACCTCGCCCTCGGCATGGCCCAGATGCTCGAAAAGGTACCACTCGAGATTGCCCGTCACCTTGGCCCGGGTGGTCTCATTCGCCCTCAGGTAGTAACTGCGCGACTTCACGAGTTCGAGGATATCCGCCGGAGTCACGGGATCCTCCCAACGCGTCACATGGCTTTCGAGGCCCGTGAACTCCCGGCCCACCACAGGCCGGAAGTCCGGTTTGTGGACATCGCCGGCATGCATGATGCGAGACAAACGATGGACCCAGAGCACCGACGTGTCCAGCTGGTTCCAGATCAAGCCGATCACACCCTGGGGCCGAAGGATCCGGGCGATCTCGGTGCTGGCGGCGAGGGGATCGCACCAGTGCCATGCCTGGGCAACGCTGACGACGTCGAATGCTGAGTCCGCGAGTCCAGTTGCCTCGGCCGTGCCCTCCAGGGCGATCACTTGTGGATACGTTTTGCGCAGTTGCGTGAGCATGTCCGTGGAGGGGTCCACTGCGGACACCGCCAGCCCGCGCTCGACGAGGAGCGCTGTGAACTTTCCGGTGCCCGCGCCGATGTCTGCCGCGTCCCGCGCGCCTTCCGGCAGCAGCCAGTCAGCTGAATCCGCGGGGTATCCGGGCCGGACACGGTCATAGTGCTCTCCGCCGTCCTGGAAACTCTGACCGAGTTCAAGGCGCCGTTCCTCATAGAGCTTGGGGCCGGCTGACGTGCCTTTGGGTCGCGGGGCCACGCGGAAACTCCTTCGTAGGACAGGAAAAAATACCCTACGAATCTACCGCAATCAGTCGGTGCTGCACGGAGCTGCGCCCGCGGTCCCGGGAGTGTTGGGAGCCCATTCCGGGTAGCTGCGGTGATCGTTCGCGGGCACCCAACGGCCGGCGTCCACCACGTAGTCCCAACCGAGGCCATTGCTCTTGAGCGCCTGGATGCCCGCGATGAGCCGAGTGGCGTCTTCCAAACGCGATCCTACGCCGAAACTGGCCCGGAGGGATCCGGAGGGAAGACCGAGGCGCTTGAGCAGCGGGTGGGCGCAAAAGCGCCCGTCGCGCAGGCCAATGCCGTGCTCGGCCGCAAGATAGGCCGCCACAAGTCCGGCGTCGTAGCCCTGGAGCGAGAAGTTCACGACGCCGATGGTGTCCTCGGGATCGGTGTCGCTGAAGATCTGGTGCACGGTCACGCCGTCGATTTCCTTGAGGCCTTCGACCAGGTGCGAGCGGATGGCGGCCTCGTGGGCGTGCCATTCGTCGTGGTCGAGGCTGGCGATGACTTGTGTGGCCCGGGCGAGGGTGGCCGCACCGAGAACGTTCGGCGAGCCGCCTTCGTGCCTGGCCGGTCCCGTGGCCCAGCTGACGGAATCGAGGCGTGCCTCCCGGACGGCGCCGCCTCCTGCCAGGTGCGGCGTGCCGGCGTCGAGCCAGTCGGGACGGCCCACCAGGACCCCCGCGCCGAACGGGGCATAAAGCTTGTGCCCCGAGAAAACCAAGTAGTCGACATCCGCGGCGGCGATGTTGATGCGGCGATGCGGGGCAAGTTGCGCCGCGTCCACCACAATCCGCGCCCCGAATTCGTGGGCCAAGGCAGCTAGTTCCTTGATGGGCAGGATTTCGCCGGTCACATTCGACGCGCCGGTGACAGCCAGGAGGCTGACGCCACCATGGGAGAGGGCTGTGCGGACATTGGCTACGGTCTCCGACAAGGTTTCCGCGGCAACAATGCTTCGGTGGGGGACGCCTTGCCACGGCAGCAGGTTTGCGTGGTGCTCGATGTCCAGGTAAAGGACTTCGTCGGTGTGCTTGCCGTCTGTGACCGGCAGGCAGCCGGCCAGGAGATTGAGGGAATCGGTGGTGTTGCGCGTGAAAATGACGGAATCGTCCGGCCGTCCGCCAACAAAGTCACGGACGATGTTGCGGGCGTTTTCGTAGACGGAGGTGCTGATTTGGGAGGCGTAGCCTGCGCCGCGGTGCACACTCGCGTAGTACGGCAGGATCTCGTTGAGGTACGCGGAAACAACCGTCAGGGCAGGTGCGGATGCGCCGTAGTCAAGGTTGGCGTAGCGGATGTGGCCGCCCTGGATCAGGGGTGCCTGCAACTCCGCGCCGGTGACCGCGGCCAGCGGGCGGGATGCCCGAGGCAGCTGCTGTGCGGTTTCGTGGTGCTGCGAAAGAGCCGTAGAAGTAATTGTGGCTGTGCTCATGGGACCTCACTCAAGAGGGACCCCTGCGTGCAGGGGGTCCGCGCTTGCCGCATCCGTTCCGGACCGGCCGGGTCGTCACCCGGGGCACCCCGCCGCGATGGAGGGTTGCCGGCCAGCAAACCGGGGTTTCGCGCTGGCACTCGTGACCTGTAAAGAGAGTAGGACACCGGCGAGGCGGGTTCCAATGTGACCGCGATTGTTAAGCGGATTGTTACACCGCCCGAAAAATGTGCCTTCAGCCGAAGAAAAAGCAGCGGACGCCCCTAAAAGGGGGCGTCCGCCGTCGTTTATTCAGTGAACAGGAGGGGCTACAGAAGGTCGTCGAGTTCGGGGTTGAGCCTCTTGAGGACCTCGGAATGGAGGATCGAGTTAGTGGCGACGGCGTTTCCGCCGAAGGGGCCGTCCGCGCCATCCAGGGATGTGAAGCGTCCGCCGGCCTCGGTGACGATCGGCACCAAGGCGGCCATGTCGTAGACCTGGAGTTCCGGTTCGGCGGCGATGTCCACGGCGCCCTCGGCAACGAGACAGTAGGACCAGAAATCGCCGTACGCACGGCTGCGCCAGACATCGTTCTCGAGGCCCAGGAAGTTGTCCAGCTTCCCGTGCTGCTTCCACTCGGAAAGCTCGGAGTAGGAAAGCGAGGCGTCTTCGAGCCGGGACACGTTGGAAACTTTCAACCGGGTGGCGGCGGCCAGCGACCGGCCCATGTAGGCGCCGGAGCCCTTGGCCGCCCACCAACGCTTGCCGAGCGCCGGAGCGCTCACGAGCCCCACTACTACTTCGCCCTCGTCCACGAGGGCGATGAGCGTAGCCCAGACGGGTACGCCGCGCACGAAGTTCTTGGTCCCATCGATGGGATCGATGATCCAACGCCTGGAGCCGTGGCCCGTGCTGCCGAATTCTTCGCCGAGGACGGCGTCGCGGGGCCGGGAGCGGGAGAGCTGCCCACGGATTGCTTCCTCGGCGGCTTTGTCGGCATCGGTGACTGGGCTCAGGTCGGGTTTGGTCTCCACCTGGAGGTCCAGCGCCTTGAACCGCTCCATTGTCAGGGAATCGACGGAATCGGCCAGCACATGGGCCAGCCGTAGGTCGTCGTTGTAGCTCGAATCGGGTTGGGTCATGGTTCCAAACTACCGTCTATTCGCCGGTGAGCCGGGGAGGTAGGACGGCATGCGCTGAGTTAGTTGACCGTACCCAGTTCCTTGGCCTCTTGGGCTTCCATGCGCGGGTCCGCACCAAGGAGCCTGCGGAGCGATGCAAGGCGGGCGGGGCCGGCCTCGCCCGCGTGGCCTTCGGCGACCCAGGAATCCAGCCCGCATCGAACGGCGGAGGCATCGTGCTTGCAACCACGCTCGCACCTTTCCGTCCCCGGCTCCAGGTCCGGGAAGGCGTGCAGGATGCGGTCCGGGTTCACGTGGGCGAGGCCGAAAGAACGGATGCCGGGCGTATCGATGATCCAGCTTCCGCCAGGGGCGTCGCTGAGCTTCAGTGCGAGGGCAGAGGACGAGGTGTGGCGTCCGCGCCCCGTCACGGCGTTGACCCCGCCTGTGGCGCGCTCGGCCCCGGTGAGGGCGTTCACCATAGTGGACTTCCCGACGCCTGAATGGCCCAGGAGGACGGTGACCTTGCCGTCGAGGTAGTCCCGCAACTGGCCGACGGCGTCACTGTCGAGGCGGGCGGACAGGCCGTCGTCGGAGCGGGCGTCGATTCCGGAGGCGCCTGCGTCGGCCGTCCGGCTGATGATGATGGGGAAACCGAGGCTCACATAGTTGGCGAGTAGTTCCGTCGGATCCTTGACATCTGCCTTGGTGACGAGCAGCAGCGGCTCGATTCCGGCGTCGTACGCTGCCACCAAGGCGCGGTCGATGAATCCGGTGCGTGGTTCCGGATTGGCTGCCGCAACCACCACCACGAGCTGGTCGGCGTTGGCGACGACGGCCCGCTCGATCGGATCCGTGTCATCGGCACTTCGCCGCAGGAGGGTCTTTCGCTCCTCGACGCGCACGAGGCGGGCGAGGGTGTCCGGTGCTCCGGACACATCGCCGACGAGCGCTACGAAGTCTCCGGGAACCACAGGGGAGCGACGGAGCTCCCGGGCGCGGGCCGCGATGACGATGCGCTCGTTGTCCGAGCTTTCGCCCACGATCGCGGTGTAGCGCCCGCGGTCGACTGTGATGATACGCCCGATCACGGCGTCGTCGTGGCTGGGGCGGTCCTTCGTACGGGGTCGTGTGCCCTTCTTGTTGGGGCGGATCCGGACATCGGACTCATCCCAGGAGCGTGCGTCGCGAGCCATCGTCAGTTGCTTGTCTCCATTGAAACGGTGTCCGCGGCAGCTGCGCCGGCAGTGAGCATCGACGCCCAGATGTGCGGGAATTCCGGCATGGTCTTTGACGTCGTTGCGATGTCTTCAACCTGGACACCCTCGACGGCGAGCCCCAGGATGGCGCCCGCAGTAGCCATGCGGTGGTCGGCGTAGCTGTGCACGACGCCGGCGTGCAGCGCTGCGGGCCGGATCACCAGGCCGTCGCTGGTTTCCTCGGCGTCGCCGCCGAGCCGGTTGATCTCGGCGACCAGCGCGGCCAGCCTGTCCGTTTCGTGTCCCCGCAAATGCGCGATGCCGGTGAGCCTGGAAGGACCGGTTGCCAGGGCGCATAATGCCGCTACGGTAGGAGCGAGTTCGCTGGTTTCGTCGAAGTCCGCTCCCAGGATTTCCGGTCCGCCGGTGACCGTCAGTGTGCCGTTGTCCAGCGTGACGGTTGCACCCATGGTGGCGAGGATGTCCCGCCAAAGGTCCCCGACTTGCGTGGTGTTGGCCGGCCAGTTGGGGATGCGGATGGTTCCCTTCGTGGCCAACGCCGCGGCGAGGAAGGGACCCGCGTTGGAAAGGTCCTGCTCGATCCTCTCGTCGAACGCCTGAATGGTGCCGGGGGCGACCCGCCAATGGTTCGGCACGGAGTCATCCACCTGCACTCCGACGCCGCGCAGGACCGAGACGGTCATGTTGATGTGGTCGAGGCTCGGCACGGGCTTGCCGACATGCTCGAGGTGAAGGCCCTCATCGAACCGGGCGCCGACCAGCAACAGGGCGGAGACGAACTGCGACGAAGCGCTTGCGTCGATCACCAAGTGGCCGCCGCGGACAGAGCCTGTGCCGGAAACCTTGAACGGGAGGGAGTTCGCTGTATGCCCGTCGAGGCCGCTGACTTCCACTCCGAGTGTCCGGAGGGCTTCGATGATGGTGCCCATGGGACGAAGCCGCGCGTGGGGGTCGCCGTCGAACACCGAAGCGCCGTTGCGGAGGGCCGCGAGCGGCGGCACAAAGCGCATGACCGTGCCGGCCAGGCCACAGTCGATGGCGGTCTCCGACGCCGTGGCCGCGGGATCGATGGGGGTGACTTCAAGGTCCGGGCCGTAGTGTCCATCGCCGGGAACTTCGGTGATGGTGGCGCCAAGCTGGCGCAAGGCCTCGACCATCAAGGCGGAATCCCGCGAATGCAAGGGTGCCCGCAGCCTGCTTGGGCCGTTGGCCAAGGCCGCCAGGACCAGATAACGGTTGGTCAGCGACTTCGAGCCGGGAACCGTGACCGTGGCATCCACAGGGTGGCTGGCGAAGGGTGCCGGCCACAGGGGGAGTGCGGGCGGCGTGGCGCTTCCTGAATCGTCGGTCTGCGTGGCGGGGGATCCTGGCATGCTTCCTTATGCTCCAACTGCGTTGTCTACGGCCTTGCGGACGGCACGGTCTGTCTTCTTGAACTGCTTGCCCGTGGCCTTCTTGGCGTCCATGGCGAGGTGTTCGGCACGCCATGCGAGGCTTGGTTTGCCCGCGGTGTCGACGGCGGCGAGGAAAACGCCACCCGTCAGCGAAATGTTCTTGAGCAACTGGGCGCGGCGGGCGAGCCGGCCTTCCTTGGTGCTGATGTCGGCAGAACGCCACTCGACAAAAGTGTTCAGGACCGAGATGCCGGCAAGCACGCTTGCCGAGAACCGGGAGCATTTGCCGAGTGCCAGCAAGGCGCCGGCGCCCACTTGCGCACCGCCGATGACCCTCGCCAGCGTCTTCTCGTCCGCCGGGAAAGGCAGTGACTCGGAAGCGCGGCGGAGCAGCGGAGAGAGCTGCTTGGCAGTGTCATCCGCGTTCTTGAGCTTGTCCAGCCCTGCGACGACAAAACTGGAAGCCAACATTGGCCTGGCGAGAAAACGGACGAGGGACATGTTTTGCCTCCTGGATGGCGTGCCACGGTGTTCAGGTGGTGCTGCGTTCAAGTGGTGCGGTGTTCACGGGGTGCAGTCGGATCTAGTCTTGCATCTTTGCGGAATATTTGCCCGGAGCTTGCCGTTGTCAGAAGAAGGTGCGGTATGGGCTGGACCTTGGATTGTGGCGTGTGTGTGGTGCCGCGCTTTGTCATGTCGTTTGAGTGGAGATGGTTTTTTGGCCTTGGTTAAGGACCGCGAGGGACACTTGGCGCTTGGGCGGGAGCTGCCAGGGGACTCCCGGAGGGTGACAGTAGACTTGGATGCAATGAGCACCATGGATCCGGCCGCAGCGGCCATGTACAAGGCAGCGACCGAAGTCACGGACGCAACGTCCGACGGCGACGCGACGGTTGAGTCCGACGTCGAGATTGCGGTGGACTTCGCAACGGAGACCCCCGAACAACGGAGGGCGCGCTTCGAACGCGACGCGATGCAGTATGTCGACCAGCTTTATTCGGCCGCCATGCGCATGGCCAGGAATCCGTCCGACGCCGAGGACCTGGTCCAGGAGGCCTACACCAAGGCCTTCTCCGCCTTCCACCAGTACAAGCCGGGTACCAACCTCAAGGCGTGGCTGTACCGCATCCTGACCAATACGTACATCAACCTCTACCGGAAGCGGCAGCGAGAACCGTTGCAGTCGAATTCGGACACCATCGAAGACTGGCAGCTGGCGCGGGCGGAGTCCCATACGTCGGCGGGGCTGCGTTCTGCGGAGGCGGAGGCACTGGACCATTTGCCGGACTCGGACGTGAAGAGCGCCCTGCAGTCCATTCCGGAGGAATTCCGGCTCGCGGTGTACTTCGCTGACGTCGAAGGCTTCGCCTACAAGGAAATATCAGACATCATGAATACCCCGATCGGCACGGTCATGTCCCGGCTTCATCGCGGCAGGAAAATGTTGCGCGATCTGCTGGCGGACTACGCCGCAGAACGGGGAATCAGCGCCGGCGCGGAAGAAAAGGCCTTGGCCGTGGGCGCGGCCACAAGCAAAAAACAGGAGAAAAGGAAATGAGCTGCCAAGGATTGGGCGACTGCGACGATGCTCGGATGCAGCGTATCTACGAGTACCTCGATGGTGCGTTGACCCGCGAGGACATCGCAGAGATCAAGGTGCATCTGGAAGATTGCCCGGAGTGCACCGAGCAATACGACCTTGAGTGCGTCATTCGCACCGTGGTCAAGCGCTCCTGTACGGAAGCGGCTCCTGAGAATCTCAAGAACTCGATCCTGGACAGGATCCACGCTATGAAGTCCGTGGACGTCTAACAGCCTCAAACGGCAAGGGCCCCGGAAACCTGATGGTTTCCGGGGCCCTCCGCATTAAGTCTTACGCTAAGCCGCTGGCTTAGGTGTTGGGACGCTTGCCGTGGTTTGCGCCGCCGCGCTTACGGTCACGACGCTTACGTGCACGCTTGCTCATAGCTGGCCTCCTTAGATTCTTGATACTCAATAAAGCTGCCCTCCAGTCTCCCACATCACGGGGCCGCCCCGCGAACCGTGCCGGCCAACCGCGGAGGGAATCGGGGGACTCAGCCGCGCAGGGAATTCCGGATGGAGATCCTGGCCTGGTCCAGGACAGTGCGCACGGTCTCAAGGGCGACCGGAGTCAGGGCCTTGGAGCCGGCGTGCTGTCGCAGCTCCACCCGGATGTCATCACGGAAGGACTGGACCATCATTTCGGCTTCCTTCAGGATGCGGTGTCCCTCCGGAGAGTAGCTTCCGGCCCACGACTGGAAGTCCGCGGACTTCGCATTGGCTCGCGCGGCTTCGGCAGTCGCCGCCAGGTCTGCACGCAAGCCGCGCATGTTGCTGCGGATGTCGTCTCGGAGATTGTCGGCCAAGCGCCGCACGGAGGCGGAGATGTTGTCCTCGACGTCGGCCAGTTCCTGCCGTCGGCTGTTGAGTTCGGCCAGTCCGGCCGCGGTGATGGAGTAGTTGGTCCGGCGCCCGTCGCTGCTGGTGGCTACGAGTCCTTCTTCCTCGAGTTTGCCAAGGCGCGGATAGATGGTTCCGGCACTGGGCGAGTAGGTCCCGCCGAAGCGTTCGCCGAGGGCCTTGATGAGCTCGTAGCCGTGCTTGGGGCCTGATTCCAGGAGCGCCAGCAGGTAAAGCCGGAGGGCTCCGTGGGCAAAGACGGGCGGCATCAGGCTTCCTCCTCTCCGGGTGCTGAGTGCGTTGTTCCGGGGGCTGGCGCACTGCCATGGATGATGGAGGTCTTTCCGGACACGGAATTGGTGCGTGCCACCATGAGCCGCTCGTCAGGGCCAACGATGGTCTGGACCCTTCCACCTGACTGGGCATAGAGCTGGTCATCGATCATCACGGTGCCACTTGCCGTCTTGGCCACGATGTCCACGCCCACGTCATGCGGAAGGCGGACAGTGAGGTCCCCTGAAATGGAGTTGGCTCCGAAATCCTGGGTGTAGCCGTGAAGGTCGAAGCTGAGGTCGCCGCTGACAGTATTGGCCCGGATGTTCTTGAAACGGCCCGAAGCCGTGACTTCGCCCGAGACGCTCTTGGCGGTCATGACGCCGTCGTGGTTTCGGGCGATGACTTCGCCGCTCACGGTGTTGACGTGAAGCTCGCCCCGCGTGCCGTCCGCGAGGACTGACCCGGACACCGTGTTGAGGCGGATATGGCCGGTGACTCCCGACACCATGCCGTCGCCGCCCACGGTTCCTGCTTCGACGTCGACGCCGGCTGGCAGTGCGATGCTAATGACGATCGTGTTGGTGCTGGTGTTGTTGACGGTCCCCATCAGGTTGCGGAACCAGCCCTGGGGGCCGTGCAACTGGTGGCGGACCTCGAGCCGGCCGTCAATGAGGCTGACGCTCAGCGGATCGCCGTCGATCTCCGAGACTTCGATCCTGGTGGTCGCCTCGTCGTGCGTGACGACGTCGAAGCGACCCTTGACGATCCCCAGCTTGAGTGAGCGGACGCCGTCGACGTCGATGGTCTGCGGACCGGTAACGGTCCAGTTCTCTTCTGACATGGCCCCTCCATTGCTGCGCTACCATTGTCGCGATATATCGCGTTGATGAATTCACGATATATCGCGATATCGCGCTTGGCAATGGGTCCCGAAAGCGAGAGGGGTGCCTCGGGCCCTGGCTATTCCGGCTGGGCGATCCTCAACCACTGGAACCAGCCGCGGTGCAACACGAGCCAGGCCATGAGCCCGTAGCCCGCTTGGCCCGGGGTGCCGCCATTCGCAGCGAGGTCGGTGCGCCACTGTTCGTGGTTGAGCAACGGCGAGAACGTGTCGACGTAGTGGTGGTTGCGGCGGGTGGTGACGTCCGCAAATGCGGCATTGAGTTCCGCGATCCGGCGGTTCTTGGCCGGGTCCAGCGTGGGTGGTGGACCGACGACGAATACTTCGATGTTGCTTTGGGACGCCCCGTCGAGGATATTGGCAAGATTGAGGCGGCTGCGTGCCGTGGAGACACCGAATTCGATGTCGCGGCCGGACAAACCGATCACGAGGCGGTTTTCGTGGACGTTGCTGAAGCGTCTCCCGGCTTCGTCGAGCCAGCGCGCCGCAAGGCCCTCCGTGCCCTCCATGGGGCAGGGAAGCGAGTAGCTCTCCACGGGAACGGAGTCCTGGGGAGTCCGCGCAAGAACCCTTCCGAGCCAGCCCAAGGCCCTGGGGTCACCGAGCCCGGCGAGTAGTTCATCACCAACAGCTGCGATGCGCAGCTTCCTGTCTTCCACGGTTACCTCTTCACCAAACGTTGCGGTCCTTGCACTGTGCCCGGCCGGGCGGCTGGATCACCGGGCACTTGTTCCATTAAACAGAACCGCCCGGCTGGAAGCGGGTATTGAACCTCCAGCCGGGCGGCCTTCTCTTTTGAGGGTTACTTGCGTTCGAATGCCTGCTTGAGCAACGTGGCCTGTTCAGCGCTGTGGCGCTTCATCGAACCGGCTGCCGTAGAGGCCGATGCCGGACGCGAAACGAGCCGGACCTTGCGGTCCAGTGCCTGCGGCAGGTTCAAGCCGATGAACGGCCACGGACCCTGGTTGGCGGGTTCGTCCTGCGCCCAGACGATGTCGGCGTTCGGGTACTTGGCCAGTTCCGCCTCGAGCTGGGCCTGGGGCAGCGGGTACAGCTGCTCCAGGCGGATGATCGCAGTCGACGTGTCGCCGGTCTTCTGCCGGTTCGCCAGAAGATCGTAGTACAGGCGGCCGGAAACCAGGATCACGCGGTCAACGCTCTGTGCCTGAAGGGGCTCGTGTTCGCCGATGACCGGCTTGAAGCCGCCCGTGGTGAAGTCCTCCACCGCTGAAGCCGCACCCTTGAGGCGCAAAAGCTGCTTCGGAGTGAAGATGATAAGCGGCTTGCGCGGACGGCTGTAAGCCTGCCGGCGCAACAAGTGGAAGTGCGAGGCGGCCGTGGTGGGGTTCGCCACGATCATGTTGTCCTCGGCACAAAGCTGCAGGAAGCGCTCGATGCGTGCGGACGAGTGGTCCGGTCCCTGGCCTTCGTACCCGTGGGGCAGCATGAGCACGAGCGAGGAACGCTGGCCCCACTTTTGCTCGGCCGAGGAGATGAATTCGTCGATGATGGTCTGTGCACCGTTGACGAAGTCACCGAACTGGGCCTCCCACAGCACCAAGGCGTCCGGGCGTTCCACGGAGTAGCCGTACTCGAAGCCCATGGCCGCGTATTCGGACAACAAGGAGTCGTAGATCCACAGCTTGGCCTGATCCCCGCTCAGGTTGCCCAGCGGCATCCATTCGCTGCCGTTGGCGCGGTCGTGGAACACGGCGTGACGCTGAACGAACGTGCCGCGGCGGGAGTCTTGGCCGGCGAGGCGGACGGGGACGCCCTCCATGACGAGCGAACCAAAGGCCGCGATCTCGCCGAAGCCCCAGTCGATGCCGCCTTCGCGGGACATCTGCTCACGCTTCTCCAAGAGCTGCTTGAGCTTGGAGTGGACCGTGAAGCCTTCCGGAATATCGAGGTGCGCCTGGCCGATCCGCTGCAGCATTTCGGCTGAAATGGCGGTGGTGGCCGGCGCGTTGGTGCCGAAGTCCGCCTGCTGGGCGATGGGACGCTCGATGTCCGACACCGCGGCGGAATCCGCCGTGATGATCGGGATAGGCGAAGTCTGTGCGGCGTGGGTCTCCGCGAAGACGCGTTCGAGGCGTTCCTGGTAGTCGCGCAGCAACTGTTCGGCTTCGTCCTCGGTGATGTCGCCACGGCCGATGAGGGATTCCGTGTAGAGCTTGCGGACGGAGCGCTTGGCTTCGATGAGGTTGTACATGAGCGGCTGCGTCATCGAGGGGTCGTCGCCCTCGTTGTGTCCACGGCGGCGGTAGCACACCATGTCCACAATGACGTCCTTGTGGAATCGCTGGCGGAACTCGTAGGCCAACTGCGCGATGCGCACCACGGCCTCGGGGTCGTCGCCGTTCACATGGAAGACCGGAGCCTGGATCATCTTGGCCACGTCGGTGGAGTACGTCGAAGAGCGCGACGACGACGGTGCGGTGGTGAAGCCGACCTGGTTGTTCACGATGATGTGGATGGTTCCACCGGTGCGGTAACCGCGCAGCTGGGACAAGTTGAGCGTTTCCGCGACAACGCCCTGGCCTGCAAACGCGGCGTCGCCGTGGACCATGATGGGCAGCACGGGGAACGCCTCGCCCTGGTCCAGCCGGTCCTGCTTGGCCCGGACAATGCCTTCAAGCACGGAGTCAACCGCTTCGAGGTGGGACGGGTTGGCGGCGAGGTAGACCTTGGTCTCATTGCCGTTGTCCGACGTGAACGTGCCCTCGGTGCCGAGGTGGTACTTGACGTCGCCCGAGCCCTGCACCGAGCGGGGGTCCTGGGTGCCTTCGAACTCGCGGAACACCTGGGCGTACGTCTTGCCCGCGATGTTGGTGAGCACGTTGAGGCGGCCACGGTGGGCCATGCCGATCGCGACTTCGTCGAGTCCGTCGTCGGCGGCGTCGGAAATGATGGTGTCCAGCAGCGGAATCAGGGATTCCCCGCCTTCGAGGGAGAATCGCTTCTGGCCCACGAACTTGGTCTGCAGGAAGGTTTCGAAGGCCTCTGCTGCGTTGAGCTTGGATACGATGCGCAGTTGCTCTTCGCGGCTCGGCTTGGAGTACGGGTGCTCCACCTGGTCCTGGAACCACTTGCGTTCTTCGGGTTCCTGGATGTGCATGTACTCAATGCCCGTAGTGCGGCAGTAAGCGTCGCGGAGGACGCCCAGGATGTCGCGGAACTTGAGCATCGGCTTGCCGCCGAATCCGCCGGTGGGCCACTCGCGGTCCAGGTCCCACAGGGTGAGGCCATAGGTCAGCACGTCGAGGTCCGGGTGCTTGCGCTGGACGTATTCGAGGGGGTTCGTATCTGCCATGAGGTGGCCGCGGACCCGGTAGGAGTGGATCAACTGCTGGATCCGGGCAACCTTGTTGATTTCGTCAGCGGGGTCGACCTGGAGGTCGGGGCTCCAACGGACGGGCTCGTAGGGAATGCGCAGCGCTTCGAAGATCTCGTCGTAGAAGTTCTGGGCACCGAGGAGGAGCTGGTGGACGAGCTTGAGGAACTCGCCGCTTCCGGCACCCTGGATGACGCGGTGGTCGTACGTGGACGTCAGCGTGAGGATCTTGCTGATGGCGTTCTGGGCGATGATCTTCTCGCTCGCGCCTTGCCACTCGGCCGGGTAGTCGAGGGCTCCGACGCCGATGATGGCGGCCTGGCCCTTCGAGAGCCGGGGCACGGAGTGCACGGTGCCGATGCCGCCCGGGTTTGTCAGGGACACGGTGGTGCCGGCGTGGTCGTCCGCCGTGAGCTTGCCGTTGCGCGCGCGCTTGATGAGGTCTTCGTAGGTGTGCCAGAACTCCGCGAAGTTCATCGTTTCGGCCTTCTTGATGTTGGGAACCATCAGGAGGCGCGTGCCATCGGGCTTGGGCATGTCAATGGCGATGCCGAAGTTGACGTGCGCGGGCTGCACGGCAACGGGCTTGCCATCCACTTCGTCGTAGTACACGTTCATCGACGGGAACTGGGACAGTGCGCGGACCACTGCGTAGCCGATGAGGTGGGTGAAGGAAACCTTGCCGCCACGGGCGCGGGCAAGGTTGGAATTGATGACAACGCGGTTGTCGATCAGGAGTTTGGCAGGAACGGCCCTGACGCTCGTGGCGGTAGGAACCTCAAGGCTCATGACCATGTTGGACGCAATGGCCTTGGCCGGACCACGGAGGACGGAGACGACGTCCTCTTCCGGCGGGGTGGGAGCTTTGGTGCTCTTGGGAAGCTGTGCCGGGATCGGCTGGGACTGGCTGCCGTCGGATGGCTTCTGCGCGCCGTCCTTGGCGACAGTGGCCGGTGCCTTCTTGACCGGTGCCGCGGGAGCAGCCGGAACAGGTGCGGGGGCGGCGGGGGGAGCTGCCGGGGCAACCACGGGCGCGACCGGCGTCATTGCCGTTGCGGCGGCCTGTGCCACGACAGGAATTTCGCGAGTGGGAGGGTTGGCAGGGGCTGCTGATGTTCCGTTGGAAGAAGTGCCGTCAGCGGTATCGAAGGACTCGAAAAGCGGCCACCACTTGGCGTCGACCGAATTCTTGTCCTGTTGGTACCGCTCGTACAGTTCGTCAACGAGCCACTCGTTTCCGCCAAATTCCTCGGGTAGACGGTGGCTTGGCTGCTCTGGCACTTGAAATACGCCTCTTCCATGAGTGTTGATTTCCAGCTGGCCCGGGGAACTGCAGGGGGGTGCAAGGCGAGCCAGGGTCCGGGTCCCGCGAACTCAGACCCTAGCCAGTCTAGTGACGAGCGGCGGCTATCTGCCAATAGTGGTGACCTAAATCATGCTGAAGGCGGGATGGCCCGGCTTTTGCGTCCGGAGGGGGCTCATCTTTCCCGGGATTTTCCGGTCGTTTGCTGCGTCGCAGAGCCCGGCCCTGGCCGGTGAAGTCGCGTGAAGCCGCGTCTCGGCCGGACTGTAGACTTGAATTCTTATGGACAGTAATTCTAGGTGCCGGCCTGGGAGCTGCAGGGGAAGCCGTTCGGCAATCTCCGCGCAGCGCACCCGCCGAGCCGGCAATACCCGTACACATGCCCATCGCACTCCGGATCTCCTGGCCGGCCGGTCGGCGGATCGCTCATCCGCTGCGTCCGACCAACCCCCGCCGGGCCAACCAGCCTGTAGCCCTCCTGGTGCCCTGCTCCTGCCCTCCGCACGATCCGGCGGCCTCTAATGGAGTGGCTTTTCCTTCTCGCCGGCGTGCTCCTGATTCTGGGCACCGGCTTCTTTGTAGCCGTCGAGTTCTCACTCGTGGCACTCGACCAGTCAACGGTCCAAAGAGCGGTCGACGGCGGCGACCACGCCGCCGAGGCGTTGCTCAGATGCCTCAGATCCCTTTCTACCCAGCTCTCGAGCTGCCAATTGGGGATCACCCTCACCACCTTGCTGACCGGCTTCGTCATGGAGCCATCGGTCGGCTCCCTCTTGCACGGACCGCTTCTTTGGGCCGGGCTGCCTGAGGCTGCTGCCCAGTCCTTGTCGCTCATCCTGGCCATGGCCTTCGCTACCGGCTTGTCGATGCTGATCGGCGAACTCGTTCCCAAGAACATGGCCCTGGCCTTGGCATTTCCGCTCGGCCGGGCGCTGGCCCGCCCGCAACTGATGTTCACGGCCGTGTTCAAGCCCGCAATCATTGTGCTCAATGGCTTCTCGAACAAGGTGCTCAACCTTGTGGGACTCGAGGCCAAGGAGGAGATCTCTGGCGCGCGCTCGCCTTCTGAACTGGCCTCCCTGGTGCGCCGTTCGGCAGAGCTGGGAACCCTCGACGCCGGGACGGCCAACTTTGTTGCCCGGACCTTGAATTTCTCGGCGCGTACGGCGGCCGACGTCATGACCCCGCGCATCCGCATGGAAACCATCGACGCCGACCAGCCCGTGTCGGACATCATCGAAGCGGCCCGGCGGACCGGGTATTCGCGCTTCCCGGTCATCGGCGAATCGGCCGATGACATCCGGGGCGTGGTGCACATCAAGAAAGCCGTGTCAGTCCCGTCGGAACGCAGGAGCCGGCTGGAGGCCGGAGCCATCATGTCCGAAGTCCTGAGCGTTCCCGAGACCATCCATCTTGACGCCCTGCTTTTGGAACTCCGCGAGGGCAACCTGCAACTCGCCGTCGTGCTTGACGAGTACGGCGGAACTGCGGGGATCGCCACCCTTGAGGACCTGGTGGAGGAAATCGTCGGCGAGGTGGCGGATGAGCACGACAGGGTCCGGCCCGGATTGCTGCAGAGCGCCTCGGGGGATTGGTATTTTCCCGGATTATTGCGTCCGGACGAGGTCAGTGAACAGATCCCGGGCCTCACGGTTCCCGACGACCCCGCCTACGAAACCGTGGGTGGCTACGTCATGAGCCAACTTGGCCGGATCGCGATGGTCGGCGACGTCGTCGAGGCCGGCGGCGGCACGCTGGCCGTCACCCGGATGGACGGCCGCCGGATCGACCGCATTTGTTTCCACCCCACGGCGCCCGACGGTGACGCCGACGACGACGAAGGCACCGAAATTGGCACAGCGGAAAGCGATTCGAACGGATGGCAAAGCAGGAAGCAGGCCAGCAAGCGGTTGAGCAAGGGGTCCGGCGGTTCTGCAGGCGATGCCGTAGGCAACCCCGTGGCCAAAACCAGCCGTAAAGGACGTGCCGCATGAGCGACTGGGCAGGAATCCTGTGGCTCGTGGTGCTGTTGATCGGCAACGCCTTCTTTGTCGGCGCCGAGTTTGCCGTAATGTCTGCGCGCCGCAGCCAGATCGAGCCTTTGGCCCAACGCGGGTCAAAGCGCGCGCAGACCACCCTCTATGCGATGGAACACGTCTCGCTGATGTTGGCGTGTGCCCAGCTTGGCATCACGGTGTGTTCTTTGCTGATTCTCCTCGTGGCCGAGCCTGCCATCCACCATTTGCTGGGGGCACCGCTGGAGTCCGTGGGCGTCCCGGTTGAATTGGCGGATGTCATCGCGTTTGCGGTTGCCTTGCTCGCGGTCACCTTCCTGCATGTCACCTTTGGCGAGATGGTCCCCAAGAACATCTCTGTTTCGGTCGCAGACAAGGCGGCTTTGCTTCTGGCGCCGCCGTTGGTCCACGTGGCCCGCTTCGTGAAGCCCGTCATCTGGACGCTGAACTGGCTGGCCAACCGCATCCTTCGCTTGATGAAGATCGAGCCCAAGGACGAGGTGACCTCCTCCTTTACCCTCGAGGAAGTGCAGTCCATCGTGCAGGAATCGACCCGTCACGGGCTGGTGGACGACGACGCCGGCCTGCTGAGCGGCGCTTTGGAGTTTTCCGAGCACACCGCTGCGCACATCATGGTGCCGCTGGACAAACTCGTCACGCTCAAGCCTGGCTCGACGCCGCGGCAACTCGAGAAAGCGGTCAGCCGCACCGGTTTCTCACGCTTCCCCGTGTTGGACGACGACGGTGAGCTGACCGGCTACCTTCACATCAAGGATGTGCTTTCCATTCCCGAGGAAGGGCGCCGCTATCCGATCGCGGAAAGCCGGATCCGGTCCCTCGTGAACCTCGCACCGGAGGACGAGATTGAAGATGCCATGGCCGTGATGCAGCGGACCGGCTCGCACCTGGGTCGCGTGGTGGGGACGGGCGGTGCGACTCTGGGGGTGTTGTTCCTGGAAGACGTCATCGAACAGCTTGTGGGCGAGATCCGCGACGCCACCCAGGCCAGGGGAATCCGACGGCTGGGCGGAACGGAATCAGCGTAACCTCCTGCTGGCCTCCAACGGGGCCGGCAGGAGCCGCCCAAAATTCTAAATAGGAATCATTCCCATTTGCGGGTACACTCATGGAGTCCCCTGTTGTGCTTGATTCGGTAGATCCGAGGTTTTCCGTGCGTCGTGCCGCCGCCCGCCTTTCCCTTGCCGCCCGCCTTTCGCTTGCCGCTTCCGCGGGCCTGGCAGTCCTGCTTTCCGCATGCGCGGCACCCGCCGCGACGGCGCCGTCGTCGCCCTCCGGGGTGATCGACGTAGTGGCCTCCACCAGCGTGTACGGCGACATCGCCAAGAGCGTCGGCGGTGACAAAGTGTCAGTCACCTCCATCATCAGCAAGACCAGCCAGGATCCGCACTCCTACGAGGCAAGCACCCAGGACAAGCTGGCCGTCTCCAAGGCCCAATTGGTGATCGACAACGGCGCGGGCTACGACGACTTCTTCAGCAAGCTGGCCGATGACAGCAAGGTCGCGGCGGACAAGACCCTTACCGCCGTCAACGTCTCCGGGCTCCTTCCCGCGGCCACGGCCGGCACATCTCCCTCAGCGGTGCCGGAAGGGTTCAACGAGCACGTCTGGTACAACTTCGACGCGATGGCGAAAGTGGCCGATGCTATCGCTGCGAAGCTCGGAAGCCTGAACCCCGCCGATGCCAAGACCTTCACCGCCAATGCCGACAAGTTCAAGTCTTCGCTGACCGGACTCAGCGCCAAAGTCGCAGCGATCAAGGCTTCCAAGGGTTCCGCTCCGGTAGCGGTTACAGAGCCCGTACCGGGGTACTTGCTTGAGGCTGCGGGCTTGGAGAACAAGACGCCCGAGGAATTCAGCCACGCCATTGAGGTCGGCTCGGACGTTCCGCCGGCAGCGGTCAAGGAAACGAGCGATCTGATTTCCTCGAAGTCGGTTCGCTTCCTCGCGTACAACGAGCAGACCGCCAGCGCTGAGACGGAAAAGCTGAAGGCCGCGGCAACTGCTGCCGGCGTCCCGGTGATCGGTTTTACCGAGACACTTCCCGAGGGCAAGGACTACGTTGCCTGGATGACGGACAATGTGGGCAACGTTGCTGCTGCCCTGAACAAGTAAAGGCCTATGCAGATACGAACAGACGGGCCCCGCAATCGTCCTAAGATATACAGGGCGGCTGCGGGGCCCTCCCTGTTCATCCAAGTGCAGGCCGGCAGCGACATCTCTTCGCGAACCCCATGGATCGAGGATTCTTTTTGACACCGGTAGTGAGCCTTCGCGGCGCGGGCCTCCAGTTTGGCCAACGGGCCCTCTGGAAGGACCTCGACGTGGACATCCAGGCGGGTGAGTTCTTCGCTGTGCTCGGCCCCAACGGCAGCGGCAAGACCAGCTTCCTCAAAGTCCTCCTCGGTTTGCAGCAGCTTCACTCGGGGACGGTGACCGTGGCCGGACAGGCCGTGGAACGTGGCAGCCGGAAAATCGGCTATATCCCGCAGCAGAAGTCCTTTGCTCCGGATACGCCCTTGCGCGCCAGGGACCTCGTGGCCCTCGGCGTCGACGGCCACCGTTGGGGCCTGCGGATCAAGGCCAAGGCCGTCAATGAGCGCGTCGACGCCCTCCTGGACTTGGTGGGGGCGAGTGACTACGCCCGCGTACCGCTTGGCCAATTGTCCGGTGGCGAGCAACAGAGGCTCCGGGTTGCACAAGCCCTTGCCGCGGAGCCTGAACTCCTGCTCTGCGACGAACCGCTGCTGTCTTTGGACCTGCACCACCAGCAGGCCGTAAGTGCCCTCATCAACCAGCAATGCCACGAGCGGAACAGCGCCGTGGTGTTCGTGACGCACGAGATCAACCCGGTCATCGACTACGTAGACCGCGTCCTCTACCTTGCCGGCGGCAGGTTCCGCGTGGGAACACCGGAAGAGGTCATGACCACCGAGGTCCTGTCCGAGCTGTACAACAGCCGCGTTGAGGTCATCCGCGCGAACGGCAGGATCGTCGTCGTCGGCCTTCCGGACGCGACGACGCACTACCACGATGACGCCCACGCCGGTGTGGAGGAAGGTCACTAAATGGATCTCGGAAGCATCCTGCACACCATCTTCAACTTTGAAAACTATGGCGAACTGCTGGCCCTGGTCCAGAATTCCATCTGGGCCGGTGCGGTCCTTGGCCTGCTCGGCGGGCTCATAGGCACTTTTGTCATGAAGCGGGACCTCGCCTTCGCGGTGCACGGCATTTCGGAGTTGTCCTTCGCCGGTGCCTCCTTTGCCCTGCTTATCGGGGCGGACATCATTTTCGGTTCGCTCGCGGGATCCGTTGCGGCTGCGCTGCTTCTGGGACTCATGGGCGTCCGGGCGCGGGACAAGAACTCGATCATTGGCGTCATCATGCCGTTCGGGCTAGGCCTGGGCATCTTGTTCCTGGCCCTCTACCAAGGCCGGGCGGCCAACAAGTTCGGGCTACTGACCGGCCAGATCGTCTCAGTGGACACTGTCCAGCTCCAGGTCCTGGCAGGCACGGCCGTGGTGGTCATGCTCGCTCTGGCCGCGATATGGCGCCCGCTCAGCTTCGCCAGTGTGGATCCTGAGATGGCGGAAGCCAGGGGAGTGCCTGTCCGCGGCCTGGCAATTGCCTTCATGGTGTTGCTCGGCGTCAGCGTTGCCTTGTCCATCCAGATAGTCGGCGCGCTTCTGGTGCTGGCCTTGCTGATCACGCCCGCTGCCGCTGCCCTTCGCGTGACCACTTCGCCGCGGCTCGTGGTCTTGTTGAGCGTGGTCTTTGCGATCACGGCCACTGTGGGCGGCATCCTCCTGGCGCTCGGCAGCAGGATTCCCATCAGCCCGTATGTCACCACGTTGTCGTTCCTGATCTATGTGGTGTGCCGGGTCATCGGCAACGTGCGCGTCAAACGGGGGATCAACGGCCGGATCGTCCGTCCCCACGCTGCCGTGGGCCAGGCAGTGGAAGACCAGGCGGTAGCCGGCTAGAGCAGGCCCGCGGCCTTCTTGGCAGTGCACTCGGGGCAGAGCCCGAAAATCTCCACCGTGTGCGCCACTTCGGTGTAGCCGTTCTCGGCAGCCACCCGGGCTGCCCACGTCTCCACCGCCGGAGCTTCCACTTCGACGGCCTTGCCGCAATTGCGGCACAGCAAATGGTGGTGGTGGCCTGTGACCGCGCAGCGGCGGTAGACGGCTTCGCCATCGGCATTTCTCAGGACATCGATCAGGCCGTCGTCGGCAAGTGACTGCAGGATGCGGTAGGCCGTGGCCAGGGACACCGAGACGCCTTGGTTCTGGAGCAGCCGGTACAGTTCCTGGGTGCTCACGAAATCGTCGAGTTCGTCCAGGGCGGCGCTGACGGCCAGGCGTTGCTTGGTGACGCGCTGCTCTTTGACGGCGGGATCCTTGGCATCCGGAAGCGACCGGGCTGAGGGCCCGGACGTGGCGGCATTGGCGCCCTGTGACATTCGTGGACTCATTTCGATGTGGTTGTTCGCAAGTACCAACGTTACCAGCAGGCCACGCTCGGACGCCGGTTCGTGGACACCATTGGAGGCCCGTCCTAGGCTGGCTGCATGAAGCTCACCAAGTTCACCCACGCTTGTGTCCGCCTGCAAAAGGACAGCCAGGTCCTTGTGATCGACCCCGGGACTTTTTCCGAGTCCGAGGAAGCCCTTGCGGGCGCCCACGCGGTGCTGATCACCCATGAGCACGCCGACCACGTGGACGTGGACGCCGTCGTCGGAGCCCTCAAGGGAAACCCAGGGCTGCAGGTGCACGCACCCTCCGGTGTCGCGTCCCGACTTGCCGAGAAGGCGGGCGACGACGGCGAGCGTGTACACGCCGTCGAACCCGGCACCTCTTTTGAAACCGGGGGCTTCGCGATCCGTTCCTTCGGAGGGCAGCATGCCCTCATCCACCCGCAGATTCCGGTGGTGGCCAACATCGGCTACCTCGTGGACGAAAATGTCTTCCACCCCGGGGACTCATTCGTCGTCCCCGATGGCATCGACGTGCAAACCCTGCTGGTGCCCATCCACGCGCCGTGGTCAAAGGTGGGCGAAGTGGTTGACTTCGTGATCGCGGTCCGCGCACCCCAGGCCTACCCGGTCCACGATGGCCTGCTCAACGAACTCGGACGCGGTTTGGTGGAAGGCCACGTAACCCGGATCGGCGCGAAGTACGGTACCCGCTATGCGAGGTTGTCGCCGCTCGAGTCCGTGGAGGTCTAGCTCAGTCTGCGCCGCCTACATGCTGCCTGGCCACGTACCCGTCTCGAAGAAGTCGGCCAGTACGGCCTCGTATGGGGCGGGATCCAGGCCGCGCTCAGCGAGCCAGTCCGGGTTGTAGTAGCTGCCCGCGTAGCGATCACCGGCGTCGCACATGAGTGACACGATGCTGCCGCGCTTTCCCTGGGCCACCATCTCGGCAATCAGTTGGCAAACACCCCACAGGTTGGTTCCCGTGGAGGGCCCGGCGTGCAGCCCGGCCAGCCTGCGCAGGTGCCGCATGGCGGCCACAGAAGCGGCATCGGGGACCTGGATCATGGTGTCGATGACGGCCGGGACGAAGCTGGGTTCCATGCGCGGCCGTCCGATGCCTTCGATCCTGGATGGCATTCCCGTCGTGTAGTCCGAGACGCCGTCGCGCCAGCCGGGGTAGAACGCGGAATTTTCAGGATCGACCACGGCCAGCCGCGTTGAGTGGCAGTGGTACCGCAGGTACCGGCCGATCGTGGCGCTGGTGCCGCCGGTGCCGGCGCCCACCACGATCCACTCGGGCACCGGATGTTCTTCGAGGGCGAGTTGCTCGAAAATCGATTCCGCAATGTTGTTGTTGCCGCGCCAGTCGGTGGCGCGCTCAGCAAAGGTGAATTGGTCCATGTAGTAACCGCCGGACGTCCGGGCAACCTCCTCGGCCATTGCGTAGACCTCAGAGGCGTGATCCACGAGGAGGCAGGCGCCGCCGAACTCTTCGATGAGGGCGATCTTTTCCGGGCTGGTGGTCCGGGTCATCACGGCGATGAACGGAAGTCCGATCAGCCTGGCGAAGTACGCCTCGGACACGGCGGTACTCCCGCTGGAAGCCTCCACGATGGTGGTCCCTTCCGTGATCCATCCATTGACCAGGCCGTAGAGGAAAAGCGAGCGGGCCAAGCGATGCTTGAGGCTGCCCGAACGGTGCGTGGACTCGTCCTTGAGGTAGAGCTGGACACCCCAGTGTTCGGGGAGCGGCACTGCGTAGAGGTGCGTATCCGCCGAGCGGTTGTTCTCGGCTTCGATTCGTCGGATTGCCTCGCTGGCCCATGCCCGGTCCTGGTTGCGTAGAGTGCTCACCGATCCAGCCTACCGGCGGAGGCTGCCGCCCAAGGATAGGCTGGTAGCCGGTCGGCAGCTGCACGGCGGCAGCGTCGCAATCGTTTGGTAGACACAGCAAAACAAAGGAGATTTGATGGCCACGATCATTGACGCAGCCGCACTCAAGGACCGCATGGATGCGGGCAAGCGGACTGTGTTGCTCGACGTCCGGTGGGTGTTGGGCGATCCGCACGGCCATTCGCACTTCCGCCAAGCCCACATCCCTGGCGCGGTCTATGTGGACCTCCATCACGAACTCGCCGATCCCACGGCCGAGGGCCAGGGGAGGCATCCGTTGCCGTCCACCGCTGCTTTGCAGCGGAGCGCCCGTGCCTGGGGAATCAACGACGGCGATACCGTGGTTGCCTACGACGACAGCGGCAGCACTGCCGCGGCACGGTTGTGGTGGCTGCTGCGGGACGCCGGTTTCCATTCCGTCTTCCTGCTCGACGGTGGACTGGGTGCCTGGCGCGCCGCAGGCCACCCGCTGGCGCAGGACGAGCAACCGCCGGTTCCGGGCGACGTCGTGCTTGGACACGGCCACATGGATGCCATCAGCATGGAGGACGCGGCTGACTGGCACAGCCGTGGAATCCTTCTCGATGCCCGGGCGGGGGAGCGCTACCGGGGCGAAATCGAACCCATTGATCCCCGCGCGGGACACATTCCCGGCGCGCTGAGCGCCCCCACCAGCGGAAACCTCGGACCGGACGGCACGTTCCTCCGCGCAGCGCAGCTCCGCAATAGATTTGCTGCCCTGGGCATCGACGAAGGCAGCAAGGTAGCGGTTTACTGCGGCTCCGGGGTGACGGCAGCCCACGAAATCGCCGCCCTCGAAATCGCCGGATTCAGGGCAGCCCTCTTCCCGGGCTCCTTTTCGCAATGGTCCTCGCTCGACGCCAACCCGGTTGTCACCGGTGCAGCGCCGCTAGGCACTCCGAGCCCATGAGTCATGGGTCCGGTGACGCCGGAGGGGTATGGCAGCGCGGAGTGGCAAAAAATCCGCCCGCAGGGGTAGCGTCGAGGCATGACTCCCGGACGCCCCGTTCCTCCGCCCCTTGGCAAGCCGCTCGTCGTGAGTGACGAGACCGCGGAGGCCAGCCCCGCTGCACCCGTGGCCGCGAAAGGCATGCCGACCCTGGCGGCCGCATACGGCGCCACTTCCGCGGAAAGCGGTCTTGTCCCGCTGACAGTGGCCCGCCGCGTTCCCAAGGAAGACGACGTCGAGATCGAGATCGACTTCTGCGGTCTTTGCCACTCCGATGTCCACGCGACGCGGGGCGAATGGGGTGCCCAGAGCTATCCGCTCGTCCCAGGCCACGAAATCGTGGGCCGGGTCCGTCGGGTGGGCTCCGCCGTCGACGACTTCGTGCCCGGAGACCTGGTGGGCGTCGGTTGCTTGGTGGACTCCTGCCGCGAGTGCGATAGCTGCCTCGAAGGCTTGGAGCAGTATTGCGAACGCGGAAACGTCGGCACCTATGGGGTGAAGGATTCCCGGAACGGCGGCGCCATCACCCAAGGCGGTTACTCCACTTCCGTGGTGGTTGACCGCCGCTTCGTGTTGCGCGTTCCCGAGGGCCTTGACCCGGCCGCGGCGGCGCCCTTGCTGTGCGCGGGCATCACCACCTACTCGCCGCTTCGCTACTTCGACGTCGAGGAGGGGGACGTTGTGGGCGTCGTCGGCCTCGGCGGACTGGGACACATGGCGGTCAAGATCGCGAAAGCCATGGGGGCGCACGTGGTGGTCTTCACCACCTCGGATGCCAAGGTCGAGGCGGCAATAGAGCTCGGTGCGGACGACGTGATCCTCTCGAAGGACTCCGAAGCCATGGAAGGCGCCGACCGCACTATCGACGTCATTATCGACACCGTCGCGGCGCCCCATGACCTGAACCCGTACTTCCGGACCTTGCGGCTGAACGGCGCCCTCTTCCAGTTGGGGCTGCCTCCCACCGACATGCCTCCGGTCAGTCCTGGCGCGCTGATCCGGCGGCGGCTCTCCTATGCAGGCTCGTTGATCGGCGGCATTGCCGAGACCCAGGAAATGCTGGATTTCTGCGCTGAGCACGGCGTCGTCAGCGAAGTCGAAGTGGTCACCGCCCGGCAACTCAATGAAGCCTACGACCGCATGGTTGCCGGCGACGTCAAATACCGTTTCGTCCTCGATACCAAGACCCTTCAGCCCCCTTCGGAAAAGGCAGACGTATGAGCACCCTCTTCACCAAGATCATCAACGGCGAGATTCCCGGACGTTTTGTCTGGAAGGACGACGACGTGGTGGCTTTCCTGACCATCGCCCCGCTGACCGATGGCCACACCCTCGTGGTGCCGCGCGAAGAGGTGGACCGCTGGACCGACGTCCCTCCCGAGCTCCTCAACAAAGTCATGTCGGTCGCGCAGACAATCGGCAAGGCACAAGTGGAGGCGTTTGGCGCACCACGGGCGGGACTGTCCGTGGTGGGCTTCGAAGTGGAGCACTTCCACGTGCACGTCTTCCCGGCAACGTCCCTGGCCGATTTCGACTTCGGAACCGTGGAGCACAACCCGGACCCTGCCCGGCTCGACGCGAATGCGGCAAAACTCCGCGCCGGGCTCGTCGCCGCCGGACACGGCGAGTACGTTCCAGCAGATTGAGTTGGGGCAACGCTCGCTCACCTTTGGTGGTGTTTTCCCAAACGCTCGCTCACCTTTGGCAGGAATGGCCGTATAGGTGAGCGGGCGTCCTGGGATTTGGCCATATAGGTGAGCGGGCGTTGGTACCGCCCCGGCTACGCGGGGGCCAGCGCCTGGTTGAGAACCGCGCGGATGCGCTTTTCCGAGACTGAGTAGGCCGTGCCGAGTTCGACGGCGAAGAGGCTCACGCGCAGCTCCTCGATCATCCAGCGCACCCGTGTTAATTCAGCTCCTGCCCGTCGGCCAGGCAGCAGCGCGGAGACAGCGTCGTCGTAGTCGTCCTCCAACGCCTGAACAACGGACATGTTCAGCCCGTCACGCTGGACATTGTTCGGGAGCTTTTCGAGGCGCTTCTCGATTGCGGCCAAATACCGCGGCAGCTGGCTCAGTTGGGCGTAGCCCGTCCGTGCCACAAAACCGGGGAACACGAGTTGCTCGAGTTGGCTCTTCATGTCGTTGAGCGCGCTGATCAAGGCGAGGCTCGTGCTGCCCTTGAGTTGCTTCTCGATCCGCCGTGTGCTGCCCAAGATGCGTTCGACGACGGCGGTCACCGTGAAGACGGTGTCGATCAGTTCCGCACGGACCAGCTCGTACAGGGCGTCGAATGCCTCCTTGTCCCACGGAAGTTCGGCCGGAGTCAGCTTGTCGATGGCCGCGAGGACGCAGTCGGCAATCAAGGCACTTACCGAACCATGGGGATTCTGGCTGAACGTCAACTTCTCCGTGTTGTTCAAGTGTTCCAGGACGTAGCGGTCCGGGGCGGGAACCCGCAGCGCGAGCAGCCGGATAACGCCGCCGCGCATTGCCGGCTCCTGCTCCGCCCGGGTCTGGAACACCCGCAACGCAACGGATGTGCCCTCATCCACGAGAGCGGGAAAACCCGTGACATCGTGCCCCTTCACTGTGCGCGTCACTTGGCGTTCGATAGCTCCGAAAGTCCACGCGGTGAGCCCGGTTTGCTCTGAGAGGAAACCGGCGGCCTGCGGGGTCGAGCCGCCGCTGCCGTTTCCACTGGGGGATCCGGCACCGCCGGCATGTGCAGCGCCCTTCGGACCGTTGGTGCGCGCCGTCGTCGCGGGTGTTGCGCCGAGGGATTCGGCGATGGCACGGCGGGTAGCCGGAGCCAGCTGCTCCTGGAGAGCGGCCAGGTCCTTGCCTTCGTCGAGCACCTTGCCGCGGCTGTCCACTACCTTGAAGCTGACGCGCAGGTGCGCCGGAACGGCGTCCCAATTCCACGATCCCGGAGGAACGATGTGTCCCCGGATACGGCGCAGCACCAGCTCAAGTGAGGCCTCAAGATCGTCCGAGGCAGGATCGAAGTCGGTTTCCAAAGCAGCAGCCGCTTGCCGGGCAACATCCGGGGCAGGCACGAAGTTCTTGCGGATGTGTTTGGGCAGCGACTTGATCAAGGCGGTGACGAGCTCCACCCGCTGGCCCGGTATCTGCCAGCGGAAAGGGGCGTCGTCGAGCTGATTAAGGAACAGCACGGGGACCTCGGCTGTGACACCATCCGACGGATTGGGCGGCGAGCCGGGAGCCACTGGATGGAACTCGTAGCTCAGGGGCAGCTCAAAGCCCTTATGCAGCCAGGTTTTCGGGTAGGCGGAATCATCCAGGGCTTCCGCGTCCTCGCTGATGAGCAGCGATTGGTCGAAGTCCAGCAACGTGGGGTCCTGCTGGCGGGCTTCCTTCCACCATTTGTCGAAGTGGCGTTCAGAGACCACGTCCTTGCCGATTCTGGCGTCGTAGAACTCGAAGAGCGTGTGGTCGTCCACGAGGATGTCCCGGCGGCGCATCCGCGTCTCGAGCTCCTCGATTTCGTGGAGCAAGGCGCGGTTGCGGTGGAAGAACTTGTGGTGGGTTTTCCAGTCGCCTTCGACGAGGGCATGCCGGATGAAGAGTTCGCGGCAGAGCTCGGGGTCGATCCTGCCGTAGTTGATGCGGCGGTTCGGGATGATGGGAACTCCGTAGAGCATCACCTTCTCGTGGGCCATAACCGAGCCCGTCCGGGTGGACCAGTGGGGTTCGCTGTAGGAGCGCTTTACGAGATCCGGTGCAACCTGCTCCGCCCACAAGGGATCGAACTTCGCCGCGACCCGGGCCCAGAGCCGGCTTGTTTCAACCAATTCCGCGGCCATAACGAAGGCGGGCGACTTCTTGAACAACGCCGAGCCCGGGAAGATGGCGAAACGGCTGCCGCGTGCTCCGGCGTATTCGCGCTTGCGTTCATCCAGCATGCCGATGTGGCTCAGCAGTCCGGAGAGCAAGCTGATGTGGATTCCCTCGTTGTTGCCTACGGGGTCGGCCTCGCGCTTGTTGTCGATGGTGATGCCCAGCGGCTTGGCGAGCTGGCGCAATTGCTGGAAGAGGTCCTGCCATTCGCGGACGCGCAGGTAGTTGATGAACTCGTTCCTGCACAGCCGGCGGAACTGCGTGGAGGAGAGCTCCTGCTGCTTTTCCTGGATGTAGTTCCACAGGTTCAGGAATCCGGTGAAGTCCGAGTTCTCATCCCTGAAGCGTGCGTGCTTCTCGGCGGCAAGCTGCTGCTTGTCCGTCGGACGCTCGCGCGGATCCTGGATCGTCAAGGCCGCCGCCAGGATCATGACTTCCTTGACGCAGCCGCGCTTTCCGGCCTCGACAATCATCCTGCCGAGCCGGGGGTCCACCGGGAGCTGGGCCAACTTCTGCCCGACGGCGGTCAGGCCGCCGCGGTTGTCGGTGCCGCCCCCGCGCGCGCTGCGGCCGTCGACGGGTGGGGGAGCGCCGCCGTCGCCCGTGCGGGCCGCGCTCAAGGCGCCGAGTTCGCGCAACAGCGTGACGCCGTCGTTGATGGCCCGGGAGTCCGGCGGCTCAACGAAGGGGAAGTTCTCCACGTCCTTGGGGCCGCGGGCAACGCCCATGGCAGTCATCTGCAGGATGACCGCGGCAAGGTTGGTCCTCAGGATCTCCGGATCAGTGAACGGGGGGCGTGACTCGAAGTCCTCCTCGGAATAGAGCCGGATGGCGATACCCTCGGACACGCGCCCGCAACGGCCGGAACGCTGGCTTGCCGATGCCTGCGACACGCGTTCAATCGGCAGCCGTTGCACCTTGGTGCGGTGCGAGTAGCGCGAGATGCGGGCCGTGCCGGTGTCGACGACGTATTTGATGCCGGGAACGGTCAAGGACGTTTCCGCGACGTTGGTAGCGAGGATGATCCGCCGCTTGCCGCCCGGGTTGAAGACCCTGTGCTGCTCCTGCAGGCTCAAGCGGGCGAACAACGGCAGCACCTCGGTGCCCGCCAGCCTGCGGTTGGCCTGGATCCGGCCGTTCAACGCCTCGGCGGCGTCGCGGATCTCGCGCTCGCCGGAGAAGAACACCAGGATGTCTCCGGGAGCCTCAAGCGCGAGCTCGTCGACGGCGTCGCACACGGCATCGAGTGGGTCGCGGTCTTCCTCGAGCTCGTCGTCGGACGCGTCCTCATCCTCGCCGGATGCACCGCCGGCCGGTTGGGACAGCGGCCGGTAGCGGATTTCCACCGGGTAGGTCCGGCCCGAGACCTCGATGATCGGCGCGGGTTCTTCCTCGCTGCCGAAATGCTTCGCGAAACGCTCGGGGTCGATGGTCGCCGAGGTGATGATGACCTTCAGGTCCGGCCTTTGCGGCAGGATCCGCTTGAGGTAGCCCAGGATGAAGTCGATGTTGAGGCTGCGCTCGTGTGCCTCGTCGATGATGATGGCGCTGTACTTACGTAGCAGCTTGTCCCGCTGGATCTCAGCCAGCAGGATGCCGTCGGTCATTAGCTTGATTTTGGTGGCCTTGCTGACTTCGCCGGTGAAACGGACCTGGAAGCCCACTTCCTGCCCGATCTCGACGCCCATCTCGAAGGCGATGCGTTCTGCGACGGTGCGCGCGGCAAGGCGGCGCGGCTGGGTGTGGCCGATCAGGCCCTTGTCGCCGAGGCCGAGTTCCAGGCACATTTTGGGGATCTGCGTGGTCTTGCCGGAACCGGTCTCGCCGGCGATGATGGTCACCTGGTTTGCGGCGATGGCCGCCATCAAGTCCTCGCGGCGCTCGGAGACGGGCAGCTCTGCGGGGTAGGAAATATGAAGTGTCATGGCTGCTGACAGTCTACTGTGGCGGCGCCTCGGCACGCAGTGCGCGCTTTCCCGCGGCCTTTTCCAATCGCCCGGCCATGGTGCGGGCGTACTCCTTGAATTCTTCAGGAGAGATGATCTCAAAGTCCATGTCCAGCGCCGCGAGGTGCGCCGCGGGCTGGGCCAAGCTGTCCCAGCCGGCGCGGAGCAGGGTTGCGCTCCCGCCGTCGTCGCTCAGGCTAGCGAGCTGCGGGCCGACGACGGCGGCCACGTCGCCGATGGGGGCGTGGAGGCGCACGACGACGTCGTAACGGTAAGGCGAGCGGGTCACGGAGCGCTGGACGTAGTCCGCGAGGTCCTCGGCAGGCAGGGGGCGCGGCACATACTTTTTCCGTTCGGCCGGAAGCGTGGCGATGCGATCGGCACGGAACGTGCGCCAGTCTTCCCGGTCCACATCCCATGCGACCAGGTACCAGCGCCGCCCGGTGTCGACGAGCCGGTATGGCTCCACCAAACGCCGGCCAGCGTCACCGTCTGCCTTGACATAGTCGAAACTGAGTTGTCGCTTGTCCGCGATCGCCGCGGAGACCACAGTGAGCTGCTGGGGGTCAACCGACGCCGCGTTGCTGGGCAGTGTGGTGACCGCGGCCTTGAGCATCGCGAACTTCGGGCGGAGACGTGAGGGAAGCACCTGCTCGAGCTTGGCAAGGGCGCGGACCGATGCTTCGCCGATACCGGCCACGGGACCCGCCGCCACCGAGTTCAGTCCCAGGGCGACGGCGAGAGCTTCATTGTCGTCAAGGAGCAGCGGCGGGAGCTGGGCCCCGGCGCCCAGTTGGTAGCCGCCGGCTATCCCAGGCGAGGCGTGGATGGGATAGCCGAGGTTCCGGAGCTTGTCGATATCGCGGCGGACGGTGCGCTCCGTGACACCCATCCGCTTGGCCAATGCCGGGCCGGTCCATTCACGCCGGACCTGCAGCAAGGACAGCAATTGCAGGAGCCTTGCGGACGTTTGGATCATGGCACTGAATCTAGCCCACCATGCGGACAAAAGTCGTCCGTGTTGAGGGGCAGGCTGTCCTTAGAACGCGCGCAGTGTCCAGCACGAGTTGTCAGGCAGGTCCCTCGCCGTCCAGGGCTCGGAACGGTCGGGAAGGCGGCCGCGGCCGTCCCGAAGGACCGCTGAGATGGAAGCGGCGGCAGTGATGATGAGGATGATGAAGAGCAAGACTCCGATGAATTCCATGACTCCATCGTGTTCCTCACGCACCCCAAGAAACAGTGGCAGAAATGACCCATTTAGGCAATTTTCTGCCACACTGGATCTATGTTGAAAACGGTGGCAATCATTGTTGTTCCCAACTTCTCGATCTTCGAATTCGGGACCGCCTGCGAGGTCTTTGGCATTGACCGAGCGGACCGGGGGAGTGGCGTTCCCGGCTTTGACTTCAGGGTCTGCACCCCCGTACCGGGAGACGTGAAGATGAAGTCCGGCCTGTCGATGCATGTCGGACTGGGCCTGGAAGCTACGGCCGATGCCGACCTGGTCATCATGGCCCCGTATGGACGGGACGAGGACGTCCCGGAGCCTGTATTGGATGCGCTACGGGCGGCCCACACGCGCGGGGCTTGGGTCATGTCGATCTGCTCCGGGGCGTACGCGCTTGCCCGTGCGGGCCTCCTTGACGGGCGCCGCTGCACCACGCACTGGCACTATTCACAGGACCTCGCCAGCAGGTACCCGCAGATTCATGTGGACGAAAATGTGCTTTACGTCCAGGACGGAACGATCATCACAAGTGCCGGCACGGCCGCCGGCATTGACGCCTGCCTCCATCTTGTCCGCGTCGAGCTTGGCGCAAACGTTGCTGCTGCCATCGCCCGCGACATGGTGGTTCCGCCGCACCGCGACGGCGGCCAGGCCCAGTTCATCGACCGGCCCATGCCCACGTGCGGCTCTGCGCCCATGGAGGCATTGCTGCGCTGGATGGTGGAAAACCTCGAGCATGACCACAGCGTCAACGAACTGGCTTCCCGGCTGCACATGTCCGCCCGGACCTTCGCCCGCCGGTTCCGGGCCGAAACAGGTGCCACACCGGCGGCGTGGCTCAATTCGCAACGGGTGCTCCGGGCACAGGAGCTCCTGGAAAGCACGGAGTTGAACATCGACGAAATTGCGCGCGAAGCAGGATTCGGACATTCCGTGCTGCTGCGGCACCACTTCGCCAAGGTCCTGGCCACGAGCCCTCAGTCTTACCGGAGGGCTTTCCGCGGCCAGTTGGCGGAAGTTGGCTAGCGGCGGAGGGTCTCGTGGCCTTCTACCTTGGCGTTCTCCACGAGGGTGTGCCATGGCCCGGTGACCTCGGTCTCCGGGAGCGTGGCACGGTGTTGTCCGGCGCGGATTGAATACATGAACCGGTCGGCTTGCCCGGCAGCTTTCCCGGGTGCCCGCGCGGCCGCCTGTGCGCTGGCGCGACCGCGGGACGGCACTTGGTCCCAAGGGCAGGCCTCCACGATCGGCATCCAGCGCTGCCTATCTTCGGAGGTGGCGGCATCCACGGTCCAGACGCGTGTGATCGCGGCGACGCCACCGCTGCGCTGGACAGTGATTTTCATGTTCTGCGGCTTCCACTGCTCCGGAGGGTGCTGCTAGAGCTTTACCTTCACAGTTTCCCACGCCGTACGGACTGCGTCATGCTCGTGTGAGCCGGCGCCGAAGAGCTCCTCCGCCGAGGCCACTGTGGCCTTGGCGAAGCGTCCGAAGGTGCACGTGGCAGGCAATGAGCCGCTGGTCAGCGTGTTGTACCAGATCTGGCCCGGCGCCTCCCACGCATTGCCACCCAGCTCCAGGGCAAGAAGGCAGAACGCCCGGTTGGGGATGCCTGAATTGATGTGGACACCGCCGTTGTCCGCGGTGGTGCGGACGTACTTGTCCATGGAGTCCGGCTGCGGATCCTTGCCCAGAACGTCGTCGTCATACGCGGTGCCGGGTGCCCTCATGGAACGGAGCGCGGTGCCTTGGACGGCGTCGGTGAACAAGCCCTCGCCGATCAGCCAACTGGCCTCCGCAGCCGATTGCTTTTTGGCGTATTGCTCCACCAGGGCCCCGAAAACATCCGACATGGACTCGTTGAGGGCTCCGGCCTGGTTCCGGTAGGCGAGGGCTGCCGTGTATTGGGTGACGCCGTGGGCAAGCTCGTGCCCTATGACGCTGAGCGACTTCGTGAACCTCTGGAAGATTTCGCCGTCGCCGTCGCCGAAGACCATTTGGCTGCCGTTCCAGAAAGCATTGTCATACAGCTCGCCGTAGTGGACAGTGGCATCAAGTTTCAGCCCGGCGCCGTCGATCGAATTACGGCTGAACGCACCTGCATACAGCGCGTGGGTTTCGCCCAGTCCGTCGTAGGCTTCATCGGCGGCGGGGTCGCCCGTTGCCGGACCTTTTTCCTTGCGGACGAGCTTGCCGGGCAGGGCTTCGGTGGAGCCAGCGTCGTAGATGGTCCGCTTGGGCGGGCCGGGCTTCGCCTGCCGTGCCTTCGGCACGGGGGCCGGCACGGGAAGCGCGCGGACCGCCTGGAGGTTCTTGATGTGGAGCAGGGATTCCTTGGCCGCCCGTGCGATCACCCGCAGGCGGGGCTCGTGCTGTGCCGCCAGCCTTCGCAGCATGTAGGGAGGAATGATGGAACAGATCACGGCGAACCCTTTCGTACCTGTTGGACGGGTACGAACAGCTTAGGAGTGGCTACTGACTTTTTAGCCGGGCCGGTGCGGCATGTCCGGGATCACGACGACTCGGAGGCCTCCTGCAAGCACACCGGCAACAGTTCCTCCTCATATTCGGGGCCCTTCAGGATCCGTTGCAGCTTGCCGAGGTCCACGATGCCATTGCCCCAGGCCAGTTCGATTTCGTAGAGGGCTTGCTTGTTGCGGCGGGCGGCTTCACATTCAGGCATCGGTGTCCTCGGGTTGTGGGCAAAGGATGGTTGCGAGATGTTCTGCTGGGAGCCGCGACAGCTTCTTGGCGAGAACCGGGGCAATGGACTCGAGCTCGGGGAACGCTGCTGCGGGCTCCAGTTGAGGTGTCTGCCCTGGTCTTTTTGTTGTCTGCACAAGAACGTTGTGCTGGCAGGCGGCCAATCGTGACGCAGTTTTCCACTTTTTGTTGCCCGACTGGCAAGCGGCGAGGCTCCACGGCAAACGGTGAGGCAAAGAAAAACCCCGCCGGTTCCTTGAACTGGCGGGGTTTTCTGTTGTGCCCTCGATAGGATTCGAACCTACGGCCTTCTGCTCCGGAGGCAGACGCTCTATCCCCTGAGCTACGAGGGCATCCGGGGCTCCCATCCGTTGCCGGAGGGACGTCCACGAGCTTAGCAGGTCACCGCGCCCCAATGGAAAACGGGCGGGGGCGAGCCGTCAGTAGCCCGCGAAAGCGTCCACATGGATGCGTCGAGCTCCGGCATGGCGGGCGGCGGAGCGAAGGGTGTCCACGTTTGCCGGGGACCCGGAGACGTATACGTCCCGCTCGGCCACATCGGGGATGAGCTCCCGCAGGGAGTCGCCGTCGATGCGGCTCCGCCCGGCGTCGTGCATGAACGACGGCGGCGGGGAACCGTCCGAAAGGCGGGCGATGACCCGCGCGCCCGAGGCCTCCAGGACATCGCTTCCGGCGAGTTCTGCGGCGCTGGGGGCGAGATACAGCACGACGATGTCCCGTCGCGCGGAGCTGCCGGACGCCAGCTGGGAAAGGAAAGGCGCAATCCCTATTCCCGCCGCGATGAGCAGCACGGGTTTGCCGGCGTCGGGCGGCAGGACAAAGTCGCCGCCCACCGCGGTTCCGCTGACGCACTCTCCAGGCTCAAGCGCGAGCAACGCACGCTTGGCGGCGGAGACTGGTCCCGCCGTGCCGACGCCGAATGTCATCTCGAGCGAGTCGGGCGAGCTGGTGATGCTGAAGACCCGTCGCCGCCCTTTACCGTCCGAGCGCGAGTGCGGAAGGTTGAGTTCCATGAACTGCCCCGGGAGGAAACGGACGGGCCGTCGTGGCTCAAAGCGGAACTCGGTGGTGAACGGCGTCAGGGGGCGCGAACCCTTGAACGTCAGCATGATCCCGCCCCGCTGCCCCACGAGGAACGCGAGGAGGTTTCCGATCAGCAGAGCGAGTTCCGGCGAATTGGCCACGCCCGCCACGTTGTACGGCACAGCAAACAACAAGGCCACGACGGCGGCCAGTACCATTTGCTGCCAGCGGCGGGGAGGCAGGGTGAGGGGCTCGGTGAGCATGAAACCGACGAAAAAGAGAAGCGGCTGCTGCGCGATCGGTTGCCACAAAGCGGGTCCGAAGGACATGCCGCCGCGCAGGAGCACGGCGCACACCACCGACAGCGCCACGACGAGGAAAGTGCAGGCCATGAGCACCTTCAGCGTCCGGTACAGCACCAACAGCACGCCGGGAACCAGGAGCCACAACATGGCCGGGGTTGCCGCCCACCACGTGGCGATGTTCAAACCGGTGAGCCCGGCGATGAAGGCGCCCGCCGCGGCGGGATTGAATATATGCCGGCCTCGGAACGCCAAGACGTATTTGGATGCCGAGGCCAAGATGCATGCCACGGCGACCCCGGCGAGGTCGAGGACCTGGACCGAAGGAATCAGCTCGGTGGGCCAGAACAGGAAGTACAACAAGAGGCCCGTGATGAGCGAGGACTCCGAGTGCGGCTGGACCTTGAAGAGCATGGCCATGAGCCGGTTGGATGCATACGTCAGGCCCAGGCACAGCACAAGATGGACAACCATTTCAGGCAGCCCGAAGCTCAACCAGCCCAGGGCGTTCAACACCATGCTGTACGCCGCGAGAACGGCAAGGACCCAAAGAATCAGCCGGTACATCGTGAAATGGCCGAGCCAGGCATCCACCCGGGCTTTGATGGCAATCATGAGAACAGTGTCCCTTCGAAGCCGGCCGAATAGGCGGCGTGTCCGTCCGAATAGACCATGAGCCAGGAAAACTCGAATTCTCGCTCAAGTACTTTCGGATCCACCATGAAGAGCGCCGTGGCCAGCGCATCGGCTTCCATTGCGGTGGTAGCCATGGTCCACGTGGCCACCACCGTCTCCACCGGGCGCCCGGTGGCGCCGTCGAGGACATGGTGCAGCCCGTCGCCCCACGCGCGGCGGTTGGCGGCTGAAGCGCACAGCGCCCCGTCATGGAGTTCGACGACGCCGATCGCCTGGGTGGGGTCGTAGGGGTGTTCGAGGCCCACGCCCAACGGCTCCGCCCCGGAATGAAGCATGTCGCCGCTGGCATCGACCAGGAACTCCGTGGTTCCCGCTCCACGCAGGACCGAGGCCAGAAGGTCCACCAATTGGCCCTTCCCGGCAGCACCGATGTCCAAAACCACAGGGACGGAAGCGGAAATCTCCGTGCCGTTCCATACGAGGGCGTCTTCCCAGCGCGGTGCCGGCACCGGATGGCCGAGGGGCCGCAAGGCATAGTCCGCCCCGTAGCCCAGGTGCTCGAGGCTGCCGCCGATGAGCGGCGTCATGGTGCCGTCGCTGAGGCGGTACAGCTTTTTGAAAAGCCGTTCCAGCTCGCCTGCCCCGGCAGGGAGGGTCACGGTGCCGGGTTCACGGGCGAGCGGCGCAACCAGGGAGTCGTCCCGGAAGCGCGAGTAGCTTCGGTCGTAGTCCTCCACGACGCCGAGCAAGCCGGCGCGCACCTCCTCGGGGAGTTGCTCCGGCGTCGAGATTTCCCACGTGGTTCCGATCCCGTCGAAGCTGAAAACGCTCCAGCCCGTGTGCGCCATGCGCCTATTTGGCCTCGGACTTGATGGTTTCCACGGCCTTGTTGAATCCTTGGCTGGTCAGGGAGGAGCCGGCGACTTTTGAGACGTTGATCTCATCCAGTTTCTTGCCGACCACCTGCGCCGCGATGCCGTTCTTGAACTGCCCCTGGAATTCCTTGGTGTTCGGGTTGTTGGCATGGACTGTGATGTCCACCGCGGAAATGGTGCTACCGGCCAATGTCAGCTTGACCCCCACGGTTTCACCGCCGTTGGGTGAAATGTAGTCACCGTCCGCACTGTAGGTACCGTCCTTGTAGGGGCCGGAAATCGTGGAGGTCTTTTGCGGGGTGCTGCCTTGTGCCGAGGGGGCGCAAGCTGCCACCGAACTGGCCAGGGAGAGGCCGGCGGCGCCCACCAGGAGGCCCTTGCGGAGTGGCGTAGTCATGGTTCTGCTCGTTTCAACTGGACTCGAAAAGTGGTCAATGCGCGTTCCTTCGGGCCGTGGGCCGATCACACCACTGACGGTGATTTCAGCCTATCGGTTCAGTCTGGGAGCTTTACTGGCCGAAGCTGGGCGCCGGCTGGGTGCGCGCTGGTGCCCGCGTGTGCGCATTGCTAAGCATTAGAATTCCACCACTTGCAAGCCCCACCGGTAGGCTAGACGGGTGACTCCCGAAGAACTCTCAGCCGCCATATCCGCCTGCCTGAAAGACGCTGTCGCCGCCGGCGAGCTTGCGCTTTCCGAATCTGCCCTCCCTGAGGACGTGCGCGTGGAGCGACCCAAGAACCGGGAGCACGGCGACTGGGCCACGAACATTGCCTTGCAGCTTGCCAAGCATGCCGGGACCAACCCGCGTGAATTCGCCACAATCCTGGGCAGGCGGCTGGAAGCGATCGACGGCGTCACCGCCGTGGACATCGCGGGCCCGGGCTTCCTGAACATCACCGTGGACGCGGCGGCCGCCGGTGCGCTGGCCAAGGCCATCGTCGAGGCGGGAAGCTCCTACGGAACCAACCAGGCGCTCGCAGGCCATGTGGTCAACATGGAATTCGTCTCGGCCAACCCCACGGGACCGCTGCACATCGGCCACACGCGTTGGGCGGCCCTGGGAGATTCGATTGCCCGCGTCCTCCGTGCCTCCGGTGCGGACGTCACCGCGGAGTACTACATCAACGACGCGGGCTCGCAGATGAACGTTTTCGCGAACTCGGTGCTGTCCCGCCTGCACGGACGCGGCGTTCCGGAGGGCGGCTACCCCGGTGAGTACATCCGGGAACTCGGCGACGAGGTGCTCAAGGCCCATCCGGCAATCCGCGAGCTGACCGACGAGGCCGCACTGCCGGTGATCCGTTCCGCGGCCTACCAGGCCCAGATGAAGGACATCAAGGACACCCTGGCCGAGTTCGGCGTGGCTTTCGATGTCTTCTTCTCCGAGCAGGAACTGCACGACGGCGGTGCGATCGAGTCCGCCGTCGCCCGCCTCCGCGAGCAGGGCCACGTGTTCGACGACGGCGGGGCGGTCTGGCTGCGCACCACGGACTTCGGCGATGACAAGGACCGCGTGATGATCCGGGCCAACGGCGAACCCACGTATTTCGCCGCCGACGCCGCGTACTACCTGTCGAAGAAGGACCGCGGCTTCACGGAGAAGATCTACCTGCTCGGCGCCGACCACCACGGCTACATCAACCGGCTCAAGGCCATCGCAGCCTGTGCGGGCGACGACCCCGAGGTCAACATCGAGGTCCTGATCGGACAGTTGGTCTCGGTCAACGGCGCCAAGCTGTCCAAGCGTGCCGGCAACATCATCGAGCTCAAGGACTTGATCGAATGGCTCGGGAAGGACGCCGTGCGTTACTCGCTGGCCCGCTTCCCCGCCGATTCTCCGCTGACGCTGGATCCGGAACTGCTGAAGAAGAACAGCAACGAAAACCCAGTGTTCTACGTGCAGTACGCGCATGCCCGCTCCCGCGGCACGGCACGCAACGCGATCGAGGCTGGCGTCGACCACAGCGCCTTCGACGCGTCCTTGTTGGACCACGCCACCGAGAACGAGCTGCTGTCCTACCTCGGCAGCTACCCGTCCATCGTTGCCAAGGCCGCCGAGCTCCGCGAACCGCATCGTGTGGCCCGCCACCTCGAGGTCATCGCCGGTGCCTACCACCGCTGGTACGACGCTTGCCGCGTCTCACCGCTCGGCGACGAGCCGGTCCAGGACGTCAACCGCACACGGCTGTGGCTCAACGACGCCACGAGCCAGGTACTTGCCAACGGACTCGAACTCCTCGGCGTTTCAGCTCCGGAACGGATGTGATCAGCGTGCAAAACAACACCGCCGCCTCGCCCCTTGCCCCCGAGTGGCTCGTCGTGCCGGAGGACGTGAACGCGCTTCACGCGCCGATGTGGGCCGAAGGTGTCCAGAGGACCGACGACGGCGAGCTCGCCATTGACGGCGTTCCCGTCAGCGAGCTCAAGGCGCAGTTCGGCACTCCGCTGTTCGTCATGAGCGAGGGTGATTTCCGTGCCCGCGCCCGCTCCTTCAAGGACGCCTTTGACGCAGCTTTTGAGGACATTTGCGGGGGAGTGGACGTCTACTACGCCGGAAAGTCCTTCTTGTGTACTGCCGCGGCCAGTTGGGTGGCCGAGGAAGGCCTGCGCCTGGACACGTGCTCGGGCGGCGAACTCGCCGTCGCGGCCCGCGCCGGCATCGACGGCGCCAATTTGGGGCTGCACGGCAACAACAAGTCCGACGCCGAGATCAACCGGGCACTGGACATGAAGCTCGGCCGCATCGTGGTGGACAGCCTCGATGAGCTTGAGCGGGTCGCCAAGATTGCCTCCGGCCGCGGCGAGACGGCGAAGGTCATGCTGCGGCTGACTCCCGGCGTGCACGCCCACACCCACGAATTCATCGCCACGGCCCACGAGGACCAAAAATTCGGTCTCTCCATGGCCGGGGATACCACGGAGTCAGCCGGCCTCTCGGCCGCCGAAGAAGCGGTCGCTGCGGCGACTTCGTACTCCAATGTGGAACTCCTTGGCCTGCACTGCCACATCGGTTCCCAGATCTTCGAGCCTGACGGTTTCGCCCTGGCAGCGGAGAAGCTGTTGGGATTCCTCGCCGCAATGCAGGCGAAGTACTCCATCGTCCTGCCGGAACTGGACCTCGGCGGTGGCTACGGGATCGCCTACACGCCCGTGGACACACCCCGCCCGCCGGCCGAAATCGCGCAGGCGATGGCCGCCGTCGTTCGTTCCAAGTGCGCTGAGCTGGGAATCGCCTCGCCGCGCATTTCGATCGAACCGGGCCGCGCAATCGTGGGCACCAGCACCTTCACCTTGTACGAGGTCGGGACGCTGAAAACCGTCCGCGTGGACGCGCCTGTAGATGCCGGTGGCAACCAAAACGTTACGTTCCCGCGCCGCTATGTGTCGGTGGACGGCGGCATGAGCGACAACGCCCGTCCGGTGCTGTACGACGCGGATTATTCGGCCATTCTCGCCTCGCGGACCTCGGACGCTGCCGCGCAACTGTCCCGAGTAGTGGGCAAACATTGCGAGAGCGGCGACATAGTTGTTAGAGATGTATATCTGCCCGAAGACGTGGCAGCCGGTGATCTGCTCGCTGTACCGGGAACCGGCGCTTACTGCTGGGCCCTCTCAAGCAACTACAACTATCTGGCCAGGCCTGGCGTTGTCGCTGTGCGCAATGGATCCGCCCGGCTGATCGTCCGCGGGGAAACCGAAGAAGATCTCTTGAACCGCGACATGGGAGTGGCGAATGTCTGAAGTGCGAACCCTGAAGGTGGCCCTGCTGGGCTGTGGCAACGTGGGAGCCCAGGTAGCGCGGATTCTCCTTGACGACGCCGACGCCCTTGCGGCCCGCACCGGCGCACGCTTGCAGCTGTCCGGCATCGCCGTGCGGAACCTTGATTCAGAGCGCGACGTCGAACTGCCGCGCGAACTGTTCACCACCGACGCCGACACCCTGGTCAAGGACGCCGATCTGGTGATTGAGCTCATGGGCGGCATCGAGCCTGCCCGTTCGCTCATCCTGACCGCCATGCAGAACGGCGCCTGCGTCGTCACTGGCAACAAGGCACTCCTGGCACAGGACGGCCCGACCCTCTACGAAGAGGCCGACAAGGCGGGCGTCCAGCTCTCCTACGAGGCCGCCGTCGCCGGAGCCATTCCGATCCTGCGTCCCATCCGCGACAGCCTCTCCGGCGACCGCATCACCAGGGTCCTGGGCATCGTCAACGGCACCACCAACTTCATCCTCGACCAAATGGACAGCACCGGTGCGCAGTTCGCCGACGCGCTGGCCGAGGCCCAGCGGCTCGGATACGCGGAAGCCGACCCGACTGCCGACGTCGAAGGCCATGACGCCGCGGCGAAGGCCGCCATCCTCGCGTCGTTGTCCTTCCACACGCGCTTCGCCCTCGAAGACGTGTACTGCGAAGGCATCACAAAGGTCAGCGCAGCGGATATTGCCGCCGCGAAGGACGCAGGCTTCGTCATCAAGCTGCTCGCCATCGCGGAGAAGATCACCAACGCAAACGGCGACGGCGGCATTTCAGTCCGCGTCCACCCCACCCTCCTGCCCCGCGAGCACCCGCTGGCGGCCGTTCGCGGTGCGTTCAACGCAGTCTTCATCGAGGCCGAGAACGCCGGCGAGCTCATGTTCTACGGCCAGGGAGCCGGCGGAACCCCGACGGCGTCTGCCGTCCTGGGCGACCTCGTCTCGGCAGCCCGCCGGGTGGTACTGGGCGGTCCCGGCCGTACCGAGACCACCACGGGCTACGTGCCTGCGCTGTCGATCGATGCATCGACCACGAGCTACTACATCGGCCTCGACGTTGCCGACCAGGCCGGCGTCCTGGCCCGGATCACCCACATCTTTGCGGAGCACGGCGTGTCGATCGAAATCATGCGCCAGACGATCCACCGCGACGCCGCCTCGAAGGTTGAGTCGGCCGAGCTGAAGATCGTCACGCACCGCGCATCCGAAGCCGCACTCGCGGCAACCGTCGAGGCCGTCAAGGGCCTGGACGTCATCAATTCTGTGACATCCGTCCTGCGGGTAGAAGGGGTCTAAGTGGCTCACCAATGGCGCGGAGTAATCCGCGAATACGCTGATCGTTTGCCTGTAACGGAAGCCACGAAGGTCATTACCCTCGGCGAGGGCGGAACTCCGCTCGTCCACGCGCAGAAGCTCTCCGAACTCACCGGATCCACCGTGTACCTCAAGGTGGAGGGCATGAACCCCACCGGGTCCTTCAAGGACCGCGGCATGACGATGGCCATGACAGCTGCTGTCGAAGCAGGCGCCAAGGCCGTTGTTTGCGCCTCCACGGGCAACACCTCAGCCTCCGCCGCAGCTTACGCCACCGCCGCCGGGCTCAAGTGCGCCGTGCTGGTCCCCGAAGGCAAGATCTCCATGGGCAAGCTCAGCCAGGCCATCGCGCACGGCGCGACCCTCCTGCAGGTGGACGGCAACTTCGACAACTGCCTCGACATCGCCCGCAAGCTCGGCGAGTCCTACCCGGTGTTCCTCGTGAACTCGGTCAACCCGGCGCGTATCCAAGGCCAGAAGACCGGTGCCTTCGAAATCGTCGACGCCCTCGGAGACGCTCCGGACATCCACGTCCTGCCGGTAGGCAACGCGGGCAACATCAGCGCGTACTGGAAGGGCTACAAGGAGTATTCCGCCCCCTTCGAGTCCGCGACCGCCGGCACCCTTCCCGCCGTCTCCACCAAGACGCCAGCCATGTGGGGATTCCAAGCGGCAGGCGCGGCACCGTTCGTGGCAGGCCACCCCATCACCGAACCGGACACGATCGCCACGGCCATCCGCATCGGCAACCCGGCGTCCTGGGACACGGCCATTGCGGCGCGTGATGAATCCGGCGGCTTCATCGACGCCGTGACCGACGAGGAAATCCTCGATGCCCACCGCTGGCTCTCCGCCAAGGAAGGCGTCTTCGTGGAACCCGGTTCCGCAGCAGGCGTAGCCGGGCTCATCAAGAAGCACGCCGCAGGCGAGGTTCCCACCGGCAAGACGATCGTCATCACCGTCACCGGACACGGACTCAAAGACCCGCAGTGGGCACTCCGTACCGAAGACGGCAGTGAGGTCCAACCGGTCAAGGTGCCGAACGACGTCGTAACCGTGGCATCCGAACTGGGACTGGAAGAAAACTAAGAGTGGAAACCACGCAGCCCACCGCGACGGGTCTCACGCTTGTCGCGGCAGGCCAGCAGCTGACCGTCAGGGTCCCGGGCACCAGCGCCAACCTGGGCCCCGGCTATGACAGCCTCGGCCTGGCATTGTCGATCTACGACACCCTGACCGTCGAAACACTCACCACCGGAGAGCTCGAGTTCGAGCTCTCCGGTGAGGGAGCCGATTCCCTTCCCCGGGATGCGAGCCACCTCGTCGTGCGTGCCCTCAACACGGCCTTGGAGCGCCTCGGTTTCCGGCACAGCGGCCTCAGGATCACCGCGGACAACGTCAACCCGCACGGCCGCGGACTTGGCTCCTCGGCGTCGGCCGTGGTTGCCGCCGTGACCGCGGCCAACGCCTTGGTGCCCGAATCCGCACAGCGTGACCGAGAGTGGATCCTGCAGCTCACGAGCGAGATGGAAGGGCACCCGGACAACGTCGCACCCGCGATTTTCGGCGGATTGGCCCTGTCATGGCAGGACAGCGAGCAGTACAGCAGCACCCGCGCAGAAGTGGTCCCGTCGGTCATCCCGATCGTCGCCGTGCCTGACTATGAATTGTCCACCGAGACTGCCCGCGGTTTGCTGCCTGCTTCCATCGGCCACCACGCAGCAGCCATGAACTCAGGACGCGCGGCGCTCCTCATCCACGCATTGACGGCCGACCCCCGTTTCCTGCTTCCCGGAACCGAGGACTACCTGCACCAGAGCTACCGCGCAGAGGCAATGCGGCCCAGTGCGGCGCTGATCAAGGCATTGCGGTCTTCGGGCCATGCAGCCGTGGTCTCGGGAGCGGGACCCACAGTTCTGGCACTGGCCAACGGCGCGGATGAAGCCGAGGCGATCGCCGAATTGATTAATTCGTTCATCGCGGACAACACTCCGGATGTTGCGTGGCGCGTGATGACACTGGCAGTGGACGTTGAAGGTGCTAGAGTGGACTTGCACCGGCGGTAGAACCGCGGGCAGTTCCCTGACATTGGATCCCGGCTTATTGCCGTTCCCGTCTCCTACTGTGTCGAAGTCTGCCGGTGTCGTCTCCTTATCGGCCTGTCGCAGGTGCCACAGAACCCTTTCTGTTACCCGAGCGGTCAGCCCGCGCCCCGCCCGCCGGAGCATCGAAGACGTATTAGTATCCGGCCCTGCTGAAACTAAACCGGCAAGACCGAAATCACGGCTGCAGATCTGAACTGCAGTCCAGAACAAATCATCGCGTCCAGCTCTAGGTCTGGACGCCGTCGAGGGGGAAGGATCCTTCGTGACAGAAACCACTGAGCTGGCTTCAGCTGTGGAAACAACATCTTCTGCAGCTGAATCAACGGCCGCAACCGCTAAGAGCAGCGGCCTTGCAGGCCTCAAGCTCGCGCAGCTCCAGGCTCTCGCCAGTCAGCTGGGCATTTCGGGCGGATCCCGGATGCGCAAGGGGGACTTGGTCTCGGCTATCTCGGCCCACCGTGCCGGTGCAACCACCAGCAAGGCTCCCACCGCGGCCAAGGCCGTGGCAGCAAAGGCCGCGCCTGCAGCCCCGGAAGCTGAGACCGCTGCCGCACCTGCCGCAGCACCTGTTGAAGCTCCTGCGCAGGACGGCACCCGTGCACGTGGCCGTGGCCGAAGCCGTCGCGCCACCAGCGATGGCGTTGTTGCCGCTCCTGCCGCCACGGAAACCGCGGAGGCTCCCGCTGCCGTCGTCGAGGCTCCCGTCGCAGAAGCAAGCGAGGCCGCCGGCGAACGCCGCCAGCCGCGCACGCGGAACCGTCGTCGTGGCGAGGCCGCTCCGGTAGAGGCCGGTGAAGCCGCCGAGACCCGCGCCGCAGAGCAGCCCCAGGCCGAACAGCCCCGCGTAGAACAGCGCCAGCCTGAACAGCGCCAGACAGAGCAGCGCCAGCCCGAACAGCGCCAGGCACAGCAGCGCCAGGGCGAGCAGGCCTCTGTCGAAGCCGGCGAACCCGGCCAGCGCGAACGCCGCGACAACACCCGTACGCGTCGCGAAGACACGAACGACGGCGATGACACCGGCAACCGCCGCAATCGTCGCAACCGTCGCGACCGCAACGATCGTCCGGGTCCGCAGGACAATCGTGACAACCGCGATGGAAACACCCGTAGCGACCGCTTCCGCGACCGCAACGAACGCCGCCGTGGCCGTGGCCAGGGTCCCGACGTCGACGACGTCGAGGTCACCGAGGACGACGTCCTGCTGCCTGTTGCCGGCATCCTGGACGTACTGGAGAACTACGCGTTCATCCGCACCTCGGGGTACCTGCCCGGCGCCAACGACGTGTACGTGTCCCTCGCCCAGGTCAAGAAGTACAACCTGCGCAAGGGTGACGCCGTCGTCGGCGCAATCCGCGCCCCGCGCGACGGCGAGGACCGCAGCCAGCAGTCCGCGCGCCAGAAGTTCAACGCGCTCGTCCGCGTCACGTCGGTCAATGGCAAGACGCCCGAAGAGCTCAAGGACCGCGTCGAATTCGCCAAGCTGGTTCCGCTGTACCCGTCCGAGCGACTGCGCCTCGAAACGGACCCCAAGAAGATCGGCCCGCGTGTCATCGATCTCGTGGCCCCGATCGGCAAGGGCCAGCGCGGCCTGATTGTCTCCCCGCCCAAGGCCGGCAAGACGCTCATCCTGCAGTCCATCGCCAACGCGATCACCACCAACAACCCTGAGGTCCACCTCATGATGGTGCTGGTGGACGAACGTCCCGAAGAAGTCACGGACATGCAGCGCACCGTCAAGGGCGAGGTCATTGCCTCCACCTTCGACCGTCCTGCCGATGACCACACCACGGTTGCCGAGCTTTCCATCGAACGCGCCAAGCGCCTCGTGGAAATGGGCATGGACGTGGTGGTCCTCCTGGACTCCATGACCCGCCTGGGCCGCGCCTACAACCTGGCAGCACCGGCCTCCGGCCGTATCCTGTCCGGTGGTGTCGACTCCGCTGCGCTCTACCCGCCGAAGCGCTTCTTCGGTGCTGCGCGCAACATCGAAAACGGTGGCTCGCTCACCATCCTGGCAACCGCGCTCGTGGAGACCGGTTCCAAGATGGACGAGGTCATCTTCGAAGAGTTCAAGGGCACGGGCAACATGGAGCTCCGCCTGTCCCGCCAGCTGGCGGACAAGCGCATCTTCCCGGCCGTGGACGTCAACGCTTCGGGTACCCGTCGCGAAGAGAACCTGCTTTCGGCCGAAGAAGTCAAGATCATGTGGAAGCTGCGCCGCGTCCTCTCCGGACTCGAGACCCAGCAGAGCCTTGAACTCTTGACCAACAAGATCCGGGAGACCGGGAGCAACGTCGAGTTCCTCATGCAGGTACAGAAGACGACTCTTGGAGCCAAGTCGGATAACGACAAATAGCTGTTTTAGGGGCGGGCGCTGGTTCGTTCGTGCGGTTGGTGCCGCGCGGATGTTCCGCTCCCGCCCCTTCCCTTTGCAACGCGGGGTCACTTACGGCCCATGCCGAGGGCCTGGATGGGCCGTAAGTGACCCCGCGTTGCAGTTATTAGACTTGTAGAAGTCGAAAGAGGTTTGAAAATGTTTGAGTCCGTACAGGGATTGCTTGACGAGCATGCTGCTATCCAGGCGCAGTTGAGTGATCCTGCCGTTTATGCCGACCAGGCTTTGGCCCGCAAGTTGGGGCGGCGCTCTGCCCAGTTGCAGGGCATCGTTGAGGCGTACAACCGTTGGCGCGGGCTCATGGACGATCTCGAAGCGGCCAAGGAAATGGCTTCCGAGGACGCCGAATTTGCTGCCGAGGTAGACGAAATCGAGGCGAAGCTTCCGGCAGCGCAGGAGAAGTTGCGCAGGCTGCTGATCCCTCGCGATCCCGACGACGCCCGCAACGTCATTCTCGAGGTCAAGGGCGGCGAAGGCGGCGACGAAGCTGCGCTCTTCGCCGGGGACCTGCTGCGCATGTACATGCGTTACGCCGAGTCCCGCGGGTGGAAGACCGAACTCATTTCGGCCACGGAATCGGACCTGGGAGGCTACAAGGACGTCCAGATGGCCGTCAAGGGCAACTCGAACGATCCCGCAGAAGGCGTCTATGCCCGCTTGAAGTTCGAAGGCGGCGTGCACCGCGTCCAGCGTGTTCCCGTCACGGAGTCGCAGGGCCGCATCCACACGTCCGCGGCCGGCGTACTCGTGCTTCCCGAAGTGGATGAGCCTGAAGAGCTCGAAATCAACCAGAACGACCTCAAGATCGACGTCTACCGGTCTTCAGGTCCCGGCGGCCAATCCGTCAACACCACGGACTCTGCCGTCCGCATTACGCACCTCCCCACGGGCATCGTGGTGGCCATGCAGAACGAAAAGTCCCAGCTCCAGAACCGTGAAGCCGGCATGCGCGTCCTTCGTGCCCGTATCCTGGCACACCAGCAGGAGCAGATCGACGCCGAGAACTCGGCCCAGCGCAAGTCGCAGATCCGCACCATGGACCGTTCCGAGCGCATTCGCACGTACAACTTCCCCGAAAACCGGATTGCCGACCACCGGACGGGCTACAAGGCCTACAACCTCGACGCCGTCATGAACGGCGACCTGGAGCCGGTCATCCAATCGGCCATCGAAATGGATGAACAGTCGCGCCTGGATGCCCTGGGCGAGTAACAGCCTGCAAGGATCTTCATGACGTTCTTTCCGGGCCAAAGCCTCGCCGACGCTGTCCGCGAGGCAACAGCCATCCTGTCCGACGCCGGAGTCCCCACTCCGCGCGTGGACGCTGAACTCCTCGCGGAACACCTCCTGGGCGTCGGCCTCGGCCGCCTGCGCGCCATGCTGCTGGGCGATTCCGAGGCCCCGGAAGGCTACGCGGACTTGGTGGCCGAGCGGGCCCAGCGCGTCCCGCTCCAGCACATCACCGGCGTCGCGCACTTCCGCTACCTCACGCTCGCCGTGGGCCCTGGCGTGTTCATTCCGCGACCGGAAACGGAATCCGTGGTCCAGCTCGTCATCGACCACCTCCAGGGACTCGAGCACCCCAAGGTGGTTGACCTTGGCACAGGCTCCGGCGCCATCGCGGCGTCGATCGCCCACGAAGTGCCCGGGGCCGAGGTCCACGCCGTCGAATTCAGCACGTTCGCCCACGCCTGGGCCGCGAAGAACCTGAAGCCCCTCGGAGTGAAGCTCGTGCAAGGCGACCTTCGCAATGCACTGCCCGAACACGACGGAACGTTCGACGTCGTCGTTTCCAATCCGCCCTATATCCCGGCTGAAGCAATTCCGAACGAACCTGAAGTGGCGCTGCACGATCCGCCGGAGGCACTGTACGGCGGGGGAGCGGACGGAATGGAGCTTCCGACGGCGGCTGCAGCCTCCGCTGCCCGGCTCCTCAAGGGCGGCGGCTACTTCGTGATGGAGCACGCGGAAGTGCAGGCGGGCTGGATTGCCGAACACCTGAAGGCTGCCGGTTGCTGGACGCACGTCGCCACCCACCTCGATCTCAATGGCAAGGAACGTGCCACGAGCGCAGTGTTGGCAATCGCTGCCTCCGGGAAATGAAAGAATAGCGCTGTGACCACAAGCTACAACTGCACGTCAGAGGAACAACGCGCCGAAGGCCTGGAGCATGCGCAGCGCGCCATCAGCGAGAAAAAGTGTGTCGTCATGCCGACGGACACTGTCTACGGCATTGCCGCCGACGCTTTCTCGCCGCAAGCCGTGACCATGCTGCTTGTCTCGAAAGGCCGCGGCCGCCATATGCCGCCCCCGGTGCTGATTCCGCGGCTCAATGCGCTGGACGGGCTGGCAACCGATGTATCGGAAGAAGCCCGCAAGCTCGCGGAAGCCTTCTGGCCCGGCGGCCTGACGCTGATCTTCCACGCCCAGCCGTCCTTGGATTGGGACCTGGGGGAGACCCGCGGAACCGTGGCCCTGCGCATGCCCGACGATGAAATTGCGCTTGAACTGCTCAACCGCACCGGACCGCTAGCGGTGTCCTCGGCAAACCGCACCGGCCAGGCCGCCGCGCAGACAGCCTCCGAGGCGAGGACCCAGCTTGCTGAATCGGTCGAGGTGTACCTTGAGGGCGGCTTCCGGCCTGTCGAGGGAACCGAGTCCGTAGCGTCCACGATTGTCGACGCCACCGCGCTGCCGCTTCGGGTGGTCCGCGATGGTGCGATTTCCCTGGAGCGCCTCCGCGAGATTGTTCCCGGAGTGCTGGCCCTCGGGGAAGCCGCGCCCGAACCCGCGGCTGAAGCCGCACCTGACACTGAACCGGCGCCTGAAACGGCCGCGGCTGAAACAGCGGCGGAACCGGCGTCCGAGACGGAAACAGCCCCGGAGGAACAGGCCGAGACCCCTGTCCACACGGAGACCAGGGCCGAATGAGCCTGGTCCGGGATCGCGTTCCCCTTCTGGACGTAGACGTCACCGCACTGTGCGCCGACGAACTCATCGAGGCCATCAGCGGGTACGTTTCGGACGGCACCACCAAGGTTGTCCTCGGGCACAATCTGCACAGCGTCACGCTGTTCCATTCGAGCCCGGATTTCCGCCGCCTCTATGAACGCAGCGATGTGGTGCTCATGGATGGTGCGCCTGTCGCCATGCTCTGGGGACTTGGACGGCGCGGAGCTTCACGGGGCGATGCCGCGGGGTTGATGGAATACCGTCTGGGATCCACTGACTGGGTGCCGGCGCTAGGCGGCGTCGAAGGCCTGCGCAGGATCGCCGTCGTCGGCGCCGGCCCCGAGGCCAACAGCAAGACGGTGGAGCGCCTCCGCAAAATCGTGCCGGGCGCCGAGGTCTCCGGGCGGCCCGGTGAGAATTGGGACGATGACAGCGAAGAGGCCGCCGTCGCCTGGCTCGCGGAATTCCGCCCGCAACTCGTGCTTCTTGGCCTTGGAATGCCGCTGCAGGAATCGGTCCTGCACCGCCGTCTCGACGAGCTTCCGCCTGCCGTCTACTGCACCGTGGGTGGCGCCATCGAGCAGTTGGCGGGCCTCCAGAAGCTCGCTCCACGCTGGCTGGGCCGCCTCGGGCTCGAATGGGCATGGCGGCTCGTCCTGCACCCGGGACGCGTCGCCTACAGGGTCTTCGGCGAGCCGTGGGTGCTCCTCGGCCTGCTGGTCCGCCGTCGGCTCTCCGGCAGGAACAGCGCCTGAACCGAAGCGCCCGGCAGGACCGCTAGAACTTCTGGTCCTCCAGGGGGCCAAAGCCCTTGTCCCGCAAGCCGGCGGAGAACGCCCGGAACCATTCGGCGAGCCCGCGGAAGTCACCCCGGGGGAGGAAGTAGCCCAAGTAGCCTCCGACGTCGGCCACCATGGATTTTCCGCGGCGGTAGCGGCGGATCAAGTAGCCGCGGTTGCGGTAGTAGAAGTATCGCTTGAACGCCGAATCCGGCACGATCACGTGCCAGCGCGCGCCGAAGACGTGCTTTGTCTCGGAAAACGCGTGCGGGTGGCTAATCCAGGCCGTCGCGACGGTACCGAAGCGGATTCCCGCTTTCCTGAGGCGGATCATGAAGTCCACCTCGTCGCCCCGGATGAACAGCCGGATATCCGGCACTCCCACTTTGAAGAACACATTGGAACGGATGAGCGCGCCGTTGAAGAAGTGCCCGACGTCGGGCAGGAACCCCGCCTTCTCGACTTCGGCGCGTTCGTGGGTCACCTTGCCGTCGATGCGGAAGAAGAAGGAGAGCTTGTCCGGGTGGCCGGGCGCAACGACGAGCGGCACGACGGCGTCGAGTCCGCGGGCCTCTGCTTCGCGAACCAGGGTTTCAAGACAGGCAGGATCGCCGGGTTCGGCGTCGTCGTCCATGATCCAGACCCATTCGGCGCCGCTGGCGACAGCCTTGAGGATTGCGAGGGCGAAGCCGCCCGCGCCGCCCAGGTTCGCCTCCGAGCGGACGTAGTCCACTTTTGGATGGCTTGACGCAAGCTCCCGCGAAGGAATGGTTCCGCTGTCCACGAGGCAAATGGTGTCCACGGGCATGGACTGCTTGTTGATGGCGTCGAGCAAGACTGCTAGCTCTCCGGGGCGGTCAAAGGTCACAGCCGCTACGGCAACGGAGACAGTCATGTAGGGTTCCTTCCGGGCACTCGCGGGGAGGGTCCTCCCGGCTCGCCCTAGGGGCGCGTGAAACGGAGCAAAGCCGCCGTTGACGCTAGTATCTTGACAGAGTCCAACTGTAGTACAGCAATATTCGGCGGTGCGCAGAGGTGTTGCAGGTGTTGTGCCGGCAGCTAGTCGCCAGGGACGTAATCCACCACCACCGCCAACAGGAGCCGCCACGTGATCATGTATTCGCTCATGATGCTCACGGCTGCCGTCGTGTCGTATCTCGCTACGTGGGTAGCCCGCCAGATGGGTAACAAACTCCGGCTTTTCGCCCCCATCCGCAGCCGGGATATGCACTCAGTCCCGATTTCCAGGCTCGGAGGCCTGGGACTCTTCGCAGGCTTCGCCGTGGCCCTCGTGGTAGCCAGCAATTCGTTCTTCGTGAAGGACATCTTCCACGGAAACGGTGCGCCGTGGGGAATCCTGGCGGGTGCCTTGGTGATCGTCGCGGTTGGTGTTGCCGACGACGTGATGGACATCCGCTGGTGGGTCAAGCTGATCGGTCAATGCACGGCGGGTACGATCGTTGCGGTCTGGGGCGTGCAGATGTCCGTGATTCCTTTTGTCCCGGAACCCATCCGGATCGAGGCGGAACCGCTGCGGATTGTCCTGACTGCGCTCCTCATCGTGACCACCATGAACGCCGTCAATTTCATCGATGGCCTCGATGGCCTCGCGGCCGGCGTCGCCGCGATCGGCGGGGTTGCGTTCTTCCTGACGGCGTATTGGGTCCACCGCAATGCAACGCTGACGGACCGCTCGGATCTGGCGGCGCTGCTGATGGCCATCATCGTCGGTTGTTGTATCGGATTCCTGCCGCATAACTGGTTCCCGGCCAAAATCTTCATGGGCGACTCCGGCGCCATGCTTCTGGGCCTCGTGATGGCCTCGGCCGGTGTGGTGTCCACGGGCCAGATCAGTTCCGGACTCTACGACCGCGCCAACGGTATTCCGACCATCGTGCCCATCCTGCTGCCGTTCGCGATTTTGTCGCTGCCGTTGCTGGACCTCGGCTTGGCGGTGTTGCGGCGGACAGCTCGCGGCCAATCGCCATGGTCTGCGGATCGCGGTCACTTGCACCACAAGCTCATCGAGCTCGGCCACACCCACCGCACGGCGGTGCTCATGATGTACGTGTGGACCTGCATTCTGGCGTTCGGAGGCCTCGCGTTCGCCATCTTCCCCTGGCAGATGGTCCTCACGGTCGACATCGTGGCCGCATTGATCATGGCCGGGGTGACGGCCTGGCCCTACTTTGTCCGAAAAGGGCGCGCTGCCCAGTAGACGATGTGTGACGAGGGCGTTAACATCACAGTTCTATCTCATGTAGAATTCTAGGGCGGACAGTCACTCGCCCGCGCACCCACCCTTTTTGAGAATTTGGCATTCTTGCCACGACGATTGGCATCCCCATGACCTCCAACGCCGGCGGACAGCAGTCCGACTCGAGCGGCGTTGCTGCCCCCCGCTCCATGTCTTCGCTGTGGCTGCGGCTTCTTTTCCTCAGCTCGACGACGGCGGTGGCGGCCCTCGCGGCAACGTCGGCTGTTGCGGCGGTCATGAACGGTGGCGTAGGGGTGCTCTCTGCCGCATTCGGCGGGGCGATCGTGATGGCATTTTTTGCTATCAGCCTCCTGATCGGCCATTTCGTCGGCCGGGATAACCCCTCCGGCGCGGTCGGCCTGTTCGTTGCCAGCTACTTTGTCAAGGTGGTCGGCTTCGCGGTGGTGCTCTTCGTCTTGGGAGCGCCCGCCTGGCTGCACGGACGCTGGTTCGTGATCGGCGCCGTCGTCACGGTTGTCTCGTGGCAAGCCGCCGAAATCTACGGCTTCAGCAAGGCCCGGCTCCAGATCTACAACGACCCCGCAGCGGGCAAAGGGGGCGACGATGTTCACTCCTAGGAACAAGCGACGCTCCGCTACGCTCAATGCCCCAAAAACCGGCGATTCCGCTGAGCAAGTGAGCGACGGAAGCGACGGCGGATACAACGCCGGCATAGCCGTCTTCAGCTACATTGTTGGCGGAATCATAGTCTGGAGTTTGATAGGCTGGGGTCTGGATAATCTGTGGGGGACTCGCTGGATTGTGCTCCTTGGCGCTCTGCTTGGAGCCGCAGGAGGGTTCTATCTTTCCCATATGCACGGCCTCACAAGTCATCGCTCGTCTTCCGGTGGAAGCAAAGCAGACAGTGGTCCGTCCCAGGACGGGAACAGTAATGCCAAATAATTTCACACGGGAAATGGCTGCAAGAAACGCGGCCGGATCCTCAACAACGCCCAATGATGGACACTGCAGAGAGGAAACGCGTTGATCGCGCTTGCGCTCCCGGCCCAGGATTCAGGGACCTTCACTCCTCCCGGAATCGACCAAATGCACCTGCCGGCTATCCTGCCGTGGGGTGCGAGCGATGGCTTCTCCAAGCAGATGTTGCTGGTGATCCTGTCGGTGGTTCTTATCGCCACATTCTTCATTGCTGCTGCACGCAAGCAGCAGTTGGTTCCCGGCAAACTGCAGTTCGCAGGCGAGATGGCCTACGGCTTCGTCCGCAACAGCATCGCCAAGGACATTATCGGCGGCCGCGACTTCATGAAGTTCGTGCCGCTTCTGTTCTCCTTGTTCTTCTTCATCCTGGTGAACAACATCTACGGCGCCATTCCCGTGATCCAGCTTCCGAGCTTCTCGCACGTCGGCGGGGCCTATGTGCTGGCCGCAGTCGTGTACGTCACCTGGATCGGCATCGGCATCAGGAAGAACGGCCTGAAGTACTTCAAGCTGGCCACGGTTCCTTCCGGAGTTCCTTGGTACATCCTGCCGATCGTCGTACCGATCGAAATCATCTCCAACTTCCTGGTCCGGCCCGTGACGCACAGCCTCCGTCTCTTCGCCACCATGATGGCCGGACACCTCATCGTGATGATCGCCGGCTCCGGTATTGAGTTCCTTGTCATGCAGGAGAACGTCCTTCTCAAAGGCGCATCCGTGCTGGTACTTGTTGGCGCCGTCGCCATGTACATGCTCGAAGCCTTGATCATGGTGCTTCAGGCATACGTCTTCACCCTTCTGACTGCGATCTACATCGAAGGCGCGCTCCACGCCGACAGCCACTAGGCACAACCCCTCAATCTTCCCCTTCGGGGGTTGAAGCAAACCAAACAACCTGCCGCGACTGCGGCATCTTGAAAGGAATACAATGAACGGCGACATCAACGGCTCCCTTAACCTCATTGGCTACGGTCTCTCCGCAATCGGCGGTGGTATCGGTGTGGGTCTCGTATTTGCTGCTTACATCAACGGTGTTGCACGTCAGCCGGAAGCCCAGCGCGTGCTCCAGCCGATCGCGTTCCTTGGTCTGGCTCTGACGGAAGCCCTCGCCATCCTCGGCCTGGTCTTCGCTTTCGTTCTCAAGTAAACCGCTAAGAACCAAGCGAACATTCAGAACCGAGTAGATAAGGACGGGTGAAACATGAATCAGCAGATCATCTCAGCCGCCGCTCAAGGTGCCGCCGAGTCGGCTAATCCGCTCGTTCCCAATCTCTGGGAAATGGGCGTCGTCTTCGCCGGCTTCGTGGTCCTCTTGTACATCGTGGTCAAGTTTGTTGTCCCGATGTTCGAGAAGACCTTTGCCGAGCGCGCAGAGGCGATTGAGGGCGGCATTGCCAAGGCTGAAAAGGCCCAGGCCGAAGCTTCTGCAGCTCTCGAAGAGTACAAGCAGCAGCTCCACGATGCCCGCGCCGAAGCCAACCGCATCCGCGAAGAAGCTCGAGCCGAAGGTGCCCAGATCCTCGCGGAGCTGAAGACCAAGGCAGCAGCCGAGTCGGCTCGCATCACTGAGCAGGCGTACGCCCAGATCGAATCGGAGCGCCAGGCAGCTGTTGTCTCCCTGCGTTCCGAGGTGGGCACCCTTGCCACGACTTTGGCAGAGCGCATCGTTGGCGAATCGCTCAGCGATGACGAGCGTGCCGCCCGCGTGGTGGACCGCTTCCTTGCAGATCTGGAGACCCAGAGCGCAGGTGCAGCTAAGTAATGGCAGGTGTATCGAGCGAATCGCTGACCAAGGCGCTGGAGCAGTTGGAAGCCACGCTTCCGACGGCCTCGCTGCAGTTGGCTAAGGACCTCTTCGGAATCCTGGGAACGGTGGACAGCTCGGCTGGCTTGCGCCGCGCCCTGACTGACCCCTCCCGCAGCGGAGAAGAAAAGTCGGCGCTGGTCAAGCAGCTGGTTGGCGGGAAAGTCTCCGCTGATGCTGCGGAAATCGCGAGTGGATTGGCCAGCTCACGCTGGGCATCGGCACGCGATATCGGCGATGCACTCGAGACTCTTGCCGCCACGGTGGTCATCGCCGTGGCTGAAAACAAGTCGGCCGTTTCTGCCTCCGGAATCACGGGGCTGGAAGAGCTGGAAAACGATCTGTTTGCTTTCAACCAGACCGTTGCTTCCAGCCACGAGGTACAACGTGCCCTGGGAGAGTCGCAGGCAAGTGCCGCGGCCAAGATCAGCCTGGCGGAGAAGTTGGTTCCTGGCGCAAGCCCGGAAGCCCAGCTCCTCATCGCCCAGGCCGTATCGCAGCCGCGCGGCGTCAAGCCGAGCAAGCTCATCGACAATTTCGCCAAGCTTGCAGCCAAGCGCCAGCAGCGCTGGATCGCAACTGTCCGCGTTACCCGTCCGTTGACGGATGCGCAGGCCAGCCGTCTGCAGGCCGGGCTTGATGCCCTCTACGGCCGCGAGCTGAAGGTCAACGTCAGCGTTGATCCAACTCTGATCGGTGGAATCCGGGTCCAGGTGGCAGACGAAGTGGTTGACGCTTCCGTCGTAGCCCGCCTGTCCGAACTCCGCCGGCAACTCGCTGGCTAGCCAGACAAGCACAACTTAACTGATACAAACACCGGTCATCGTGAGCAACGATGATCACGAAAACAGGAGAGCAGGGACTGCAGATGGCCGAATTGACCATCAACGCCGACGACGTCCGTAATGCGTTGAACGAGTTCGCGGCGTCCTACGAACCCGGAAACGCAGAGCGCGTAGAGGTCGGCCGCGTGACCGCCGCAAGTGACGGCATCGCCCGTGTTGAGGGCCTTCCCTCGGTCATGGCGAACGAGCTGCTTCGCTTCGAAGACGGCACCCTGGGCTTGGCCCAGAACCTCGACGTCCGCGAAATCGGCGTCATCATCCTCGGTGACTTCACCGGTATCGAAGAAGGCCAGGAAGTCCACCGCACCGGTGAAATCCTGTCCGTCCCGGTAGGCGACGCCTTCCTTGGCCGCGTAGTTGACCCCTTGGGCCAGCCGATCGACGACCTCGGCGAGATCAAGGCCGAGACCACCCGTGCCCTGGAACTCCAGGCTCCGGGCGTGACCCAGCGTAAGTCGGTTCACGAGCCCATGCAGACCGGTCTCAAGGCAATCGACGCCATGATTCCGATCGGCCGTGGCCAGCGCCAGCTGATCATCGGTGACCGCCAGACCGGCAAGACCGCGATCGCCGTGGACACCATCATCAACCAGAAGGCCAACTGGGCTTCGGGCGATGTCACCAAGCAGGTGCGCTGCGTTTACGTCGGTGTCGGCCAGAAGGCTTCCACCATCGCTGCCGTCCGCCAGACCCTGGAAGACCACGGCGCGCTGGAATACACCACCATCGTGGCGTCTCCGGCATCCGACCCGGCCGGCTTCAAGTACCTGGCTCCGTACGCCGGCTCGGCCATCGGCCAGCACTGGATGTACGGCGGCAAGCACGTCCTGGTGATCTTCGACGACCTGTCGAAGCAGGCCGAAGCCTACCGTGCAGTGTCCCTGCTGCTCCGCCGCCCGCCGGGACGCGAAGCGTACCCGGGTGACGTTTTCTACTTGCACTCCCGTCTGCTGGAGCGTTGTGCCAAGCTCTCCGATGAGCTCGGCGCAGGCTCGATGACCGGTCTTCCGATCGTGGAAACCAAGGCGAACGACGTCTCGGCCTACATCCCGACCAACGTCATCTCCATCACCGACGGCCAGATCTTCCTGCAGTCGGACCTGTTCAACGCCAACCAGCGCCCCGCTGTTGACGTCGGCGTGTCCGTGTCCCGTGTTGGTGGTGCGGCACAGGTCAAGTCCATGAAGAAGGTCTCCGGTACCTTGAAGCTGGACCTGGCGCAGTACCGCGACATGCAGGCCTTCGCGATGTTCGCGTCCGACCTCGACGCGGCGTCACGCCAGCAGCTGACCCGTGGTGCCCGCCTGATGGAACTGCTCAAGCAGGGCCAGTACTCGCCGTTCCCGGTCGAGGACCAGGTTGTCTCCATCTGGGCCGGTACGAAGGGCTACTTGGACGACGTTCCGGTTGAGGATGTCAGCCGTTTCGAGTCCGAGTTCCTGGAGCACCTCAAGCACAAGTCCTCCATCCTGACCACGCTGGCGCAGACCAACGTCCTGGACGACGACACCGCTGAAGCGCTGAAGTCCTCGATCATCGACTTCAAGAAGGGCTTCTTCGGGGAGGGCGACAACCGCTTGGTTGGCGCCGGCCACGAAGAGCACGAAGCGATTTCCGGTGGCGAAGTCGACCAGGAAAAGATCGTCAAGCAGAAGCGCTAGAGCATTGGTTACCGGGCCTGCGGAATCCGCAGGCCCGGTACCTTCGCCAAAGCCTTAGCCGCTGATCCATCGGGATCTTAGGAAAGGAAATGTATGGGAGCCCAGATCCGGGTCTACCGCCAGAAGATCAGCTCGACGACGTCGATGCGCAAGATCTTCAAGGCGATGGAACTGATCGCTACCTCGCGCATCGGTAAGGCCCGCGCCCGCGTTGCAGCTTCGACGCCCTACGCAAACGCGATTACCCGTGCTGTTTCTGCTGTCGCAAGCCAGAGCGAAATCGATCACCCGCTAGTCACCGAGCCGGAGCAGATCCGCCGTGCCGCCGTCCTGGTCATCACCTCGGACCGTGGCCTGGCTGGTTCTTACTCCGCAAGCGTGCTCAAGAAGGCTGAAGGTCTCAACGAGCTTCTCCGGGCAGAGGGCAAGGAAGTCAAGACCTACCTGGTTGGCCGCAAGGCCCAGGCATACTTCGACTTCCGCAGCCGTTCGTACTCCCGCGTGTGGACCGGCGGAACGGACGCACCGGAATTCGAGACTGCCAAGGAAGTCGGCGCCGCTCTTCTCGAAGAGTTCGCCAACGACTTCGCTGAGGGTGGCGTGGATGAGATCCACGTCGTTTACACCCGCTTCAAGTCGATGGTGACGCAGGAGCCCACGGTTGTCCGTCTGCTGCCGCTCGAGGTCGAAGAGCAGGCAGTCAGCGAGTCCGAGCTTCTGCCGCTGTACGAGTTCGAACCGGAGTCGGAGCAGGTGCTTGACGCTCTTCTTCCGCGTTACATCGAGTCCCGCATCTTCGCGGCAATGTTGCAGGCAGCGGCTTCCGAGCTCGCCGCCCGCCAGCGCGCCATGAAGTCGGCAGGCGACAATGCGACCGAACTGATCAAGAAGTACACGCGTCTGCGCAACACGGCCCGCCAGGCTGAGATCACGCAGGAGCTTTCCGAAATCGTGGCCGGCGCCGACGCCCTGAGCGCGTAGTTGCCGGTGCATGGTTCGGCGCAAGCTGCACCTGCACCAAATAGATAAACTTAACCCCACGCCATCTACTGAGTGAAGTGAGAGAGATGACTGCCACCGCTACCGAGCACGCAGCCGCAACGGCCGGCGCCACCGGCCGCATTGCCCGCGTCATCGGCCCGGTTGTCGACGTCGAATTTCCGGCTGACGCAATCCCGTCGATCTACAACGCACTCACCACCGAGGTAACCCTCAACGGTGAGACCAAGACCATCACGTTCGAGACCTCCCAGCACCTGGGTGACAACCTCGTCCGTGCCATCTCCCTGCAGGCCACCGACGGACTCGTCCGCGGCACCTCCGTGCAGGACTCCGGCTCCCCGATCTCCGTGCCTGTCGGCGACGGCGTCAAGGGCCACATCTTCAACGTTCTCGGCAAGCCGCTGGACGTTGACGAGTCCGAGATCAACGCGGACGCTTACTGGCCGATCCACCGCAAGGCCCCGGCCTTCGCGTCCCTCGAGGGCTCCACGGAGATGCTCGAGACCGGCATCAAGGTCATCGACCTTCTCACCCCGTACATCAAGGGTGGAAAGATCGGTCTGTTCGGTGGCGCCGGTGTCGGCAAGACCGTTCTGATCCAGGAAATGATCACCCGTGTGGCCCGCAACTTCGGTGGTACTTCGGTATTCGCCGGCGTTGGCGAGCGTACCCGTGAAGGAAACGACCTCTGGGTTGAAATGGAAGAGGCAGGCGTCCTCAAGGACACTGCCCTTGTATTCGGCCAGATGGACGAACCGCCGGGAACGCGTTTGCGTGTGGCATTGTCTGCGCTCACTATGGCGGAGTACTTCCGCGATGTGCAGAACCAGGACGTGCTGCTCTTCATCGACAACATCTTCCGCTTCACGCAGGCCGGTTCCGAGGTCTCCACCCTGCTCGGCCGCATGCCGTCCGCAGTTGGTTACCAGCCGAACCTCGCTGACGAGATGGGACTCCTGCAGGAGCGCATCACCTCGACGAAGGGCCACTCGATCACGTCGATGCAGGCTATCTACGTGCCGGCTGATGACTACACCGACCCGGCTCCGGCAACGACCTTCGCACACCTCGACGCGACCACGGAACTTTCCCGTGAAATCGCCTCCCGTGGTCTGTACCCGGCCGTTGACCCGCTGACGTCGACTTCCCGCATCCTGGACCCGCAGTACATCGGCAAGGACCACTACAACACGGCTGTCCGTGTGAAGCAGATCCTGCAGAAGAACAAGGAACTCCAGGACATCATCGCCATCCTCGGCGTCGACGAACTGTCCGAAGAAGACAAGATCGTCGTGTCGCGTGCACGCCGCATCCAGCAGTTCCTGTCCCAGAACACCTACACCGCCAAGCAGTTCACCGGCGTCGAAGGCTCCACCGTGTCCATCAAGGACACTGTCGAAGGCTTCACGGCGATTTGCGACGGCGAGCTGGACCACATCGCAGAGCAGGCGTTCTTCAACGTCGGCGGCCTGGATGACGTCGAGCGCCAGTGGGCCAAGATCCAGGAACAGACCAAGTAGTATGGCTGAGCTCGAGGTTGAGATTGTCGCAGCGGACCACTTCGTGTGGTCCGGTGCGGCCAAGATGGTCAAGGCCCGTACCAGCGATGGTGAAATCGGGATCCTGCCGGGCCACTCGCCGCTCCTCGCCATTCTGGCCGCGGGCGAGCTGGCCATCGAGCCGGTTACCGGAGACCGCCTTGCAGTAGTTGTGGACGGCGGGTTCTTCTCCGTCGACAACAACCGCGTGGTGATCGTCGCTGACAACGCCCAGTTGGGCGATTCAGCTACTGCGGGGATCCGATAGCAAGACCTTGATGGACGACTCTGCTATTCCGTTCATCGCCTTGGCAACGGCGTTTGCGTTGCTGATCTTTACACTGTGCCTCGTCGGGGTGCGCCGCTTCAATCTGCGGCGCGCCCTGGGCACGGTCGACGCCTCCATTTGCACGGCTGGAAACAGCTGGCGGATGGGGGTTTGTCGTTATCAGGACTCGGAGCTTGAGTGGTTCCGCCTGCTTTCCCTTAGCTTCCGTCCAAGACACAGCTTCCGCCGCAGCTCCCTGGAACTCTTGGGCCGCCGGAAGCCAACGGAGGAAGAACTGACGAGGCTGCAGCCCGACGTCGTGGTCGTCGAACTCCAGCACGAAGGCCAGCGGTTCATGCTGGCAATGAGATTTGATGCCTACGCCGGGTTGTCATCCTGGCTGGAGGCCGGCCCCGTGGTGGGCGTCGGCACCTGGCGCTGAGGACAGTGGAATTCCTGTACAACCTGAGCCTTGTTGATGGTCCGTTCTATTGGACCATCTTTGGCGCTGGAATTGCCGGGAGCGCATTCCTTCTCCTGCGATGGGACCGGCGCTGGCTGCTTTCCATTGTTGTGTCGCTTGTCGCCGCAAGCGGAGTTGTTGCGGTCATTCATTGGCTGCTCGTCAACGTCCTCACCGTCTTCCCGGAGGATCTCCCCTTCGATGTCCTTGCTTGGTCGACGGTTGCCTTTTCCGCGCTGGCCCTCTTCCTTTTTCGGCTTCCGGGTTCCTCGTGGCGCGGCAGGAGCGCCGCAGGGGTCTCGTTCTTCGCGGTCCTGCTCCTCTCCGCACTTCAGACCAACAGCTACTTCGGGCTTAACCACACGGCGGCTGATCTCTTCGGCCACAATGTTGGCCGGATCCCACAGCTTGAGGAGGGGTTCAAGAGGGGTTCTTCCCGAACCCTCCCGGTGTCGCTGCCTGAGGGGGGACTTGTCCGCAGGGCGTCGATCCCCGGAATCGAATCCGGATTCACGGCCCAGGATGCTTTCATCTACCTGCCGCCGGCCTACCAATCCGCTGACCGCAGCCAACTACCGGTTCTGGTGCTCTTTGCCGGCCAACCCGGACGTCCCGCCGACTGGCTGACCGGCGGTCTCCTTGAACCGGCCATGAATACTTTCGCCGCCCGGCACGGAGGCGTGGCGCCCGTCGTCGTGGTGGTCGATCCCAACGGTTCCGATACCGCAAACACGATGTGTATGGATAGCCGGATCGCACGTGCGGATACCTACCTAGCGATCGATGTTCCGCGTTGGATCAATTCGACGCTCGAGGTTTCGGCCGACCCAAGGAAGTGGACGGTCGGCGGGTTCTCCTTCGGCGCAACGTGTGCCGTGCAGATGACTACGCTGCATCCCGAAATCTATCCTTCGTTCATCGCGTTCTCGGGAGAGCGGGAGCCTTCACTTGGCCCGGACCGCCGGCGGACCATCCAGACCGCATTTGGCGGCGACTCTACGGCCTTCGACGCCCTGACACCGTTGAACCTGATGAAACAGCGAAGCTACGACGGGCTTGCGGGCTTCTTCGCCGTCGGGGCCTCGGACGGCGAATTCGTCGGCTACGCCACCGAGCTTGCGGCGGCCGCCCGCACGTCCGGCTTCGACATCCGGCACGCTTCAGTTTCCGGAGCCGGCCATTCGTGGGCGGTCGCCGTGCAAGAGCTTCCTTCCGCCATGGAATTCCTGGCCCCTCGCTGGGGACTCGTCCAGTGAGCACCCAGGAAGCCCGGTTATCCAAGGACCAGACGACTGATCCCGAAGAAGGCAAACCCGCCCGGAAGATGGTGGCAACGCTTGCCCGGGCCATCCTGGGCAACGTGGCTGCCCACATCGGGGCAATCCCGTTCACCGTGATTGTGCTCGCCCTGTACCTTCTCACTCCCGCGATCTTCGACTCAGATCTCGGGTACGGCCCCGACGTCTTGCGGCACCTTTCAAGCGTGAGCGGCGGAGGATTGAAGTCGGGGGACTGGTGGTCCATCTGGACGTCGATGTTCTTTGCAGCCAACCCCCTCGATTACGTGATGAGCTCGTTGTTGTTTGTCGTGCTGTTGGGCTCTGCAGAGCGCAAGCTGGGGTGGTTCCGCACGGCGGCGGGCTTCTTTGGCGGACAGTTTGCCACGGTCACCGCTTTTCTGTTGGTGGTCCAGTTGGCAGCCTACGCCGACGACGGCTGGCTGGGGCGGATGATGGACGCCAGGACTTCCGGGCCGCTTTCGGCAACCCTCTTCGTCTCGATGGCGGCCAGCGGCCTTCTCCCGACCCTGTGGCGCAGGCGCCTGAGGGCGACCGCTGTGTCCTTGGCGCTCCTCTTGGTCCTGTACGTCGGCGACCCCTCAGCCGTCATGGCCCTGGCCGGAGCCGTGCTCGGACTGGGGGCGGGCCTGTGGCTCCAGCTCGACCACGGGATTCAACCGAGCCACCGGGCGACCAGGCGTGAAACCCGAAACCTGTTGTCCCTCATGGTGGCGATTTTCGGCGTCGGGCCCTTGGTGGCGGGCGCGGTGAGGAGCCCCGCGGGGCCGCTCGCGTTGCTCCGCGAAATGGTCCTGAACCCGGTCCCGACGCTCAACCAGTTACAGGCGAACTGCGGTGGAACCGTGGACATCAGCTGCCTTGAGCTTGGACGCCAGGGCTATCCCGGGCCCGCCGGCGTGGCCCTCGCGGTGGTGCCCGCGTTGCTTCTCCTGATCTGCGCGGTGGGCATGCGCCAAGGAAGGCGTTTGGCATTGAAAATCGCCATCGCCGTGCAACTCGGTGTGGTGGCTTTGTCCTTTGCCTATCTGGTGCTGTTTGCCAGCATTCCGCATTTTCCAGGGCGGGGCCGTACGGTAGTCATGGGCTCCGCGGTGTTCCACATTCTGACCCTCGCCATGGTTCCCCTTATCCTGGCGGTCCTGCTCTTCCTTTTCCGGGGCAACTTTGTGGTGGGCTCCAGGGCGCCGCTCCGCCGGAAAATGGCGTGGCTGGTTGGCGGTACGTGGCTCATCTTGGCGAGTGGCTACACCGGGGCCTGGCTCGGCTCGGGCGGTATGGCGCACGACGGCGGCATCCTCGGCCTCATTGCGGAACTCGCCCGGCAGTATCTTCCCTTGCCCATACCCACGGCCTTCGGTCGAGTGTTCGCGGAACGTAGCGCCGCCGAGTCGATATTGTTCGCGTGGTCCGGGATCATCTTCTGGCTCGTGGCCATGGCAGCGGTGTGGACGCTGCTCCTGAAACGGCAGCACGGGCCCGGCGGCGACGATCCGGCCCGCCTGGCGGCCAAGGCTTTGGTCAAACGCGGCGGGGAGTCGCTTTCGTGGATGGCGCTATGGGAGCCGAACAATTTCTGGTTCACTCCCGGAATGGACGCTGGAATTGCCTACCAGCAGCACGGAAACGTGGCACTGACCCTTGCCGGACCGTTCGGTGATCCCGCACAAGCCCCTGCCGCGACCGAGGGGTTCCTGGACTACTGTGCGCACCATGCATTGGTGCCGTGCCTCTATTCCTGCACCGAGGAATTGTGGCCGATGCTGCAATCCGCGGGATTTCGCCGAATTGCGGTCGCCCAGGAAACCCGGCTCTCCATCCGTGACCTTGAGTTCACGGGCAAAGCGTGGCAAAACGTCCGTACAGCAAAGAACCGCGCGCTAAAGGCCGGCGTTGAAGCCCGGTGGGGGCGCTATTCGGAGTTTCCGCAACACGTACGCTCCCAACTCGGCGAAGTGTCGGAAGAGTGGGCCGCCAGGAAAAAGGTACCCGAAATGGGCTTTACCTTGGGTTCCCTCGACGAGCTGATGGACGATGAAGTGCTGTGCTGCATCGCCGTCGACCGCAAAGGGTTTGTCTATGGGGTCACCAGTTGGCTGCCGGTGTTTCGTGACGGGCGGGTGATCAGCTGGACCTTGGATTTCATGCGTCGGCGAAGCGATGCCTTTCCTGGCCTCATGGAATTCATGATTGCCTCGGCAGTGCACGAGTTGCGGCAGGGAGTGGAGGTCATTTCTTTGTCGGGCTCTCCTCTTGCCGGCGAGACCGAGGAATTCTCCAGCGGGGAAGCCGGCCTGGCGGGCATTCTCGACCTCGTGGGCAGGACCCTGGAACCTGTTTACGGATTCCGCTCATTGGCCCGCTTCAAATCGAGGTTCCAGCCGGAGTACAGGACTTTGTATATGTACTATCAGGACAGCCTGGAGATTCCCGCGATCGGCGCCGCGCTAAGCCGCGCATATTTGCCGGGGCTATCCGTTCGCCAAACTGCCAGGCTTCTCCGCACCCTGGTCACCTGAAAAGGAAAAGGGGTCCCGCAGCCTGTGCGGAACCCCTTCCCTGAACCTGCCAAGCAGAATTCAGACAGTCAAACTAGACGGCGGTTACGCCGGTGGCCTGCGGGCCCTTTGCGCCCTGACCGATCTCGAACTGAACACGCTGGTTCTCGTCGAGGGTGCGGAATCCGCCGGTCTGGATCTCGGAGTAGTGGACAAAGACGTCGCCTTCAGCGTCGTCCGGGGTAATGAAGCCGAAGCCCTTTTCAGCGTTGAACCACTTGACGGTGCCCAGTGCCATTTTTGTTTCTCCTCATTGTGGAACTATTAAGTCCGGCACACCGCGTGCCGGCCTTGGTTACTCCGCGAGAAGACCTGGTATTCCGTCCAAGCAAGGCCTGGTTGGCTTCGCAGGAGCTTCACGCTCGCAACACGTCTTGCGAGCATGAATCACACCTACACAAAGACTGCTACAACACTTTCATGGCGGATAGTGGAGGTCAACGGTCTGCTGGGGAATTCCGACAAATTTTAAGTAAAAAGAAGGTAACGGAAGAAAGCGCGCCGGCCACGGGATCCGCCATAGGGAGCACGCAAATTCGGCCTAGGCGAGCCAATCCCCATTGCGCAACACACCCGCGAGTTGAAGCTCCTTGTCCACGACGACGAGATCGGCCCGCAAGCCCCTCCGAAGGCCGCCAAGTTCATCGGAGAGCCCCAGAACCGCGGCGGGAACCGCCGTCGCCGAGGCAACCGCGTCGGCGAGCCCGACGCCGGCCGCAACCGTGCGCCTGACGACGTCGAGCATGGTGGCGGTGCCACCCGCGATGGATCCCGTGGCATCCAAGGTAGCGACGCCGTCCGTCACGGTCACGGGGGAGGGGCCAAGCATGTAGTTTCCGTCGGAGAGTCCCGCCGCCGCCATCGAATCGGTCACGAGGACAACGTTTGCTGCGCCTACCAGCTGAAAGACGGTTGCGACCGTGCTTGGGTCCAGGTGCGTGCCGTCCGCAATCAGTTCCACCACGGCCTTGCCTTCCTGGGCCGTCCGAAGGGAGGCGGCCACGGGGCCGGGGGAGCGGTGGTGCATGGGAGGCATGCCGTTGAACAAGTGCGTGACGGTGGGCAGAGAGCTGACGCCGTCGAAACCGGCGGATTCCAGGCCCTCACGCGCCGCAGTGAGGGAGGCTGCCGCCGTCGCGTCGTCGCAATCCGTGTGGCCAAGAGACGGCGTTACTCCGTGGAACGTCATCAGGTCCACGAGTGCAGCGGCACCCGGAAGCTCGGGGGCATAGGTCATGGTTGCGAGCTTGCCTGCAGCGGCTTCAACCAGCTCCGTCATGAGGTCCAGGTCCGGCTCCAGCAAATAAGCAGGGTTCTGGGCACCGCATCGCGCGTGCGAGAGGAAGGGCCCCTCAAGGTGGATTCCCGCTACGAGTCCTTCATCGGCCAGGCGCACGAAAAGCTCGATGCCGCGGAGCAGGTCCTCCCGGGGCGCCGTGACCATGCTGGCGAGGAGCGTGGTGGTTCCGGAGCGGTGCAGGAAATCGATGGCCTTGCGCGCCGACGATTCATCAGCCCCGGGGAAGTCGCCTCCATTGCCGCCATGGCAGTGCACGTCCACGAATCCGGGAACGATGTACCGTTCCGCGGGGAAATCGGTCCGGGGAGTTTCCTCGAACCCCTCGAAGGCTGCTTCGTGGAATTCGGTGGCCGGCCCGGCGAAGGCGATGCGGTCGTCTTCCACCGCCACCAGGCCATCTTCGATCACCGCACCGTCGCTGACGATGGTTCCGGTGATCAGGTGGCGCACGGGCGCAGAAGAAGATACAGGCCGGTCTGGGACAGTCATGTTTTGATTCTAGTTGCCGGGGCCCGCGCTTGGCCCGGTTTACCCGGCATGAGGGCCCGGACCGCTAGAACAAGCGGGACTCGCTGTCGTCCACGCCCCGCATCGCGTCATAGTCCAGGGTGACGCAGTCGATTCCGCGGTCGTTGGCAAGGACCTTCGCCTGCGGCTTGATCTGCTGGGCGGCGAAAATGCCCCGCACCGGGGCCAGCAGCGGATCGCGATTGAGAAGTTCGAGGTACCGCGTGAGCTGCTCGACGCCGTCGATGTCGCCGCGCCGTTTGAGTTCGACGGCGACCGTCCTGCCGTCGCCGTCGCGGGCGAGGATGTCCACCGGACCGATGGCAGTGAAGTACTCGCGCCGGATGAGCGAATAGCCGGCACCAAGTGTTTCGATCTGCTCGGCGAGCAGTCGCTGCAGGTCGGCCTCGACGCCGTCCTTGATGAGCCCGGGGTCCGTTCCGAGGTCGTGGGACGTGTCATGGAGTTGCTCGTAGATGTTGATGATGAGCCGGTCATCGGTCTTGGCCGACTGCACGGTCCACTGCTCCACCACGCCTTCTTCCACTTCGGTCTCTTCCGGCGTCGTCACCCGGAGGGTTGCGGGCGGGCTCATCCAGTTCAGCGGCTTGTAGGAGCCGCCGTCGGAGTGGACCAGCACCGAACCATCGGATTTGACGAGCAAAAGCCGGGTGGCAAGGGGGAGGTGGGCCTTGAGGCGGCCAACGTAATCTACGGAACAACGGGCTATGACGAGTCGCACCCGCTCCACTTTACTTCCTCTGCCGCATCCCCTGCCCCGCGCAACTAGCGACTGGGGCAGAATGGAGTCATGCCCCGCTCCAACCGCCCCCGACGCACCGAATCAGCCAAGGCAAGCTGGAAACGGACAGGCGAGTCGCCGGAACTGGACCTGGAACGTGCCCGCTCGGGCATTGCCCGCAGGGAAAGCGCCCCCGACGGCGACTGGATGGTCCGGACCATGACCGCACGCAATGCCGAGAAGACTTATATATGTCCCGGCTGTTCGATGGCCATCATGCCTGGCATCGCCCACCTGGTGGTGTGGTCCGAGACGCACCTCTTCGGCGACGCCGCAGGGCTGGCGGAGCGCCGCCACTGGCACAACAACTGCTGGACCGGCCGGACCTACAGATACCGCTGAGCGCTTAAGCTTGGAAGCATGAGTTTCGATCCCGCTTCCCTCGTTTTCAGCCAGCCGGAGTCTGCCACGGACATCAGGGCATCCACCGTTTTGCCGGCGCACCGCGAAAACGTGGAATTCCGCACCGAAGACGGCAAGTTGCTTGTGGGTGAGCTGGCGCTGCCGGAATCCGGCGAGATCTCGGCGACCCTTATTACCCTGCACCCCCTGCCAACGCACGGCGGATTCATGGATTCGCACGTTTACCGGAAGGCGTCCTATCGGCTTCCGGCGCTGGCCGGCGTCGCGGTTCTGCGCTTCAACACGCGGGGAACGCATTCGCCCCGGGGTACCAGCCAGGGGCACTTCGACGAGGGCATCGGCGAGCGGTACGACGTCGAGGCTGCTGTTCGCTTCGCTGTGGAGCGCGGGCTTCCGAACCGCTGGTTGGTGGGCTGGTCCTTCGGCACCGAGCTGGCCTTGATGTACGGTGCGGTGGAACCGGTGGCTTCCCAAGTGGAGGGCGCCGTCCTGCTGTCTCCGCCGCTGCACCGTGCAACGGACGTGCATTTGAAGGAATGGGCTGCTTCGGGAAAGCCGCTGACGGTCCTGGTTCCGGAACACGACGACTATCTTCAGCCCGCCGAGGCCGCGGAACGATTCAGTTTGGTGCCCCAGGCCCGGGTGGTGGGGATCGACGGCGCCAAGCACTTGTGGGTCGGCGAGAAGTACGCTGCCCGGGTTTTGGACGAGATTGTGGACGACGTGACGGAAGCCGGTGCGGGACCCCATGGCTTGCCTCGCCACTGGGCAGGCCCAGTGGCCACGGCCTAATGGCTACGGTTTAACAGTCACCGCTTAGTGGCGGTCCTGGCGGACGATGAAGACTTCCTTGATCAGCAGCATGATGGCTGCGGCCGTCGGGATGGCGATCAATGCACCGAGCACGCCCAGCAGGCTGCCGCCCGCGATCACCGAGATCACGGCGACAGCACCCGGGACGGCAACTGCCTTCTGCATGATGCGCGGAGAGATGAAGTAGGCCTCGAACTGCAGATAGGCGAAGTAGCAGATGGCGTAGATCACGGCGGTCTGCCAGCCGGCGGTCAAAGCCACCAGAATGACCACCACAGCGGCAATCAGCCCGCCTACCAAGGGGATGAAGGCAAGCAGGGCAACCACGAACGCCAACAGGACGCTGAACGGAATGCCCAGGATGCTCATGACGATGAACGCGAACAGCGCGTTGAGCAAGGCAACACAGACCTGGCCGATCACGTAGTTGCCCACCGAGCGAGTGATTTCTTCGGATAGCGCTTCCACCCGGGGCCTGCGCGACCGTGGTGCGAGCCTGTATCCCCATCTCTTCATGGCAGGCAGGGCACCGAGGAAGTAGAGGCTGAGGACCAGGACGATCAGCGTCCCGAAGACCCCGTTGGCCACGGTGGATCCGAAGCCGACGACGCCGCCGAAGATACCGCCCATGGCGTCCGGGTTCTTGACGAACTTGTCGAGTTCCTGGCTGATCTTGTCGCGGACGCCGAATTGGCTGTCCAGGGAGCGGAAGAAATCCGAATCCACGAAGCCCCGGATCCAGTCCGGAGCCTGCCGGACGATCTGTGAGACCTGTTCCACGATGGTGGGGATCAGGGTGGCGAAAAACGCCGCCACTCCGGCAACGAGGACCCCGACGGCGATGACGACGCCGGCCGGGCGCGGCACCTTGCGCTCTTCGAGCCCGCGGACCACAGGGTCAAGTCCCAAGGCAATGAACAGGGCCGTCACGATCCACAACAGCAGTTGGGCGGTGTTGGTGCCGATGTAGTACAGCATGAGGGCGACGCCGACGCCGGCCGTGCCCATGAAGCCGACATACAGCGGGTGTTGCGCGGACATCCTCGGGCCAGGGGAACCGAAGCGCGGGCCGTCGGATTCATCCAAGGCGGGTTCGGCGGTTGCATCGTGCTCAAGTTCGGGAGGCATTTCGAAACGGACCCGCGGTTGGGCGCCGGGAATGGGCTGGCGGAGGCGGCGCACGAAGGACGCCATCAGGCCCTCGCCGTGATCCCTGCCGTCTTGGGCAGACCCATCATCCAAGCCACCCGGGCTGGTGCCGGGCCCTTGTTCGGCGGGTGTGGGATCCTTGCGCTCTTTCACGTGTTTCAGCTGCCTTTTCGTTCCGCGGTCAGGCTCGAGGGGTGCCCGATGTCATGTTGTTCGCCACACTATCAGCAGGCCGGAATTGCCGAATTCTAGAGGGTAAGCCCTCCGGCGGGAAGCCCTCTGGGAGGACCCCGAACTGACTCCTTGGTAACAAAACCGTTACCCTTGAAGTTCAACGACCGCTGATGATTGGTATTCCTGTGCGATTGAAGACTGCAGTTTCGCTGGTGCTGCTTGGCCTGCTGACACTGTTGRCCGGCATTGGCCAGCTGACCTTTTGGGCCCCGGCCGAGACCGTAACCGCGTCCGCCCCTGGCGACTCCAAAGCCGCTCCGCTGACGGTGATCACCCAAGACGTGTTGACCCACAAGGGCGGTCCCAGACAGATCAGCGTCAAGGGCGACGGCAAGTTCGTGTTGGCTGTGGGACGTCCGGATGACGTCGATGCGTGGGTCGGCAAGACCGCCCACAACACCATCAACGGCGTCTCCGAGGACGGCAAGTCCCTCCAGCTTTCAGGCACCGACGGCGAAGCAAACGCCCCCTCTCCTACCGGATCGGACTTGTGGGTCCAAACGGAGAACGCCGACGGACAGCTGGAGTACACCTTCACCCCTCCCGCGAGCGGCAACTGGTCCCTCCTTCTGGCGAGCGACGGAACCAAGCCGGCGCCGTCGTCGGTCTCCATTACATTCGCCAATGATGCCACCATGCCGTGGGCCGTACCGCTCATCGTCATTGGCGCGATCCTCATTGTCGCGGGTGCGGCGTTGCCGTTCGTCAGCAAGTTCACCAAGGGCCGGGGCGGCCGCCCCAACGGTCCGCGGGGCGGCGTAACCACCGGAAACTCCCCGGAGACCGCCAGCAAAGGCACCGCCGATGAAACCGACAAGGACCCCCTGGGCGAGGACACACCTGCCGGGGACGCACCTGCCCAGGACACCAACAAAGGCACAGCCGCGGGTCCCGCACTTCGTATTTCGCTTGTAGCCGCCGCTGTTGTGACGGCCCTCGTCGGTGGCACCGCGGCAGGTGCCCAAGCGGCCGAGACTCCTTCTCCCTCCGGATCCGCGACGCCGAGCCCCGCGGGGACCGCCGGAGCGCAGAACGTCCCCGTCTTGGTGGACGCGCAGCTCAAGCGCATCCTGGACCAGGTCGCCGGCGCCGTGGCGGCCGGAGATGCCGCACGCGATGCCTCCAAACTTGCTCCCAGGGTTGACGGCGCGGAACTGCAGGTGCGCACGCAGAACTATAAAATACGGTCCCAGGTTGCTACTCACGAGGCGCGGATGCCCGTCCGGTCCAGCAAGTTGCTGGGCAGCGTCATCTCCAACCAGCGAACCTGGCCCCGCACTGTGATCGCCCTGACCCAGGGCGATGGCAACGTGGTTCCCCAGGTCCTTACCCTCGTGCAGGCCTCGCCGCGGGAGAACTACAAGCTGAAGAGCACTTCCCCGCTTCAGCCGGGAACGTCCTTCCCGGCGATCCCCTTGGGCGGAACCGCGCAGTTGGCGGCCGGAGACAAGTCCGGGCTGCAGTACAGCGGGACCGAGGCGATGGCAGCCCTGGGCGATCGCTTGACCAAGGCCGATTCGGCATTCAAGGACAAGCTCGTGGAAGGCACCAACTCGCCCTACATAGCCGATGTCCTTGACTACCAGGCGAGCACGGTCAAGTCCGGTACCAACGGCAATTTCACCTTCACGCACACGCCCTCTCCGACGGATACGGCAGTGTTCCGCACCTCGGACGGCGGCGCCGTGGTGGTGGGAAAGCTGAACTTCGATTTCACCAGCAAACCCAAGTCGGATGGAGACACGCTGACCGTGGACAAAGCCGCGGCAGTGCTCGCGGGCGGGGATTCCACGAAAGTCGGCCTTGTGCAGACCTTCTCGGAGTCGGTAGCCGTTTACATTCCGCCGGCAGGCTCGACCGCTCCCATGAAGCTCGTTGCCGCGGTCCGCGGCCTGGTGGGAGCCAGCTTCCAGTAGGCAAATGCTGTCGGCGCAGCGGCTAGAGTGGACGGTATGAGTTCGCCAGGATCCCGTCCCGTCTCTCCAGCCGCTGCCAGCCAGCTCAACCTGCGCGGCGCCGTCGACCTCTCTGCATTGCGGCGCCCTGCGCCGGCGGCACCGAGCGGTGCCCCGGCTGCCTCCGGCGGAAGCCCGGGAAGCGGCCAGCCCCTTCGCGTAGATGCCACCGAGGCCAATTTCCAGGACCTCGTCCAGCTCTCCGCGCAGATTCCCGTCCTTTTCCTCTTGTGGTCCAATCGCTCCTTGGAGGCCTCGACCCTCCTTCATAGCCTCGAAGGCGTCGTCGAAAGCTACGCCGGCAAAGTGGTGCTGGCCGCGGCGGACGTGGACGCGTTCCCGCAGCTTGCGCAGGCATTTCAGGTCCAGGCTGTCCCCACCGCCGTCGCGGTCCTGAAGGGCCAGCCCGTGCCGCTCTTCGAGGGGCCCGCGTCGGACCAGGAAATCCGTGCCCTCATCGATGAACTCCTCAAGGTGGCCGAAGCCAACGGCGTAACGGGCAGCATCGGCGCTGGCCCCGCTGCTGCGGAGGCCCCTCCTTTGCCGCCGCTGCACCAGGCAGCCTTCGACGCCATTGAAGCGGGGGATTACGCCGCCGCCGCCAGTGCCTACCGCCAGGCGCTGGCCGAGAAACCGGCTGACGCCGAGGCGAAGGCCGGACTTGCCCAGGTGGAACTCATGGGCAGGATTGAGCTCCTGACGGCAACGGATGCCGAAGCCATGCGTCAGCGTGCGGCGGAGGAGCCGGACGATATCGAAGTACAGCTCACAGTGGCCGACCTCGACATTTCGGGCGGACACATCGAGGACGCGTTCAACCGCATCATCGCATTCATTGGCCGCAACTTCGGGCCCGAGCGCGAGACGGCTCGTGTGCGCCTGCTGGAGCTGTTCGACGTCGTCGGCATTGCGGACCAACGCGTTGCCAAGGCCCGGCAAGGTCTGGCGCGGGTCCTCTTCTAATGACGCAGCCGGCGTTGTTCAGTCCGCTTCAATTGCGCTCCTTGACGTTGCCGCATCGCGGCTGGGTTTCCCCGATGTGCCAATACAACTGCTCGCCCGACGGCAGGGGCGGCGTGCCGAACGATTGGCACCTGGTGCATCTTGGAGCGTTTGCCACGGGCGGCGCGGCGCTCATCCTCACCGAGGCGTCGGCCGTCAGCCCGGAGGGGCGGATCAGCCCGCGGGACGCCGGACTGTACACGGACGAGCAAGCGGGCGCCTGGGAGCGGATTGTGGACTTCGTCCACCGCAACAGTGCGGTGGGCGGCAAGATCGGCGTCCAACTGGCGCACGCCGGCCGCAAGGCTTCCACCTATTGGCCTTTCGCCGAAGAGAGCGGATCCGTAGCGGAGTCCGACGGCGGGTGGGTTACCCGCGGCCCCGGAGTCGAGGCCTTCGCCGGGCTTGCAGCTCCTCTCGCCATGAGCGAGGCGGACATCCACGCCGTGATTTCGGATTTCGCCGCGGCGGCCGGACGGGCTGTGGACGCCGGGTTCGACACGGTGGAGATCCACGGCGCACATGGCTACCTCCTGCACCAATTCCAAAGCCCGCTCATCAATAAGCGCGAGGATTCCTGGGGAGGCCGCGAGGCGGCACGAAACCGCTTGATGCTTGCGGTCGTTGACGCCGTCCGTGCGGTCATTCCGGATTCGATGCCGTTGCTGCTGCGGATTTCCGCCAGTGATTGGGCCGAGGGCGGCATCGACATTGACGCCTCGGTGCGTCTCGCGAGGGCCGCGGCCGAGCGCGGCGTGGACTTGGTGGACGTCTCCAGCGGGGGTGCGGTGGCCCACCAGCGGATCAAGGCCGGCCCGGGATACCAGACGGGATTCTCCGAACAGATCCGGCGCGAAGCGGGAGTTCCCACCGGAGCCGTCGGATTCCTGACATCCTCAGGACAGGCCGAACACACTGTAGCTACGGGCCAAGCCGACGGTGTATTCATGGCACGGGCAGCCCTCCGCGATCCGCACTGGTGGCTCCGCGCGGCATTTGAACTCGGCTTCCCCTTGGATTGGGCGCCGCAGTATCAGCGCGCGGTTCCACGGCACAGCTTCTAGGAGCTAGTCCTTTGGGATGAGGCGGATCCGTAAAAGGGGCCCCGTAGTTCCACCTCCGGGACGACCCCTGGCACCGCCCCCGGGGCTAGGCTGACTGCATGACTGTCCAGCTTCCCGGTTCCCCTCCCACATCCCCGGTGCCCGCCTTGGCCCTGCGCGGACTGGCGAAACGCTTCGGCGGCAAAATCGCCGTCGACGGCATCAGCCTGGACGTCCCGGCCGGCTCCTTCTACGGCGTCGTTGGTCCCAATGGGGCGGGCAAGACCACCACGTTGTCCATGGCCACCGGGCTCTTGCGGCCGGATTTCGGGACGGCCTACATCCACGGCGTGGATGTGTGGACGAAGCCGCTCGAAGCCAAGAAGCTGATGGGGATACTGCCCGACGGCGTCCGCCTCTTCGACCGCTTGACGGGTGAGCAGCTTGTTACTTACGCCGGCTTGCTCCGCGGCATGGACAGGGACGTCGTTGCCCAAAGGGTGGGAGAGTTGATGGCCGCCCTGGATCTCAGCGCCGACGCCGGCACCCTCGTGGTGGACTACTCCGCCGGCATGACGAAGAAGATTGCCCTCGCGTCGGCGCTCATCCATGCGCCCAGGCTGCTGGTGCTGGACGAGCCCTTTGAGTCCGTGGATCCCGTCTCGGCAGCCAATATCAGGGGAATTCTTGACAACTATGTGGCCTCGGGAGGGACGGTCATCGTCTCGAGCCACGTCATGGACCTTGTGCAGCGCATGTGCGACCACGTAGCCGTCGTGGCTGCCGGCAGGGTCCTCGCCGCCGGTACCGTCGACGAGGTCCGCGATGGCGCCACGCTCGAGGACCGCTTTGTGCAGCTCGTGGGCGGCGGAAACCAGACGGGGGGCCTGGAATGGTTGCGCACCTTCTGAGCCTGAAGTGGCGGCTCCTGCTGAACGGCTTCCGGCGCAGCCCCGGCCAGCTTGTGGGAATCGCGATCGGAGGGCTCTATGCGCTGGGGGTCGTCGCGACCCTCGTGGTGACGCTCGTCGCCCTGCGGTGGGCCGACGCCGAGACGGCCCACACCGCCGTCGTCCTCGGTGGCGCCGCCGCGATCCTCGCCTGGGCAATCGTTCCCCTGATGGCCTCGGCCGCCGACATGACGCTTGACCCTTCCCGCTTCACGACGTCGGCGATTCCCATGCGCCAGCTGCTGGCCGGGCTTACCCTCGCCGGATTCATCGGATTGCCGGGCTTGTCCACGACGATTGTGGCCTTGTTCACTGCGGCCACATGGTGGCGCAGCGTGCCGGCGGCGCTCGGCGCCCTGCTGGGTGCCGTGCTGGGCGTGCTGAGCTGCGTGGTCCTGTCGAAAGTCATCACGACGGCGACTGCAAGGCTCGCGGCCTCCCGCCGTTTCAAAGACGTGAGCAGCATTGTGGTCTTTGTGCCACTCGTGCTGATGGGACCGATCGTAGCCGGCGTCTTCAGGGGAGTATCCGGTTCCACGGGCTATCTCCCGGAACTTGCCCGGACGGTCTCCTGGACTCCACTCGGAGCTTCCTGGTCGCTTGGCGGGGATCTGGCGTCCGGAGATATTGCCGCCGCCGGCCTGAAGGCAGTGATCGGCCTCGCCACTCTCCTCGTGTTGTTTGCCGCCTGGAATGCGTTGCTCAAGCGGGCGCTGGTCACTCCGCCATATTCGGGTGGATCAAGGAAACGCGGCGGCAAACTTGGCTTGTTCGGACTGCTGCCGGCAACTCCCACCGGTGCCATTGCCGCACGCTCCCTCAGCTACTGGGTCCGCGATCCGCGCTACGCAGCTTCGCTGATGGTGGTCCCGTTGTTGCCCGTGATTTTCCTGTTCCAGTCAGCGCAGTCCGGAAGCTACTCCATGCTGGTGATTCTGGGACCCATGGCCGCCTTTGTCCTCGCATGGTCTATTTCCGCGGATGTCTCCTACGACAACACCGCCTTTGCCTTGCATCTGGCCACCGGGGTCCGCGGCATTCACGACCGGCTCGGCCGGGCCTTGGCCTGCCTGGCATTCGCCCTCCCGGTGGTGTTGATCTTCGCCGTCGGGCCCTTTTTCCTGACCGGCGACTGGGGCTGGTTGCCCGGTGTCCTGGGTCTTTCCCTCGGTGTGCTGTTCACCGGACTGGGCCTGGCCTCCATCGTGTCGGCACGGTACACGTCCACCGTGCCGTTGCCCGGTGACAGCCCGTTCAAGAAGCCGCCGGGAAACGTTGCCCAGACACTGGCGGTCCAGTTCGGGGGAATGGCAGTCTTGTTCCTCCTCGTCCTTCCGGAGCTTGTCCTGGTGATTGTCCAGTCGGTCACGGGCGATCCACTGTGGGGATGGATCAATCTGGCAATTGGTACGGTTCTCGGAGCGGCATTGTTCGTTGCGGGTGTCCGGATCGGCGGCCGATGGCTTGACCGGCGCGGGCCGGAGCTCTTCGCGCAATTGAGCGTCAACCGTTGATTCCATGAACGACAATGACAAGTTATGGGACATGGGATAACCTCGAGTTTGAACCAGTCGATCCGGGAAACACAGCTAGAAAGGTCGTGGACGATGGAAGTTGTCATCCTTCCGGGAAGCAAGCAGATCGGGGCGCTTGCCGCGGATGCCATCGAGGCGCTGCTCCTCCGAAAGCCGAATGCCGTCCTGGGCCTGGCCACAGGGTCCTCTCCGCTCCCTGTCTACGACGAATTGGCGCGCCGCCATCAGGAAAGGGGCCTCGACTTCAGCCAGGCACACGCCTTCGCCCTTGACGAATACGTGGGGCTCGAGCCTGGCCATCCGGAGTCGTACCGTGAAGTCATCCGCCGTGAATTCACGGACCGCGTCAACATCGACCCCTCCAACGTCCACAGCCCGGACGGTACCGCGGCCGACCTTCCCGCGGCCTGCCAAGCGTACGAGGACTCCATGCGCGAACTCGGCGGCGTTGACTTGCAGATCCTCGGCGTGGGCACCGACGGCCATATTGGATTCAACGAGCCCGGCTCATCGCTCGCTTCGCGGACCCGGATCAAGACGCTGATCGAGCAGACCCGCAAGGACAACGCACGGTTCTTCAAGAGCATCGACGATGTTCCCCACCACGTGGTCACGCAGGGTTTGGGAACCATCATGGATGCCCGGCACGTGGTCCTGATCGCTACGGGTGCCCAGAAAGCCCAGGCCGTCAGGGACTTCGTCGAGGGGCCGGTTGCGGCCATTTGCGCGGCATCAGTGCTGCAGATGCACCAGCACGCCACCATCTTGATCGATGAGGCTGCGGCGTCCTCGCTCAAGCTCGCCGACTACTATCGCCACACCTATGACAACAAGCCGAAATGGCAGAGCATCTGACACGGTGCATCTGATCGCGAAGCTGCAGCGGCTAAGATGGATGGCATGACGACGCTGCCTCCGGACCCATTCGAAAACGATCCCATGCGCGAGCTTTCCGGAGCCGGAACTTCCACTGCAACCATTGAGCGCGAGGAATTGCGCCAAGAAGTGGAACCCGGTGACCGGGAGCGTTTCTCGCACTATGTCCGCAAGGAAAAGATCATGGAGTCCGCCCTGACGGGCGAACCCGTGATTGCGCTGTGCGGTAAAGTGTGGACCCCTGGCCGGGACCCGCAGAAGTTCCCGGTCTGCCCCGAGTGCAAAGAAATCTATGAAGGACTTCGCCCGGGTAACGACGGCGGAGACAAAGGCGGCTCGGGCGGCTCCAAGTAGCGAGTAAGCCCCAGTAGTCGGGTATTTCCTGGTAGTAGGCGGGGGAACGCTTTCCCCTGCCTGTGTGCTGCCCTGCGTGATTCGGCGCATCCGGAACAGATTGGTGTTTTTTGTGGTTATTTGGGTTTCGCTGGCTGCAGCGGCCTTGCTTGGAATCGTTGCTGGTCGGGGGGAATCCGCGTGACTGAAACACTCTTCGGCGGCCCGGCGCTGCCTCCGGCCTATCCGGAACGCGCAGCCTGGGGAACCGCCCCGAAGCTGCGCGCCTGGCAGCAGGAAGCGCTGGACCTGTACTTGAACGCGAGCCCGCGCGATTTCCTCGCCGTGGCAACGCCGGGCGCGGGTAAGACCACCTTCGCCCTGCGGATTGCGTCCATGCTCCTTGACAGCGGAACCGTGAACCGCGTGACGATCGTCGCCCCTACCGACCACCTGAAACGGCAGTGGGCGGACGCCGCCGCCAGGGTGGGCATTGCCATCGATCCGAACTTCAAGAATGCGGACGGCCAGCACGGCAGGGGCTTCGTCGGCGTCGCAGTGACCTATGCGCAGGTGGCCAGCAAGCCCATGCTCCACCGGGCCAAGACCGAGGCAGCCCGCACCCTGGTCATCCTCGACGAAATCCACCACGGTGGCGAAGCGTTGTCCTGGGGCGACGGATTGCGCGAGGCATTCGATCCAGCGGCGCGGCGCCTGGCCCTCACAGGAACGCCTTTCCGTTCCGACACCTCACCCATCCCTTTCGTGGAATACGCCGAAGACCGTGACGGCATCCGCCGCTCGAAAGCGGACTACACCTACGGTTACGGCAATGCCTTGAGGGACCACGTCGTCCGTCCCGTGCTGTTCATGGCGTATTCGGGCCAGATGCGATGGCGCACCAGCGGGGGAGACGAAATGGCGGCTTCCCTCGGCGAGGCCGCCGTGACCAAGGACATCACCTCCCAGGCGTGGCGGACCGCGCTGAACCCCAGCGGCGAATGGATCCCCGCCGTGCTTGCTGCCGCTGACAAGCGCCTCAGTGAAGTGCGGCGCACCGTGCCCGACGCCGGCGGTCTGGTGATTGCCACGGATCACGACGACGCCCGCGCCTACGCCGGTCAGCTCAAGAAGATCACGGGTCAGTCGCCCACCGTGATCCTGTCCGATGATTCCAAGGCTTCGCACAAGATCGAGGAGTTCACCGCCAGCGACAAGCGCTGGATGGTGGCCGTCCGCATGGTGTCCGAAGGCGTCGACGTCCCCAGGCTTTCGGTCGGCGTCTACGCGACGTCCACCTCCACGCCGCTGTTCTTCGCCCAGGCCGTGGGCCGCTTCGTCCGTGCCCGCAAACGCGGGGAAACGGCGTCGGTCTTCCTGCCCTCCGTGCCACCCCTCATGGCCTTGGCCAACTCCATGGAAGCCGAGCGGGACCACGCGCTGGACCGGCCGGAGAAGGAAGATCCGGACGGCCTCTTCAACCCCGAAGAGAACCTGATGGCTGAGGCCAACCGCGAAGAGAAGGCCTCGGACTCCCTGGAGAAGGGCAAATTCGAGGCCCTCGATTCGCAGGCATCCTTTGACAGGGTGCTGTTCGACGGCGGCGAATTCGGTACGGGAGCCGATATCGGCTCCGAGGACGAACTTGATTTCCTCGGGATCCCCGGGCTGCTCGACGCCGAACAAGTGGGAACGTTGCTCCGGCAGCGGCAGCATGACCAGCAGTCGAGGAAGAAACGCCAGTCTCCGTTGGCTGCCGCTGCGTCACCCGCGGTTCCGGACCACCGCATGCTGATGGACCTGCGCAATGAGCTCGCAAAAAACGTCGCGGCCTGGTCGGCCCGCACCGGCACCCCGCACGGCGTCGTCCACAACAAGTTGCGCGAAGTGTGTGGCGGACCGGCAGTCGCGCAGGCGAACGAGGAGCAATTGCAGTCGCGCCTGCGCAAGCTCCAGGATTGGTTCATCGGACGGAAGTAGAAGTGCTTGGCAGGGCTCCTGCCCTTAGCGCTGCCCCAGCTCGACGCCGTTTTCTTCCAGTTCCGCGTAGGTCTCGTCAAGATCTTCCGCGATTCCGGCGGTGAGTTCACCGATCACCGTCACCGAGTAGCCCGCCTGCACGGCGTCCAGCGCGGTGGCCCTGACGCAGTAGTCGGTCGCGATTCCCACCACGACGACTTCTTCCACTCCGTGGCTCTGCAGCCAGTCATCGAGCCCGAGGGCGTCCTCATCCAGCTCGACGGAGGGGACCGCACCGGGCGCGAGTTCGCCCATGGGCACTTCGTCTTCGGGCGCCAGGACTCCTTCGAATCCCGAGTAGGCGGCCGTGTACTGTCCCTTGCGGAAATAGGCCTGGACGTATTCGGCGTCGAGATCCGGGTGGAGCTCCGCGCCCTTGCTCCCGGCGCGGCAATGCGGCGGCCAACTGTCCACGAAGTCCGGAGTTTCCGAAAAATGGCTGCCCGGGTCCACGTGCCAGTCCTGCGTAGCCACGACGTGGTCGAAGTGCTGATGGTTCGCGTCCAGGTATTCGCTGATAGCAGCCGCCGTGGCGGCGCCACCTTCCACGGCGAGGGAGCCGCCTTCGCAGAAATCGTTCTGGACGTCCACGATAATCAGGGCACGGGACATTCAGTCCTCCTCATAGACGGTGGGGATTGCCGGCTCACCGCGCTGCAGCCTGCGCACTACCGGAGGCAATTCGGCCATGGTGGCAGCGTGGCGTTCCTGTGCCCGGACTACGCCCTCGTGTCCGGTCCATCCCGGGAGCAGCTCACCGTTCTTGATGAATTGCTGGAGCAACTGGCGGTCGTTGCCATCGTCTTCCGGGCGGTGTCCGATGCCTACGATCTCCTGGGTTGCGATGCCGAGTTCGTTGAGCTTGCGCAGGGCGTATTTGCGGCCGCCCACGCTGGCCTTGTTCTTGGCTATCTTGGCCACGGGCACGAATTCCCCGGCATCGTTGGTCCGGCTGACGAGCTTGTAGACCATGCTGGCGGTGGGCGCTCCCGATCCTGTGACCAGGGAGGTGCCCACGCCGTACACATCCACCGGGGCCGATTGCAGGGCCGCGATCGCGTATTCATCGAGATCCGAGGTGACGACGATCCGGGTGTTGATGTTGCCGAGGTTGTCCAGCAGCTCGCGGACCCATTGGGCTTGGGCCACGAGGTCTCCGGAGTCCAGCCGGACGGCCCCGAGTTTGTCACCCGCGAGTTCCACCGCGGTCCGTACCCCGACCTCGACATCGTACGTGTCCACCAGGAGCGTGGTTTCCGGTCCGAAGGCGGCGATCTGGGCTTCGAAGGCCTCGCGCTCGGTGTCATGCAGGAGAGTGAACGAGTGGGCGGCCGTGCCCACGGTCTTGATGCCGTAACGGCGTCCGGCTTCAAGGTTGGAGGTGCTGCCGAAACCGGCGATGACCGCAGCGCGGGCTGCCGCCGTCGCGGACTCCTCCTGGGTGCGCCGGGAGCCCATCTCGATGCAAGGCCGGTTGCCGGCCGCGCTGGTCATCCGGGAAGCAGCAGAAGCAATCGCGGTGTCATGGTTGAGCACGGATAAGATGTACGTTTCCAGGATGCAGGCTTCCGCGAACGTTGATTCGACGATCAGGATGGGCGAGCCGGGGAARTAGGCCTCGCCCTCCGGATAGCCCCAGATGTCGCCGGAAAACCTGTAGTCGGCGAGGAAGTCCAGTGTTTGCCTGTCAACGACTTTGTGCTGATCGAGGAACGCGAGCTCGGCATCGCCGAAACGGAAGTCCTTGATTCCCTCAAGCAGCCGGCCGGTGCCGGCGACGATGCCGTAGCGGCGGCCGTCGGGCAGACGGCGGGCGAAGGCCTCGAAGACCGAGCGTCGGTGTGCCGCGCCCGAATGGAGGGCGGCTTCCAGCATTGTCAGCTCGTAGTGATCGGTGTACAACGACGTGCGGGGGTGGTCCCAGGCGACGGATCTACTCACGAATTCACTCTAGTCCCCACCGCCTCCCACGTCTCGCTTCGCTCAACGCGGGGCCCTCGGCGGTGTGGGCCCACCCACCGCCTCCCACGTCTCGCTTCGCTCAACGCGGGGCCCTCGGCGGTGTGGGCCCACCCACCGCCTCCCACGTCTCGCCGTCATTAGCTCGCGCATCCATCACCATTAGAATGGACAGATGACCACTACCGTCGCCCCCGGCATTTATGCAGCCACCTGCACAGTGACAGACGCAGGCTTAAAGGGAGAAGAACGGACGGACATCTCGGAGCAGTCCTCCACCGACCTCCTCAGTGCTGCTGATATCCCTTGGAACCTGGTGGTCTGGAACGACCCCGTCAATCTCATGAGCTATGTGAGCTACGTGTTCCAGAGCTACTTCGGCTATTCCGAGGCCAAATCCAACAAACTCATGCTCGAGGTCCACAAGAAGGGCCGTTCCATCGTGGCGCACGGAGGCAAGGAACAAGTGGAGCAGCACGCGGTTGCCATGCACGGCTACGGTCTGTGGGCAACGGTTGAAAAGGCAAGCAGCAGCGGCGACGGCCGGGGACGCAAGGGCGGCGCACGTGGCTAAGGCTTTCAAGTACGGACTCAAGGGCATCACCGGATATCTTGAGCCCGCCGAGCGCGAACTCCTGCGCGGACTCGTGGATGATGTCATTTCGATGCTGGAACCGGAGCTGTCCAGCAACGAAGATCCCCTGACGGCTTTGATCGGCCTGGATATGAACGTCAAGGAACCGTCCGATCGCGCCCTTTTGCGGCTCTTGCCGAACGTCATGAAGAATGACGACGCCGCGTCCCTCGAGTTCCGCCAGCTCACCGAGCGCTCGCTGCGGGAAGGAAAAATCGGCGCCCTTCGAGCCGCTGCCATGGGCCTGGACCGCAACGAGCTCGTCCTCACCCCGGAGGAGGCGAAGCTCTGGTCCATGGCCCTCAACGATGTTCGTTTGGTGCTGGCGGAGCGCCTCGATATCCGCGACGAAGCGGATGCCGACCATGTCCATGCCATGCAGGACTGGTCCCAGGCCGAAGACGTGGAGAGCTACCTGGCGCTCGTCTACAACTTCACCACGTGGCTCCAGGAATCGTTGGTCCAGGCCATGATGGCCTCGATGGACCGGAAGCCCTGAGTGGGGCTTGTGGGCGTCCGTGTGACAAAACAGACACGAGGCCCCCGCCACATGTCGTCGCTGCAGCACATGCCTTGGCTTATTCTCTAAGAATCATGAACTCAGCATCGGACGCGGTATCGGATGGGGAGAGCGCCGCAGCGGCGTTGGAATCCCAGCGCACGCCGGAAACACTGAACAGCACAGCACCCAACCCCTTGCTGGGATCACGCCCCATCGGTGTCTTCGATTCCGGAGTCGGCGGACTCACCGTGGCACGGTCCATCATCGACCAATTGCCCCATGAGTCGATCATCTACGTGGGAGACACAGCCAACGGACCCTACGGGCCGCTCCCCATCGCCGAAGTCCGGGCCAATGCCCTCGGCGTCATGGACGAGCTCGTGGACTCCGGCGTGAAACTCCTGACCATCGCCTGCAACTCAGCCTCGGCCGCCGTCTTGCGCGATGCCCGCGAACGCTACACGGCCCGCTACGGGATTCCCGTCATCGAGGTCATCCAACCCGCAGTCCGCCGGGCGGTGGCCGCGACGAGATCCGGCAGGATCGGCGTGATCGGGACATCGGCCACAGTGGGTTCCCGCGCTTACGAGGACACCTTTGCCGCAGCCCCGGACCTCAGCATCACCTCGGTAGCCTGCCCCGAATTCGTGAGTTTCGTGGAGGCCGGCATTACGACCGGCCCCGAGCTGCTGGCCGCGGCCCACGAATACCTGGAACCGCTCAGGGAAGCCGGCGTGGACACCGTGGTGCTCGGCTGCACGCACTATCCCTTGCTTACTGGCGTGATCTCCTACGTCATGGGGGACGACGTCACTCTTGTGTCGAGTGCCGAAGAGACCGCCAAAGACGTTTACCGCGCCTTGGCCACCCACGGGATCCAGCGGACCGATGCCGGCTTGCCCCGGCACGACTTCATGGCCACCGGCGACGCCGTCCAGTTTGAGACCCTGGCGCGCCGTTTCCTCGGCCCGGAGGTCCTGTCCGTGCGCCACGTGGACCATGTGGCCGCCCAGTACCCGACCGGAAGCCTCGCCCGCATCACCCCGGAAATGTTGGAGGCCGCCCGCGCGGGCGGCCATCATGCGAGGACGTCCAATTTCGTTGACCCCGCAGCCTTCACAGTGAACGAATTCGGCGCGGCCCGCGGAGGCCGCATCCAGTGAAACTGACCATTGTTGGCTGCACGGGTTCCTTCCCTGGTCCCGGCTCTCCGGCGTCGTGCTATCTGCTGACCGCGCACGACGGTGAACGCCAGTGGAAGATCGTCATGGACCTCGGCAGCGGCGCCCTCGGGGCCATCCAGCGGTACACGGACCTCGAAGACATCGACGCTATCTTCCTGACCCACCTGCACCCGGACCATTGCATGGACCTCTGCGGACTGCACGTAGCCGTCCGCTGGAAGCCGGGCGGTTGGGGACGGGACAGGATCCCCGTCTGGGGTCCCGCCGCGACGGCCGACCGCATGGCCACCGCCTACGGCCTTGAGCTGGACCCCGGAATGCACGAGGAATTCGACTTCAGCAACTGGAGCGAACGGCAATCCGTGCAGCTCGGACCCTTCATCGTGACCCCGTATGCCGTGAACCACCCGGTGGAAGAGGCCTACGCTTTGCGCGTCGAGGTCACCGAGCCGGACAAAGAAGGCAAAGCGGTCAGCAGGGTCCTCACGTACTCGGGGGACACAGACTCGTGCCAGGGCCTTGAGGACGCGGCCCGCAACGCCGATCTCTTCCTCTGCGAGGCCGCCTTCGAAGAAGGGCGCGACGACGCCATCAAGGATGTGCACTTGACCGGCAAGCGCGCGGGCCAGGCAGCGACAGCCGCCGGAGCCCGACGCCTCCTCTTGACCCACATCCCGGTCTGGACATCGCAGACCAAGGTCATGGCCGAGGCGCGGCCCGAGTTCGCCGGCGATGTCGCCGTCGCGGTTGCCGGAGTCCACTACACCGTCTGAACCCGCAGTCCAGCGGAGGCCGGGGGATCGCTAAGCTTGCAGTATGACTTCCGAAGCCACCTCTGTCCCCGTCATCCGTGCCGACGGCCGCACACCCGATCAACTCCGTCCCATCAGCATCACCCGCGGTTGGTCCAAGCAGGCCGAAGGTTCGGCCCTGATCGAATTCGGCAACACCCGGGTGCTGTGCACGGCTTCCCTGACCGAGGGCGTTCCGCGCTGGCTCAAAGGCGAAGGCCGCGGCTGGGTCACGGCCGAATACGCCATGCTGCCGCGGGCCACGAACACGCGTTCCGACCGTGAGTCCGTCAAGGGCAGGATCGGCGGACGCACCCACGAAATTTCGCGCCTGATCGGCCGCTCGCTGCGTTCCATCATCGACACCAAGGCCTTGGGCGAGAACACGATCGTCCTGGACTGCGATGTCCTGCAGGCCGACGGCGGCACCCGCACCGCCGCGATCACCGGGGCCTACGTGGCGCTCGCCGAAGCGATCCGCTTCGCCCGCGAGAACAAGATGATCGCCAAGAACGCACAGCCGCTGATCGACACCATCGCTGCCGTTTCTGTGGGAATCATCGACGGTATCCCGATGCTGGACCTGCCCTATGTCGAGGACGTGCGCGCCGAAACCGACATGAACGTGGTGGTCACGGGCTCCGGCAAGTTCGTGGAAGTCCAGGGCACCGCCGAGGGAGCCCCCTTCGACCGCGATGAACTGAATGCCTTGCTGGACCTTGCCCTTATCGGCACGGGCGAGTTGGCAGCCATCCAGCGTGAGACCCTGGCCGAGGCCCCGTGAGCGGGGCAACTGCGCCGAGGCTCGTCCTCGCCACGCACAACAAGGGAAAACTGCGCGAACTCAGGGAACTCCTCAGGGGGCAGGTGCCGGGACTCGACGTCGATACGCAAGTGATTGACGCGGCCGCGGCCGGTGCTCCCGATGTTGCCGAGACCGGCGTGACGTTTGCCGAGAACTCCCTGCTCAAAGCACGAGCCGTGGCTGAAGCCACGGGAATAGTGGCGATTGCCGATGACTCGGGGCTGGCCGTGGACGTCCTGGGTGGAGCTCCGGGTATCTTCTCGGCCCGCTGGTCCGGCCGGCACGGTGACGACGCCGCCAACCTGCAGCTCTTGCTGGCGCAACTCTCGGACGTCCCCGACGCGCACCGGGGAGCCGCGTTCGTCTGCGCGGCGGCACTCGCTGTACCGGCCGCCGTCGACGGCGGGGCACGCGAGGTGGTCGAGTACGGCCAGCTGGAAGGCACTCTCTTGCATGAGCCCCGCGGCGCGGGTGGATTCGGCTACGACCCCGTGCTCCAGCCGCAGGGACTGGACCGCAGTTGCGCGGAGCTGAGTTCCGAGGAGAAGAACGCCATCAGCCACCGTGGCAAGGCGTTCAGGGCGCTGCTCCCGGCCATCGTGGACGCCCTTCGCTAGAACTTGCGCCAGCATCAACGAGAGAGGCACCCCGCAGACAAAGTGCGGGGTGCCTCTTCTGTTGAAGCAACGGGCCTAGCGCTCGCCGTGCTTTCCGGCTTCGCGTCCGTCGACCAATTCTTCGGCGGGTTCTGCTCCGCCGTTCGTTGCCTTGCGCTTGGCCAGCAAGCCGCGGATGACTTCCACGGCCACGGGGACCACCGAGATCAGGACGATGACCACGAAGATGATGTCGAGGTTGTCCCGGACCCACGGAACTTTGTCGCCGAGCAGGTAGCCGAGCAGCGTGACGCCACCGCCCCAGAGCACCGCCCCGATGACGTTGAAAATGAAGAACTTGCGCTTGTCCATTTGCGCGACGCCAACAATCACCGGGACGAAGGTGCGGATGATGGGCACGAAGCGGGCCAGGATCAGGGCCTTGCCGCCGTGCTTTTCGAAGAAGGCGTGCGCACTCTCGACGTTTTCCCGCTTGAACAGCTTGGAATCAGGCTTGTTGAAGATGGCCGGTCCGGCTTTGGAACCGATGAGGTAGCCACTCTGGTTGCCGATGATCGCGGACACGATGATGAGGGCCGCGAGTGCCCAGATGTTGAATTTGATGGTATCCGTGGCGACGAGGAGCCCAGCGGTGAAAAGCATCGAGTCGCCGGGCAGGAAGAAGCCCACCAGGAGTCCCGTCTCGGCGAACACGATGCCGCACACGAGAAGGACTACCCATGGCGCCAAGGCGGGGTCGGCCAGGAAGATCTGGGGGTTCAACCAGTCGGGGAGGAGCGCGGACATATGCGGCTGCACCGGTCCTGCACCCACCAAAGCGGATACGGCAAAGTCGTTCATCGCAGAAAGGGTCACCCTTCAAGGGTACGGGACAACCGCCGTCGGGCCCTTGACACATCCGCTGGGGGTGTCTGACAGACACTGCCTCCAGTCGCCCGACATGCGTAGCGTGGTGGACGTGGGCAGAAATGACGAGAACTTCTGCGTCCGCAGCTAACTGAGCATGAATGACGAGGAAGAACTTTTTGATGCGCGACGTAGCTATACCCGAAACAGCGGCGACGGCCGCTCCTGCGTCAGCCCCGGTGTTCCCGTGGGGCGGTCTCCTGATCCTCGCGGCAGCAGGCTTCACCGCGGTGACTACGGAACTCCTCCCGTCCGGGCTGCTGCCCCAGATCAGCCGGGACCTGGGAGTAGACGAATCGGCCGTAGGTTCCCTGACTGCCGCCTATGCGGCAGTTATCGTCTTCACGGCGCTTCCGTTGTCCAGGCTGCTCGGCGGACGAGTTCCCCGCAAGGCGTTGTTGATCGGCACCGTGCTCGCGTTCGCACTCAGCAATGTCCTGTTGGCGTCGAGCCCGAGCCTGGGATTGGCAGTTGCCGCGAGGCTCCTCGGAGGCGTGGCCCACGGGATGCTGTGGTCAAGCATGGCCCCCTACGTTGCCAGGATCGTCCCGGCGCACTCAGTAGGAAGAGCAATGGCCATGGTCTTCAGCGGTAACAGCATCGCGCTCGCCGTCGGCGCTCCGATCGGCACGCTCATGGGCTCGGTCCTCACCTGGCGCGCCTCTTTCCTGATCCTGGCCGGAGTCGGCGCGGTTCTCGCTTTGCTGGCCATTTGGGTACTCCCCGCAGCCCCCGACGAGGACGGCCATGCGACGCCGACCCTCCGCGGAGCCCTGAAGCTGCCCGGCGTGATCGCCGTGGCCACAGCGTGGCCACTCTTGCTTTTGGGCCACTTCACGCTCTTCACCTACATAGCGCCTTTCCTCCACGTCTCCGGACTGCCGGATGCCTTCACGAGCATTTCGTTGTCCGTGGTGGGGGCTGCCAGCCTCGTGGGGATCTGGATCGCCGGCCTCACCGCCGATTCCCATCCGCGGCGCTCCCTGATTTCCGCGGTCGCCCTGCTGGTGCTGGCCTTCGGCCTCTTGCCGCTGCTTGGCGGCACGTGGGTGGGTGAGCTTGTGCTGGTGACCGTGTGGGGAACCGCCTTCGGGGCCATCGGCATCTACAACCAGGCAGCTATCCTTCGCGCCGGCGGAGAGCACAAGGACGCCGCGAACGGCTTGACCGTGGTGACCATTCAACTGGGCATCGCCGTGGGCGCCGGATATGGCGCCCTGGCCCTGACCACTGTCGGCGCGCTGTGGGTGCCCTTAGCCGCAGCCGTCCCGACGGCGGCAGCGCTCGCAATCATCCTGGCGAGCCGCCGCGGCGGCTACCCCGCCGGTCCTCGGGAGACGAAACTGACGAGACGTCGGTAAGTCCCATCGGTGCTGCGCACGGCGTCGCAGGCCCGGCCCGCATCGGGGAAGAGAAGATAAGCATGCTGATAATCTTGTGTCCAGGCGGCTAGGTTGACGTATTTCCCAGCCGCGGACCACGCGTCTGGCCACAATCGGAGGAACGAGATGAACGTCCTGATCAAACTACTTGGCCTGGTGGTGGGCATGGGCGCCGGAGTTGCGGCGAACAAGGCCCTCGAGGCCATCTGGAGCAAGTCGACCGGAAAGCCCGCGCCGAAGGATGCGACCAATCTGGAGGACTCCTTGCCTGGAGTGCTGCTGTTCGCCTTCGCCGGGGGCGCGGTAGGGGCGGTCATCCATGTCCTGACCCAAAGAACAACCAAGAAGGCCCTGACCAAGCTGCAGGAGACGGCGGACGAGGTCTGAAAGACGCTCCGGGGCAGGGGGCGGCCGTCACCGGCGCCATTGGGGCCGCTTTCCACCTGTAACCTTGACCAGTGGCATTGGACTTTACGGCGATCGACTTTGAAACTGCGAACGGCTTCAGGGGTTCTCCGTGCTCGGTCGGCCTGAGCAAGGTCCGCGGCGGCGTCGTGGTGGAGGAAGCCTCCTGGCTCATGCGGCCGCCGGAAAACCACGACCACTTCGAGTACCACAACACCCGGATCCACGGCATTCGAGCCGAGGACGTCGCCGGGGCTCCGCGCTTCGGCGAACTCTTCCCTGAAATCGGGGCTTTCATCGGCGGGGATATCCTTGCCGCCCACAATGCCGCGTTCGATCTGGGCGTGATCCGTTCCGGACTCGAAGTTTCCGGCCTGCCTGGCCCCGCTTACGAGTACGTCTGCACGGTGATGTTGTCCCGGCGCTGCTACTCCTTGGTATCCAATTCCTTGCCCTACGCGGCAGAGGAGGCGGGCGTGCCCCTCGTGAACCATCACGACGCCGCGGAGGACGCCCGGGCCTGCGCCGGAATCCTGGTGGACATCGCGCAGAGGAACAACGCCAACAGCATCGCCGAGCTGTACTTGTCCCTCGGCCTGGCCATTCCCAAACAGCAGGCCTTCCAGCCAGGAGACGGACTGTCCAAACAAACGCTCGCTGCGCTCGCGGGCGTCGGTGGAGTGCGCGACGCGGTCGCCGGCCGGTCCGGCGTCGGGAATGGCGCCGGCCAGCTTGGACGCGCCTGGAGCAATTGGCCTGAAGAAGGCACCAATCCGGAGCCCAACCCTGCAGCGGAACCGGGCCACCCCCTGTTCGGGCAGACCGTCGTCTTCACAGGTGAGCTTGCGATTGCCCGGCCGGAAGCGAAACAGCGGGCAGCGGAGATGGGTGCGCGTCCGGAGAGCCGCGTGACCGGGAGGACCACGGTCCTCGTGGTGGGCGACGGCTTTGTAGCCGGCGATCTCCGGAATGGTCGCCTCACCGGCAAAGCCAAAAGGGTCCTGGAGTTGCACAGCCGCGGCCAGCAGATCGAGGTGCTGTCCGAGGGGGAGTTCCTGCAGATGGTCGGCGGACGCTAGCCACGTCGAATTTCACACGGAGCAACAAAGCTTCCCGTTGTGTCGCGGCGCTCCTAGCCTTGAGCCATGACACAGGGAAAACAGGCCGGCACTGCAGGGTTGACCGCAGCTCCCGCACCCACTGGATGGCGCGCCGTCTTCGCTTTCCCCAATCCGGTCAATGAGTACGCCGCGAGGATCACGGCCGGCCTGGTGGTTGTTGCGGCAGTGGCCACCCTCGTGAGCGGCCTCGGCTGGGGACTCGTGTTGATCGCCGCCGGCTTCTGGCTGCGGGTGTTGTTCGGGCCGAGGATCTCGCCGTTCGCCTTGCTATCCGTCAAAGTCCTGGCACCCAGGGTGGGTCCTGCCAAACTTGTCCCGGGACCGCCCAAGCGTTTCGCGCAGGGAATCGGCGCGGTGCTCAGCACCGCGGCCGTGGTCCTGTTCTTCGCCGGTTTCGCTTCAGGTGCCTGGATCCTGCTCGCCTTGCTGATCGTCGCGGCGTCCCTCGAATCGTTTGTGGGATTCTGCCTGGGCTGCGCCATTTTCGGGTTCCTGCAGAGGCGCGGACTCATCCCCGCGGACGTCTGCGAAGCGTGCAACAATATCGCGCTTCGCAGGCTTTGAACCGTTTGGCTCTTAGCCCACTGTGACGGCGATGAGCCGTTGCGCCATCCCGCGGATCACTTCCGGGGCTTCAAGGGCTTCAAGCCAGTCCGACGGTAGTGCCTCTTCGCCGTGGAGCGCCCCAAGGATATTGCCCGCGATCGAGGCGGTGGAGTCGCTGTCACCGCTGTGGTTCAGCGCCACAGTTATGGCTTGGCGGAAATGGGCGGCCGGATCACTCCGTGTCTCCGCTGCCCGCGCGGTCGCCAGCACCGCATAGAGCCCGACGGCGAGTGCCTCCTCCGCGACCCAGCCCTCGCCCAGTTGCGCGGTGAGTTCTTCCGGGCTGAGCAGCGTGCCGGTGGAAGACAGTTCCAGCGCCTCCCGGAGGCGCCCCAGGAGCTCGGGGGCTGGATCCGGCAGTGCTGACACCACGCTCAGGGCATGCTCAGCCGCAGTCCGCACATCTGAGCCCGCGGTCACCTTGTGCACGAGCACGCTGAAGGCACCCGCGCTTTGCCGTGCCGAAGGGTGCCCGTGCGTCAAGCACGCGGCATCGGTGCTCAGCTTGTAGACCGCGGCCTCGGAAATATGCGGGACCAGGCCAAAGGGAGCCGAGCGCATGACCGTGCCGCAGCCCTTCGATTCCGGATTGACGGGCCGGAACTTGGTTCCCATCTCGCCCGTAGAGAGTCCGCTCAGGCACGCCTTTCCCGGGTGCCTGCGGTGCCGGAGCACCTCCTGGCCGTCGATCCACCGCGGTTGGGGAACGGGGGCGGATGCCGGCAACGCGACGCCCTGGCTCGCGAGCCATCGCAGGTAAGCCAGCCAGAGACATGCAGTTTCATCCGCGGCTACGCCGTCGTTGGCCCACTCCAGGGCTTCCACGAGGCCGTCGACGGTGTACAGCGTCATCTGGGTGTCGTCCGAAAAGTGGGTGCCGCCGTCGAGCTGGCCAAAAGAGGTGAGGCCCGCGGCGCCGAAGCGGGAACGGATGGTGGCTACGTCGTCGAACTCCACGGCGTAGCCGAGCGAATCACCCAAGGCGCCTCCCAGCAGGCAGCCGTTAACCCGGGACTCGAAGGATGGCACGGCGGAGGGGGATGGTTCAGCGCTCATAGTGGTAATTTACCGTGGCTGCTCGGCCGGTCTTCACCTGCCCGCTGATACGGTGGCTCGTGAACCAGGAGGCATGATGCGTGAACCCGCGTGGCGGAAAACCGGAAAGACCCCGGACTACAGATTCTCCCTCGCAAATGAGCGGACCTTCCTCGCGTGGATCCGTACGTCGTTGGCCCTGTTGGCCGGTGCCGTCGCCATCGACCAGCTTGCTCCGAACATCGCGCCCCAGCCCGTGCGCATTGTCTTGTGCGTCGTTCTTTCCATGATCGGCGCGGGCCTCGCGACGCTCGCCTACCGCCGGTGGGCGCAGATGGAGGCGGCCATGCGGAACGACCAGGCCCTGCCGTTCTCACGGGTCATGTTGCTCATGACCATCGTGGTTGCGGTGGCGGCATTCACTTTTGCCGTGCTGATCCTGGTGGCGCGTTGACCGTTGAATCCAGGGATCCGGGGCTGCAGCCGGAGCGTACAACGCTCGCTTGGCGCCGGACCCTGATTTCGCTTCTGGTGGTGGATCTCTTCATCTGGCGCAGGTGGTTGACGGCCAAATCCGGTGCGGGGCAATTGCCCACCGGGATACCGGGGCTCGACTACCAGGGAATCTGCGCCTTGACCGCCGCCGCAGCGACGATCGTCCTCGGCTGCGTTGTGTGGGCCAGGTCCCACCAGTTGCACCATGGCGCGGAGGAAGCGTCGGCAGTCTTGATGCTTGCAAGCGCCGTGTCCATCATCGCGCTTGCCGGCGCTGCGGTCGCCGCAATCGCCTTGGGCGGCTAGGCTCGGATTCAGGAAGCGTCCAGACTCGGCTGACAGGATGCTGCGGGGCAAGAAAGCGGTCCGCCGCACGGCTTCTTGCCTTGCCCGGAGTGTCCGCCTCCGCAACAGACCACCCGAACTTCGAACAAAGGAATCCCTCGACATGACCACAACTGTGTCCGCTCCCTCCTCCCGCGGAACCCGGCTCCTAGCCCGGGCGTCCGCTGAAGCTCTGGGGACGCTGTTCCTTGTGGTTATTGGCTTGGGTGTGTTGATCTTCATCAACCCCCAGGCGGTTCCGATGCCGGCGTCGCTGGCCAGCGGCCTGACCGTCACTGCTGCCATGTTGGCCTTCGGTTACCTGTCCGGCGGCCACTTCAACCCGGCCATCACGGTTGGTCACCTGGTTGCCGGCCGGATGAAGCTTGTGGATGGGGCCGCGTACCTGGGGGCCCAGATTGTGGGCGCTTTGCTGGGCGCGTTGGCGATTTTCGCCGTCGTCCGAACTGTACCGGGGATCACGGACAGCCGGACTGTGTTTGACACGGCGACCTCCGGCTTCGGTACGCACTCCAGCTTCCAGGTTCCCGTCACCGGCGTGATGCTCATTGAGGTCCTCGGCGCCGCGCTCCTGGTAGGGGTCTTCCTGGGTGTCACCGCTCGACGCAATCCCAGCAAGCTCGCAGCACCGTTCGCCGTCGGCCTGACAGTCGCGGTCTTGCTGCAGCTTGGCCAATCCACGGGCAACCTTGCCTTTAACCCCGCACGTGCCACTGCCTCCGCCATCTTCAGCTCGAGCTGGGCAGTGGAGCAGCTCTGGCTCTTCTGGGTCGCACCGCTGGTCGGAGCGGCGATCGCAGGCCTCATCTTCCGCGGTTTCGGCGAAACCACCCCGGTTGCCGTGGCTGAGGTCGAGGAGCCGTTGCCGGCCGACGGCTGGGAGGAAAAGTCCGACGACGACGCTGAAGCGGCTGTCCCGGAAAGCGCGGCCGAGGTTTCCACGCCCGCTGCGGAGTCCGCCGTGGCACCCGTCGAAGAGAAGCCCGACGTCGACCCGGCCCGCGATTTCTTCGACGGCAAGCGGGGCTGACGCAGGAATTCAGCTGTCCGGAAGGCCCTGTTACGGCCGGTGCCGCCGCGCCGCACCAATAATGTCGGGGCCTCCAGTTAGCTTGAAAACATGAGGCTTTTGCACACTTCGGATTGGCACCTGGGACGCTCGTTCCATGGCGTCGGGATGCTTGACGCCCAGCGTAACTTCATTGAGCAATTGCTCGCAGTCGTCCGGGAACAGTCGGTGGACGTCGTCTTGATCGCGGGCGACGTCTACGACCGCGCCCTTCCGGGTCTGGACGTCGTGAAGCTCCTCGACGACGCCCTCGTACGGATCACGGATGCTGGAGCCAAGGTGGTGCTGACCAGCGGCAACCACGATTCCGCGATCCGCCTTGGTTTCGCTTCACGCCTGCTGGAGCGCGGGGGAGTCCATTTGCGGACCCGCGTAGAGGATCTCGATTCGCCCGTCCTGTTTCCCCTGGATAGCGACCACGGTGCAGCTCAGCCGGGTGCGCCCGTGGTTGCCGTCTATGGAATTCCGTACCTTGAACCGCGGCTTGTCGCCGAACGGCTCGGCACCCAAACCCCGAGCCACTTTGACGTCACGCAGGCCGCGGTGGAGCTCATCCGTGAGGACATTGCCCGGAGAAGCGAAGCAGGGCCGGTGCACTCCGTTGTGCTGGCACACACCTTCGCGAGCGGCGGCATCACCTCGGACAGCGAACGCGATTTGAGCATCGGCGGTTTGGGGGCTGTGCCCCTGGATCTCTTTGATGGCTTCGGCTACACGGCCCTCGGACATCTGCACGGGCGGCAGGAACTTTCGGAGCGCGTCCGGTATTCGGGTTCGCCGCTGGCGTATTCGTTCTCCGAGGCCAGGCATCGGAAGGGTGCGTGGCTGATTGATATCGGCGTCGGCGGTGTTGAGAGCGTCGAGGAAGTTCTGTGGAAAGCACCACGGGAGCTGGCGATTCTCCGGGGGAAGCTCGCTGAGCTTCTGGAGTCGGAGGAGCATTCCTGGGCTGAGACTGCGTATTGCCAAGTCACCCTCACAGACTCCTCGCGGCCTGCGCAGGCCATGGAACAGCTGCGTGCCCGGTTCCCGGACACGCTGGTGCTGGGCTTTGACCCTGAAGACGCCGCGGGAAAGGTCAAAGCCAGCTACAGCAGCCGGCTTGCGGAGGCCGAAGACGATCTTGGTGTTTGCTGCGGCTTCCTCGACCATGTGCGCGGGAGGCCGGCTGATGAGACTGAACTTTCCGCCCTTCGTGAAGCCTTGGAAGCGGTCCGGTTGGAAGGGGCAGAGTTGTGAGAATCCACCGCCTTGAAATTGAGGCTTTCGGGCCGTTTGCCGGGGTTCAATCGATTGATTTCGATCTGTTGGGCGCCCAGGGCCTGTTCCTCTTGAACGGTGCCACCGGCGCGGGAAAGACGAGCGTGCTCGACGCCATCTGCTTTGCGTTGTACGGCTCGGTACCGGGCGCCCGCCAGGACGGAAAACGCTTGCGCAGCGACCACGCGGAACCGGCTGCGGAGCCGCGGGTCGTTTGCGAATTTTCGGCGCGCGGAAGACGCTTTGAGGTCACCCGCTCACCGGCGTGGGACAGGCCAAGTGCCCGTGGACGCAAGGGCTTCACCACCCAGCAGGCCAAAACCCTCCTGCGTGAACGGGTTGATGGCTCGTGGGAAGAAAAGACCTCGCGCAACGACGAAGCCGGCATGGAAATCGGAGATGTCCTGGGGATGGATCGGGAACAATTCACCAGGGTGGTCATGCTCCCGCAGGGAGACTTCGCGGCTTTCCTGCGTTCCAAGGCGTCCGACCGGCTGGATCTTCTGCAGAAGCTCTTCGGAACCCAGCGTTTTGAAGCGATCGAGCAGCAGTTGGCACTCCAAGCAAACGCCGCGCGCGCAGAAGTGCAGGACAACCAGAACGGACTTAAGCTGCTCGCGCAGCGGGCAGAGTCCGAGTTCGCGCAACTCGGCATTGACGAGGCGGCTGACCCGGATCTTGATGACGCAGGATCCAACGAGTCCACGCCTGAACTCAGGCTCGGGACCCTCGAGGCCCGGGCCCGGGCCGAATCTCTGGAGCGGCAACAAGTTGCAATCTCTGCCGATGCCGTCCGGCTTCAGCTGGCAGACAAACTCAGCTCCGCCCGGGAACGGGTTCAACGGCACGCGAAGCTCGACGCCGCCACTCGCCGGCGTGAAGTCCTCGCCACACGTGCGGCTGAAGTGCAGGAATTCCGCGAGCGGCTTGGACGCCACCGCAAAGCCGCCGTCCTCGGCGGACAGCTCGACGCCGTCGACCGCGCTGCCAAGGCCTTAGACATCGCGGGCGCGAAGGCGGAGTCGGCGACGGCGAAGCTGCTTGCCGCCTCTCTTGACGCAAGCGAGCCGGGCACGTCGCTGGCGAGGATTCAAGAAACGATGGCCGTCGTGGAGGCCCGGGTCGGGGACGAACAGAAGCTCGAGGACATCACTGCCAGGCTTGATGCCCTCGACGTCGCTGCACGGCAGCGCGAGTCGGCCAAGGCAGAGCGGTCCCTTGCTCTGGCCGGGCTTCGCTCGGATGCGGCTGTTTTGGAAGGTGAGCTGGGCCCGCTGGAAGCGGCCGCTGTGGAGCTGCCCCTCCGGGAAAGCGAAGCGGCAGCAGCGCAGAACACCGTCAAGACAGTTGCCCGTTACACAAGCGCCCTGGATTCCCAGTCCGCGGCAGTGAAGCGCCACGCTTTTGCACGCGCGCTTTCCCAGGACCTCCGGCAACTCTGGCTGGATCTCCGCGAATCCCGGCTGGCCAATGCCGCCGCCGAACTCGCCGCAAAGCTGAACGACGGCGATCCATGCCCCGTCTGCGGAAGCGCCGAACACCCGTCCCCGGCAGCCGCAGGGCTAACCGCACTGGCCCTTGCGGAGGAAGAGCAATCCGCCCACGAACGCTATGACGAAAGCGAGCATGAACTTCTCCAAGCGGCAGGCGAGCTGGCGGCCGCCGAGCAGGAAGTTGCTGTGCTCGCCGCCCAGGGCGGAGGCATCGATCCCAAGGAAGCCGCTTCGGCGGAGGCCTTGGCCAAAGACGCCCTGGCCTTGGCGCGTTCCGCCGTCGACAGCCTCAAACGTGGCAAGGCAGAGCTCGCCCGCATGACGGAGCGGATTGCCCGCTTGGAGGAAGAACAAGTCCAAGAGGACACCGCTGCGGCGCAGGCCGGGTCCACCATGGCCCTGCTGGGTGAGCAACGTGAGTCCCTGGAGACCTTGCTTTGCGGGCTGCGTGATGGCTTCGACACGCTGCACGAGCGGATCGATGCCCTGACCGGGCATCGCGAACTCCTGCAGTCCGCTGTCGCCGCGGGAGTGCAACTTGAACGTGCCCGGGAGGCTTTGGACGATGCGTCTGCGGCCTTGGAAACCGCCCTTGCAGCGAACGGATTCGACACCGCGGATGCTGCGCGCCTCGAAATCCTCGACGAGCAGCACGCTGCAAGGCTCGACGAAGCCATCAGGTCCGCGGAGACCGAGAGCGCCCGGCTCGCAGAGCTCTTCGAGTCCGAGGATCTCGTTCTCGCGGCCAAGGAAGCCCAGATCGGTGAGGCGCCACTGACCGCCGTCGAGCTCGCAGCCCTCGAACAAGACGCCGGACGGGCGGAAGAAACAGCCCGACGGCTGGATCTTGCTGCGGGACTCGCTGCCCGCACGGTGACCAGCCTGGCTGCGATCCGCTCGCAGTACGAGGAAGCTGCGGCCTCCGGGCGCGGCCCCCGGGATCGCGCCCGGGTACTCAACGAGCTCGCAGAAACCGCAAGAGGGGCGGGCGACAACGGCTACAAAATGAGCCTCAACAGCTATGTGCTGGCCGCCCGCCTCGAACAGGTCGCGGCGGCGGCGTCGGAGCGGCTGATCGCCATGAGCGATGGCCGATACACCCTGCAGCACACAGACGCCAAGGCAGCCCGGGGCGCGAAATCAGGCCTGGGACTGGAAGTGGTGGATGAGTGGACAGGCCAGCGGCGGGACACCGCCACACTGTCCGGCGGGGAGTCGTTCATGGCTTCGCTCGCTTTGGCCCTGGGGCTCGCGGATGTAGTCCAGCAGGAGGCCGGCGGTGTGGACATCGAGACCTTGTTCGTCGATGAGGGATTCGGGAGCCTCGACGAGCAATCGCTCGAGCAGGTCATGGATGCACTGGAGGGGCTGCGCGACGGCGGCAGGGTAGTGGGGCTGGTCAGCCACGTTGCGGAGATGAAGCAGAGAATCAGCAGCCAGCTGCAGGTAATCAAGAACCGGAACGGTTCCACCGTTCGAATCGTCGACACCGCGGCCGCCTAGGCACTGGCTTTGGGGCGCTTCGTCGTGTATGGGCACGCTTGAGCAGGCGCAGCCGTCCGGTAGACTTGGGGGGTTACACCGGGTCGCGCGCATCGGGAGGAGGGACGATGCGCACCATTCAGCGAACCCGGAATCATGAACTCCTCCCCACAGAAGTCCGCGGCGAACACCGCACTTAAGCCTCACCCTGAATTTCCTTCTGCGCCGCAGTCGGCACTGCCCCCGTCGGCCGCGCCGCGCCGTTCGCGTCTGCCTGGCCGCTTCGCCCGCTTGCCCGAACTCGCAGGCCGGAACTTCCTGCCGCTGGGTCTCTTCGCTAGGCTGCCACTCGCGATGCTGACCGTTGGCACCCTCACCCTTGTCACAGCTGTCAGCCATTCTTACGCCATCGGTGGCCTGGCCGCCGGAGCGGTCGGCATTGGCTCGGCCTTGGGCGCGCCGGTGCTTGGCTCCCTTGCCGACCGCTCAGGCCAGCGCCCTGTGCTCCTCGTGGCCGCGGTTGTCAACGCCGTGACCGTCATCGCCTTGCTCGTGGCCGCCTATCTGACGCCCGATTTCAACGCCCCCACGGACGCGATTGCCATTTTGGTGACGGCTTTCCTGGCTGGAGCGAGTTGCCCGCAGGTGGGGCCCATGGCCCGTGTCCGTTGGATGGCCCTGACCACTAGGAACCTGAACACCAACGGTCCTGGAAGTGTGGCGTCCAGCCGCGCAGACCTGGACACCGCGTTGTCCTATGAAGGAACCGCGGACGAGGTCACGTTCGTCGTGGGACCGGCGCTGGTCGGTATTCTGGCGAGCCTCGTAGCCCCCTGGCTTCCGCTCGCATTGGCGGCCGTCCTGACGGCCACGCTCGTGCCGGCCTTCGCCGTCCACCCCTCGCAGTTGCCCGTGGTGCCTGCAAAGCGCAAGGCGCGCGCCGCCGTCGGGAGCGTCCCTGCACAGCGGCAGTCAAGTGTCCGATCCGTGGCCTGGCTAAAGGTCGCCGTTCCGGTGCTGGCCATGGTCTGCATGGGTACTTTCTTTGGTGCAACCCAGAATGCGTTGAGCGCCTTCTCCGCCCAGTTCGCCACGGCTGAAATTGCGGGGCTGATGTATTCCGTCATGGGCCTGAGCTCCGCCGTCGCGGCGTTGTCCGTTGCCTATTGGCCGCAGCGCTTCGGGCTGGCCATCCGCTGGGTGCTCGCCGCGGCCGCGATGACGGCGTTCTCCCTACTGTTGTTCCTTCCCGCCGGGATCTGGCCGATGGTCATCGTTCTGTTGGTGCTCGGAATTCCCGTGGGACCGGTCATGGTGACGGTCTTCAGCATCGGGGGAGTCGTGGCACCGGCCGGCCGCATGGCGACCGTCATGACCGCCTTGGCTAGCGGCATCGTGGCGGGTACGGCGCTGGGCGCCTACGTTGCCGGCCAGTTGGCCCAGACGCAGGGTCCGGGCACCGCATTTGTGGTGTCCACGTCCGCTTCCGGCGCGCTTTTGCTGCTCGGCATCGTTGCAGGACTGGTTCTCCGGCGCCGGCCAAGCACGCAACCATAACGACGCCCGCTCACTAATGGGCCACTTTTGGGAAGCCCTCGCTCAGATCATCTGAGCGCGCGTTTCAGGTTTTGGCCCTATAAGTGAGCGAGCGTCGGAAACAGGACGAACGCGCGCACCAAAGGTGAAAAGCCCCACGAGTCCATCGGCGGGTCCTTACGCCAGCTGGGACTCTATCCGGGACGCGCTCGCTGCCAGTGCTTCGCCGACGGCGGCCTGGTCCTGTTCGCGGCGGATGTAGACGACGGCGATCGCGGCGGGCCGCCCGCCTGGCACCCGGATCGGGGCGGCCAAGGATGACAAGCCGGCGATGACTTCGTCGTGGCTCGCCGCATAGCCGAGCCGGCGCGCTTCTGCCGCTTCCGGACGATACGGCAGGCCCGGCGCGCGGGCGGCCCATTCTTCTTCGCTCATGGTGGACTGGATCGCGATTCCAGGCGCCCCGGTGTTCACGGGGTGGCGGGTGCCGGGATGCTGTGCCAGGGTCGCGGCTGAGTGTCGGGGCTCGACCGTGACCAGCGTGACGCAGTCCTGATGATCCCAGACCGCGACGAATGCCGTCATGTTCAGGGCGTTGGCAAGCTGGGTCAGTTCCGGTAGGGCGGCCGTCTGGAGGTCGCGGGAGACACCCCGGGCCAGCACCGCAAGGCCGGGACCTGGCTGAACACGGCCGGCGTCGTCGCGCACCAGCAGGGAATGATCCTCCAGCGTGCGAAGGATCCGGTAGGCCACCGAGCGATGAACGCCCAGGGCGCCGGCGAGTTCTGCAATGGTCAACGGTCGCTCTGCTGCCGCCAGGATTTCCAGGGCCTGGATTCCGCGGGAGAGGGTCTGCGAAGGCGAGACCGTCGCCGTCGTGTCCTGCAGACTTTTTGCGGCGCTGGGAGACATCATGCGCTCCATCCTATGTTGGGGCCTAATGCGACCGGCCCGCCGTCTTGTGCTGTCACTCACAAGAGACTATGGTTCTGTATGAGAATTTGTTGTTCAAATATAGAACAAATTCACATATAGAACAATCGCTAGCCAGGAATCAACGATGATTGCCAAGTCCAGCCATAATGCGGAGCCCGGTCCGTTGAGCCGCACTTCGCGGCCGCGGGCACATCATTTCCGCGGCAGCCTGGGCCGCTTCGCCACAGGTGTCGCCATCGTGACGTTCGACGGCGCCACCAAGCGGCACGGTATCACCGTCAACTCTTTCACCGCCGTATCCATGGAACCGCCGCTGGTCCTGGTCAGCATCGCCCGCAACGCCAAAGCCCACGATGAGCTGGCCGGGCGCCCCTTCAGCGTCAATATTCTGGGTGCCGAACAGAAGCAACTCGCCCTGCATTTCGCGGGCCGACCCGGGCCCGAGCCCCTTTGGGTAGAAGGCGACACGGCGCCCCGGCTATCCAACGTCCTCGCTTATTTCGAATGCACGCCCTGGGCGGCTTACGACGGCGGAGACCACACCCTCTACGTGGGTGAAGTGGTGGACTTCAACTACCGCAGCGGCGACGCGCTCGCGTTCGCCAACAGCTCTTTCACCACTATCCCGGAAAGCCAATTGGGAATGGAGGATCTTCTGTAGTTGCCGGCGCCCGTCGACGCCGCATCCGTATGCCGTTTCAGCACAACCATCATTGGAGACAACCATGGGAATCCGGACCGGACAGCAGTACCTGGACAAGCTCAACTCGATGAACCCCCACGTCCTGATCGACGGCGAAATGGTCACCGGGAAGATCGCCGACCACCCGTCCTTCAGGAATGTGGCCCGCACGTACGCGAAGCTCTTCGACATGCAGCATGACCCGAAGTATGCGGACGCCCTCACCTACGAGTCCCCGACGACGGGTGACCGGGTGAACGCCTCGTTCCTGGTGCCGCGTACCAAGGAAGACCTCGAACATCGGCATGCGGCCATCCGCACTTGGGCGGAGTACTCCCTTGGGTTCCTGGGCCGGACGGGTGACTACATGAACGGCGCCCTTACGGCACTCGCGGCCGCAGAAAAATGGTTTGCCCAGGCCGATCCGATGTTCGGCGAAAACATCCGCAAATACTATGAGCATTGCCGCGAGAACGATCTCCTTGCGACGCACACGCTGATCCCGCCGCAAGTCAACCGTTCGGTGTCAGGTTCCGAACAGCTCGGCGGGCAGCTCTCGGCCAGGGTCGTCGAGGAGCGGGAAGACGGCATCGTGGTCCACGGCGCACGTATGCTCGCCACCATCGCGCCGATCGCCGACGAGCTCCTCGTGTTCCCTTCGACGCTCCTTCGCTCGACGCCGGAAGATGCTCCCTACTCCTACGCGTTCGCCCTCCCGAACGATGCGCCGGGCATGCGTTACCTGTGCCGGACCTCGCTCTACAACGGCGGAGGCACCCACGACGAGCCGCTCGCCAGCCGCTTCGAGGAGATGGACGCCGTCGTCGTTTTCGACCACGTATTCGTTCCGAACGAGCGCATCTTCATGCTCGGCCATCCCGAGCTGTGCAATGCCTTCTACTCCGAGACCGGCGCCGGGGCCCTCATGACCCACCAGGTGGTCACGAGGACCATTGCGAAGAGCGAGTTCTTCCTCGGCCTGGCCTCGGAGATCGCGGCGTCGATCGGGATTGACGGATTCCAGCACATCCAGGAAGACCTCGCGGAGCTGATCGAGACCGTCGAAATCGGCAAGGCCCTCATGGTGGCCGCGGAGGCCCAGGCAGCTCCAAGCCCGGATGGCGTGTTGTTGCCGCATTGGCCCACCCTGAATGCGGCACGCAACTGGTACCCCAAGGTTGCCCAGCGGTTCCCCGCGATCATCCGGAAGTTCTCGGCGTCGGGCCTCATGGCCCTGCCGGGCGAAGCGGACGTAGCCAGCGAGGCATTGCCGGACATCGAGCTGTACCTGCAGGCGAAGACCCTGACCGGCCCGGAGCGCGTGCGCCTCTTCAAGCTCGCTTTCGATGCCAGCATTTCCGCGTTCGCCGGGCGCCAGGCCCTCTATGAGTACTTCTTCTTCGGCGACCCCGTCCGCATGGCTGCCGCTCTCGTGAACAGCTACGACCGCGAGCCGGCCCGCGCCCGGGTGCGGGAGTTCCTCGAGCGGAAGGACTGAACGCGCCACGGCGCGTCCGACGACGACGGCGAGCTATCGCCGTCGTCGTTCGCACTCCGACCCTCGCTCAGCTATGACGCGAAATTCTCCGACGCTCGCTCGCGTTTGGCGCGAAATTCTCCGACGCTCGCTCAGCTATGACGGGAAATTCATCGACGCTCGCTCGCGTTTGGCGCGAATCGCAACCCAGCGGCTTGCGAACTACCCCGCCTGCTCCAAAAGCCGCACCGCGTCGTCGTCGGTCAATTGTTCGAAGTGCTCGTAGAACGCGCCCACGGCATGGAATTTGCCCGGCGTGTGCAGGCACATCATGAAATCGCACACCCGGCTGATGGACGCTTGGGCTTCGAGGGATGACACGGGGACGGCGGTTACCACAGTCGCCGCGCCTCCCGCGCGGACGGCCTCGACGGCGGCGCGCATCGTTGCGCCCGTGGCGAGTCCGTCGTCGACAAGGACAACAGTCTGGCCCGAGAGATCGAAGCTGATACCCGGGTAGGTCGTCACTCGCCGCAGGAGTTCTCCGCGCTCGCGTGCCTCCACAGCGTCGAGCGAAGCCTGGGTGATTCCATGCCGAAGCATGCGTTCGGCGAGGGGCCGGTTGAGGATGCGGACGATCCTGCCGTTGGACCAGGCGAGGGCGCCGAACGCAGTTTCCTCGCGGCCCGGGATGCCGAGTTTACGTACCAGCATGGCGCCGTATGGCTGGTGGAGCTCGACGGCGGCAGCCGCCGCCACGGGGACTCCACCGCGGGCGAGGCCCAGCAAGATGGTGTCCGGGCGATGCCGGAGCTGCGGAAGGCCTGCTGCCACGCGGCGTCCGGCGTCCGCACGGTCCTTGAAGCGCATGCCCATTCGTCTCACTTCCACGTCATCCAGCGCTGAATCAAGCCTACCTTTGTTGCCGGGACCGCTCTGCGCTGCCACGATGGGCCATGTGAACAAGCCGATCCGTTACTGGACCAAACGCCTGGACGCCGCTTTGGAGGCGCACCTGGACAGCACCTTGGCGAGGTTGAAACTCAGCCGGAGGCAGTGGCAGACGCTCAACGTCCTGGCCGAGACAACCATCAGCCCCGATGATCTTGACGGAATACTCAACCCTTTTTGGGGCGGCGACACGCGACGTCGCGAAAACGAACTCGCCGCCCTGGTCGGCCGCGGCATGATCATCATGGTGGACGATCGCCTCAGCCTCAGCGAACTGGGCCACGCAAAACATACGGAAGCCCAAAAGCTCGTTGAAGAATCCCGGCGGGACCTCTCGATGGGGATCGGTATCGACGAATACGCCATGGCCGTCAGCGTGCTGGAGCGCATGACGCTCAACGCCGAGCGGCTGGCGGGTAGCGCAGCCGCTCCGCCACTATCAGCCGCTCCGCCACCGCCTAGACGCCGAGGAACGCCACCGCAGCGTCCTTGAAAACCCGGCTGGTCACGGCGTTGCTGTGGTTCCGCCCCGGTACGAGCAGTTGTTCAACCATGCCCCCGGAATGGGAAGCGATCGAAGCGAGCTCCGGCATGGTGACGGCGCGCTCGTCCTTGTCGCCGGCCACCAGGAGCATCGGCATGTGGGGCACGGCTTCGGCAGGATCGAAGGGTTCGCCCTTGATGGCCTCGATGAGCGACAAGAGCGCAAAAAGATCGTTGCTCGGCAAGAGCTGTGCCATTTTGAGCAACCCTGCCGTGGACTCGTCTTCAATGGGTGTGCCGTCCGCGAGGTAGCGCTGGGCTGCTCCGAGATCGAACGACGCCAGGGGGTCTTCCTTGTTCGGGCCGCCCAACACCAGCCGGTGCACGAGTTCGGGCTGGGTTGCCCCGAATTCCCAAGCGAGCCGGGAGCCCAAAGAGTAGCCGATGACGTCGAGCCCGCTGGTAGGGTCACCGGCGCGCACGGGGCGCGCACCGGCGTCGGCGACTATCTGGAGCAGGTCCGCGCGGATCCGGCTCGGGGAGTAGGAGTCCAGGTCCTCGGGCGAGCTGCTCTGGCCGTGCCCCGGAAGGTCCACGGTGATGACACGCCGGCCCGCGGACTTGAGGGTGGAAATCCAGCCTGTGTCGCCCCAATTGAGTTTGGTGGACGAGGAGAAACCGTGCAGCAGCAGCACGGGGCGCAATCCGGCGTCGGTCCCTTCGGCAGGCTCATGGACTTCCACGAACAGATGCGGATCTGTCCCTTCCACAGTGTGGATGTGCTCTTCCTTGTGCCTGCCGCTCATGGTGTCAGTCCTCATCAAGTACGGCGCTCAGGCGGACCCGGCGCTTCGGTGCGTCATCCTTGGGAACGGTGCCCACGATACCGGCAGTATTGTCCGGCACCTCGAACACCACCAGCGGTTCACCGACGTTGATGGTCTCGCCCGGCGCTCCGTGGATACGGATCACTTTACCCGCCTGCGGGCTCGGCAACTCGAGGGCGGATTTACTCGTTTCCAGCTCCACGAGCGGCTGGTTCCGTTCCACCTGGTCGCCGGGGGAGACGAGCCAGTCCAGGACGGTCGCTTCGATGAGGCCTTCGCCAAGATCGGGCAGGGGGAAGCTGATTTCAGCCACGTCGATACTCCAGTACTCGTTGGATCCCCAGGAGGATGCGGTCAATGTTCGGAATGTATTCGTCCTCCAGGTCGCCGGAGGGATACGGCACATCGAAGCCGGTGACCCGTTCGACGGGCGCCTTGAGCGTGTCGAAGCAGCTTTGCGTGATCAGCTGGGCCACTTCGGCCCCCAGCCCGGAGGTCAGCGGAGCCTCATGCACGACGACGGCGCGCCGCGTCTTTCCGACGGAAGTCGCCAGTGCTTCGGCATCGATCGGCTTGAGCCAGCGCAGATCGAGGACCTCGACCTCGATTCCGTCTTCCGCGGCGAGTTCGGCAACCTGCTGGCACCGGGCAACCATGGCACCCCAGGCTACGAGGGTCAGGTGGCGGCCCGGCCGGACAACGCGGGCGCCGGTGAGGGTACCGCCGTCGGAGGCGTCCACGTCGCCCTTTTGCCAGTACCGGGACTTCGGTTCCATGAAGATCACCGGGTCAGGCCGCGAGGCGGCGTACTTGAGCAGGTGGTAGGCATCGTGCGGGTCCGACGGCGAGACCACCTTGAGCCCCGGAACGTGCGCGAAGAGTGCCTCGAGGCTTTCGCCATGGTGTTCGGGGGCGCGGATGCCGCCGAAGCTGGGTACGCGGAGCGTGATCGGCATCGGAAGCTTGCCCCGGCTGCGGTAGTTCATCCGGGCGATCTGGCACACGATCTGGTTGATGGCGGGATACGCGAAGCCATCGAACTGCACCTCCGGAATGGGGTGGAAACCGGCCATGGCCAGGCCCACCGACATCCCCAGGATGCCCGATTCCGCGAGCGGCGTGTCAAAGACCCGGGATTCACCGTGCTTGGCCTGCAGTCCGTCGGTGATGCGGAAGACCCCGCCCAATCGGCCGCAGTCCTCGCCGAAGACCACCGTCTTCGGATCGGCCGAGAGGATCTCGTCCAGGGCGCGGTTGAGTGCCTGCTGCATGGAAAGCTTGACGGACTGGTTCTCTGTGGCTGCCCTGGCTTCGAGGGTGGCTGTGGTGCTTTCAGACATGTTCTGACTCCTCGCGCCAACGGGTGGCCTGGTTTTCAAGGGCGGGGGTGGTTTCCTGGAAGACGAAATCGAACATCTCGTTGCCGGGCCGGGGCCCGAGGGCTTCGATTCCGATGCGGATGGCTTCTTCCTCTGCCCGGGCTGCTTGGTTGGCGGCGGTGAAGAACGCCTCGTCGGCTACGCCTTCGGCCAGCAAACGCTTGCGGAGGCGTTCCAGCGGATCCTCGCCGGCGTCGATGCGCTCGTCGTCGAGGCTCCTGTAGCGGCCGGGATCGTCGGCGGTGGAATGCGGACCCCGGCGGTAGGTCATGGCTTCGACCACAACCGGACCCTTTCCTGCGCGGCAGTGGGCGAAGGCGTTGCGGGTGGCCTCGTGGACGGCGACCACATCGTTGCCGTCCACCTGGATGCCCGGGATTCCGTAGCCCGCGGCTCGGGCAGCTACCGAACCGCCGGCCACCTGCCGCTCGGTGGGCACGGAAATCGCCCAGCCGTTGTTCTGGATGAAGAAGACAACAGGTGCCTTCATCACGGCGGCAAAGTTCATGGCCTCGTGGACATCGCCCTGGGAGGACGCGCCATCGCCGAAGTAGCTGAGGGCCACTCCGTGCCCGCCGCTCAGGGTCTGGCCGTGGGCCCAGCCGACGGCATGAAGCACCGAGCCTGCCACGACGGCCTGGATGGGCGCGAGGCCGCTTGCCAGGGGATCGTACATGCCGCCGTGCCACGTTGCTTTGTGGGTGGACATGTACGCCACCATGTCCACGCCCATGGTCCTGGCGACACCCATCTCGCGGTACGTCGGGAAGGCGAAGTCGCGGGCAGTGTCGAGGGCGTAGGCGCTGCCGACCTGGGCGGCTTCCTGGCCGAGTTCCGGAGCGTAGCCGGGGATGATTCCCTGGCGCTGCCAGGCAACGGCCGAGGTATCGAGGTATCGAACGGCAGCCATCAGGGAATAGAGCTCCCTGAGCTGTCCGGGGGACAGGGGTGCGGCGTCGGCTGCGGCCACGACGGGAAGAGATGAGTCCATGGACGTGACCGTAGTCACTGTTCGGAACGTAGGCAATCCGCCTATTCGGGGCTAGTCAAACTGCCATAGACTGCCAGCTTTCCCCTGGGGACACATAGCAATTTGCGCACCTCCCAACTAACTCCCCACCGCCACCCTCGCCTCGCAAGCTCGGCCAGGGAACCCCGGCGGCGTGGGCCCTGCAGTTGTTGTCGTTTTGAGGGCTCAAAACGACATCAACTGCTAGTTGGTTGGTCAGCTTAGGCGTTTCGTGCGGACTTCACCTTGGCGCCGATCCGGCAGGCAACGGCGATGCACGCGATCAACAGGAACGTGCCGATCAGCTGACCGGCGCTCTCGGCATTCGAGAAGCCCACCACGAAGATCAGGGCAAGCAACGCCAGTCCGAATACCGTAAGGAAGGGGAATCCCTTCATGCGAAGCGGCAGTTCGGTTCCTTCGCGGTCGGCGCGCCGGCGCAGGATGAACTGGGACACGAGCGCAGTTCCCCAGACTACGAGGCACGTGGACCCGACAAGGTTGAGCAGGGCGGGGAGTACGTGGTCGGGGAACAGCAGTTCCAGAATGGTGGCGATGAAGCCGAATGCAACGGAAACCCCGACGGCGGCCATGGGCACCTGGGCGCCGCGCAGCCGTGACAGGAAGCCAGGTGCTTCGCCGCGTTCAGACAAGGAGAAGACCATGCGTGAGGCGCCGTAGAGGTTTGCGTTGAGCGCGGAAAGCAATGCCACGACGGCGACGAGCGTGATGGCAGCGCCGGCTCCCGGGATGCCGGCAAGGTCCAGGACGCCGGCGAACGGCGACTTCAAGCCTTCGGAATCGGAGGGCAGTACTGCTGCAATGACGAAGACCGAACCAATGTAGAAGACCAGGATGCGCCACACCACCGTGCGGATGGCTTTGCCGACGCTGTGTGCCGGGTTCTGCGTCTCCGCAGCAGCCACGCTCACGATTTCGGTGCCCCCGAAGGCGAAAATCACTACGAAGAGGGCTGCGGCAATTCCGGACCAGCCGGACGGTGCAAAGTTGCCGGTCAGGTTTGCGAGGCCGGGGGAAGCTACGCCGGGCAACCAGCCGAAGAGCAAAGCTGCGCCGATGACGAGGAAAGCGACAATGGCCGCGACCTTCAGGATGGCGAACCAGAATTCGAACTCACCGAAGTTCCGGACCCCGGCAAGGTTGATCGCGGTAAAGGCCACCATGAATACCAGCGCCAGCGCCCACACAGGAATGACTGGCCAGACGGAGAAGAGCAGCCCTGCTGCGCCGAGTGCCTCCGCGGCGATGACCACTACCAACTGCAGCCACCAAAGCCAGCCGACCGTGGACCCGGCCGTCCTGCCCATGGCTTTTTCCGCGTACACCGAGAAGGCGCCGCTGTTCGGGTTGGCGGCTGCCATCTCGCCTAGGGCCCACATCACCACGATGATCAAGGTGCCCGCCACAAGGTAGGAGATGAGCACTGCCGGGCCGGCGGCGTGGATTCCGGCGCCCGAACCGAGGAAGAGTCCCGCGCCGATGGCGCTGCCCAAGCCCATCATGGTGAGCTGGCGCGGCTTCATCGAGTGGCCAAGGCCTCGCGAAGGAATGGAGGGTCGAACAGCGGTGGACTTCGTTGTCATTCGTGTTTGCCTTCTTGTGGATGGTTTGTTCGCTGGTCCTCGTAGGACTTATCGAATTTACCGCTTCCGGATGAAAGTGGCGAAAAACACTCGTGAGAGGATGGTTACAAGCTGGAGCGGCATCTGGGCATGAAGTGCCGATTTGTACATCCCCTTGGGCGGAAGCAGGAAAAACTGATGGTTGTGGACGAGTTGGATGCCAAGATTGTCCGATTTTTCACAGACTCGCCGAGGGCGTCCGTTCTGGAGGCATCGAGGGTCTTGAAGGTCGCCCGTGCCACGGTCCAGTCGCGGCTGGACCGGATGGCCGAGCGCGGAGTGGTGGCTCCCTGGGTTCCGCAGCCCGATCCTGCCGGCTTCGGCTATCCGGTGGTCGCCTTCTGCTCGCTGACCATCAACCAGGACCTGGGGCACGACGCCGTCGTCGAAGCTTTGGCAGCGATCCCTGAACTCATTGAGGTCCACACCGTTTCCGGTAGTTCGGACCTCATGGTGCGGGTGGTGGGCAAGTCGAACTCGGACCTGCAGCGCGTGCTGGACAAGCTCATCGCCACCAAGACCGTGCTCCGTTCGTCCTCGGTGATCGTGCTGAATACGCATTTCCAAGGCCGCACTTTGCCCCTCCTGGAAGCTGCCGCCAAGGAGAACGCGGGCTGAAACATTTGGACACTGTCCGCCGACAGTCGTACCATTAGTTCTAGTCAATTTGACTATAACTAGTTTTCTGATCCCTACGGCAAAGAAGCGGGGTGAATACCGTGTACGCCACCTCCGCGAATGTCGCAGAGCGCAGGCTCGCGCCGCCGTCGTTGGCCATATCGACGGTGATCTTCGCCCTCCGCCCCAGTGAAAGCTCCGGCCGCCCCACGCTGTGGTTGCCTCTTGTGCGCCGCATCCGCGAACCGTTCAAGGACATGTGGGCATTGCCCGGCGGACCGCTCCAGCACGACGAATCCCTCCAGGATGCCGCGTCCCGCAACCTGCGCGAAACCACGGGGCTGGCTCCCCAATACCTCGAACAGCTCTACGCTTTCGGCGGCCTGCACCGCTCGCCCGCCCAGCGGGTCGTGTCGATTGTCTACTGGGCCCTGGTACAGCCCACGGAAGCCGCCCTGGCCGACGAATCCGAGAACGTCCGGTGGTTCCGGGCCGATAGGCTCGCGGAATTGGCCTTCGACCACAACGCGATTGTGGACTACGCCTTGTGGCGGCTGCGCAACAAAATGGCCTACGGGTCCATCGCCTATCACTTGCTGGGTGAATTCTTCACCCTGGCACAGGTCCGCGAAGTCTACGAGGCTGTCCTGGACCGTCAGCTGGATCCGGCAAACTTCCGCCGGCAAATCAAGGGAACACCGGAAATCGAGGAAACCGGTGAATACCTTCAGGGCGGAAAACACCGCCCGCCCCGCCTCTACCGCTTCACCGGCACGCCCGGACTCGGGCCAGACAACAGGAGTACACCATGAGCAGCGTCAATACAGCTATCCAGCTGATCACCCGGGAAGAAGCCGAAAACGGCCGTTCCGCGGCCGGGTCGACGTGCAGCCCCGCTCTGGCCAAGGGCCCCTGGGAGTACGACCTCGCCGAAGCCCTCGCAGGCATCCCCGCTTACGGTCCCGGTGCGTCCAGCGCCGACGACGCTCCGAAGGCCACGCCCCGCCAAGGCCAGTTGCCCGAAGAGTACAAGCTGGCCAGCGACGCCGAGCTCGACGCCCGGATCCGTACCGCCAAGGAGACGCTGGGGGACCGGGCTGTCATCCTGGGCCATTTCTACCAGCGCGACGAAGTTGTCCAGTACGCGGATTTCGTGGGCGACTCCTTCCAGCTCGCCAACGCTGCCCTGACCAAGCCCGACGCCGAGGCCATCATCTTCTGCGGTGTTCACTTCATGGCCGAAACAGCCGACATCCTGTCCAGCGCAGACCAAGCCGTGATCCTGCCGAACCTGGCCGCCGGCTGCTCCATGGCCGACATGGCGGACGAGGATTCGGTGGAGGAATGCTGGGAGCAGCTCGAGGAGCTCTTCGGGACCGCCCCCGATTCCGAAGGCCGTGCCCCGGTCATCCCGGTGACCTACATGAATTCCTCGGCCGCATTGAAGGCCTTCTGCGGACGCAACGGCGGCATCGTCTGCACGTCCTCCAACGCCAAGACGGTGCTCGAATGGGCCTTCGAACGCGGCCAGCGGGTCCTCTTCTTCCCTGACCAGCACCTGGGCCGCAACACGGCCAAGGCGCTAGGCGTCCCGCTGGAGCAGATGCCCATGTGGAACCCGCGCAAGGAACTCGGCGGAAACGACGAACAGACCCTGCTGGATTCCCGCGTCATCCTCTGGCACGGTTTCTGCTCCGTCCACAAGCGTTTCAACGTGGGCCAGATCGAGAAGGCACGCGCCGAATTCCCGGGCGTGAACGTCATTGTGCACCCTGAGTGCCCCATGGAGGTTGTTGACGCGGCAGACGGCGCAGGCTCCACGGACTTCATCAAGAAGGCCATCGCCGCCGCGACCGAGCCCACCACTTTCGCGATCGGCACCGAGATCAACATGGTGAACCGCTTGGCCGCGGAGAACCCGCAGCACACCATCTTCTGCCTCGACCCGGTGATCTGCCCTTGTTCCACGATGTACCGCATCCACCCCGGCTACCTCGCCTGGGTGCTCGAGGAACTGGTGGAGGGCCGCGTGGTCAACCGCATTACTGTGGACGATTCGGTCAAGGACAACGCCAAGATCGCCCTTGAACGCATGCTCGCAGCTCGGCCGCTCTAGGCCACATCCCGTACCAACCAGTCGAATCGAGCCTCACATGACTGCAGAACGCATTCCCGGCGCCCCGGCGCGGCGGCGGCTCGTCGTCGTCGGGAGCGGCATCGCCGGCCTCTACTCCGCGCTGCTGGCCGCCGAGGCCGGTGCGGAGGTCGTCCTGCTCAGCAAGGGCGCGCTCGCGGACAGCAATACCTTCTTCGCCCAGGGCGGGATTTCGGCAGTGCTGGACGAACCGGCCCCCGGCGATACCGTCGCCGCGCACATCACGGACACCCTCACAGCCGGCGCGGGCCACTGCGATGAGGAGGCCGTGCGGGTTCTGTGCTCCGAAGCTCGCCTCGACATCAGGGGGCTGGAGCGTTTCGGCGTCCGTTTCGACGCGGACGACGACGGCGATCCCGCCTTGGGGCTCGAAGCCGCCCACTCCGCGCCAAGGATTCTCCACGCCGGTGGAGACGCCACGGGTGCCGGGGTGGCGAACGCACTCATCCTGGCAGTCCTTGACGCACAGGACGCCGGGAAGATCCAGGTGCTGGGACATTCACAGGCGACGTCACTGATCCAGTCCGAGCGTCGCGTGACGGGCGTTGAATTCCTGCGCAACGGCCGCCTTGAGAGCGTATTCGGCGATGCCGTGCTGCTGGCCACCGGCGGGGCGGGGCAGCTGTTCGCCCAGACCACCAACCCCTTGGTGGCAACGGCTGACGGACTCGCGCTCGCATGGCGGGCAGGCGCGGAGCTCGCGGACCTGGAGTTCTTCCAATTCCACCCCACGAGCATGGTCCTCTCCGCTGCAGGAAAACCGGCTCCCTTCGGCGCCGATCCGCTCCTCATTTCCGAAGCCGTCCGCGGCGAAGGCGCCATCCTGGTGGACGCGAACGGCGAACGGTTCATGCCCCGCTACCACCCCGACGCCGAACTGGCGCCGCGCGACGTCGTCTCCCGCAGCATCGCCCTCCACCTTGCGTCACTTGGTGATCCCAACGGCCACGTCTTCCTTGACGCCCGGACCGTGGAAGCGAACAAGGGGAAAGGCTTCCTTGAGAAACGCTTCCCCACGCTCAGCGCCCGGACCCGCGAAGCCGGAGTCGACTGGACCCTTGAGCCAGTTCCGGTCGCCCCTGCCGCCCACTACTGGATGGGTGGGGTGGTCACGGATCTCCACGGCCGGACGTCTGTACCTGGCTTGCTTGCCGCCGGCGAAGTTGCTTGTACCGGGGTGCAGGGCGCCAATCGCTTGGCTAGTAACTCGCTGCTCGAAGGGCTGGTCTTTGGACGGCGGGCTGTTGAAGGGTTCCTTGGGTGGGCGCCGCCGAACGGCGGGGGGACCGACTCGCTAGTTCCCTCGGCGCCTGCGCTCCGGTCTCTCGCCGGCGAACGCCTCGCAAGCTCGGAGGCCGGCGTGGACCTCTACGCAACAACGGCGCTTTCGGGAACCACCGAGCCGACCGGGGCGCTCGTGTGGCAGCCTGAGCTCGTTCCGGAGCCCTTTAGCCGGGCCGCCCTTCGGCGGTTGATGACTGCCAAAGCCGGGGTGCTTCGGACCGGGGGGTTGCTGCGGGAGGCCGCTGAGGCACTCAACGCTTGGGCCGACGTCGTGCTTCCTGAGAATATGCCGGACTCGGTGGATTCCGTGGTTCACGAGGATGCCAATTTGCTCCTGGCTGCGCAGTTGTTGGTGCGGGCTGCGGGGGCGCGGCGGGGGTCGTTGGGGGCGCATTATCGGAGTGATGCGGTCGAAACCCCGCGTGAAGAAATTGTTCAGAGATACACGATCCGCCGGAAAGCGAGCCTCGTCAATGACTAGCCTGACCCTCCCCGCAGCACCCGTCCGGGACATCCTGGAGCGGGCATTCGCGGAGGACGCGCCGAGCGGCGATATCACCTCGCAGCTGCTCATTCCCGCCGAAGCCCGGGCCACCGCCGTGCTCAATGCCCGGGTTCCGGGGGTGTTCAGCGGCGGAACGGTGTTCCGTGACGCCATGCTGCTCGTCGACCCGGACACCGAAGTGGAGCTGCTGCTCGCGGACGGTGAAGCGTTCGACGCCGGAACCCACCTGGCGCGGGTCAGCGGCCGGGCACGCTCGGTGCTGCTCGCCGAACGCGTCGGGCTCAACCTTGCCCAGCGCATGAGCGCCATTGCCACCAAGACCGCGGAATTCGTCAAGCTGGTCGACGGTACCAAGGCCCGCATCACCGACACCCGGAAAACTACTCCCGGGCTGCGGGTATTGGAACGCTACGCCGTGCGATGCGGCGGAGGAGCCAACCACCGCTACAGCTTGTCCGATGCCGTGCTGGCGAAGGACAACCACTTGGCAGTGATGACCGGTGGCGATTCCGCGAAACTCACTGCACTGCTGAAGGCCGCCAAGGCCCAACTGGGCCACACCACGCACTTCGAGGTGGAAGTGGACCGCGCCGAGCAGATCGAACCCGTGCTGGCGGCCGGTGTCGACACGATCATGCTGGACAACTTTTCGCTTGAGGAGCTCCGTGCCGGCGTGAAGCAGGTGGCGGGCCGCGCCGTCGTCGAGGCGAGCGGCAACGTCAACGTCAACACCGTGGCGGACATCGCGGCCGCGGGAGTCGATGTCATTTCGATCGGCGGACTCACCCACAGCGTCAGCGCGCTGGATCTCGGCCTGGACGTGACGCTCGACGTGGCGCCGGACCCATCCCTGGCTCTCGGCTGACACCATGATCTTCCTCGACGCCGCGGCGACCACACCGGTCCGCAGGGAAGTCCTCGAAGCCATGTGGCCGTATCTGACGGGGGAGTTCGGCAATCCCTCAAGCCATCACAACCTCGGCGAAGCAGCCGCGAACGCGTTGTCCGGGGCACGCGCGGCGGTAGCGAAGGCTCTGGGCTGCCGGCCGGGGGAGATCACCTTCACGTCCGGCGGCACCGAGGCGGACAACCTGGCGGTGAAAGGAATTGCCCTCGCGAGACGTGCGGCGGATCCTGCCCTGAACCGCGTTGTCATCAGCGCCATCGAGCACCCTGCCGTCGAGGAATCCGCACTCTACCTGCAACGCGTCCACGGGTTCGAGGTGGATGTGGTCCCCGTGGACCGGAACGGTGTGGTGACGGTTGAGGCGCTCCGGGCCGCGCTGAGCCCGGAGACGGCCCTCGTCAGCATCATGTATGCGAATAACGAGATCGGGACCGTGCAGCCCGTGCGGCAACTTGCCGAGGTTGCCGCGGAACATGGTGTGCCGTTTCACACGGACGCCGTCCAGGCTGCGGGCTGGCTCCCGATTGGCGTCAAAGAACTTGGGGTCGACGCGCTGAGTATCTCAGGCCATAAGCTCGGCGCACCGAAGGGCAGCGGCGTACTCTATGCCAAGGGCAGGCTGAGACTTGAACCGCTCGTCCATGGCGGCGGGCAGGAGCGGGGCAGGCGCTCCGGGACCGAAAACGTGGCGGGAGCCGTCGCGCTGGCCACGGCGCTGACGCTCGCCCATGCCGGGCAGTCCGGACTTGCCGGACGTGTCACGGAGTTGCGGGATGCCTTCATCCGCGCTGTCCTCGAGGCGGTGCCTGGTGCCGTGTTGACCGGCCACCCCTCGCAACGCTTACCGTCCGTCGCGTCTTTCTGTTTCCCCGGCACCAGCGGGGAGTCGGTGTTGCTTGAGCTTGAGCGGCTCGGGGTGGTGTGCTCCAGCGGATCGGCCTGCGCCGCTGGATCCGACGCCCCCTCTCCGGTCCTGCTGGCCTTGGGAATCGAGCCCGAGGTGGCCCACACAGCTGTGCGTTTCAGCTTCGACTCCACGGTGACGTCAGCGGAACTGGACCAAGCCGCGGAAGCCGTGGCTGCCGCCGTCGGGAGCGTCCAGGGGCTCGGCCGCCGCTGACGGTCCCCACCCCAAGTAACTCGCATTTGTTGTCGTTCTGAGCCCTCAAAACGACAACAAATGCGAGTCAGTTGGGAGTCAAACGTGGCGGGCCCGGCGGAAAATCCAGTGCCGCAGCATCGTGAACCGCACGGCCGTCGCGACGAATCCGGACAGCGTGGTGGTCCAGAGGTCCTCCTCGAGGGTTGCCCCGGGCCGGAATGCATGCAGCACGCCCAGGCTCCCGCCCGTGATGACCAGCGCCACGGCGATCACGATCAACCCGTTCAAGTGGTCCCGCGTCCTCTTCCGGTTGCCGCTGATCTTGAAGGTCAGCCGACGGTTCAGGGCCGTGTTCATGAGCGAGGTGATGATCAGCGCTGCGGCGTTGGCAGGTTGGGGTCCCAACCACGGCCTGAACAGCGCGTACAGTGCCAGCGAGGTGACGGTGCAGATGATCCCGACGCCGGTGAAACGGATGAGCTGCCTGACCACCGGATAGCGCAGCACGCCTTTGCGGCGCTTGCTTGTATTTGGCCTGGAAAGGGACGTCTGCCGCGTCTCAATTGCCGGCACGGCAGGAGGCTCCATTGCTCAAGCCTGTCATATCAAGCTGGGAATTTTCTCCCAAGTTGCTGCGATGACGGGGTTGGTGAGCTCTCCGATGCCCTCAATGCGGCAGCTCACAAGGTCTCCTGGCGCGATCCTGGCACACTCGGCGGGGAAGCCGGTGAGGACCAGGTCTCCGGGGTGCAAAGTCATGAACGACGTGAGGTAGACAAGGATCTCGTCCACCTTCCATCCGAGGTCGGCGGTGCTGGCCGTCCGCAATTCCCTGCCGTTGTGCACGATGCCGATCGAAAGATCACTGTCATTGAGGTCAGTGACGATCCACGGTCCCGCAGGGGTAAACGTGTCCTGGCTTTTCGCGCTGATCCACAATTCGTCGGTCTTCTGCAGGTCCCGCGCCGAGACGTCGTTGCCGATCGTGAAACCGAGGATGGCGTCGCGCGCGTTGTCGAGTGTGAGTCCGCGGACTTTGCGCCCGACGACGACGGTCAGTTCCGCTTCGGGGTCCACGTATCCGACGCCGGAGGCGAGCTCGATGGCGTCGCCTGGTCCGATGACGCTTGTGGCGGCCTTGTGGAACGCCTGTGCAGGCAAATCCCGGCCTGGCTGGCCGGTGTTGTGCGCCATGCCGAAGACGTTGGCGGGAACAGACGGCGCCAGGAACGTGAACACATCCTCGGAGACACGAGAGCCTGCAACCCAACCTGGCCGCCCTGCGCTGCTGCTATTTGCCGGCGACCCGGGGAACGGACTGTCCACCACCGTCCAGCTCCGGCCTTCCGCGGAAGCGAAGTCGGCGGCGTCGTTTGCTACGAAGAACTGTTCGTCCGGTGAGGTGGGGGAGAGCGGGCGGACGCGGGCGATCCGGCGTGCACGTGAGGAAGTCATGAAGACATCCTACGTCCTTGAACCTCTTGAGGCGGCAGGTTTAGACGGGCAAGTAGAGCTCGCCCACGGGGATATCCGCGGCCAGGCGATTCGCGGGCCCGGCCAAGGGGCAGGCCCAGGCCTCGTTGTAGGCGCAGGATGGGTTGTAGGCGAAATTGAAGTCGAGCACGAACTCCTGTTGCCCGGATCCTCGAAGGCCGTGGAAGGCTCCCTTGATGGTGTCCAGCAAGTAGCGGCCGGCGCCGTAGCTTCCTCCGGGTTTGCCGGCCGTGGCGTCGCGGAAGGGCACGAAGATGCCGCCGCCGTAGCTGCGCAGGCGCCACACGGCCAGCGAGCCGAGCTCGTCGAGGTCGAAGGTGCCGAGGCGGACAAACGGCACCACGCCGTCGGTCCCGGTCTGGACGTTCATCTCCTGGCCCGCGCCTTCCGGCGAAAGGGCGGCATAGCGGCGGAACCGGGGATCGTAGTCCGCGGTGCGCAAGCCCGAAAAAGCCTGCTTGCTGGCGGGAGTCAGCGCCGAGGCCGGGTGGGTACCGAACATGCGGTCCCGTTCCTGGCGCCAGTACACGTGGGCTTGGAAGGGGTCGTCCATCGCGATCTTGCGGACGTCGTCGTACAAGGCGAATGTGCGCAAACGCCAGTCTGCGATGTCCACGGCGGAAATGTCCGCCACACTGTTTTCGTCCTCATCGAGCAGATCGGGAGCCATGCGTCCAGCCTAGTCCTACCGCGCGGGCCGAAGCGGCGGCCCGTAGGGCATCGGCTGGGTTTGCAGGCGCGAAACGCCGATCCGGAGGGACGGGCAGCGGCTCGGCGCCGCTAGGCTGGTGCGCATGAGAGCAAAGCGGATCCCGTTGAAGTTTTCAGTCGCCGTCCTCGGTGCGCTCATTGTGGTCGCCGCCGCCGGCTGTAGTTCCGAGGGCAAGGGCGGCGCCGTCTGGACAGCCCGGTCCAGCAGTGCGGCTCCCGGGAGCGCAACGCCGTCGGGCCCAAGCACAGCCGCGCCGTCGGGCGGTTCCAGTGCCAGCCCTTCCGCAGGAAGCACCGCGACGGCGGGGGCGACTGCCGCGGCGTGGAAAACGTACTCGGATGCGGCCAAGAAGGTCAGCTTCGATCTTCCGAGTGACTGGATTGCGCAATCGGTCACGCCCGACGCCGGTTCCATGCCGGGCGCCCTGAAGATCGAGGTCAAAGACGCCAAGGGAGGGTACCTGGCGACCCTTCACACCGGGCTGCCCTCGGCGAGTCCGGCTGACTGCAATCCGGCCGCCAAGCGTCCTTACGTCGTGGTCAGCAGCGTGCCTATTGACCTGCCCCATGCCGACGGTGATTCCACGATCCCGCCGCACGTGGTGTTCCGGGTCATCCAGGGCTATAAATTCTTCGGTTCGTACGGCATCACCAACCTGGTAGCCGGAACCGATGGGCAGGCCTGCCAACTGCGGAACCTTGTGGTGGGACCTGCAGGAAAGGGCAACTACTACTTCGGGGACATGCAAGCCGTGCATGCCTTCGCCACGGATGAAGTAGTTGCTCCCGCGAAGTCCTTCGACACCTTGGACCAGGCCGCCAAGTACGTTGACCAGAGCTCGGAATTCGCCAACGTCCAGCGGATGCTATTGTCTCTGAAGGTCAATCTGTAGAACCAAGGTTGATAGACATTCGTCGGCGCCAACTCTGCCCAATTAGTGGGTTGTCCAGCCGCAACACTCCGGAGATCCATGGAACGCAACGTTGCTGCCCAGCTCGTTTTCAAGACCGTCGCCAACACCAAAGTGGCCATGGCAATCGCCGTGGCCAGCAATCCGGGCTATGACTCGTTGACCGAAGAGCTGTCCGTCACGGTGGAGGGCGAAGCTGTTCCGTTCACTGAGTTGAGGGACCATCACGGCGGACGCTTCCAGTACATGGAGTTCGAAGAACCCAGCGAGGTAACGGTTGATTACCGTGCCTCGGTGGAGGGCTTGGGTGCCCCGGATGAGTCCTCCCGTATGGAACTCATCCGCTACGTGCGGCCCAGCCGTTATGCCGAGTCCGATCGGCTCCTTCCGACGTCGTACGCCGAGTTCGGCGGGCTCCACGGCGAAGAACTGTTGCAGGCAGTCCGGAATTGGGTCCACGACGAGCTCCGCTACGTCAGTGGTTCCTCGCGCGGGACGGATGGAGCGGTGGAGACGCTCCTGCACCGCAAAGGGGTTTGCCGGGACTTCGCCCACCTTGCCATTGCCCTCCTGCGTTCCAAGGACATCCCCGCCCGGCTTGCGGCGGTGTACGCGCCAGGACTGAGCCCCATGGACTTCCACGCCGTGGCTGAGGCCCACATCGACGGAACGTGGTACGTGATCGATCCCACCGGCTTGGCCCCGCGCGAGTCCATGCTGCGCATCACGGCCGGACGCGATTCCTCGGACACCGCGTTTCTGTCCACGGTGGGCGGCAGCCTGTCATTGAAGAGCCTGAAAGTCACCGCGGTGGTGGCCGACGAGCTGCCGGATGAGGATCCGGCAAAGCTCGTCGTCCTCCGCTAGCCTTCGCGCGGCTGCTTGTGCGCGACGAACACTTGCAGCTTTTCCGTCAGGCGAAGGAGCTCACGCTGCTCCTCGGCTGTCAAAGCCGGAGCCACAAGTTCGGCGATGTCGCGGACGTGCTCCCGCCCGATCTCCTTCTGCAGTTCCTGCCCGGCCGCGGTAAGCCCCAGTAGGATGCCGCGTCCGTCGTCGGGGGCGATGCTGCGCTCCACGAGCCCGCGCTTCTCCAACCTGTCAACCAGCCGGCTCAGGCTGGACTGGCTGAGCAGGACGTGATCGTTGATCTCGTTCAGCCGCAGCTTGCCCGTGGGGCAACGGGAAAGAGTGAACAGGACGTCGTACTCCTTGATGGGCAGTTTCTTGAATGCCTGCCCGGCCTGGAGGCGGCGCATCACCGCCACCTGGGAGCGGAACAAGGACTCCCAGGTTTCGGCGGCGAGGCGCACGGCGGACGAGGTGGGCGCTGTGGTGGTCACGGGGTCCGCCCGGCGGAATCGGTAACCGCCTCGCTGGCCGAGGCGATCACGGACGCTGCCACCCGGGATGCATGGGTGGGTGCGTCGGGCACGTGGGCCGGCTTGCGGTCCTCGAATTCCTTGCGCAGGACGGGCAGGACTTCCTCGCCGAAGAGGTCCAGTTGTTCCAGGACGGTCTTGAGCGGGAGGCCCGCATGGTCCACGAGGAACAGCTGGCGCTGGTAGTCGCCGAAGTATTCGCGGAAAGTCAGGGTCTTTTCGATGACTTCCTGCGGACTGCCGACGGTCAGCGGTGTCTGGGACGTGAAGTCCTCGAGCGAGGGCCCGTGGCCGTACACCGGTGCATTGTCGAAGTAGGGGCGGAACTCCTTCACGGCATCCTGGGAATTCTTGCGCATGAAGAACTGCCCGCCGAGGCCGACGATGGCTTGGTCTGCGTTGCCGTGGCCGTAGTGCTCATAGCGCTCGCGGTACAGGCCGATCAGCTGCTGGTAGTGCTCCTTGGGCCAGAAGATGTTGTTGGCGAAGAAGCCGTCGCCGTAGTAGGCGGCAAGTTCCGCGATCTGCGGGCTGCGGATGGAGCCATGCCAGACGAAGGGCGCGACGCCGTCGAGCGGGCGGGGCGTGGAGGTGAAGTTCTGCAGCGGGGTGCGGAACTTGCCGCTCCAGTTGACGGTGTCTTCATCCCAGAGCTTGCGTAGCAGGGAATAGTTCTCGATCGCGAGCTCGATCCCGTCCTGGATGTTCTTGCCGAACCAGGGGTAGACGGGGGCAGTGTTGCCGCGGCCCATGATGAGGTCCACGCGTCCATCCGCCAGGTGCTGGAGCATCGCGAAGTCTTCGGCGATCTTGACGGGATCGTTCGTGGTGATCAGCGTGGTGGACGTTGACAGCGTGATGCGTTCAGTCTGCGCTGCGATGTACGCCAGCGTGGTGGTGGGGGACGATGAGAAGAAGGGGCGGTTGTGGTGCTCGCCGATCGCATAGACGTCCATGCCGATCTCTTCGACCTTCTTGGCGATCGCCACGGCGGCCTTGATGCGCTCGTTCTCCGTGGGGGTGTGGCCCGTGGTGGGGTCAGTGGTGATGTCGCTGACGCTGAATACGCCGATCTCCATGATGTGCCTTTCTGCCTGCCCGATTTGGTGTCCGGGCTCTGCCAACAGTCTATCCCAAAATAGATGCATTTGCATGTATCACTGCCTGCAACAGGGTGAGGCATCATTTTGTTCCCGGTGTGTCGCCCTACTCGGCGGGGCTGGAGGCGGATCGGCGGCCGGAGACTTTGGGAATCATTCCGGTGGTCCAGTCCAGGTGGTCGCCGTCGCCGTGGCCCGCGACCCCGTCCTGCGCGACGTCGGGGCGTTGCGTGAGTGCCTTGAGGAGCGCTTTCTTCTCCCGCCGGCCTTCGACCAGTTTGTAAAGGACGGGCACCAGGACGAGCGTCAACGCCGTGGACGAAACGAGGCCGCCGATGACCACAACCGCCAGCGGCCGGGAAATGAACCCGCCGCCTCCCGTGAGGCCCAAAGCCATGGGTGTCAGGGCGAAGACGGTAGCAAGCGCCGTCATGAGGATCGGGCGTAGCCGCTGCCTGGCTCCGTGGGTGATGGCGTCTGCCACGCTCATTCCGGGGCTGCCATCGTGTGGTTTGCGGTACTGGTTGATGAGGTCGATCAGGACGATCGCATTGGTCACGACGATTCCCACCAACATAAGCATGCCGATCAGGGAAGGCAGTCCCAGCGGAACGCCCGTGACCAGGAGCAGAGCGATGGCGCCCGTCGCCGCAAAAGGCACGGACACGAGCAGGATGAGGGGCTGGATGAGGGACTTGAACGCGGCCACCATGATGACATACACAATGGCGACGGCTGCCAGGAGCGCGAGCCCGAGCTGTCGGAAGGAGTCGGCCTGCTGCGTCGTGGCGCCGCCGATGGTGGCGGTAACGCCTGCCGGGAGCTGCACCGAGGCCAGCCGGTCACTGACTGCCGTGCTGACGGCGCCAAGGTTGGAGCCCGACGGCGTGACGGTCACCTTCGCGCTCCGCTGGCCGTTGCTGCTCGTGATGGAGACCGGGGTGTCAACTTGATCCACGGACGCGATGCTCGACAGCGGAACGGGCCCGGCCGGCGTCGGGAGATTGATGGCCCTGACATCGGAGATGCTGGTGAAGTGCGTGCCTTCGCCGATCTGCACCGGGAAGTCCGTGGTGTCGATACGGACGGTGCCTGCGGGGATAGGGCTGACCGTGGACGCGAGGACCCCGGCGACTTGTTCCTCGTTCAGCCCGGCGGCGACGGCCTTGGCGCGATCTACCTTCACCTGGACTACGGACTGGCTGGCATCCAGGTTGGTGGCTACCTCGGCACTCCCGGGCACGCCGTCCATGGCCTTCGCCACGGCGTCGCTTGCGGTCTTGAGATCCGCCGAGTTGGCGGCGTTGATGGTGATGTCGACGCTGGAAGAGGTGCCCAGCCCGCCTTGCTGTGCACCGACAGTGACCTTCCCGGGAGCCGAGGCACTGGCGAGCCGGGACCGGACCGTGTCCTGCAATTTCTGCTGGTCAGCCTTATCGTCAGTCACCACGGTGAACGTCGAGTTGGAAGCGCCGCTCGAGGTGAGCGCGGCGAATCCCGTTTGGGCGTTGCCTGACGTGACCTGGACGTCCTTGATGCCGTCTATCCCGCGGAGGACCGATTCCACCTGGGCGGCGGCGGCGCCGGTCTGTTCCAAGCTGGTGCCGGCAGGAAGGACCTGCCGGACGGTCATGCTGTTTTGGCCGGAGTTACCCAGCAAGTCGGTAGCGAGTAGGGGAGACATGGCAGCAGTCCCGCCCAAGACCAGCACAGCAGCGACGATCGTGATGACCGGGTGCTTCTGGGTCTTGGCCAGGATGGGCAAGTAGCCGCGCTGCAGGCGGCTGCGTTGCTCCGCCTCGTGCGCCTTGGATCGGGCGGCCTCGGCGGCACGGGCGTCCTCCGCAGCCGAAGCCGGCGACGGCGACTTGAGGAACCAGTAAGCCAGGACCGGAACGATGGTGAGGGAGACGAGCAACGAGGACAACAGGGCGATGGTCACCGTCAGGGCGAAGGGCCTGAACAGCTCGCCAGCCAGGTTGCCCACAAAGGCGATCGGCAGGAACACGGCAACCGTGGTGAGGGTGGACGCTGTGATGGCGCCGGCAACTTCGCGGATCGAATTGAGGATGGCCCCGAGCTTGTGCTCGCCGTAGCTGAGGTGCCGTTTGATGTTCTCGATCACCACGATCGAGTCATCCACCACGCGGCCGATCGCGATGGTCAACGCGCCGAGGGTGAGGATGTTGAGCGAGTAGTGGGTCGCCGATATTCCGATGAACGTGATCAGGAGCGACAACGGAATGGAGACCGCCGTCACGAGCGTTGAGCGTACGGACATCAGGAACACGAGGATGACCGCTACCGCGAAGCCCAGCCCAAGAAGGCCTTCCGTCGTGAGGTCCTTGATGGACTTTTCGATGTACGGGGCTTGGTCGAACACTGGCGTGAAGTGCGCATTGGAGCCGAGCTCGGCTTCCACCTGGGCAATGGAATCCTTCACGGCGTGCGAAATGGCAACGGTATCGCCGTCGGGCTTTTTCGTGATGGACAGGGCCAGCGTCGGCTTCCCGTTGGTCCGGGTAATCGAGGTTGCGGCGTCGTCCTTGATGCTCACGTCGGCAACGGAGCCGATGGTGGTTCCGCCCTTGGCGCCGGTGAGCGGCAAGCCCTTGATGACGTCGAGGGAGTCCACCGGGCTGCCGATTTGCAGGGAAAGGGTCTTGCCCTGGTCCTCGATGGTTCCTGCCGGTACCAGGGTCCCGTTGTTCTTGAGGGCGTTCGTGAGCGACTGGATCGTGGCGCCGCTCGCGGCCATGGCTTGGGCTTTGGGCTGGATCAGGATGTGTTGGGTGGCCCCGCCTGTCACGTCAGCGCTGCGGACCCCGTCCAGTTTCTGGAGCCGGGGAACGCTCAATCGCTGCAGGTCCGTGTTCAGCTCGCTGAGAGGCTTGTCCGAAGACACCGCCAGGTACACGATCGGGAAGTCGCTGATGCTGCCGGCAAAGGATCGGGGCTCGACGTCGGCCGGCAGCACACGCTTGGCGTTGGAGATGGCGCGGTCGATCTGGTTGCGCGCGCGGTCCAGGTTCGAACCGTAGGTGAACACCATGGAGATCTGCGAAACACCGTTCCGCGACGTCGACGTGGTCGATTCCAGGCCCTCGACGCTGTTCAGTGCTGCTTCGAGCGGGCGGCTGAGCTGCTTGTCGACAACTTCCGGCGACGCGCCCGGCATCGCCGTGATCACCGAGATCTGCGGGAACTCGATCGAGGGAATGAGTTCCTGCTTGAGGGACGACATGGTGATCACGCCGAACACCGCCGCGAAGACGGTGATCAGCGCGATCAGTGCCCTGTTCGCCAGTGAAAGCTTTGCCAGACGGAACATTGCACTGTCTCCTGGGATCTACGGTCTGTCTCTTGTCGTGAACCGGCCGCAGCCCGGACGGTTGCTAGTGCTGGACGGCGTCGGCAGGCTCGAGTTGGAGCGAACGGGCAGTGCTCGCTTCCAGCTCGGCCGCAAGGTCGGGATTGTCGTTTAGCTTGACGCCGTAGCCCGGCATCATTTCCTTGAGCTTGGACTGCCAGCCTTTGAAGTTCTTCGGGAAGGACCGCTGGAGCATCTCGATCATGATGGGGACGGCGGTCGAGGCGCCGGGGGAGGCGCCGAGCAGTGCTCCGATGGATCCGTCACGGGCCGTGATGACCTCGGTGCCGAACTGCAGCACGCCGCCCTTCTTGGAGTCCTTCTTGATAATCTGAACCCGCTGGCCTGCTGTGATGAGCTCCCAGTTGCCGCCGTCGGCCTGGGGGTAGTACTCGCGAAGGGACTCCACCTTGGCGTCGTGGCGCTTGGCCACTTCCTTGATCAAGTACGCGGTCAAGTCCATGTTGTCCTTGGCCACGGCCAGCATCGGGATGATGTTGCTCGGGCGGATGGACAGCGGAAGGTCAAGGTAGCTGCTCGTCTTGAGGAAGTTGGTGGAGAAGCCGGCGTACGGGCCGAAAAGCAGGGAACGCTTGCCGCCGACGTAGCGGGTATCAAGGTGCGGCACGGACATGGGCGGGGCGCCGACGGAGGCCTGGCCGTACACCTTGGCGCTGTGCTGGCTGGCGATGGCCTCGTCGGTGCAGCGGAAGAACTGTCCGGATACCGGGAAACCGCCGTAGCCCTTGCTTTCCGGGATGCCCGATGCCTGGAGCAGGTGGAGTGCTCCGCCGCCCGCGCCGACGAAGACGAACTTGGCGTGGATCCGGCTGTGTTCGCCGGAAGCGGGGTACTTGAGTGAAAGGTCCCAGCCGCCGTCGGAGGCTTTGCTCACATTGGTGACGTCGTGGCCATAGTTGACTTCAACGCCGTTCGCGGCGAGGTAGCCGGTCAGTTCGCGGGTCAAGGCGCCGAAGTCGACGTCGGTGCCTTCAGCGGCGCGGGTGGCGGCAACGCGCTGCTTGGCGTCGCGGCCCTTGACGATCAGCGGAGCCCACTTGGCGATCTGTGCCTGGTCTTCCGTGTATTCCATGCTGCGGAAGAGCGTGTTGGGCTTGAGTGCCTCGTAGCGGGTCTTGAGGAAGTCTGCGTGCTTGTCGCCGATGACGAAGCTCATATGCGGGACGGTGTTGATGAATCCCTTCGGGGAGCCGATCAATTTGTTGTCCACGAGGTGGGACCAAAACTGCCGGGAGAGCTGGAACTGCTCGTTGATGTGGAGGGCCTTGGACGGGTCTACCGAGCCGTCCTTGGCTGCGGGCGAGTAATTAAGCTCACAGAGCGCTGCGTGCCCGGTTCCCGCGTTGTTCCACGGTCCGGAGCTTTCCAGGCCGGCTTCGTCGAGTCGCTCAAAAAGGGAGATGGTCCAGCTGGGTTCGAGTTGCTTGATGAACGCCCCCAGGGTTGCGCTCATGATCCCGCCCCCAATAAGGACGACGTCAGCGTGGTGTGTCTTGGAAATGAAGGTCACGATCTATCTCCGATAGCGGCGGCACTGGCTGTCACAGAATATCCCCGCGTGGGCACATAACTGAAATTGCGGCGGGACGTCAAGACTTCAGGCGAACGTTTGTAAAAACTTCGTTTAAGACAGGCGATGCCGGGTACTTCTCGACGCGGTCGGAAAGGGCCAAAGCCGAGATCGGGAAGGCGATGGGTACCGCCGGGACGGTGGCAGCGATCTGCGCATTGATGGTCTGGTACTGCGAGTTGCGGTCAGCGCCGTCGGGGAGTCCCCGGGCCCGGTCGATCTTTGAGAAGACTTGGGGATCGCTGTAGCCGAACTCACCGTTGTTTTCACCGAAGAGGGTTCCAACGAAGTTGTCCGGGTCCGAGTAGGCGCCATTCCAGCCGAGCAAATGCAGCGCATGGTCACCGGGTGATTGGACCTTCTGGAGGTAGCCGTCGTCCCAGTTCACGGGCACCGGCTTGATGTTCAGTCCGATGGCGGTGAGCTCCGCGCTGATCTCCGCGTAGATCTTCTCCGGAGTGGGAAGGTAGGCGCGCGTGACATTGAGTGGGTAGTAGAACTTGAGCTCCTCGCCTTTGTAGCCCGACTTGGCGAGGAGTTGCTTGGCCTTGTCCGGGTCGTATCCCAAGGACGGTGCGTTGTTGTTGAAGCCGCTCAGCTTGGGGGGAACAAACTGGGTCGCAGGTGAGGTGTTGTCGATGAAGAACTTGTGGATAAGGGTGTCTTTGTCGATGGCCATCTCTATTGCCTGCCGCACGCCAAGGTTCTGGAGGGGCGCCACGGACTCGTTCATCCCCAGGTACATCACGGAGAACGGATCCCGTTGGACGATTTGCATGCCCTTCTTGACCAGTTGGTCAAAGGTGCCGGCGGTAACAAGGTCGTATCCGTCGATGGTTCCAGCGAGCAAGGCCTGGAGGCGGGCCTGCGGATAGTCGAACGGAATGAAGTTGACCGCGGCTATCTCTCCCCGGTCGCCCCAGTAGCCCTTGTAGCTGGTCAGCGTAATGCGGTCCTGGCTCCAGAAGGAGAAAACGTAAGGTCCCGTGCCCACGGGGTGGGAGGCATAGGCTGACGCCGGCTGGCCTGACAGCTTCTTGTCCAGGACGTCGGCCTTGCCGTCGGCCATTGCTTTCGGGGAGGACATCGCGAACGCCGGCAGGGTCAAAGCCTGAAGGAAGCCTGTGAAGGGCTTGGCCAGGTTGATTTGGACGTGATCGGGGGAGATGACCTTGCAGTTCTTGAAGAGCGAAAGCGAAGCGTCGTCCGCGAAGGATTTGAAGACGCTCTTGAATGCAATGCCCGGTGCCTGCTGACGCACGGTCGCCGGGAAATTGAACCAACGGTTGAAGTTGCTGCAGACGGCGGCGGCGTCAAAGACGGTGCCATCGTGGAAGGTGACTTTCGACCGCAACGTGAAGTCGTAGCTGAGTCCGTCGTTCCCTTGTGACCAAGAGGTGGCAAGCAGGGGAGTTGGTTGGCCGGTGGACGCGTCGACCCCCACAAGGCCTTCCATCACTTGCCGGGTCACGCGATAGGACTCGGAGTCGTTCGTCACGGCGGGATCGAGCCCAAGCGGCATCGACGGGGTGCCGAAGTTGAAGGTCTTGCTCGGCTCTGCCTTGGTGCTGCCCGCGGCCGAGGCTGACGGTGCCGGTCCAGGACTTACCGTGCACGAGGTCAAGGCCAGGGCCAGAAGGCCTGCGCCGATTTGTAGCGTGACTCGGCGAAGCTTGCTGCTTACCACTCTTGTCCCCTCAAGGCAGTTGGACGGGCTTGGGGCCCGCGGCAGCCGGACCGCGGTCCAGTCTAGTTCAGGGCCCTGAGTCCCGGCTGGAAACTGGAAGKGCCCCGGCCAAGGACCGGGGCACTTCCTGAATGTGCGCAAGGGGGGACTTGAACCCCCACGCCCGAAGGCACAGGAACCTAAATCCTGCGTGTCTGCCAATTTCACCACTCGCGCTGGTGTTGGTCTCCGGACCGGGATTCAGGGATTCCCGCCGCGGTCTTCTACCGGCCTCCATTGTACCCACGGTTTCGCGCCACCCATTCCAGCCGCGCCTATGCGGCGATGCGGTGGCTACTTGTCGAGTTTGAGGTCCCTGCGGAGTTTGGCGACATGGCCGGTGGCCCGCACGTTGTACTGGGCCAAGGCCACCTTGCCGTCGGGGTCCACCACGATCGTTGAGCGGATCAGCCCTTGGTAGGTGCGCCCGTAGTTCTTCTTTTCGCCCCACGCCGCATAGGCCTCAGCCACGTGGTGCCCCTCGTCGGACAGCAGTGGAAAGGTCAATGATTCTTCGGCCACAAACTTCTCCAGATCCTTCACGGTGTCCGGAGAGATGCCAAGAACCTCGTAACCGGCGGCCTGGAGGGTTGCGAGGGAATCGCGGAAGTCGCAGGCCTGCTTGGCGCATGCCGGGGTGGAAGCCGCGGGGTAGAAGTAGATGACTGTATTGCGGCCACGGTGCGACGCCAGGCTGACCTCGCGGCCCGCGTGGTCCTTGAGGGTGAAGTCCGGGGCAATGTCGCCTGGAATGAGTCGTTCAGCCATTTGTGCTCCTTGCTAGCGTTCGCGATCACTCAGCTTAGTGATCGGCTGGCCGCTTCACGAATTGAACCCCGGTCCTGCTCCGCGCGCAGCGGTCTATATACTGGCCCTTATGCCTGATATGGAACGGTGGCCCACTGGGCGCCTGCTCTCCACGGCCGCGCGACTCGTGGAGCATGCCTGGAACGAGAAACTGCGCGGTATGGACCTGACCCATGCCGGGGTCATTGTCATGGAAGTACTTGCCGTCAACGGACCGACCACCCAGTCGATGCTCGCACAGATCGTCCGGGTTCAGGCGCAGACAATGGGGAAGACGCTCACCAGGCTGGAGGCGCACGGCCACGTCAGCCGTGCACGCAGCGTGTCCGACCGCCGTAGCCAAGTGGTCAGTTTGACCGAGGCGGGGGAGCGCACCCTCGGACTCGCCACGCAGCTGGAACGCGAAGTGCTTGCACCCGTGCCCGTGGACACCGCCAAACTGCGGCGGGAGCTCCAGTCGCTTGTACGCGAACTGGCAAACAATCATTCCTCGGCAGTCGTGAACGACATTGTGGCCGCAGCGGATTCAGGTGTGGCGCCGGGCGAGCCCTCCAACTAGGCCTCCGCAGGTCCGGGCGGAACCGGCTCCGGGCCGAGTCCGGGGGAAAATAAAAAAGATCCCTGGACGGCCATTCAGCCATCCAGGGATCTTCCCTTTGGTGCACCCCCCGGGACTTGAACCCGGAACCCATTGATTAAGAGTCAATTGCTCTGCCAATTGAGCTAGAGGTGCAATTGTTTGTTGCTCGCAACGCAAAGAAATAACCCTTGAGCGGCTACTGCCGCTCAAGGGTCCTTCCCTTTGGTGCACCCCCCGGGACTTGAACCCGGAACCCATTGATTAAGAGTCAATTGCTCTGCCAATTGAGCTAGAGGTGCATTTGTCGATTTCGATCGGCTGAGGGCTTTTCTTCCCTCGTTGATCTCCGCAACGACATGTAACTCTACACGACACTTGCCGAAGTGTGAAATCGGCCCGGGCCTCCTGCGCGTCACTGGCGGGGAGGCTTCAGGAGCAGTGCAAAGTCGGGGTTTTGGTTGTTGCTGAGGACCCACAGTGTGCCGTCCGGCGCTAGCGAAACGTCCCTCAGCCGTCCGTACTGGGCCGTGAGGTACGCCACGGGATTCCCCGCCGTTTCTCCGCGCAGCGGTACGGTCCACAAACGCTGACCGCGCAGCGCGCACGTGAACGCCGTTCCGTTCACGATTTCCAGACCGCTCGGTGAGGCATCCGCCGTCGACGGCCAGACCACCTTGGCGTCGATGTAACCGGCGCGGCCGGGCGCACCGGTCACTTGTGGCCCGCCTTCGCCCCCGGGTACGACGCCGGGAACCTCGCCTACCGTCGTGGCCCGATCGTTCCGGACCGATTTGATCAGCTTGGTGTCGCGTTCGGAGATGACGGCAGTACCGTCGTCGAGGAACACGATCGACCACGGAATTGTCAGATTCAGGTCAAGCTTCCGAATCAACTCGGGTCCGTTGCCTTGGGTAGGCCCCGGTCCGGGGGCACTCCCTGTACAGGCGCTCAGCAACAGGGCCACGAGGCAGGCCACCGCTACGGGAGCCCGGACGAGCCCAAGGCGGGACCGGAAGAGGCTCCCGGATCCCGCCTTTGCCTGGTTCATTGCTTGGGTCCTGGTTGCAGGGCTGCTTGCCGCCCTGGGTCAGCTCCTTGGGGCTCTCAGCGGCGGTTCCTGCGAGGAGGTCGGAAGCCTGCTGCCTCGGCGTGGGCGCTGGAAATAAACCAGACGTCGGCCTTGACCTCGTCGTACGACGGGCTGTCTTCATCGTGATAGGTCATGGTGTCCGCGTTGCCTTTGACGGTGTAGCCATCAGGGCCACTCCCGTCAGCGTCGGCCGCGGCGGAGCCTTCGCCATACGGCTGCTCGGCTGCGAGATGCCCGCCCAGCGGCGATGCGGCTGCGGAATCCTGGGCCACGGTGGTTGACTCAACCGGCGAAGGTGCCGCGTCGGGATTTTCGGCCCGGTCTTCCTGCGCCCCTTCGGCTGCAGTGTCGACTGCCTCCGCCGCGGCGGATTCCGCGCCGGGAAGCGTCGGTGCATGGGCGTCCGTGTATTCGCGGTGGTGGATCGGGGCGGGAGCCACTGGTGCGCTGCCTTCGCTCCAGGTCGCTTCCCATTCGGCGCTGTCGGCCAACTGTTCGGGGGTGGCTGGTTCCGAGCCCGACGACGCCGGAACGCCGGCAGCCGCGGGAACGGACGGCCCGGCGTCGGCCGCGGTAACGTCGTCGGCCGTCACGCCCCCTTCAAGTTCCGGCTCGGCAGCCAGCGGTGCGGCGGTCTCTGAGGCCGTAGCCTCGGAAACCGCGTCCTCGGACAGTACGGGTTCCGAGAGCGTGGGCTCCTCGAACACGGGCTCCACCACCGAGGGGCCGGCCGCTGACGATTCTTCTTCCGGGGCGGCCATGCCGGTTTCGAGGGGAGGGCCGGGGCGCTCCCAGTCGTCGACGTCGACGCCGCCTGCCTCAGTTTCGGCTTCCGGCTCCGGCTCGGGTGCGGCTGCGCGCGACTCGGCTAGCTCTTGATCTGCGGTCGCGGTTGCGGCGACCAAGGGGGCGGAGCCTGTCAATGCGGCTGCTGTGACGTCCATTTGTGGTGACGAGGCGGCCTGCGACGGCGAAGCCCCGGAGCCCGAAGAAGACTTCGCGCTATTGCGGCTCAGGAGCCACCAAACAATCGCGACGATCAACACGATGACGATGACCCAGATCAACCAATCCATGGGAGGAGCCCTTCTGTCTGTTCAATTGGCGCATGTCTGTTCGAGTGGCGCAGCTGTCGTGATTTGACGTTACGTCCGTGTCACGGGGCTGTCTAGGTTAGTCAATCGATTCGCGGCCCTTCAGCGCATCAGCGATCCTGTCGGATAGGCCAGCAGCCGACAATGAGACCCATGTCTCACATAGCGAGACGACTGTCCATTATTTGAATGAAATATTGGCTGAAATAGTGCCAAATTCGCCTTAACCCGCCGATCATGTTCGTTGGCCACAGCCCAAGAGTCATAGACTCGTGCCCATGAGTGACCACACCCCAATTGCGACAGACAACCAGCCGGACATCAAGCCACGCAGCCGGGTCGTAACGGACGGCATCCATGCCGCCCCCGCGCGAGGCATGTTCCGGGCCGTAGGCATGGGCGATGATGACTTCGCCAAGCCCCAGATCGGCGTCGCGAGCTCGTGGAACGAAATTACCCCCTGCAACCTCTCGCTGAACCGGCTCGCCCAAGGCGCCAAGGAAGGCGTTCACGCCGGCGGTGGTTTCCCCATGCAGTTCGGCACCATTTCCGTTTCGGACGGCATTTCCATGGGCCACGAGGGCATGCACTTTTCCCTTGTTTCGCGCGAAGTCATTGCCGACTCCGTTGAAACGGTCATGCAGGCCGAGCGCATCGACGGCTCCGTTTTGCTGGCCGGCTGCGACAAATCCCTCCCGGGCATGCTGATGGCAGCCGCCCGCCTGGACCTCGCCAGCGTCTTCCTCTACGCCGGTTCCATCATGCCGGGCTGGGTCAAGCTTGAGGACGGATCGGAGAAGGAAGTCACCCTCATTGACGCCTTCGAAGCCGTGGGCGCCTGCGCTGCAGGCAAGATGAGCAAGGGCGACCTGGACCGCATCGAACGCGCGATCTGTCCTGGTGAAGGCGCCTGCGGCGGTATGTACACGGCCAACACCATGGCGTGCATCGGTGAAGCCCTCGGCATGTCCCTGCCGGGCTCGGCTGCCCCGCCCTCGGCAGACCGCCGTCGTGATGACTTTGCCCGCAAGTCCGGCGAGGCAGTGGTCAACCTGCTTCGCCTCGGCATTACCGCGCGGGACATCATGACCAAGAAGGCGTTCGAGAACGCCATCGCCGTCACCATGGCCTTCGGCGGCTCCACCAACGCCGTCCTGCACCTGCTCGCGATCGCCCGGGAAGCCGAGGTCGAACTGACCCTGGACGACTTCAACCGCATCGGCGACAAGATCCCGCACCTGGGCGACCTCAAGCCCTTCGGCCGCTACGTCATGACCGACGTCGACAAGATCGGCGGCGTGCCGGTCATTATGAAGGCGCTGCTCGACGCCGGCCTGCTGCACGGCGACTGCCTGACGGTCACGGGCAAGACCCTTGCCGAAAACCTGGCCTCCATCAACCCGCCGGACCTCGACGGCAAGATCCTGCGCGCCCTGGACAACCCGATCCACAAGACCGGCGGCATCACCATCCTGCACGGTTCCATGGCCCCGGAAGGTGCCGTCGTGAAGAGCGCCGGCTTCGACGCCGACGTCTTCGAAGGAACCGCCCGCGTGTTCGAGCGCGAGCAGGGTGCGCTCGACGCCTTGGACAAGGGCGAGATCAAGGCCGGGGACGTCGTCGTGATCCGTTACGAAGGTCCCAAGGGCGGCCCGGGCATGCGTGAGATGCTCGCCATCACCGGCGCCATCAAGGGCGCGGGCCTTGGCAAGGACGTGCTCCTGCTGACCGACGGCCGCTTCTCGGGCGGTACCACCGGCCTCTGCATCGGGCACGTTGCGCCTGAAGCCGTCGACGGCGGACCCATCGCCTTCGTCAAGGACGGCGACAAGATCCGCGTGGACATCGCTGCCCGTTCGTTCGACCTCCTGGTGGACGAAGCCGAGCTCGAGTCCCGCAAGATTGGCTGGGAGCCCCTCCCGGCCAAGTTCACCAAGGGCGTCCTCGCGAAGTACGCCAAGCTGGTGCACAGCGCCTCCACAGGCGCCTACTGCGGCTGAAGCTAAGTACCCCGTGCCTCCAGCGGTGACAAGGCCGCTGGAGGCGGCAGGGCTTAATAAGGGCTGGTCCGAGGGGTCCCGGCCGGACGGCGTTCACGCCGGAGGGTGGGGTAGGACCAGTCCGTGGACAATGAGGTCCACATAGTGAGATGACATCTTCATCGTTTGACACCTATCTCACTAAGAGGGAACACTGAACGCATGATCGCATTCGTTACTGTCGGCGCCACCGTGGGCACTGTCGTACTTACCAAGCGCGTGGCCTCCTAGCCCGACTGGTAACGAACCGTCACGCGCAACCCCTCGAAGAGCCGCAAGGCTGAGGGGTTTTTTTATTTCCCGCAGGGGACGGCGCATTGAGCAAGAACCAGCATGAACGCAGTACCCACGCAGTAACTTTCACTAATTGAAGATCCCCAAAGGAAGAGTCCGATGAGCAAAGGATCGCCGATCAGCCCCTCGCTGATGGCTGCAAAGTCCGCTGGAGCCCCCAAGGCTCCGGAAAAGGTCGACCGTCCGGCTGACGCCGTCGTCGACAATGCTGCAACTCTCTCTCCTGTACTCGGGCCGAACAACGTTGTACCCCCAACGGTGATGACCGGCTCGGAAGCTATTGTCCGCTCGCTCGAAGAACTCGGCGTGGACGATATTTTTGGTTTGCCCGGTGGCGCGATCCTCCCCACCTATGACCCTTTGATGGCCTCCAAGATGAATCACGTCCTGGTCCGTCACGAACAGGGAGCCGGCCACGCAGCGCAAGGCTACGCCATGGTTACCGGACGGGTCGGCGTCTGCATCGCCACCTCGGGCCCCGGTGCCACCAACCTCGTTACCGCCATCATGGATGCCCACATGGACTCCGTGCCCCTCGTGGCCATTACCGGCCAGGTATCGGCTTCCGTCATCGGCACTGATGCCTTCCAGGAAGCGGACATCGTCGGCATCACCATGCCGATCACCAAGCATTCCTTCCTGGTGACGGATCCCAATGACATTCCGCACGTCATGGCCGAGGCTTTCTACCTTGCGAGCACCGGTCGTCCCGGTCCCGTATTGGTGGATATCGCCAAAAATGCCCAGCAGGGCACCATGACCTTCTCCTGGCCGCCCAAGATCGATTTGCCGGGTTATCGTCCGGTGGTCCGCGGGCACAACAAGCAGGTCCGCGAAGCCGCCCGGCTGATCGCTGCGGCAAGCAAGCCTGTCCTGTATGTCGGCGGCGGAGTGGTCAAGGCCCACGCATCGGCCGAACTGCGCGAGCTCGCGGAACTCACCGGCGCTCCCGTGGTGACAACGCTCATGGCCCGCGGCGCGTTCCCGGATTCCCACCCCCTGCACGTCGGCATGCCCGGCATGCACGGCACGGTTTCCGCGGTTACCGCACTGCAGCAGTCCGATCTGTTGATCACCCTTGGTGCGCGCTTCGATGACCGCGTGACGGGTGTGCTCAGCACGTTCGCTCCGCACGCAAAGATCATCCACGCGGACATCGACCCCGCGGAGATCTCCAAGAACCGTACGGCCGACGTTCCGATCGTGGGCTCCGTCAAGGAGATCATTCCGGAACTGAGCGAGGCTGTCCGCAACGCTTTCGAGCAATCCGGCACCCCGGACCTCGACGGTTGGTGGGCGTTCCTCAACAACCTCCGGGACACCTACCCCCTTGGCTGGACCGAGCCGGAAGACGGACTCAGCGCCCCCCAGCGGGTCATCGAACGCATTGGTGCGCTCACGGGTCCGGAAGGCATCTACGTTGCAGGCGTTGGCCAGCACCAGATGTGGGCCGCCCAGTTCATCAAGTACGAGCGTCCCCACGCCTGGCTCAACTCGGGTGGGGCCGGGACCATGGGTTATGCCGTGCCGGCAGCCATGGGCGCCAAGGTCGGCGAACCCGACCGCGTGGTCTGGGCGATCGACGGCGACGGCTGCTTCCAGATGACCAACCAGGAACTGGCCACCTGCGCCATCAACAAGATTCCCATCAAGGTTGCAATCATCAACAACTCCTCGCTGGGCATGGTGCGCCAGTGGCAGACCCTCTTCTATGAAGGCCGCTACTCCAACACCGACCTGAACACCGGCCACGACACCGTCCGTATCCCGGACTTCGTCAAGCTGGCGGACGCCTACGGCTGTGCCGCGTTCCGCTGCGAGCGGGACGAGGACATTGACGCCACCATCCAGAAGGCCTTGGAAATCAATGACCGTCCCGTGGTCATCGACTTTGTGGTCAGCCCGAACTCCATGGTGTGGCCGATGGTCCCCTCCGGAGTCTCTAACGACCAGATCCAGGTTGCCCGCAACATGACCCCGGAATGGGAAGAGGAGGACTAGCCATGAGCCGCCACACATTGTCCGTTCTGGTCGAAGACAAGCCCGGCGTGCTGACCCGCGTGGCCAGCCTCTTCGCCCGGCGGGCCTTCAACATCAACTCCCTGGCCGTCGGCCCCACCGAGGTCTCCGGGATTTCCCGGATGACCGTCGTCGTCGACGCCGATGGCGACCTCATCGAGCAGGTCACCAAACAGCTCAACAAACTGATCAACGTGATCAAGATTGTGGAGCTGACTTCAGAATCTTCCGTGCAACGTGACCACATCCTGGTCAAGGTACGTGCGGATGCCGCGACACGCCTGCAGGTCACCCAAGCTGCAGACTTGTTCCGTGCCTCAGTGGTTGACGTTTCCACAGACTCGGTGGTCATCGAGGCAACCGGTACCCCGGAAAAGCTTGCAGCGCTGCTTTCAGTGCTCGAGCCGTTCGGCATCCGCGAAATAGTGCAGTCCGGCACCTTGGCCGTCGGGCGGGGATCCCGCTCCATGAGTGACAGGGCGTTGCGCAGCGCTTAGGCACTGTCCTAGTACCGCGTAGTAGCCCGATACCGAACCACAGACAATATCTACAAAACCACTCAAGAGGAGTTACGCAAGTGACTGAAATGTTCTACGACGACGACGCAGACCTGTCGATCATCCAGGGTCGCAAGGTTGCCATTGTCGGCTACGGTTCCCAGGGCCACGCCCACGCGCTGAACCTGCGCGACTCCGGCGTCGAGGTTGTCATCGCGCTCAAGGAAGGCTCGAAGTCGATCGCAAAGGCCGAGGACGCAGGCTTCACGGTCAAGAACGTTGCCGACGCCGCCGAATGGGCCGACGTCATCATGATCCTGGCACCGGACCAGCACCAGCGCGCGATCTACAACGACTCCATCAAGGACAAGTTGACCGCCGGCAAGGCCCTTGCCTTCGCCCACGGCTTCAACATCCGCTTCGGCTACATCGAGGCGCCCGAGGGCGTTGACGTCATCCTGATCGCCCCGAAGGCTCCGGGCCACACCGTGCGCCGCGAGTTCGAAGCCGGACGCGGTATCCCGGACATCATCGCCGTAGAGCAGGACGCTTCCGGTTCCGCTTGGGAACTGGCCAAGTCCTACGCGAAGGCGATCGGCGGCACCCGCGCCGGCGTCATCAAGACCACCTTCACCGAAGAGACCGAAACCGACCTCTTCGGCGAGCAGGCTGTCCTCTGCGGCGGCGTCTCCCAGCTGATCCAGTACGGCTTCGAGACCCTGACCGAAGCCGGCTACCAGCCGCAGATCGCCTACTTCGAGGTTCTTCATGAGCTCAAGCTCATCGTTGACCTCATGTGGGAGGGCGGCATCGCCAAGCAGCGCTGGAGCGTTTCCGACACCGCAGAGTACGGCGACTACGTCTCCGGCCCGCGCGTCATCGACCCCCGCGTCAAGGAAAACATGGCCGGTGTCCTCGCGGACATCCAGTCCGGTGCCTTCGCCAAGCGTTTCATCGACGACCAGGACAACGGCGCAGTCGAGTTCAAGGAGCTGCGTGCCAAGGCAGAGCAGCACCCGATCGAGGGGGTCGGCCGCGAGCTGCGTTCCTTGTTCTCCTGGCAGCAGCAGGACGAGGACTACGTCGAAGGCTCCGCGGCCCGCTAGTCAAGGCACCCGTTGAAGCCGCGGCAGGAGCCGTAGCAATTCAACACAGAACGCCGTTCGGGATAGGCTCGAAATGAAGCCGCCCGGCATGGAGGCCGGACCCAGTATACCGGGTCCGGCCTTCGTCGTCAAAGAATCGTTTCACCAAAACCCCACCTGAAAAAGAGAGCTAAAGAGGTCACCGGTGACTAGCACCAAGCCAGTAGTACTCCTCGCTGAGGAACTTTCGCCCGCCACGATCGAGGCCCTTGGTCCGGACTTCGAGATCCGCCAAACCGACGGCGCGGACCGCTCCCAGCTGCTCTCCGCAATCGTCGACGTCGACGCCATCCTCGTGCGTTCAGCCACCCAGGTGGACGCCGAGGCAATTGCCGCAGCCAAGAACCTCAAAATCATCGCGCGTGCCGGCGTCGGCCTGGACAACGTGGACATCAAGGCCGCTACCCAGGCCGGCGTCATGGTGGTCAACGCCCCGACGTCGAACATTGTGTCCGCTGCCGAGCTGACGGTCGGCCACATCCTCAGCCTTGCCCGCCACATCCCCCAGGCCAGTTCCGCCCTGAAGGGCGGCGAGTGGAAGCGCTCCAAGTACACGGGCATCGAACTCTTCGAGAAGAAGATCGGCATCATCGGCCTCGGACGCATCGGAGCGCTCGTGGCCGCCCGCCTGCAGGGCTTCGAGACCGAGATCCTCGCCTACGACCCCTACATCACCTCCGCGCGCGCCGCTCAGCTCGGCGTCAAGCTCGTCACCCTGGACGAACTGCTGGAGAAGTCCGACTTCATCACCATCCACATGCCCAAAACCCCGGAAACGGTGGGCATGCTGGGCGCCGATGCCTTCAAGAAGATGAAGGAAACGGCCTACGTTGTCAACGTCGCCCGCGGCGGCCTGATCGACGAAGAAGCCCTCCACGAGGCTTTGGAAGACGGCCAGATCGCCGGCGCCGGCATCGACGTTTTCGTCAAGGAGCCGAGCACCGACCTTCCGTTCTTCGGCATGGACAATGTCATCGTGACGCCCCACCTGGGTGCCTCCACGGACGAAGCCCAGGAAAAAGCCGGCGTCTCCGTGGCGAAGTCCGTGCGCCTCGCCCTCGCCGGCGAACTCGTCCCGGATGCAGTCAACGTGGCCGGTGGCGTGATCGCTTCCGACGTCCGCCCCGGAATCCCGCTGATCGAGAAGCTCGGCCGGATCTTCACGGCCCTGACCCACGCATCCCTGACGCAGATCGACGTCGAGGTCGCGGGCGAAATCTCCAGCCTGGACGTGAAGGTCCTCGAACTGGCGGCGCTCAAGGGCGTGTTCGCCGACGTCGTGACCGAGCAGGTCTCCTACGTCAACGCACCCGTCATCGCCGAGCAGCGCGGCATCAACACCCGCCTGATCACGACGCCGGAAGCCGAGGACTACCGCAACGTCCTGACCATCCGCGGGGCACTCAGCGACGGATCGCAGATTTCCGTGGCCGGAACGCTCACCGGACCCAAGCAGGTCCAGAAGCTCGTGGGCGTCAACGGTTACGACGTCGAAATCCCGATCAGCGAGCACCTCGTGGTTGTTTCCTACGCGGACCGTCCCGGTGTCATCGGCACCATCGGCCACATCCTGGGCATGAACAACATCAATATCGGTGGCATGCAGGTGGCCCGCCAGAGCGAAGGCGGCCAGGTCCTGGCGCTGCTCACGATCGACACTTCGGTGCCGCAGCAGGTCCTTGAAGCCATCAAGGCCGGCATCGGCGCCGACATGGTTCGTGAAGTGGATCTGGAGGACTAGCATCCTCACCGTTTGAGCTAGAAAAGTGTGCCGCACTTCACATCGGCCACATATCATTGGCCGGTCTGCCTACAATGGCTTGGTCCGAAATTCGGAACCGGCGGCAGGCCGGCCAATAACTTTTGCACACACCCGGTGGATTCCTATTGCCTCGGCATGGTTCCAGGGACAGCAGTGTGCGCACCCGCAATCCAGGACTCAGGGAGCCCTATGAACGCCGTCCAGAGGTTCATCAGAAGCCGTGTGCTTCTGTTGACCGCGGCCATTTTGATCGTCGCCATGTGTTTGTCCGTATTCATCCAGAGCCAGTCGCAGGCCGCGCTGAACCGGACAGTGGATGAGAACTCACGCGGCCTGTACGACATCCTGGTCCAGGCCAAGTCCGCGAATACCAAGGACGGCGGGGCGCTCCTCCAGCCGGACATCGCGAACGGCCAGGGCGGCATCAGCTTCCCGCAACTCGAGAAGATCCGTGGGCTGAGCGGCGCGTCGGTCGCGGCGCCCATCAGCCTCGTTTCCCGGGTAACGCAGAACCTGGAAACCCCGCGTCTCGACGCAATGGATTACCTTGGCTACAACGCGGGACTGGCTGGTGGAGCCACCGCGGGAGATCCGACCGGAACGGACTCCAAGAGCTGGCCCGCACCGGAATCCGTGCTTCCCGCGAAGCCCAAGAAGTACCGCCTGACCGCCACCGCCGTGAGCTCCGACGGAGTGTCCCAGCAAACCCTCTTCCAGACCAGCGCCGAAGGCACCCTCGGCAAGGGGCAGGTTGTTGAGCAGCAGACTGCCGGAGGCAAGAGCATCCGCATCGCCGGACCCGCGGGGGAGACCGGCATCAAGTTCCCCGCTCCTGCCGGCGGCTCGGAACACAACCTCTTCAACCTTTCCGTAGCGCTGCCCATGGCTCCGCAGGTCACCGAGTCGGTCGTCGCCGTCGATCCGACCGCCGAGCGCGCGCTCTTGGGCTCCGCCGGAGACTTCCTTGCACCGCTGCAAAAGGCGCCGCCGGCCGACACCCGCAACGCAGGCGCAATCGGCCGCTACTTCGAACAGCTCTTCGCCAAGAGCCCTACGCAGCAGGAACTCGAACAAGGCCCGGATTTCATGGGCGTCAAGCTCAAATACTGGGCACCCCTCATGACCCAGTACCAGCAGGCGAAGCTCTCCGGCCAGATCACGGATGCCTCACAGGCCATTCCTTTGATCGTCCGGCAGGGAACCTCGCTGGATCTGAAGTACTCGGTCCAAATCCAGGAAATCGATGATTCGGGCAAGGTCGTCAACGACGTCGGCACTGTCTCGCGCTCTTTGGACAAGGACTACCTGCCCTTCGTGTCAAAGTCGCCGTTCGCCCTGTCATGGCCAGGATCCACGGACCACAGCCAGCTGCTCGGTAATATGGGCAACTTCGGCCAAGGCCTGTACCAGCCGGCCCAGTGGAGCACCGACTTCGCCGCGGCACCCAAGTACAAGGACGGCGAGACTTCCGCGAACGGCGCCGTCGGCAAGTCCGCCACGCCGGGAGACTGGGTGACCGTCAACAAGCTGCCCGAGAAGTCGGCTTTCGGGGCGATGGTCGACCAGAGCCAGCGCAAGCCGGTCGATGAGCGCTCGTACCGGGAGAACCTTGCCACGGGATCGAAGCCCGCTACGCCGCTGCCGATGGTCTACGGGACGTTTGATCCGGCCCAGATCCAGAAAGCGGCGGGCGACGTCAACAAGCTGCCCTTGGGTGGCTACGACCCGGCCCCGATGACGCTCCAGAAGGACGCTTCGGGAAATGACACCGCAGCCAAGGGCCTCAAGCCTTCGCTGAGCGCCACCGGCCTGGTCAGCCAGTCTGCCGGTGCCATCACCGACTACTACGGCCTTGCCGCAGCGCGTGGTTACGATTCCAACGCCAACGTGATCGACGCCGTCAGGGTCCGCGCCAGCGCGCCAGGCAACTGGAAGCAGGCCCAACCGGAGGTCGACAAGCTCGCGGCCCAGATCCGCGACATGGGTCTACAAGCCACAGTGGTGGCCGGCTCCGCGCGCGAAGACGCCAACATCTTCGTCCCGGGATACTCCAAGGACGACGCCGGCAAGGAATCCGCGCTGGGTACCGTCCAGCAGTCGTGGGTCCGGCAGGATGCCGCCGATGCCGTTTCCGGCTCCCTGACCGGCACCAACATCACCCTCCTCTTCCTGACGCTGTGCGGGGCCACCCTCCTGACCGGCGCTTCAACCGTGAGCTATATCCGCCAGCGACGCAGCGAGGCAGGGATCCTCCGCGCCATGGGCTGGACCCAAAGGAAGATCCGAAGTTGGGTCCTCGAAGAGTTCGGTATAGGTGCGGGGATCGTTGCCGTGGCAGGCATTGCGCTAAGCCTTCTGAGCTGGAACCTGGCCACGGTCATTGTTTCGGCGTCCGTGTTGCTCATTTACTGTGCCGCCGCCTACATCGCGGCCCAGCAATTGCGGCACCGCGACATCGTTGACCAGGAACCCCAACACGACGAACGCCTGATCCCGGTGGATTCACCGCTCACGTTCGCGTACCGCCAACTGGTTACCCACCGTTTCAGCTCAGTGGCCCTGGCCGTTGCCGTGGGCGTGTTCGGAGCTGCCGTGGGCGCGCTGATCGCGTTGCTCATTGACATCCCGCGCGCAGCTGGAGCCAGTGCCCTCAGCGGGCTCGCCTCCGCCACCATCGCCTTGCCGAGCGTCATCCTGGCGGTGAGCGGGGTGCTCGTTGGCCTCGTACTGACCTTGGTCACCGGTCGCTTCGAACTCCAGGCCAGGCGCGAACAGCTCGGCACGCTCCGGGCCATGGGCTGGAACCCGGACATGCTGGGACAGGTCCGTTTCTTCGAAAATGCCTTGGTCGGAGCAGTGGCGCTGATCCTCGGCGTCGTGGGGGCGCTGGGCCTGGGCCTGTTGCTCGCTCCTTATGCCGCACTTTGGGCCGCTTTGGCCGGAGTGGTGGCCGTAATTTGCTGGATTCCCATTGCAACGAAAGTGGTCAAATGACTGACAACCTCGAACCCGATCTGACCGCGACCACGGAATCCACCGACGAGTCGTTCCAGACCCGCGCCAACACCATCGTGCGGGCTGCGGACCACGGCATGCCCTTGCAGTTGAGCAACATCACCATCCGCTACGGCGGTGACAAGGGTGGGGCGGAGCCGGTCACGGTCGTCGAGGACTTCAACCTCACCCTGCACGCCGGTGAGATGCACTGCGTCGCCGGGCGAAGCGGCTCAGGCAAGACCAGCATCCTGACGGTGGGAGCGGGACTCACGCTTCCGACGTCGGGCCGCGTCCTCTGGGAGGGCGATTCCCTCGAGAAGATGGGCGACGACGAAATCGCCGACCGCCGCCGCGCCCTCATCGGGTACGTGGACCAGGGCGGCGCCCTGATCGACGGCATGAGCGCTTTGGAGAATGTGCTGTTGCCGGCCGTCCCCGACGGCGAAGTGGAGCAGCGCACCGAAATGGCCAAGGACTTGCTGGACCTGGTGGGGCTGGGCCGGCGCATGCGCCACCGTCCGGCGCAGCTGTCCGGCGGTGAGCGCCAGCGTGTCGCGATCGCCCGCGCCCTGATCCTGGGCACCAGGGTCCTGGTGGTAGACGAGCCAACGGCCAGCCTGGACCGTACTTCGGCAAACCGCATCATCAGCATCCTGAAGGACACCACGAGCGACGGTATCGCCGTGCTGGTGGCCTCCCACGACCACGAGCTTGTCAGGCTCAGCGATACGCTGACTGAGTTGAACTAGTAGCCCGCTGCTTCCGGACCGGCCGTCACATGCGGCCGGTCCGGTCTTTCCATCTCCAAGAGAAGGTAACTTCGTAGAGTGACGTCTCCAGATAAACCCCCGTTCTACATCACCACCGCCATTACCTACCCGAACGGCGAGCCGCATATCGGGCATGCCTACGAGTACATCGCCACCGACGCGATGGCCCGGTTCAAGCGCCTCGATGGCTATGACGTGATGTTCCTGACCGGCACGGACGAGCACGGCATGAAGATTGCCCAGGCTGCGGAGAAGGAAGGCATCACGCCCAAGGAACTCGTGGACCGGAATGCCCAAATCTACAAGGCCGCCCACGCCGCCTTGGGCATCTCCTACGACCGGTTCATCCGCACTACGGATGCCGACCACTATGCCGCCTCCCAGGCCATCTGGAAGAAGATGGAAGCCAAGGGGGACATTTACCTGTCCAAATACGAGGGCTGGTACTCGGTCCGCGACGAGGCTTACTACACCGAAGACGAGACAGTACTGAAGGACGACGGCGTCCGCTACTCGCGCGGTACGGATACCGAAGTAACGTGGACCGCGGAGGAGAGCTACTTCTTCCGCTTGTCCGCCTACCAGGACAAGTTGCTGGCCTTGTACGAGGAGCAGCCGGAGTTCGGCGCCCCCCAGTACCGCTTCAACGAGGTCATCAGCTTCGTCAAGCAGGGCCTTCAGGACTTGTCCATCAGCCGGACGACTTTCGACTGGGGTGTCCCGGTGCCGGGCAACGACAAACACGTCATGTACGTGTGGGTTGATGCCCTGACCAATTACCTGACGGGAGTCGGTTACCCTGATGCCGATTCTGAGGCGTTCCGTAAGTTCTGGCCCGCCGACGTCCACATCATCGGCAAGGACATCTCCCGGTTCCACGCGATCTTCTGGCCCGCCTTCCTGATGAGCGCGGGCCTGGAACTGCCCAAGCGCGTCATGATCCATGGCTTCCTGACCAACAATGGCGTCAAGATGTCCAAGTCCCTCGGCAACGTTGTGGCCCCCAAGGACTTCGTGGAGCAGTACGGCCTGGACCAGGTGCGATTCTTCTTCCTCCGCGAAGTTCCGTTCGGCGCCGACGGCAGTTACAACCACGAGGCGATCGTGGGCCGCATGAACGCCGATCTCGCGAACAACTTCGGCAACCTGGCGCAGCGTTCGCTGTCCATGGTGGCCAAGAACTGCGAAGGCAGGGTTCCGGTTCCGGGAGACTTCTCGGCAGAGGACTCCGCGCTGCTTGCCCAGGCCGCCGGACTTTTGGACGTGGCCCGCGCGGCTTTCGAGAAGCAGGAATTCAGCCGTGCCCTCGAGGCAATCTGGGCCGTGCTGGGCGACACCAACGCGTATTTTGCCGAGCAGGCCCCGTGGGTGCTGCGCAAGACCGACGTCGAGCGCATGAACACGGTCCTGTACGTCACGCTGGAGGTTGTCCGCATCGTGGCGATCCTCGCCCAGCCGGTCATGCCGACGTCGGCCGCCAAGCTGCTTGAGGTCCTGGGACAGCCCGACGGCGAGCCCCGCCAGTTCGCGGCCGTCGCCACGCCGATCGTCCCCGGCACGGAGCTCCCGGCCCCGGTCCCGGTCTTCCCGCGTTACGAGGAGCCCGCCGAGTCCTAGACGCCCGCTCACTTAAGTCGCCTTTTGGGCGGACGCCCGCTCACTTAAGTCGCCTTTTGGGCGGACGCCCGCTCACTTAAGTCGCCTTTTGGGCGGACGCCCGCTCACTCTTGCTGCGCGTGACACCCCCTCATCCCACCGGGTGAGGGGGTGTTCCCTTTCCCGTCCCATGATTGGTAAGCGTCCCGAGGCGGATCCGGCGGCTCGCTGGACTTCCAAGTGATCTCTTCGCGCTGGCGAGTGGGGATCCACTCGGCGCAGGTAGCAGCCGGGACAAGGGACGCTGTTTCCTGCCGGTAAACGCGTACCCACCACTCGCGTTAATCAGGAGACCGAAACCTAGCCTGAAGAGCAAGCGAACTGATGACACTTTCTGGGGAGTAACTGTCAAGATTCATCTCGCTTGTTGAGGTCTCCCGTACTTGTCCTTCCTGGGTCTCGAAGACGGTTACTCCGCAAAGTCTGGTCAGCTCGGACCTGATGTGGAGGGACCGAAATGAAACGAACCATTGCGACCCTGGGGGTCGTGGGCCTGGGATTGCTGGGTGCCACGGTGTCGGCGAATGCTGCTCCCTCAGACAAGATCACCATTTGCCACGCCACGCATTCGGCGTCGAACCCCTACGTAGCGGTGACCATCAACTTGTCGGCGCTGTCCGGGCATATCGCCGACACCAACGACATCGTTCCTGCAAACGCAGGCGACTACATGCCCAACGGACAAAACCTCACCCCGGAAAACATCGCCATCCTCAACGCCGGTTGTAAGGTGGCCGGCCTGCCGGTGATTACCCCGACGGACCCGGTGACGAGCCCGCCGACGGATCCGGTGACGACCCCGCCTGCGGATCCGGTGACGACCCCGCCTGCGGATCCGGTGACGACCCCGCCTGCGGATCCGGTGACGAGCCCGCCGGTGACCACCCCGCCCGTGGAGCACGTGGAACCCGTCTCCACCCAGCCGGTCGTCACCCCCGCGGTTCCTCCGGTCGCTGCCCCTGCGGCGACCGTGCCCGCAGCCGTCACTCCGTCGGCAACTGTGCCCACAGCCGTCATTCCATCTGCGGCCGGTGCCGCAGCCACTCCGGACGCCCCCATCACCAACGTGGGCTACAACGTCCAGACGGCCGTTGGCGGCAAGGCAAACACAGGTATCCCCGCGTGGCTTGCCGGCCTGACTGGTCTCTTCAGTGCCGTGGCCGTGTTCGTAGTCGCGAGGAGCGGGGTGCGGGCCCGCAAGGCCAGGCACTAGGCAAAACCGGCCGGGTGCCGCACTACGATGGGCGGCACCCCGCCACCTGCTTCACTATCTCCAGGAGTGGTCATGGCCCGTCACCGCTTCACGCGGCAGCCTCACGCACTTCGCGTCCGTGGCCTGCTGATCTGTTCCAGGGATCTTCTCGTGTTGGCGATCTGCGCCGGAGGGCTGCTTGGTGTCTGGCTGGTCTATGGCGTATCCGGCCAGAACCCGGCCGCTTTCGACTCAGGGAATCGGGCGCTTTCGACGGCGGCTCCCGCGGGCAAAGCCGAGCCGAACCGCGCGGCGGTGGGCGCTCCTGCCACTGCGGCGGGAACGCACCTGCCCGCGGCGTCGGCCCCGGTGCAGATTACCTATCCGGCGGTTGGCCTGGATGTGCTGGTTCATCCGCTGCGACCGGACCCTGCTGGCGGGCAGAGCATCGAGCCGCCGGAAACGATGGACGGATATTGGCTCAGTCCCTTCGGTACCCCCGGAGCGGGATCGACGAATACCACTTACGTCATCGGGCACAGTTGGGAGGGGCTCGACGCGCCGTTCAACCACCTCAGCTATGCAGCAGCACCGGGGGACGAGCTCAAAGTCGTCACGGCAACGGGAGCGATGACATACAAAGTCGACTCCGTCACCACCTACACAAAATCGACTTTGAAAGACAGTCCCGTCTGGACAGCGGTGCCCAACCGCCTGGTCCTGATCAGCTGCTACACGCAGGACCTCTGGGGCAAGAATGTCGCGGTGGTAGCTTCACCTGTTCCAGGCCAGTAGCTTCTCCCGAGGCGCGCTCCGCATGGACTTCGAGCGCTCAAATGGTGAGACGATTTTGACCAACATGTGGATGCGTTGGCAGTCTGAAAACATGAGTGCAACGCAACCCGCCGCAACGATCAACCTGGCTGTCATTCCCGGCGACGGCATTGGCCCCGAAGTCATTGCCGAAGCCCTCAAAGTCCTGGAAAAGGTTGTCGCCGAAGAAGGCGTCACCCTCGAGCAGACCGAATACAAGCTCGGAGCCCAGCACTGGCTTGAAACCGGCGAGACCCTCCCGGACGAGGTCCTGGCCGATCTGCGTACCCGCGATGCGATCTTGTTCGGCGCCGTCGGTGCGGCACCGGGGGACACCCGCATTCCTTCAGGCATCATCGAACGCGAAATGCTGCTCAAGCTCCGCTTCAGCCTTGACCACTTCGTGAACCTGCGCCCTTCGCGGCTCTACGGGACGGTGGGCAGCCCGCTGGCCAATCCCGGCGACATCGATTTCATCGTGGTCCGCGAAGGCACCGAAGGTCCGTACGTCGGCAACGGCGGTACGCTCCGCGGGGGCACCCCCCACGAGGTTGCCACCGAGGTATCGCTCAACACGGCCCACGGCGTCGAGCGCGTTGTCCGTGACGCCTTCCGCCGCGCCAGCGAGCGTCCCCGAAAGCACGTCACCCTCGTCCACAAGCACAACGTCCTGGTCTTCGCAGGCCACTTGTGGAAGCGCACCGTGGAGGCCGTGGCCAAGGAATTCCCCGAGGTCACCCACGACTACCTGCACATCGACGCCGCCACCATCTTCATGGTGACCGACCCCTCCCGCTTCGACGTGATCGTCACCGACAACCTCTTCGGAGACATCATCACTGACCTCGCCGCCGCCATCACCGGCGGGATCGGTCTCGCGGCCTCGGGCAACATCAACATGGACCGCACCGCGCCCTCCATGTTCGAACCCGTCCACGGCTCCGCCCCGGATATCGCCGGACAGCAGAAGGCAGATCCAACCGCCGCCATCCTGTCCGCGGCCTTGTTGCTGGACCACCTCGGCTATACGGGAGCCGCCCGCAGGATCGAAGCCGCCGTCGTCGCCGACATCGAAAGCCGCAACGGCGACAGCCGCAGCACCGCTGCCGTCGGCGATGCCATCGCTGCCGCGCTCTAGGGCCCGTACTGGCACTGAGGGTCTGTACCCGGGCGTAAGCTTTACTTGAATTATTTACTGCTGCCGTGGTCCGTCGCTGAACCATATCCTCCAAGAGATGGTTTGCTCTGCCTGGTAGCCGACTGGAGGAAACATGACTCAGACTGCCCACGGCGTCGAATTCAGCCAGCAGCTCTCGGAGACCCCGAAGTCTGCTGAGGAGCGTGCAGCTATCCTGGCAAACCCGGGATTTGGCGACTACTTCACCGACAACACCGTCATTGTCGACTACAGCGTCGACACCGAGGGCAACGGCGGCTGGCACAGTGCCCGCGTCGAGGCCTACGGACCGATTTCCCTGGACCCTTCGGCGGCAGTGCTGCACTACGGCCAGGAGATCTTCGAAGGCCTCAAGGCATACCGCCACGCTGACGGCTCCGTTTGGACGTTCCGTCCCGAGGCCAACGCCGCCCGCCTGAACAAGTCGGCACGCCGCTTGGCCCTCCCGGAACTGCCCGAGGAGTACTTCCTCGGCGCCATCCGCGAACTCGTGCAGGCGGACAAGGAATGGGTTCCGTCCGGCGACGGCGAAGCCCTGTACTTGCGTCCGTTCATGATCGCGACGGAAGCCTTCCTGGGTGTCCGCGCAGCCCGCGAGGTCTCCTTCCGGGTCATCGCTTCTCCGGCCGGCAACTACTTCGGCGGCGAACTCAAGCCGGTATCCATCTGGATCTCCCGTGAATACGCGCGCGCCGGCCGCGGCGGCACCGGTGCAGCCAAGTGCGGTGGAAACTACGCCGCGTCCCTGATTGCCCAGATGGAAGCCGAAGAGAACGGCTGCAAGCAGGTCCTCTTCCTGGACCACTTCAACGACGATGCCGTCGAGGAACTCGGGGGCATGAACGTCTTCTTCGTCATGAAGGACGGCTCACTCGTCACTCCGGCACTCACCGGAACCATCCTCGAAGGCGTGACCCGTTCTTCCGTCATCCAGGTGGCGAAGGACATGGGCCGCGAGGTTTCCGAACGGAAGATCACCCTCGCCGAGTGGCGCGACGGCGTGGCCTCCGGCGAAATCGCCGAGGTCTTTGCTTGCGGAACCGCCGCCGTCATCACCCCCATCGGCGTCCTCAAGGACAAGACCGAGTTCATCGGTTCCGAGGACGCCAAGGCAGGCGAAACCACCATGGCCATCCGCGAGCAGTTGCTCGGCATCCAGACCGGAACGGTCGAGGACACGCACGGCTGGCTCACCCGACTGGCTTAAGTCCCCACCGGCTCCCAAGCCTCGCAAGCGTGGCTTGGGTCCCTCGCCGGCGTGGGCCCTGTCTTGGAAAATGCCCGACGGCGGCCTCCCACCCTGGTGGCAGGGTCGCCGTCGCCGTTAACCAGTGAGCTGGTTGTTACCGGTGCTGGCTTGCTGGATCCGCGGTCCGATGAGCGCTTCCATCTTGGCCCGCAGATATTGCTGGCCCGCAGCGGATGGGTGATCGCCGTCGGGACCAATGAGCTCCGCGGCATCGTCCATGATCCAGCCGAGGTCGATCGGATCAACGAAGTGCGCGCCGGCTTTCAGGGCAGCGGCCTTGTCCTGGTCGCGGATGTCGAGCCTTTCGGCTTCGGGCGTGCTCGTGTACGACGGCGGCCCGACCACGACGATGTCGGCTTGGGGAGCGCGGGACTTGACTGAGGCGAACGCCCGCGTGGCCGCAGCCTCGGTTTCTCCTGCGGCCGTTCCCATATCGTTTTCGGAACCAAAGAACAGCACCAGGCGGGTCTCGTCGGTTACCGCTGTGTCCACTTGGGAACCGAAGGTCGATCCGTCCTCGCCGACACTGACGTAGCCGCTGCCATCCCGTGCAGCATTGACGATGGTCGCTTGGAGCTGTTGAAAGCCGGGATCGTTCTCCACCAGCTTTGGCCAGGCCTCGTCAGGCGAGGTGCCGTGACCCGTGCTGAGGGAGTCTCCGATGATCACCACGGTGGGCTGGGCCGCGGCGGACCGCGGTCCGGTGTCGGAGGAACAGGCGCTGAGGAGTGCGAGGACGGAAAGGCAGGCGGTGGCGATCGCCGTCGTCGTCCGGAGAAGTTCTCTTCGTCGGGTGTGATTCCGCAACAATTCGGCTCCTCCTCCGCAACTGTCCACATGTATCCGTCCCAGTTCCTTGGCACCATGTTACGTCGTGTGCCGTGCCTGCCTCTTGGTTCCTGGCTCGCGGAACCGGGCTTCCCGTCCAAGGTCCCGCCACTTGGCGTGTGCCAAGATGGAGAAGTGAATCCGGTCAATGACGCCACTTTCCAGAACAGCAGCCACCTCACCCGCTCGCGGCTCGCGCCTAATCCGGGTCCGATGAGCCTTGACGGCACCAACTCGTACGTCATTGCCGCGCCGGACGCTGCTGGAGTGGTCGTCGTGGATCCCGGGCCGCTCGACGAATCGCACCTCGCGGCCCTGGCCGCCGCGGGGCCTGTGGAGCTCGTTCTCATCACCCATCGCCACAAGGACCACACGGAGGCCTCTGCGGTGCTCCACGAACTCACCGGCGCGCCCGTCCGTGCGGCGGATCCCGCCTACTGCCACGGCGGCGAGCCGTTGCGCGGTGGCGAGGTCATCGAGGCCGGAGGCGTTGAGATCCGGGTTCTTGCCACGCCGGGCCATACCTCGGACTCAGTCTGCTTCCACCTTCCGGGCGACGGACCGGACGGCTCGGTGCTGACGGGCGATACCATCCTGGGGCGGGGCACCACCGTCCTGGACTATCCTGACGGACGGCTGGGGGATTACCTCTCCAGCCTCGACAAGCTCGAAAGCCTCGGTCCGGCGACGCTGTTGCCCGCACACGGCCCCGTCCTGCCAGCCGTCGACGCCGTGTGCCGCGAGTACCGGGCCCACAGGGAGATGCGCCTGGACCAAATCCGTGAAGCACTCGCGCGCCTCGGCGCCCAAGCCGAAGTCCAAGCTGTCACCGATGCGGTGTATCCCGACGTCGATCCTTCCGTGCGCTGGGCAGCTGAAACTTCGGTGGCGGCGCAATTGGACTATCTGCGCGGCTAGCAGGCACCTCTTCAGTGCGCGCATAGCGGCCGCCGGCGGACGGTACGCTAGAACCCATGCGTATCGCCCGGTTTGTTGTTGATTCTGATCCCGTCTACGGCGTCGTTGAAGGTGAGCCAGGCAGTGAAATGATCACTGTCATCCACGGCGACCCCTTCTTCAACGGCGTCGAGCGGACCTCGGTCCGCCACAAGCTGGAGGACGTTCGCCTTCTGGCCCCGATTATTCCCCGCAGCAAGGTCATCGGCGTCGGACGGAACTTCGCCGAGCATGCCCGGGAACTCGGTAATGAAGTTCCGCAGCACCCCTTGCTGTTCCTGAAACCGAATACCGCCGTCGTTGGCCCCAACGATCCGATCGTGTTGCCTGAGTTCTCGGAGGAAGTCTCCTTCGAAGCGGAACTCTGCGTCGTCATTGGCCGCATTTGCAAGGACGTGCCCGAGGACCGCGTGGACGACGTCATTTTCGGTTACACCTGCGGCAACGACCTCACGGCCCGCGACGTCCAGAAGACGGACCTGCAGTGGGCGCGTGCCAAGGGCTTTGACACCTCCGCGCCGCTCGGCCCGTGGATCGAGACGGAACTCGATCCCGAAGACCTGGCCATCAAGGGCTGGCTCAATGGCGAACTCCGCCAGGACGGCAGCACGAACCAGATGATCCGCAGCGTGCGCGAGCTGGTGTCGATCGTTTCGCAGGCTTTCACCCTGCTTCCGGGTGATGTCATCATGACCGGGACTCCTGCCGGCGTCGGGCTGGTCCAGGAGGGCGACCGCTACGAGATCGAGATCGAAGGCATCGGCCGCTTGTCCAACCCGGTAGTCCGCCGCTAAGAGGCTCGGCGTTCCGCCCAGCCGGTCGCTCTGGACCCGCTGGCACTGGGCATTCCGCCCACCGCCACGGGGTAAAGTTGGAACCACTATGACTACTGTTGCTGCGCCGAACTCTGCCGCCATTCCCGCCGTGAACGCCGAAACCCCGGTCCGCGTCCGGTTCTGCCCCTCACCTACGGGAACTCCGCACGTTGGGTTGATCCGCACGGCCCTCTTCAACTGGGCCTACGCGCGGCACACGGGTGGCAAGCTGATTTTCCGGATCGAGGACACCGATTCGGCCCGCGACAGCGAGGAGAGCTACCACCAACTGCTTGATGCGTTGAAGTGGCTCGGCATCGACTGGGACGAGGGCGTCGAGGTTGGCGGGCCGCACGAACCGTACCGCCAGTCGCAGCGCAGCGACATGTACCAGGACGTCATCGCCAAGCTCAAGGCCGGCGGTCACATCTATGAGTCGTACTCCACTCCCGAGGAGATCGAAGCACGGCACCGCGCCGCAGGGCGGGATCCGAAGCTCGGCTACGACGGCTTTGACCGGCACGTCACCGAGGAACAGCTCGCCCAGTACAAGGCCGAGGGCCGCAATGCCGTGCTGCGCCTGCGCATGCCGGACGAAGACCTGACCTTCAACGACCTTGTGCGCGGGGAGATCACGTTCAAGGCGGGATCCGTGCCTGACTTCGCTGTGGTGCGTGCCAACGGAGCTCCGCTGTACACGCTCGTGAATCCCGTGGACGATGCACTCATGGGCATCACGCACGTCCTCCGCGGCGAGGACCTGCTCAGCTCCACTCCCCGGCAGATCGCCCTCTACCGCGCGCTTTACGCCATCGGCGTGGCTGAGTACATGCCCGAGTTCGGCCACCTTCCCTATGTCATGGGCCAAGGCAACAAGAAGCTTTCCAAGCGCGATCCGGAATCCAGCCTGTTCCTGCACCGTGAACGTGGGTTCATCCGTGAAGGATTGCTCAATTACCTGTCACTCCTGGGCTGGTCGCTGAGCGCCGATGAGGACATCTTCACCGTGGAGCAGCTCGTGGCCAACTTCGATATCCACGATGTCCTGGGCAACCCTGCGCGCTTCGATATCAAGAAGGCCGAGGCCATCAACGGTACGCACGTGCGCATGCTCACGCCCGAGGACTTCCGTCAGAGGCTCGTGCCGTACCTGCGTGCCGCAGGCTTCGTGGGGGAGATCCTGACTCCGCGCCAGGAAGAGATCCTTGCCGAGTCCGCGCCGCTGGTCCAGGAACGGATCACCCTGCTGGGCGAAGCTCCCGAGATGCTTGCCTTCCTGTTCAAGAAGGACGACGCGATCGACATCGCCGACGACGCCCGCAAGGGACTTCCCGAGAACCTGGGCGAGGTGCTGGACGCCGCGTTGGTTGCGCTGGAACCCCTCGCCGACTGGACAGCGGAAAGCATCCAGGCAGCGCTCAAGCAAGCGTTGGTGGAAGATCTTGGGATCAAGCCGCGCCTCGCGTTCGGCCCGGTGCGCACGGCGATCTCCGGCCGCCGCATCTCGCCGCCGCTGTTCGAATCGATGGTCATCCTGGGCAAGGATTCCTCGCTCACCCGCCTGCGCGCGTTCCGCGGCTAGTTCAGGCACTCCGTGATCAACGCACTTCATGAGTCATTCGGCACGGTCCGCGGTGTCCTGTTCGACATCGACGACACCCTGGTGGACCTTGAGTACGCCATGACCACGGCCTTGCGTGACGTGAGCGAACACCTCCTGCCCGGCCTGGACCAGGCCGGGTGGGAGAAGTTCGGACGGATCTTCACGCACGAAACCACGCATTTCTATGACCGGTACCTAGCCGGTGAATTGACGTTCAACGAGCAGCGGCTCCTCCGTGGCCGCGCGGCCCTTGGGCATTTCGGCGTGGAGCTCGGGGGAGAGGACTCCCACACGTGGCTCAATGACTACTCGCGCCTGCAGCCCAGTTATGTCAGGGCGTTCAGCGACGTCCTGCCCGTCCTCGACGCTCTCGACGCCGCGGGCATCCCCTACGGCGCCGTGAGCAACAACGTTCACGACTACCAGCGGGTCAAGCTCGACAGTGCGGGGCTTGCCCGGGTCTCGGTCCTTGTCGGAACGGACACCGTAGGCGTGCCCAAGCCGGACCCCGCCATTTACCTGGAAGGGGTCCGTCGCTTGGGCACCCCCCCGGCCGAGACCCTTTTTGTGGGAGACAACCGCCTTCTCGACGCCGACGGCGCCACTGCTGCCGGATTGCTGGGCATCTGGTTGAATCGCACTGGTGAGCTCGCCTCCGACTTTTCCGGCCGGGAAATAGACTCCTTGACCCGACTGCTCGCCTGAAGCTCTGCAGCTAAGCCCCCAGCCGGAACTTCCGCAGGAACACGAACGTTCCGATGGAACCCGCTCCCAGGACGCCCACAAGTCCGAGCGCCGTGCCGGTATCCGACTTTTCAGCCATGCTCGACGGCGACACCGCCGCAGCTCCTTGATGCAGTTCGGCGGTGCCCGCCGCGATCCGCGCATTTCCGTCCGCGAGTTTGTCGGCACCGGTGGACAACTGGGCTGAGCCTGCTGCCAGTTTGGCGTTTCCATCGGACAACTTGGAGGCGCCCGCTGCCAACGCAGTGGAACCGTCAAGGAGACCGGGGGAGGAAGGATCAGCAGGGCTGCCCTTGATCCCTGTCATCAGCGAGTCCGTGCCTGCAGCCAAGCGGGACGTGCCGTCCGTCATGCTGGCGGTGGCTTTGAGGAGGCCCGGATGCTCAGGGTCGCCAGGTACGCCGTCCATGCCCACGCGGATCTTTGCGGTTCCATCGGCGAGCATTTGGGTTCCCAGAACCACGCCCGGGGACGCCGGATCCTGGCTGTTGAGCTTCTGGGCGAGGATGGCGAAACCGTCCGTCAGTTTGCCGGTCCCTGCTGCCAGCTTCCCGGTTCCGTCGGCGAGCCGTCCGGTGCCGGCGTGCAGTTGCGCCGCTCCGGCCGAAAGCTGGCCAGCTCCGGCCTGCAATTGCGAGGCTCCGGCGTCAAGGCGGTGCGCGCCGTCGTTGAGCGCATTGATCTGGGCCTTCAGCGTTGCCAGGGGCACCACGCCCTGGATACCGTTGGCGGCGTCGGCGAGCTGCTGGAGCCCCTGGGCCAACGCAGCGGAGCCGGTTCCCTTGGTGGGATCGTCTCCGGCCCCCGGGTAGCCTTTCAGCTGGTCGGTGCCCGCCGCGAGCCTGGAAGCACCTGCGTCGAGTTGGGCGGCACCGGAGTTGAGCTGGGCGGCTCTTAGACGATATGAAGTGAGGGCGTTCGTTCCCTGCCCGTCCGGACCGGGCCATTGTCGCCGGGCGGCCGCGCAGCGCCGGCCTGGCATGAGGGGTATCCCTGGTGCCGGGGGCGGCGCTGCGGGGCCTGTGGCCCGGCGGAATTGGCCTTTGTCCGGACGGGCAGGCAAGGGTCCCCGGGACGGGTGAGGTGAAGGCCGGGGCCTTCTGTTTCACAGAGTCCGTGGGTTGCCAATAACGGTGCTCTTGGATTGTCGACCCGTGGAGCGTTGCAATGGTAGTGCCACATGTGAGTTTTGGGAGGTCCCGGCTATGTTTGAGCATACTTTCATCGGGCTCGATGTTCACGCGGTTTCCGTTGTGGGCTGCGCACTGAACCCGGAGACCGGCGAACTGGTGCACGCGAAAATGGACTCCGACCCGGCGGTGGTGCTGGAGTGGATCCGCCGCTGCGAGCCGCCGGTGAAGGTGGTGTATGAATCCGGCCCCACCGGATACGTCCTGGCCCGGTACCTGCGCGAGGCCGGCATCGACTGCGTGGTCGCGGCGTCCTCCAAGTTGCTCCGCGCCCCGAGCGACAAGGTCAAAACCGACAAGCGTGATGCCCGCCTGCTCGCCGAGATGCTCGCCCTGGGCCAGATCACCCAGGTGCGGGTCCCGACGCGGGACCAGGAAGACCTGCGGGACCTGTCCCGGCTGCGGTCCACCGCGGCGAAGAACCTCGCCCACGCCCGCCAGCAGGTGAATGCGATCCTGCTCCGGCACGGCATCCGGTACCCGAAGGAGACCAAGTGGACGAAGGAACACGGGGCCTGGCTGCACCGGCAGCGGTTTGACTCCCCGGTGTTGCAGTTCACCTACGACGCCGATGTGGAACAGGCCGAGCTCCTCGCAGCACAGCTCAAGCGCATCGATCAGCGCGTCGTGGCGGCCGCCAGGGAATGCCAGTACGCCCCGGTGATCGACGCGTTGATGTGTTTGCGCGGCATCCAGACCACGACCGGGTTCGGGCTCGCCGTGGAGATCGGGGACTGGACCCGCTTCACCGGGTCCTCCATCGGCTCCTACCTGGGGCTGGTCCCCAGCGAGCAATCCTCGGGCCAGTCCCGCCACCAGGGACCGATCACGAAAGCCGGCAGCAAATACGCCCGGAAACTCCTCATCGAGGCAGCCTGGCAGCACCAGCGCCCCTACTCCCGGCCCGGGGAACGGCTGCTGCGCCAGCTGGAGCTGGTCGGCCCGGCCACCCGCATCAGGGCCCTGGAAGGCAACCACCGGCTCCACCACAAATGGGAAGTCTTCGACGCCCGCAAGAAACGATCCGTCACGGCAAACACCGCGATCGCCAGGGAACTCGCCGGCTGGTGCTGGTCCCTGGCCGCACCCCTGCAGCACGGCGACCACGGGCAAGGAGACCGCATGAACGCGGCCTGATCAACGTGCCGTCCGGGTGCATGGCGGACGTGACGTGGCAGCACTCCGGGGCCCAACTCGAGACCCAACTATGAGCAAGCGGGCCATACCGTTGACGCCCGATGTTAGACAGCGATACGCCCCAGCCGAACAATCGTCATGCGGTAAGCAACCCGCGAATATCAGTCTGACACTGCAGTCGAACACAAGACCCGCCAGCACACCCACCACACCCGGACAGCACCCCAACGGAAAGCGGCCCCCGACACCAAAACCGGGAGCCGCTCACCACTGCCTCTTGACAACAGCTTCTACATATCAGTTGGG